>NZ_CP082923.1:3233300-3879960 GCF_019931575.1 Caulobacter segnis | reverse complement strand
GGCCCAGGCCTCGACGGCCAGGTCGGAGGCGTCCGACAGGGCGGCCGCCATCAGGTCGGGGGCGTCGTCGCGGGCGGGGCGGCCGGGCGTCCAGCTCTCGGCCAGCAGGGCGCGGGCGGCGCGGGGATCGCGCTCGGCCAGGCGGGCCAAGGCGTCGGGATCGGCGATCCGGGCGACGGCGAAGGCCGGGGCGGCCGCCAGCGGCAGGTTCAGCACCATGGCGCGACCGGCCTGGGCGCGATTGGGCGCGGGGTTCCAGTGGGCGCTGAAGGCGGCGTGGACCAGCACGTCCCCGGCCTCGACCCGCCAGCGGCCCCGCTCGCCCGCCTCCTCGTAGCCGCCCGCCAGCACCACGGCGGCGTAGGGCGCGGCGTGGATATGGCGCGGGATGGCGTCGGCGGGGAGGGTGTGCCGGAGCGGCGGGTGCATGGGCCGGAGGGTAGCCGCGCGGGGCGGGCGGGGCGAGTTAAAGCGGTGTCATGGGGCATCATCTGCTCCCCCTCTGGGGGAGCTGTCGCGGAGCGGCTGAGGGGGCTAATGCGGCCTATGCCGAGCTGCCCCCTCCGGCCCTCTGGGCCACCTCCCCCAGAGGGGGAGGAGAGACAAAGCTAGATCGCCACCCGTTTCGCGATCGCGTTGCGGCGCGCCTTCGTCTCCTGCTGGGCCCGCTGGACGGCTTCCGTCTCGGTCGCGTGCAGCAGGTGGTCGATCACCCGTTCCAGGTGGTCGCGCATGGCCTGGCGGGCCGCCGCCGGGTCGCGCGCCTTCAGCGCCTCGACCACCCTCCGGTGCTCGACGATGCGGGGCTCGAGCCCCATGCCGCGCGCGCGGGTCAGGATGTTGCGGGCCAGGGGCGAGCGGTTGCGCCAGTCCCAGAGGTTCTCGATCGTGGCGATGATCGCGCCGTTGCCGGTGGCGCGGGCGATGGTCAGGTGGAACTCGCGGTCGGCGTCCTCGCCCCGGATCTCCTCCTCGACGTGCATGCGCTCCAGCAGGCCCTCCAGGGCCGCGATCTGCTCGTCGCTGATCGAGGTGGCGGCCAGCGCCGCGGCCTCGCCCTCGAACAGGCGGCGGGCCTCGATCAGTTCGAAGGCGCCGATCTCGAAGTCCATCTCGGCCGACGGGGCGATCGGGCGGACATTGCCGGTGACGTAGATGCCCAGGCCGTGGCGGGCCTCGATCATGCCCAGCATTTCCAGGGCGATCATCGCCTCGCGCAGGGTCGGGCGGGAAACTCCGAACTGCTCGGCCAACTCGCGCTCGGTCGGCAGGCGGTCGCCGATCTTGTACTGCCCCGCCTCGATGGCGTCGGCGACGGTGTCGGCGATCTTGCGGTAGAGCTTGACGTTGTCGGACATGCGGGCTCGAGAGACTTCGGGAAGACGCGGGCGCCCAGAGGGGCTTCCCGCGGGCGTTAGTCGGATCCTTGAATCACTACCACGGACACCGGTGGCGATTGACCAAATTTCTGTCGCTTCCAGCCCGAATGGTCAGAGTTTGTCGGTCCTCTTGGCCAGATGTTGGGCGACGAAGTGGGCGACCATCTGGCTCACCAGTCGTGCATCGAGCCGTCGAGACGGCGGGCCACGGGCAGGTAGGCGCGCTGGTACGGATACTTGGCGGCCAGGTCCTCGTCGATGTCGACGCCCAGGCCGGGCGCGTCGCCGGGGTGCAGCATGCCGTCTTCGAAGGTGTAGGCGTGCGGGAACACCGCGTCGGTCTCGGGCGTGTGGCGCATGTATTCCTGGACCCCGAAATTGGGGATCGACAGGTCGAAGTGCAGGGCCGCGCCCATGCAGACCGGCGACAGGTCGGTGGCCCCGTGGCAGCCGGTGCGCACGTGGTGCAGGTCGGCGAAGCTGGCCAGCTTCTTCAGGTGGGTGATCCCGCCGGCGTGGACGACCGTGGCGCGGATGTAGTCGATCAGCTGCTCCTCGATCAGCTGCTTGCAGTCCCAGACCGAGTTGAAGATCTCGCCGACGGCCAGCGGCGTGGTGGTGTGCTGGCGGATCAGCCGGAAGCTGGCCTGGTTCTCGGCCGGGGTGGCGTCCTCCATCCAGAACAGCCGGTAGGGCTCGAGATCCTTGCCCAGGCGCGCGGCCTCGATCGGGGTGAGGCGGTGGTGGACGTCATGCAGCAGGTGCAGGTCGTCGCCCAGGCGCGCGCGGGCGGCCTCGAACAGGGCGGGGGTCGAGCGCAGGTAGCGCTCGGTCGACCACACGGTCTCCTTGGGCAGGTCGCTGTCGGCCGGCTCGTAGAAGAACTTGTCCTTGGAGACGCCGTAGGTCCCCTTCATGCCCGGCACGCCGGTCTGCAGGCGGATGGCCTTGTAGCCCTGGGCGGCGTAGTGGGCGGCGTTGTCGAGGGTCTCGTCGATCGTCTCGCCGTTGGCGTGGCCGTAGACCATGACGCCCGTCCGGCAAGCGCCGCCCAGCAACTGGTAGACCGGCAGGCCGGCGATCTTGCCCTTGATGTCCCACAGCGCGGTGTCGACGGCGGCGATGGCGGCCATGGTCACCGGGCCCCGGCGCCAGTAGGCCCCGCGGTACAGGAACTGCCAGATGTCCTCGATCTGGTGGGCGTCGCGGCCGATCAGGCAGGGGATGACGTGCTGGGTCAGATAGGCCTCGACCGCCAGTTCGCGGCCGTTCAGCGTGGCGTCGCCGATGCCGTACACCCCCTCGTCGGTGATGATCTTCAGGGTGACGAAGTTGCGCCCCGGACACGTGACGATGGTCTTGGCGGCGATGATCTTGGGCATGGGACGCTTTTGCTGGAACCGTGAAGCGGGGCCGAAAGATCATGGGCGCGCCGTACTCAGGGCGCCCATACCTGAGCGCTCGGGCGTCCATCTTCCTCCCTGCTTATCGGTTTACCGCTACCATGAGGGTTGTCAACCCGGTGGTCTGACCACTAGTCTTCGGTGTCCCGACCTTTGACGGCGCTGCCGACAGCGACGTTCGAGGCGGTGCAAACCGTACAAGAATGTCCGATCTTCGTGAGGATCGGCGGGGAGCGAGACATGCGTTTGTTGGCGTTGGCGGCGGCCGTCCTGCTTCTGGCCGCTCCGGCCGCTCGGGCCGAGGACGGCTACGATCTGTGGCTCCGCTACAGGCCGATCGAGGCCGGCGCCAAAGCGTCCTATGCCGCCCGCGCCGCCGCCATCGCGCCCCCGGCCTCTTCGAGCGCCGACACCCCGACCCTGAAAGTCGCCCGCACCGAGCTGGAGCGGGGCCTGACCGGCCTGGTCGGTAAGCCCGCCATCGCCGCCGCCGGCGCCCGCGACGGAGTGATCCAGCTGACCGTCGCGCCGCAGCAGGGCCTGGGCGACGAGGGCTACCGGATCCGCACCACGGCGGTGAACGGCAAGGCCACGACGGTCATCGCCGCCAATCGCGACATCGGCGTGCTGTACGGCGTCTTCCGCTATCTGGAGCTGATCCAGACCCGCCAGCCGGTCGACAAGCTCGACATCGCCTCGTCCCCCAAGGTGAAGCTGCGGATGCTGAACCACTGGGACAACCTGAACCGCACGGTCGAGCGCGGCTATTCGGGCCAGTCGATCTTCGACTGGTGGCGGCTGCCCGGCCATGTCGATCCGCGCATGGTCGACTACGCCCGCGCCAACGCCTCGATCGGGATCAACGGCACGGTGCTGAACAACGTCAACGCCAAGGCCGACAGCCTGACCCCGGCCTATATCGCCAAGGCTGCGGCCCTGGCCGACACGTTCCGGCCATACGGCATCAAGGTCTATCTGTCGGCCCGCTGGTCGGCGCCGGTCGAGCTGGGCGGCCTGAAGACCGCCGACCCGCTGGACCCGGCCGTCGCCGCCTTCTGGAAGGCCAAGGCGGACGAGATCTACAAGGCCATCCCGGACTTCGGCGGCTTTCTCGTAAAGGCCAATTCGGAAGGCCAGCCGGGACCGCAGGACTATGGCCGCACCCATGTCGACGGGGCCAACATGCTGGCCGACGCGGTCGGCCCGCACGGCGGCGTCGTGATCTGGCGCGCCTTCGTCTATTCGCACGAGCAGCCCGACGACCGCGCCAAGCAGGGCTACAACGAGTTCAAGCCGTTCGACGGCCAGTTCCGCGACAACGTGGTCATCCAGGTCAAGAACGGGGCCATCGACTTCCAGCCGCGCGAGCCGTTCCACCCGCTGTTCGGGGCCATGCCGAAATCGAACCTCGGCATGGAGTTTCAGATCACCAAGGAATATCTCGGCTTCTCGACCCACCTCGTCTACCTCGGCCCGATGTACGAGGAGACCCTGCGCTCGGACACCATGGCCCACGGCAAGGGGTCGACCGTGGCCAAGGTGGTCGACGGCCAACTGGACGGCCGCAAGCTGACGGTGATGGCCGGGGTGGCCAATATCGGCTCGGACCGTAACTGGAGCGGCTCGCAGTTCGACCAGGCCAACTGGTACGTCTTCGGGCGTCTCGCCTGGGATCCGGAAGCCTCCACGCGCGACATCGCCACCGACTGGGCCAGGATGACCTTCACCAACGACCCGCGCTTCGTGAAGCCGGTGGTCGAGATGATGATGGGCTCGCGCGAGGCGACGGTGGACTACATGACGCCGCTGGGCCTGCACCACCAGATGGGCCGCAGCCATCACTACGGCCCGGGCCCCTGGGTCTCCGGCGGCGAGCGCGCCGACTGGACCAGCGTCTACTACGCCAAGGCCGGCCCCGACGGCCTGGGCTTCGACCGCACCCCGACGGGCAGCAACGCCACGGCCCAGTACGCCCCAGCGGTCGGGGCCTGCTACGCCGACCTCAAGTGCGTCGACGAGAAGGACCTGCTGTGGTTCCACCACCTGTCGTGGGACTACCGCCTGAAGTCCGGCGACACGCTGTGGGACGGCCTGGTCAAGCGCTACGGCCAGGGCGTGAAGTATGTCGACGGCATGGAGACGACCTGGGCGGCGATGACGCCGTACGTCGATCCGCAGCGCCACGCCGAGGTCGCCGACTACCTCAAGATCCAGCGCGACGAGGCCCAATGGTGGCGCGACGCCTCGGTGGCCTGGTTCGGGAGCTTTTCGAAGCGCCCGCTGCCGCCGGGTGAAAAGCCGCCGCCGAAGACCCTGGAGCAATACGAGGCGATGACGTTCCCCTGGGCGCCGGGGATTTGAGGCGGCGAGTAGCCATCCCTCCTCCCCATTAGGGGGAGGTGGCGCGCCGCGAATACGCGGCGTGACGGAGGGGGTCCGCGAAGCGGTGCTGACGAGATAGCGCCCCAAAGCCCCCTCCACCGCCGTTCGGCGGTCCCCCTCCCCCAAGAGGGGGAGGAGTGCCATCCCTTCTCCCCAAAAAGGGAGGAGAGGAAAAATGGGCGGCGGCGCGGGCGGTTTGCGTGGTTTGTTTCGTCAGTCAGCTGACACCTTCCCACCTGTCCCGAGACCGCCCGCATGAAGCTCCTCGTCTCCGCCGCCGTCGCCGCTTTGCTCGCCACGACGGCCGTCGCCGCGCCGCTGAACGTTCCCGCGACGCTGAAGACCATCGACGCCCAGCTGGATCGCGACTACCCGGCGCTGGACGCCCTGTACAAGGACATCCACGCCCATCCGGAGCTGGGCTTCCAGGAGGTCGAGACGGCCGCCAAGCTGGCCAAGGAGATGCGCACCCTGGGCTTCACCGTCACCGAGGGCGTCGGCAAGACCGGCGTGGTGGCGGTGCTGAAGAACGGCGAGGGGCCCAAGGTGCTGATCCGCACCGAGCTGGACGCCCTGCCGATGCAGGAGAAGACTGGCCTGCCCTACGCCAGCCAGGCCCAGGCCACCTGGAACGGCGACAAGGTCTACGTCGCCCATTCGTGCGGCCACGACATCCACATGGCCGCCTGGATCGGGACCGCCCGCCAGCTGGTCGCCCGCAAGGCCCAGTGGAAGGGCACGCTGGTCTTCATCGCCCAGCCCTCGGAAGAGACGGTCAGCGGGGCGCGGACCATGCTGGACGACGGCCTGTTCCAGAAGATCGGCGGCAAGCCCGACTACGGCTTTGCCTTGCACGTCGGCCCCGGCGCGGCCGGCGAGGTCTATTACAAGCCGGGCGTGCTGACCTCGACCTCGGACGGGTTGGACATCACCTTCAACGGCCGGGGCGGGCACGGCTCGATGCCGGCGGCCACGATCGACCCGGTGCTGATGGCCGCCCGCTTCACCGTCGACGTCCAGAGCGTGATCAGCCGCGAGAAGGACCCCGCCGCGTTCGGCGTGGTCACGGTTGGCGCGATCCAGGCGGGTAGCGCCGGCAACATCATCCCCGACAAGGCCCGCGTGCGCGGCACCATCCGCACCCAGGACGACGCGGTGCGGACCAAGATCCTGGCCGGGATCGAGCGGACGGTGAAGGCCGTCACCGACATGGCCGGGGCCCCGCCGGCCGACCTCAAGATCACCCCCGGCGGCAAGATGGTGGTCAATGACGCGGCCCTGACCGAGCGCACCGCGACCGTGTTCAAGGCCGCCTTCGGTTCGCGCGCGATCCTCAACCCGTCGCCGGGCTCGGCGTCCGAGGACTATTCGGAATTCGTCCTGGCCGGCGTGCCGTCGGTCTATTTCAGCATCGGCGGCCTGGACCCCGCCGAGATGGCCAAGGCCAAGGCCGAGGGCCGCCCCCTGCCGGTCAATCACTCGCCCTTCTTCGCGCCCGTGCCGCAACCGAGCATCCGCACGGGGGTGGAGGCGATGACCCTGGCGGTGCTGAACGTGATGGGGAAGTAGGTCGACCCTATCTCTCTTCCCCCTCTGGGGGAGGGGGACCGCCGAACGGCGGTGGAGGGGGCTTTGGGGACGAGGCCTGTTCAGAACCGCTTCGCGGACCCCCTCCGTCACGCCGCGTATTCGCGGCGCGCCACCTCCCCCTAATGGGGAGGAGAGGCGTCGCAGTTCTCGCGGATGAACGCCATGTGATCCGGCATCACCGCCGCCGACTTGGCGATGACCGCCTTGATCTCGGCCATGCGGGCCTTGAACAGCCCCTCGTCCATGGCGTCGACCATGGGGTCGTAGGCCTCCGGGATGATCCCCTGGCCGATCATCACCGCGAACCACGAGGTGTCGTTGAACAGCTCCTCGTTCTCGCGGAAGATCCGGCCCGAGCCTTTGAATAGGGCGATCTTGTCGGCCAGGTAGTCGGGGATCGCCATCTCGCGCAGATAGTCCCAGTAGGGGGTGTCGTTTCGCTGCGTGGCCTTGAAGTGCAGGATCAGGAAGTCCCGGATCTTCTCGTACTCGAAGGTCATGGTGCGGTTGTAGCGGTCGATGTCGGCCTGGAAGAACCGGCGGTCGGGGAAGTGGGCCAGCAGGCGCGAGATTCCGACCTGGATCAGGTGGATAGACTGGCTCTCCAGCGGCTCCATGAAGCCGGCCGACAAGCCGATGGCCACGACGTTCCTGTCCCAGCTCTTCTTGCGACGGCCGGCGGTGAAACGCAGGAAATTCGGCTCGGCCAGGGGCTCGCCGTCCAGGTTCGCAAGCAGGTCGGCCAGGGCCTCGTCGTCGCTGACATGCGCGCTGGAATAGGCGTAGCCGTTGCCCAGCCGGTGCTGCAGCGGGATCCGCCACTGCCAGCCGTGCGGCCGGGCCGTGGCCCGCGTCGCCGGGGCCAGCGAGCCGCCCAGCGTACACGGCATGGCCACCGCGCGGTCGTTCAGCAGCCAGTGCGACCAGTCCTCGTAGCCGGCCTTCAGGGTCTGCTCGATCAGCAGGCCCCGGAAGCCCGAGCAGTCGATGAACAGGTCGCCTTCGATGACCGCGCCGCTCTCCAGGGTGACCGAGGTCACGTGGCCGCGCTCGCCGTCCTGCTGCACCGACTGGATGCGGCCCTCCTGGCGGACGACGCCTCGCGCCTCGGCGTATTCGCGCAGGAACTTGGCGTAGAGGCCGGCGTCGAACTGGAAGGCGTAGGCGATCTGGCCCAGCGGCGAGTTGGCCTGGCCGTTGGGGCGCATGAACTTGCTCTGGCGCGAGCCCAGGGTCTGCAGGCTGTAGGCGCCCAGGTCGTCCTCCAGCCCCAGGGCGCGGGCCTTCAGCCAGTAGCCGTGGAACGACACCCCCTCCATGTCGACGCCATAGGGGCCGAACGGGTGGTGGTAGCTGTGGCCGATTTCCTTCCAGTCGACGAAGTCGATGCCCAGCTTGAACGTCGCCTTGGTCTTCTTGACGAACTCGTTCTCGTCCAGCCCCAGCATGCGGTTGAAGATGTTGATCTGCGGGATGGTCGACTCGCCCACGCCCACCGTGCCGATGGCCTCGGACTCCACCAGGGTGACCTTCGTGTAGCCGTCCTTGAGGAAGCGCCCGAGAGCGGCGGCGGTCATCCAGCCGGCGGTGCCGCCGCCGACGATGACGACCCGGCGCAGGCGGTGGTTCTCGGTCATTTCGCGATCTCGAATTCCGGGGCCGCGCAATAGCGGGCGATGAAGGCTTCGTGGGTCGGCATGGCCTCGGCCGTGCGGCGGATCAGGCCGCCGAGGCGCTCCATCTGTCCCCGGACGAAGGCCTGGTCGTACTGGTCGACCAGCGGGTCGTGGCGCCGGGGCGTGATCCCCTGGCCCAGCAGCACCGCGATCCAGCTGGGCTCGGCGAAGAGGTCGTAGTCCGACTGGAAGAGGCGGCCGGACGAGCGGAACAGCTCGATCTTGCGCGACAGGTCGGCCGGGATCTCCATCTCGCGCAGCGCCTTCCAGTACGGCTCGTCGCGCTGGTTGGCGTGGAAGTGCAGGATGATGAAGTCGCGGATCAGCTCGACCTGCAGGATGGTCAGGCGGTTATACTCGGCGATCTCGACGGGGTTGAAGCCGCGGTCGGGGAACAGGGCCAAGAGCTTGGTGATGCCGGCCTGGATCATGTGGATGCTGGTGCTCTCCAGCGGCTCCAGGAAGCCCGACGACAGGCCGATGGCCACGACGTTCTTGTTCCAGATCTGCTTGCGCCGGCCGGGACGGAACTTGATGAAGTTCGGCTCCTGGGTCGGAGCGCCGTCCAGCGTGCCTCGCAGAGTCTTCAGCGCGTCCTCGTCGCTGATGTGCTGGCTGGCGTAGACATAGCCCGTGCCGATCCGGTGCTGCAGTGGGATGCGCCAGACCCAGCCGGCCGCGTGCGCCGTGGCGCGGGTGAACGGGGTCAGGCCATCGCCGCCCATCTCGCACTGCAGGGCCACGGCGCGGTCGTTGGCCAGCCAGTGGCCCCAGTCCTCGTAGCCGGTCTTCAGGGTCTGCTCGATCAAGAGGGCGCGGAAGCCGGTGCAGTCGACGAACAGGTCGGCCTTCAGCACCCGGCCGTCCTCCAGGGTGACGCCGGTGACGAAGCCGGTCTCGCCGTGCTGCTGGACGCTGGCGACCTTGCCCTCGACGCGGGTGACGCCGCGCGTCTCGGCATAGCCGCGCAGGTACTTGGCGTAGAGGCTGGCGTCGAAGTGGAAGGCGTATTTCAGGGCCGACATCACCTGGCCCGGGTCCTTGGACGGCAGGGCGAAGCGGCCCAGGTTCACCGCCGTGGCCGGCAGGTTGAAGTCGTCGATCGGCGCGGCCCAGCCCTCGTGATAGGCGCGCAGCCAAAACTGGTGGAACTTCAGCGCCTCGATATCCAGGCCGAAATTGCCGAACGGGTGCTGGTAGCGGTGGCCCTTGTGCTTCCAGTCGACGAACTCGATGGCCAGCTTGAAGCTGCCCTTCGTCGCCCGCATGAACTCGGCCTCGTCGATGCCGAGGATCTGGTTGAAGGTGGTGATCGGCGGGATGGTGGCCTCGCCGACCCCGACGGTGGCGATGGCGTCGGACTCCACCAGCGTGACCCGCACGCCCTTGGTGTCGAGCACCTTGGACAGGGCGGCGGCCGTCATCCAGCCGGCGGTGCCGCCGCCGACGATCAGGACCTCGCGGATGGGGTTGGTCATGCGACGCTCACATGCTTCAAGTTCATCTCTCCTCCCCCTCTGGGGGAGGGGGACCGGCGAACGCCGGTGGAGGGGGCTTTGGGGCGTTGCGGGCTCAGAACCGCTGCGCGGACCCCCTCCGTCTCGCCGCGTATGCGCGGCGATCCACCTCCCCCTAATGGGGAGGAGGGGGAGTTTGGTCTAAACACCGGGCATCTCCTCCGCCGTCTTCTCGATCACCGTCCGCATCCGCCCCAGCATCTCGCGTGTCCGCTCCAGCGGCATGCGCTCGACCAGCGGGTCCCAGCGTCGCGGAACAATCCCTCGCGCCAGGAACGCATGCACCCAGGCCTGCTCCGGCCAGGTCTCCTCGTCGTACATCACCACCCGGCCCCGGCTTTCGAACTGGGCGAGCTTCCAGGCCAGCTCGGGAGGCGTCGCATCGAGCACGCCCCAGCGCAGGATGGCCATGTCGCGCGCGCGGTCGACGGCCAGGGCGGTCAGGCGGTTGAACTCGGCGATCGTGGCCGGGCCGGTCGGCAGCAGGGCGACCAGGCGCGAGACGGTTGTCTGCAGCAGGTGCAGGTCGCCGCCGTCGGCCGCGCCGAGGCGGGCCAGGGCAGCGCCGACCGCCACGGTCTTGCCCTCGACCGCGCGAACCCGGCGGCCGGCCTTCAGCGGCGCGTCGTGGGCGAAGGTGGCGACCGCGCCGTCGACGCCGGACAGCCGCGCGCCGGCCGGCAGCCAGCCGCTCCAGTCCTCGCGAGGGCCGTCGCCCGCCTCGCCGGACGCGTCGACCACCAGGTCGGCGTCGGGGCGGCCGTCCACGATCACGGCCCCGGCCTTCAGGGCGACGGCCCTCAGGGCCTTGGCGTAGACCGCCCCGTCCAGCAGCAGGCCGTGGTCCAGGGTCGACAGCGGGGAACGGGGATCGGCGCTCCTCGGCGCGAAGCGGCCGCGCGCGGCGGCCTGGGCGGCCAGGCTCCAGGCGTCCAGCGGCGCGCCTTCACGGGCGCGCAGCCAGTAGTGGTGGAAGGCCAGGCCCTCCAGCGGCGCGCCGGTGTCGCCGAACGGCTCGACGGCGTCGCCGTGGCGCAGGGCCAGCAGAGGCTTGCCGATCTCGGGCAGGCCCAGCCGGGCGTGCAAGCCTCTCAAGGCGGGGAGGGCGACCAGCTGGCCCGAGGCCGGCGGGGCGGTCTCGGTCACCGCGACCTCGGCGACGCCGCGCGCGGTGGTGGCGAGCACCGCGGCGGTCATCCAGGCGTCGACGCCGCGTCCGACGATCAGGATCCTCATGCCAAGGCTCCGGAGGTCCGGGCGTCGGCGAAGCCGCGCAGGAAGGTCTCGTGGGCCGGCATGGCCTCGACCGTGCGAGCCACGGCGGTCTTCAGCTCGGCCAGGACGCGGGCCGACTGGGCCGGGTCGATCGCCTCGACCAGCGGGTCCCAGCCCTCGGGGACGACGTTCTGGCCCAGATAGACGGCCAACCACGACGGCTCCTTGAAGAACCCGTCCTTGTAGGCGGCGACCACCCCGCGCTCGCGCCACAGGGCCATCTTGTCGGCCAGGCTGTCGGGGATCGGGGCGGCGGCGCGGTCGCGCCAGAAGTCGGAATCGCCGCGCTGGTTGGCGTGGTAGTGCAGCACCAGGAAGTCGCGGATCCGCTCGAACTCCAGGTCCATGACCCGGTTGTACTCGTCCTGGTCGGCGGGCTCGAAGCCCCGGTGCGGGAAGAGCTCCAGCAGGGTCGAGATGGCCACCTGGATCAGGTGGATCGAGGTGCTCTCCAGCGGCTCCAGGAAGCCGGACGACAGGCCGATGGCCACGACGTTCTTGAACCACTGCTTCTTGCGCCGGCCGGTGACGAACCGCAGGAAGCGCGGGTCCTGCTGCGGGGCGCCGTCCAGCTTGTCGACCAGCACGCGGGCGGCCTCGTCGTCGCTGATATAGCTGGAGCAGTAGACATAGCCGTTGCCCACGCGGTGCTGCAGCGGGATGCGCCAGCGCCAGCCGCACTGGTCGGATGTGGCGCGGGTCAGGGGCGTGGCGGGCTCGACGGAGTCGCAAGGGACGGCGGCGGCGCGGTCGCAGGGCAGCCAGCGGGTCCAGTCCTCGTAGCCGGCGTGCAGCGCCTGCTCGATCAGCAGCCCTCGGAACCCCGAGCAGTCGATGAACAGGTCGCCCTCGATCGCCTGGCCGCTCTCCAGGGTCACGCCGGTGACGAAGCCGTCGTCGGGGCGCTGCTGGACGCTGGCGATCTTGCCTTCGGTGCGGACGACCCCGCGCGCCTCGGCATAGGCCCTCAGGTAGAGGGCGTAGAGCCCTGCGTCGAACTGGTAGGCGTAGTTGAAGGTCGAGCCCAGCGAGCGCGGGTCGGGCGAGGGCGGGGCGAACTTGCCCGCGAAGCCGGCCATGATCGGCAGGCTGTAGGCGGTGATGGCGTCGGCCCCTTGCTCCCCATTTGGGCCGCGTTGGCGGGCCCGCAGCCAGTGCTGGTGGAACGGGATGCCGCCGATCGGGTGGCCGAAGGCGCCGAACGGGTGGACGTACCGCTCGCCCTTGCGGCCCCAGTCGCGGAACTCGATGCCCAGCTTGTAGGTCGCCTGGGTCTTCTTCATGAAGTCGGCTTCGTCGAGGCCGAGGCGGGCGTTGTAGTTGCGGATGTGCGGGACCGTGGCCTCGCCGACCCCGACCGTGCCGATCTCGGCCGACTCGACCAGGTCGATGGCGACGGGCAGGCCCTTCAGCACGGCCGACAGGCCGGCGGCGGTCATCCAGCCGGCCGTGCCGCCGCCGACGATGACGATCTTTCGGATGGGGCTCATGGACAGAGCTTAGGATCGGCGGCGTCGCCGAGGGAAGGGTGCGACATTTCGGCGCGCTCTCCGGACCCGGGCCCTCGACTCGCGCGGACGTTGATGTCCGTCATGGCTTCCTCCCCCGAAACCCATTTCCGGTCAGGCCTCTCGCTAGATGACCCGGTCGGAGCAAGGTTAAAATTGACAACGCTGTCTGTCGTTGTCATCGTTTCTTCTTAAGCCGGACCTTGAGATCCGGTTCGCGTGGCCAGACCACGGATAGGGAGGCGACCAGGTCGCGGTAATGGCGGTATTCCCGTGTGTTACGGGGCGCCTCTACCCAAAATGGTAGCGATCCCATTCCCCATGGCTAAACGAACCGGGCGTTTCTGACAACGCTTGACGACCAGTGGTCTGTCATGTGATCTGACAACAATGGTCACGGTAACATTGACCAATGGTAGCGCTAACTTGCTGCCACAACGATATAACGGGGAGGTGGACTAATGGGCACGGCCAGCAGGCCGTCCGCGACTCGCGGACGTCATTCAATCACCAACAGTCTGAAGTACGGGGTCTCGGTGTTGGCGCTGGGGGCGCTGGTCATCGGCGCGCCCGCGATGGCGCAGACCAAGGCCGACGACACCGTCGACGAGGTGGTCGTCACCAGCATCAAGCAGAGCCTCAAGAGCAGCCAGCAGCTGAAGCAGTCGTCGGAGATCATCGGCGACTCGATCACCGCCGAGGACATCGGCGCCCTGCCGGACCGTTCGGTGACGGAAGCCCTGCAGCGCGTGCCCGGCGTCTCGATCAACCGTTTCGCCGCCGGCGTCGACCCCGACCACTTCTCGGTCGAAGGCTCGGGCGTGGTCGTCCGTGGCCTGAACTTCGTCCGGTCGGAGCTGAACGGCCGCGACACCTTCACGGCCAACAACGGCCGCATCCTCAGCTTCGCCGACGTGCCCTCGGAACTGATGGGCGGCGTGGACGTGTTCAAGAGCCCCTCGGCCGACCTGATCGAGGGCGGCATCTCGGGCACGGTCAACCTGCGCACCCGCCTGCCGTTCGACAGCAACAAGCGCATCCTGTCGCTGTCGGTCGAGACGAGCTACGGCGACATGGTCAAGACCTGGAAGCCGACCTATTCGGTGCTCTACAGCAACCGCTTCGACACCAATATCGGCGAGTTCGGCATCCTGGGCAGCTTCGTCAGCTCGCGCCTGGCCAGCCGCAGCGACGCCATCCAGGTGTCGAACTTCGGCTGCCGCACCAACCTGGGCGTCGCCGTGGCCGACTGCGGCGTGGCCGGCAAGGGCGTGTGGTTCCCGCGCGGCGCGGCGTTCCGCTCGACCACCAACGACCGCAAGCGCGAGGGCCAGGCGGCCGCCGTGCAGTGGAAGAGCACCGACGGCTCGATGCAGGCCGCGTTCCAGTACCTGCGCTCGAAGTCGCGGACCAAGTGGACCGAGCACGCGGTGGAAATCGCCACCGACAACGTCGCCGGCAATGGCGACTCGCGTCCGATCGACGGCACCTCGTTCACCTTCGACGACAGCGGCGTCTTCACCAACGGCGTCATCACCGGCAGCACGGGCTGGCGCGCCGACCAGACGGGTTCGGACCCGCGCACGCCGATCAACGGCCTGCAGTCGAACAACGTCCGCCGCGACGAGAACCAGGTCAATCTGACCACGGACTACGGCTTCAACTTCAAATGGACGCCGAACGAACACTGGGGCCTGCTGTTCGACGCCCAGCACGTCGACTCCAAGGTCGACGCCATCAGCATGGGTCTGTGGGGCTCGACGTTCCAGAACGCCTCGATCACCCTGCACGGCAACGACGTGCCGGACATCGCCTTCACGGCCCCGGCCAGCGGCTCGTCGATCTCGACCTGCGCGCCGTTCAACGCCAACTGCACGTCCTACCTGCGCGGTTCACACGCCAGCTTCAGCGACCCGTACAACAACTTCTGGCGCTCGGCGATGGACCACATCGAGCAGTCGGAAGGCACCGAGGACGCGGTCAAGTTCGACGTCGAGTACAAGTTCAACGACGACACCTGGTTCGACTCTGTGAAGGCCGGCGTGCGCTGGTCCGAGCGTGACCAGACCACCCGCTTCTCGGCCTACAACTGGGGCGTGGTCTCGGAAATCTGGGGCAGCGGCGGTCCGGTCTGGATGGACGACCCGATCAACGGCAGCCCGACCACCGGCGGCGGGACCAGCAGCGTCGGCGTGGCCGAGACCTTCGCGTTCGACAACTTCATGCGCGGCGCCACCGGCGCGCCGACCGGCGGCCAGCCCCGCCTGTTCTACTCGCAGAACCTGGCCGACAACTACGTGGCCGCCTCGCAGTTCATCATGTCGGTGGGCGACGAGTGGCGCGATCGCCTGTCGGGCGGCTGCCCGCAGAACTGGGTGCCGCTGGCGCAGCGCTGCGGCGTCACCGCCGGCACGCCGTTCCGCCCGCAGGAAATCAACCCGGTCAACGAGAAGACCAAGTCGGCCTATCTGATGACGCGCTTCAAGGGCGACGTCGGCGACTACCGGGTCAGCGGCAATATTGGCCTGCGCTACACCAAGACCAACCGCGAGAGCACGGGCTTCCTGGCGTTCCCGATCTCGACCAGCCTGTCGACCGACGGCGACTGCGCCAAGGCCTTCGCCGACTGGCAGGCCCTGCCGGAGCCCAAGCAGCCGTTCGTCGCCTCGTCGTTCTGCTCGCTGACGCCCCAGGTTCGCGCCGCGGCCCGCGCGTGGCAGAACGGCGCCACGGTGCCGACCACGGCCAAGGCCTCGTTCGAGTACTGGCTGCCCAGCTTCAACCTGAAGGTCATGGCGCCGCACGGCGTGCAGTATCGCGTCGGCCTGTCCAAGACGATCACGCCGCCCGACATCGGCCTGACGCGCAACTACTACAACCTGGCGCTCAACACGAACAACGACGGCATCACCAACGGCCAGCCCACCGGCAATGTGACCGTCGGCAATCCCTTCCTGAAGCCGACCCAGTCCAAGAACATCGACGCCTCGGTCGAATGGTACTTCGCCCCCGTCGGCTCGGTCACGGTCGCGGCCTTCTGGAAGCAGCTGACGGACGTCGCCTTCAACTCGACCGCCCGCGTGCCGTTCACCAACAACGGCGCCACTTTCGACGTGCTGGTCACCACGCCCGGCAACTCGGACAAGAAGGCGACGGTCAAGGGCTTCGAGGTCGGCTACCAGCAGTTCTACGACTTCCTGCCCAAACCGCTGGACGGCCTCGGCATCAACGCCAACTACAGCTATATCGAAAGCTCGGGCGTCCCGCAGAGCACGCTGTCGGCGACCGATCCCGACGTGGCCGCCGGCCGCGTGACGACCGTCGACACCAGCAAGCTGCCGCTGCAGGGCCTGTCCAAGCACAACGCCAACTTCGCGATCATCTACGAGAAGAAGAAGATCTCGGCGCGCCTGGCCTACAACTGGCGCTCGGACTTCCTGCTGACCGTCCGCGACGTGATCATCCCGTACGCGCCGATCATGAACGAGGCGACCGGTCAGCTGGACGGCTCGTTCTTCTACACCGTCAATCCGACCGTGAAGGTCGGCGTCCAGGGCGTGAACCTGCTGAACGAGACGACGCGGACCACGCAGATCCTCGACAGCAACCTGCTCAAGACCGGCCGTTCCTGGTTCGTGAACGACCGCCGCTACACGCTGGTCCTGCGCGCCAGCTTCTAGGGTCCGGGCGTCGCCGGTCCGGGGCCTTCGCCCCGGGGCCGGCGGCGGTCGCGGATGGGTTTCGTCTCCCCTGTCGTTGGGGCCTGTGGGACGACGAGGCTCGGTTACGCCTGCCGACTACCGAGCCTGCGCGATGCGCAGGCTTCTTTTTGGTGATCGAGGCCTTCCTGTCCGCTCACCTCGTGAGCGGGAAGGCCTCGCGCGCATCGCCCTCCAAACGATGCGCGTCTTTCCTGGAGCCCGACATGAGCCTTTCCCGTCGAGACCTGATGCTCGCCGGCGCCGCCACGGCCTTCGCCGGCGCCGCCCACGCTGACGAGACCCCGCTGCGCGACCTCGCCAAGGCCAAGGGCCTCTATTTCGGCAGCGCCGTCGGGGCGGGACCGAAGGGCTCGCTGACCGGCTCGTTCGAGGACCCGAAGTACCGCGCCATCCTGGCCCGCGAGTGCGGCGTGCTGGTGCCGGAGAACGAGCTGAAATGGTACGTGGTTCGCCAGGGCGGGCCGACGCCCTTCCAGTTCGAACGCGCCGACCGCATCGCCGCCTTCGCCAAGGCCAACGGCCAGGCCCTGCGCGGCCACACCCTGCTGTGGCATCACCCGCAGTGGTTCCCCCAGTGGCTGCAGCACTACGACTTCGGCCCCAAGCCCGCCGATGCGGTGGCGAAAATGCTGACCGAGCACATCCGTACGGTCTGCGCCCACTATCCGCAGATGATCTCGTGGGACGTGGTCAACGAGACCGTGGATCCCAAGGACGGCTCGATCCGCCGCACGATCTTTTCCGACGCCATGGGCCAGGAGCAGGTGCTGGACCTGTCCTTCCACGTCGCCCGCGAGGCCGCGCCCAAGGCCCGGCTGGTCTATAACGACTACATGAGCCAGGAGGCCGGCAACGAGAAGCACCGCTACGGCGTGCTGAAGCTGCTGGAGGGCTTCAAGAAGCGCGGGACGCCGGTCGACGCCCTCGGGATCCAGAGCCACATCGGGGCCGAGAACGCGGACAGTTTCACCGGCTTCGGCAAGCCGCAGGCGAAGGACTGGACGGCGTTCCTGAACGACGTCACCGGCATGGGCTACGACCTGCTGGTCACCGAGTTCGACGTCCACGACAAGGGCCTGCCCGCCGCCTTCGGCCCGCGCGACGCCGAGGTCGCCGCTTACGCCAAGGCGTTCCTCGACCAGATGCTGAGCTACAGGCAGACCAAGGAGGTCCTGGCCTGGGGCATGGTCGACAAGTACTCGTGGCTGCAGAACCAGTGGCTGCGCGAGGACAAGCTGCCCAAGCGGCCGACGCTGTACGATGACAACTACAAGCCCAAGCCGCTGCGCGAGGCGGTGGCGGCGGCGCTGCGGGCGGCGCCTTCCAGGTAACGCGACACAAAACACCGCTCATCCCCGCGAAAGCGGGGACCCAAGCGGTGTCGCGGATTGGAGCGCGGCGCGAAGTCACAAGCTCGGCTTGGGTCCCCGCTTTCGCGGGGATGAGCGGTAAAAGGGGATGCGTATGAAGAGATCGATCCTGGCCCTGGCCTTGCTGGCTTCCACCGCCGCGAATGCCGCCCCGAACACCGCCCAGTTCTCCAACTTCGTCTACAGCGGCTCTGACCCCTCGGACGCCGTCCGCGCCGCGCCCGGCCAGTATCGCAACCCGATCCTGCAGGGCTTCCACCCCGACCCCAGCGTCGTGCGGGTCGGCAAGGACTTCTACCTGGTCAACTCGACCTTCGCCTGGTTCCCGGGCTTGCCGGTGTTCCACTCGACCGACCTCGTCCACTGGGAGCAGGTCGGCAACGCCCTGGACCGGCCGGGCATGCTGGATTTCAAGCGGCTGGGCCTGTCGCGGGCGGTGTTCGCCCCGGCCATCACCCATCACGACGGGCTGTTCTACATCCTCAACACCTGCGTCGACTGCGGCGGCAACTTCCTGATCACCGCCAAGGATCCGAAGGGGCCATGGTCGGATCCGGTGTGGCTGCCGGAGGTGGGCGGCATCGACGCCTCGCTGTTCTTCGACGAGGGCGGGGACGGTGGCGGCCGCGCCTGGATCGTCAACAACGACAACCCGCCGGGGCCGGCCGAATATTCGGGTCACCGCGCCATCTGGATCCAGGAGTACGACCCCAAGGCCCGCAAGACGATCGGGCCGCGCTCGGTGCTGCTGGACAAGGGCGTGAACCCCGCCGCCAAGCCGATCTGGCCCGAGGGGCCGCACATCCTGAAGAAGGACGGCTGGTACTATCTGATCGCCGCCGAGGGCGGCACGGCCGAGGGCCACAGCCAGGTCGTGCTGCGCGGCAAGTCGGTGACCGGCCCCTATGTTCCGTACAAGGACAATCCGATCCTGACCCAGCGCGGCCTGCCCAGGGACCGGCCCCTGCCGATCACCTCGGCCGGCCACGCCGACCTGGTCGACACGCCCGACGGCCAGTGGTGGGCGACCTTCCTGGCCGTGCGGCCCTATGGCGACGACCTGTACAACACCGGCCGCGAGACCTTCCTGCTGCCGGTCGAATGGAAGGACGGCTGGCCGATCATTCTGCCCAACGGCCAGACCATCCCCTATGTGAAGACCGCGCCGAAGCTGCCGCCCCCAAGCAAGGAAGGAGCGAAGGCGCCGCCCAGCGCCGGCCCGTTCCGCGTCGCCGAGACCTTCGCCGGACCCGAGCTGCCCAAGAGCTGGATGACCATGCGCATCCCGACCTCGCGCTGGTGGAGCGTGAAGGGCGGCATCCTCAGCCTGGAGGCCCGCAAGGACCGCATCGGCGGCAACGACCAGCCCTCGATCTGGGCGCGCCGCCAGCAGCACATGAACGCCACGGTCTCCACGACGGTCCGCTTCGAGCCCCGGGCCGACGGCGACAAGGCCGGGCTGGTGGCCGTGCAGAACGACGCCTTCTATTGGTTCGTCGGCCTGGTCCGCGACGGCGGCAAGACCCTGGTGCGGGTCGAGAAGCGGGCCGGGGACAAGGACGCCGTGGACGGCGTGGTGGTGGCGGAAAAGGCTGTTTCCCTCGAAAAGAGCCAAGGGCTGAACCTGAAGATCAGCGTGCGCGGCGGGGCGCTGGACTTCGCCTACGGGACCGCGCCGGGAACGTGGGAGACGCTGAAAGCCGACGCCGACGGGACCACCCTGAGCACCAAGGTGGCCGGCGGGTTCGTGGGAACGATGCTGGGGGTCTATGCGCATGGGGCGGAGGACTGAGCCTCATCCCTCCTCCCCATTAGGGGGAGGTGGATCGCCGCGGATACGCGGCGAGACGGTGGGGGTCCGCGAAGCGGTGCTGAAGAGGCCGCGCCCCAAGGCCCCCTCCACCGCCGTTCGGCGGTCCCCCTCCCCCAGAGGGGGAGGAGAGGGGGGCCGTCACCTATACCGATACAGCCTCACCCGCTGGACCCCGAACTCGGTCGGCGGCAGGCGCACGTGCCGGCCCTGGTGGGTCTGGTCGCCGTTCAGCCAGCGGCCGTCGACCCACTGGCCGCCTTCGAACCGCAGCTCGCGCACGCTCTCCAGCCCGACGCTGGCGCCTTCGGTCGCGAAGGTGAGGGTGACGCCGCGTCCCGCCACGATGAATTCGTCCGGTCCGGTCTGGATCATCAGCCCGCCATGCGCGGCGTAGTCTTGTTGGTCCTTGGGCGTCCACGGATCGACCACGGTCACGGTGACGTCCCACGGGCCGAAGCTGGCCTTGCGCGGGGTCAGGTCCACGGTCCCGTCATAGGCGACCGGCGCGCGGAAGCCGCGCATGGTCTTGCCGCCGTCGTGGGTGGTGATCAGCGGCGTCAGCTGGTCCAGCAGCTTGTAGGCCGCGCCCAGGGTCTTCACCCCGCCCTCCGGCAGGTGCTCGATCGAGAAGGGCGAGAAGCCGATCGCGTCGTGCTCGCCGATCGCCCAGAAGGCGTTGGCCGGGGCGGGCGTCTTGCCGGCCTGGTCGGCCTCGGGGATGAACAGCGGCTGGTCGGGCCGGTCGTAGGGCGGCATCCATTTCACGAAGTCGGCGAAGTAGATGTCGGGGCTCAGCATGTCCAAGGACGGCGCCGCCGCGCGCCACAGGTCGATCAGGTGCGGCAGCGGCCCGGCGCTGGGATAGCCGCCCGGAACGGTGTCGGGGCGGGGCAGGGCTGCGTTGACGTACATCGGCAGCGGATAGGCCTTCTTGCCGGCCGCCGTCACCGCCTCGACATAGCGGCCGAAGGTCCAGGCCTGCCACAGCTCGTCGGTCGCCGCCGAGGCGCCGAACACCTGCTCCCAGGTCCCAGTCTGTTTCTCTGGCTTCTTCGCGCCGGTCGCCTTCAGCACCGCCGCCGGCACGGGCTTTGCGAAGTCGTCCTCGGCCGCTTTCGTGTGATCGCGCGCCTGAGGCAGCATGCCGATCTCGTTCTCGACCTGGATCATCAGGACGGTGCGCTTCTCCGCGTCGACCGCCTTCAGGTGGCTCATCATCGCCGCGAACGCCCTGGCGTCGGCGTCGCGGGTGGCGGGGTAGGACGGACTGAGGATCTCGACCGCCTTGCCGTCGTCCTTGCGGGCATAGGGGAAGCGGACCGGGTCGCGCTTCACCCAGGCCGGGGCGTAGGTCGACATGCTGTTCTTCCACGCCCCGAACCACAGCAAAACCAGGCGCATGTCGTTGGCGCGCGCCTGCTGGATCATGCCGTCCAGCACCGTGAAGTCGAACCGGCCCTCGACCGGCTCCAGCTGCTCCCAGGTCACCGGGGCCAGCACGGTGTTGAGGTTGGCGGTCTTCAGCACCGCCCAGTGGTTCGACAGGTCCGCAAGGTCCGAACTCGAGGAATTGCCCAACTCGCCGCCCAGGATCAGGAACGGCTTGCCGTCGACCAGCAGGCGGTGGACGCCGTCCTTGGGAGCGATGCGGGGAAGCTCCTCCGCGTGGGCCGGAACGGCGGCGAGGCCGAGCAAAAGAGCGGCGCTGAGGCGCGATATCGTGTTACGCATGGCAGAGGTCAGATGACGGCATGATGCTTGTAAGATCAATCCTGCAAATCGCCTGCGCGGCGGGCCTGCTGGCGGGGGCGCCGGCCTTCGCCCAGACGCCCCAACGCGATGTCGCCGCGGGCCAGGCGGAGCACGCCCGGATGCTGAAAGCGCTGGGCATCACCAGGCCTCTGCGGCCCGGCGTCGACGGCTACAACAAGACCGCGCCCAACGCCGTGAACTACGACGAGGCCAAGGCTGGGCCGTTCAGCCTGCTGCCCGACCCGCTGGCCTTCCCGGACGGCCGCCCGGTCCCCAATGGCGAGGCCTGGTGGAAGGCCCGCCGCCCGCAGCTGGTCGCCGCCTTCGACAGCGAGGTCTATGGCCGCGTCCCCAAGCACGCGCCGAAGATCACCTGGACGGTGGTCAAGGAGACCAAGACCGTCCGCGCCGGCGTGCCCGTGGTCGAAAAGCGCCTAGCGGGCGTGGCGGACAATAGCCGCGCGCCGGCGATCAAGGTGTCGCTAGATCTGCTGGTGGTCACGCCCGAAGGTCAAAAGGGCGTCCCGCTGATCCTGGAGCTGGGCTTCCCCGACGGTCCGCCCTGGGCCCGCAACCGGCCGCCGCCGCCCGGTCCGGGCCCCTCTTACCAAGACTGGCGCGACCTGGTCCTGGCCAAGGGCTGGGGCTACGCGATCCTCGATCCGACCAGCGTCCAGGCCGACGATCCGGCCAGGTTGAACCAGGGGATCATCGGCCTCGCCAACCGGGGCCATCCGCGCAAGAGCGACGACTGGGGCGCCCTGCGCGCCTGGGCCTGGGGCGCCAGCCGGGCCATCGACTATTTCGAGAGCGACCCGGCCATCGACGCCCAGCGCGTGGGGATCGAGGGCCTGTCGCGCTACGGCAAGGCGGCGCTGGTGGCCATGGCCTACGAGCCGCGCCTGGCCGTGGGGCTGATCGCCTCGTCGGGCGAGGGCGGCGCCAAGCTGCACCGGCGCCAGCGCGGCGAGCAGGTCGAGAACCTTGCCGCCGAGGGCGAGCACCACTGGATGTCCGGCGAGTTCCTGAAATACGCCGGCCCGCTGACCGCCGACGACCTGCCGGTCGACGCCCACGAACTGATCGCCCTGGTCGCGCCCCGGCCGCTGTTCATCAGCGTCGGCAACGACGAGGCCGACGCCTGGACCGACCCGCGCGGCATGTTCATGGCGACCGTGGCGGCGGGACCGGTCTACCGGCTGCTGGGCGCGCGCGACCTGGAGGCGACGACGTATCCGGCCCCGCTGACCCTGCTGGCGACCGGCGACCTGGCGTTCAGGCAACACGAGGGCGGCCACACGCCGGGGCCGAATTGGCCGTACTTCTTGGCGTTCGCGGGGCGGTATCTGGGGAAGTGATCCTCCACCGCATCGCGGCGGAGCATCTTTTCGCCGCGATCTTCGGCTGAACCCTCGCTACGGTGCCCGCCACCGGAATCGAACCCGAAAGACCCCTTGATGCGCCTTCTCGCTCCTCTCGCCCTCGCGGCCTTCCTCGCCGCCGGCGCGGCCAACGCCCAGGTCACGCCGACCGCGCCGCCGCAGCTGAACGCCGGGCCGTCCGCCAACGCCGTGGCCGGCAAGGCCTTCCTGGAGAAGAACGCCAAGGCCCCGGGCGTCGTCGTCCTGCCCTCGGGCCTGCAGTACAAGATCACCACCTCGGGCCCGAAGACTGGCCCGTCGCCGAAGCTGGGCGACATCGTCAAGGTCAACTACGAGGGCAAGCTGCTGAGCGGCGCGGTGTTCGACTCGAGCTTCGCGCGCGGCAAGGCGGCGATCATGCCGGCCGACGGCCTGATCGAAGGCTGGCTGCAGGCCCTGCCGCTGATGCATGTCGGCGACGAATGGACCCTCTACATCCCGTCGGAGCTGGGCTACGGCCCCCGCGACATGGGCGAGATCCCGCCCGACAGCGTGCTGGTGTTTCGGCTGAAGCTAGAAGGCATGCTGGCGGTGGATTGAGGTGTTTCTCCTCCCCATTAGGGGGAGGTGGATCGATGCGAATACGCATCGAGACGGAGGGGGTCCGCGAAGCGGTTCTGCATAGGCCGCGCCCCAAAGCCCCCTCCACCGGCGTTCGCCGGTCCTCCTCCCCAGAGGGGGAGGAGAGAAGTCGCCGCTACTTCGCGCGCGACTTCATCAGCGGCTGGATCTTCTCGCCGAAATCCTCGACCCCCTTCACGAAGTCGTCGAAGGTCAGCAGCACGCCGGCGGTGCCGGGCACCTCGGCGATCTCGTCCATCATGCGGGCGATGCTTTCGTAGCTGCCCACCAGGGTGCCCATGTTCAGGTTCACCGCCGACTCCGGCGCGGCCAGCTGGGTGGTGTTGGTCGTGGCGCCGGCCTTGGCGTTGGGGGCGGCCTGCTGGGTCAGCCAGGCCAGGGCCTCCTGGTCCGCGCCGTCACGATATTTCTGCCACTTGGCCATCGCCTTCTCGTCGGTCTCGTCGGCGATGATCATGAACAGGATGAACGACTGCACGTCGCGGCCGGTCTTGGCGGCGGCGGCCTCCAGGCGTTTGTTGACGTCGGCGAAGGCGGTCGGCGTGTTGGTCCCCTTGCCCAGGGCGAAGCTGTAGTCGGCGTACTGGGCCGTGAAGGCCAGGCCCTCGTCGGACGAGCCGGCGCAGATCAGCTTGGTCTCCTTGGGGTGGGGGCTGACCCGGCAGTCGTCCATGGTGAAGTACTTGCCCTTGAAGTCCGAAACGCCGGTCTCCAGCAGGTCCTTCAGCACGGTCGTGTATTCGGCCAGGTAGTTGTAGCGGTCGGTGTAGTGCTCTTCGCCGGGCCAGAGGCCCATCTGGCTGTACTCGGCCTTCTGCCAGCCGGTGACCAGGTTCACCCCGAAACGGCCGGGGGCGATCGAGTCGATGGTCGAGGCCATGCGCGCCACGATGGCCGGCGGGATGGTCAGGGTGGCGACGGTGGCGAAGATCTTGATCTTGCTGGTCACGGCCGCCAGGCCCGCCATCAGGGTGAAGCTCTCGAGATTGTGCTCCCAGAACTGCGTCTTGCCGCCGAACCCGCGCAGCTTGATCATCGAGAGCGCGAAGTCGAAGCCGTACTTCTCGGCCTTCTGGGTGATCTCCTTGTTCAGCTCGAAGCTGGGCATGTACTGCGGCGAGGTCTCGGAGATGAGCCAGCCGTTGTTGCCGATGGGGATGAAGACGCCGACCTGCATGTTGTTATTCCCCTTGTAGGAAGTTCACGAGCGCCTCGTTGAAGGTCTCGGGATCGGTGACGGTGAAGCCGTGGCCGCCCCAGGCGACCTGCTGGAAGTCGGCGTTGGGCAGCCGGCCCGCCAGGCGCTGGGAGCAGCTCATCGGCACCAGCATGTCGTCGGCGCTGGCGCTGATCAGCACCCGGTGGGTGATCTCGTCCAGCCGCGCGTCGATGTCGAAGGCCAGCAGGGCGTTGATCCGCGCCAGCATCACCTCGCGCGGCGGGAAGCCAGCCACGTGGTGGGCCTCCTCGGCCATCAGCCGGGCATGGTTCCGCGATATCCAGTCGGCCGGATAGAGGAAGATCGGCTGGGCGTGGACATAGGCTTCGGGGCCCGTGTCGTTCAGCAGATGGATGCGGGTGTCGAAGCACCGCTTGATATGCGGATCGGGCCGGGACCAGCCGTTGACCACCACCAGCTTGGCGAGGCGGTCGGGGGCGTCCAGGGCCAGCTGCAGGCCGGCGTTGCCGCCGGCCGCGTGGCCGACGACATGCGCCTTGGCCAGGCCCAGGGCGTCCATGACCTTGACCATGTCGGCGGCCATGTCGGCGACGCCGTAGGGGCCGGGCGGCAGCTCGCGGACGCTGCGGCCCGTGCCCCGGTGGTCGTAGAGCACGACCGGCCAGCGCTCCAGCAAGGCCTGCATCTGCGGGGCCCAGAACGCGCCCGAGCCGCCCAGGCCCGACGACAGCAGCACGACCTCGCGCCCGGCGACGGGGCCGCCGTGCAGCTCGTAGTGGAGGCCGTCGACCAGGCCAGAACTCATGACCCCACCCCCAATCCGCTCATCCCCGCGAAGGCGGGGACCCAAGCCGAGGCAGCGGATTTCAGCTCGGCCGCGTCACGCCCCGAAAGGCCGCTTGGGTCCCCGCTTTCGCGGGGATGAGCGAGGGAGGGATTGGCCATCGCCTCAGCGCTTCCCGATGTGCGCCACGGACGCGATCTCGACCACGAAGCCGGGCTTCACCAGGCCGCACTGGATGCAGTAGCGGGCCGGCTTGTCGCCGGGGAAGTACTCGGCATAGACCTTGTTGATCGTCTGGTAGTTGCTCCAGTCGGTCAGGAAGATGTGGTTCATGGTCACGTCATCCATGGTCCCGCCAGCGGTCTCGATGACCGACTTGATGGTCTCCAGCACCTGGCGGGTCTGGGCCTCGGCGTCGTCGGGGAAGGCGACGTTGTTGTCCTTGTCGAAGGCCAGGGTGCCCGAGACATAGACCACGCCGTCGGCCAGCGTGCCGGGCGAGAAGGGCGCGATGGGCGTGCCCGTGCCGGGCGGGATGATGACGGTCTTGGGCATGGTGGTTCCTCTCTAGGTTCGCGGCGCCAGTTGACCGAACGCCCCCTTGAAGTCGGCCGTGGTCGAGACCCAGCCGAAGAAGGTCTCGATGTTGAACAGGGCGGCCTTCTGGACGAAGTCGGGGCCGGCCTGGTGGGTGGCGTCCTCCAGCACGGTCCCGAAATATTCGAGGAAGAAGCCGTCCCGCAGGGTCGACTCCACGCAGACATTGGTGGCGATGCCGACGAAGACGAGGTGGCGGATGCCGCGCGCGCGCAAAACGCTGTCCAGCTGGCTGTTGAAGAAGCCGCTGTAGCGGGTCTTGTGCAGCTGGATGTCGCCGGGCTGCGGCTTGAGCTCATCGACCAGTTCGTAGTCCCACTGGCCGCGCGCCAGCAGCTTGCCCTGCAGCTCGGGCCGGGCGCGCATGGTCTTCAGGGCGTTGGACTTCCACCAGTTGGGCGAGCCGGGACCGCCGGCTTCCACGTACTGGTCGTCCCAGCCGTTCTGGAAATAGATCACCTGCATGCCCGCGCCGCGGGCCACCTCCAGCACGCCCTTGATCTGCTGGATCACGCCCGCCGCGCCCGAGATGTCGAAGCCGGCCAGGTCCAGATAGCCGCCCGGCGAGGCGTAGGCGTTCTGCATGTCGATGACGATCACCGCCGTGGTCTTGGGATCCACCGGCAGCGGCTCGGGCCGCGCGGGCAGCATGATCGCGCCGGGAGAAAGCGGGGTGATCGACGAGCTCATCGACGCGGCTCCTTGTGAATTCCGGATGGCATGGAATACCATCCCGCAGAACGTTGCAATCCGAACCGTTCGGTCCAAGTTTGACCAAATGGTCCAAGTTCGAGGCGCCATGACCGGGCCAGCCGCCAAGACCGTCAAGCCGCCGCGCAAGGCGAGCGCCCGTCCCGCCGCCAAGCCGGCCTCGGGCGCCCGCAAGCTGGTCAAGGCCGCTCAAACCCTGGGCGAAACCGAGGCGGCGCAGGCGCCCCGAGGCCGCCGGGCACAGGCTGGCGAAGCCCGCAAGGCCGCGATCCTCAAGGGCGCCCTGGCCGTGTTCGCTCGCCAGGGCCTGGACGGGGCCAGCGTCGAGGCCATCGCCCAGGCGGCCGGGATCTCGAAGGCCAACCTGCTCTACTACCACCCCTCCAAGGAGGCGCTGTACGTGGCGGTGCTGGAGCAGGGGCTTTCGCGATGGCTGGCCCCGCTGGCCCGCTTCACCGAGGCCGACGACCCCGCCGACGCCATCGCCGCCCTGATCGCCGCCAAGCTGGTCCTGAGCCGTGACCATCCCGAGGTCTCGCGCCTGTTCGCCCTGGAGATGCTGCGCGGCGCGCCGCTGCTGAAACCGGTGCTGGCCGGCCCGCTGAAGGCGGTGTTCGACGCCAAGGTCGCGGTGGTGCGGGCCTGGGTCGCGGCCGGCCGGTTGGCGCCCGTCGATCCGCCGCACCTGATCTTCGCGATCTGGGCCCTGACCCAGCACTATGCCGACTTCGCCGTCCAGGTGCGGGCGCTGTCGGGCAAGTCCTTGTCCGACAAGGCTTTCATGGACGAGACCCTGGCCGCGGTGACGGCCCTGGTGCTGGACGGGGTAAGGGTCCGCTAACCTCGGACCGCGACCACGCGTCACGTGTCGCGGCCGCGTGCGAGCCGCCATGGTGGCGTCGATGACGCGGCCGACCTCTCCTTCCCTGGACAAAGGCGCGCGGCCGATGCGGCTGATCCTCGGGATCGTCGGCGCGGCCTCGGTGCTGGTGGTCGTCTCGATCCTGGGCGCCCTGGCCCTGATGGCCCTGGCCGCTCGCCAGCTGGACCGGATCGAGGCCGTCGACGAGATCGAGATCACCCAGCGCACGATCGTCCGCGCGCTGGAGCGCATGGAGCGGGAGGTGACCTCGGCCACGGTCTGGGACCAGGCCTACAAGGCCACGGGCTGGACCATCGACGCGCACTGGGCCGACACCGACTTCGCCACCTACTATCACGACCAGTTCAAGCACGACCTGACCTTCGTCGTCCGCTCGGGCCAGGTGGCCTACGCCTCGCTGGACGGCAAGCGGACCCCGGCGGCGGCGCTGGGCGACTTCCCCGAACAGGCCGCGCCGATCGCCGCGATCGTCGCCGCCGACGCCCGCGACGCCCGTCGCGCCGGCCGGCTGAGCACCGCCGGGGAGGTGACCCGCACCGGCCTGATGCGGGTCGACGGGGCGGTCTATCTGACCGCCTTCGCCGCCATCACGCCCGAGAGCCGGTCGGTCGCCGACGCCTATGACGGCCCGCCCGCCATCGTCGTCTCGGCCCGCCGCATGGACCCGGCCTTCATCCGCCAGCTGTCCGACGACCTGGGGCTGGACGCCCTGGCCCTGCTGGACGAGCCCTATGGCAAGGCGCCGCGCGTGACCCTGTCGGACATCCATGGCCGGCCGCTGGCGGCTCTGGCCTGGAAGCCGGTGAATCCTGGCCTGACGCTGCTGAAGAGCATCGCCCCCTGGATCGCCGCCGGCTTCGGGGTGCTGGGCTGCGCCGGCGCGGTGCTGCTGACCCGCGTGACCGAGGCCCTGCGCAAGCTGGAGGCCGGCCGCGTGGCTCTGATCGCCGCCAAGGAACAGGCCGAGGCCGCCAACGAGGCCAAGACCCGCTTCCTGGCCAATATGAGCCACGAGATCCGCACCCCGCTGAACGGCGTGCTGGGCATGGCCCAGGTGATGGCCGCCGACGCCCTGTCCGAGCCCCAGGCCAAGCGCCTGCGGGTGCTGACCGAGTCCGGCCAGTCGCTGCTGGTCCTGCTGAACGACATCCTGGACATCGCCCGCCTGGAGACCCGGGCCGTGCGCCTGCGGGCCGAGCTCTTCGACCTGGCCGCCCTGGTCGAGGCCAGTTGCGCGGCCTTCTCGGGCGCGGCGGCGGCCAAGGAGCTGGGCCTGACCGTCGACATCGCGCCCGAGCTGCGCGGTCGCTGGACGGGCGATCCGATGCGCCTGCGCCAGGTGCTGGGCAACCTGGTGGCCAACGCCATCAAGTTTACCGACGAGGGCGGGGTGACCGTCCGGGTGCGTCCCGCGACCAAGGGCGGCCTGCGCTTCGAGGTCGAGGACACCGGCCAGGGCGTCGCGGCCGAGCACCAGCCGGCGCTGTTCAAGACCTTCTCCCAGGTCGACACCTCGACGACCCGCGCCCACGACGGGGCGGGGCTGGGCCTGTCGATCTGCCGCGAGCTGGTCGAGCTGATGGGCGGGACGATCGGCGTCCACAGCTCGCTGGGCCTGGGCTCCAGCTTCCACTTCACCGTCCCCCTGACCCAGGTCAACGCCGACCGCCCGACGCTGCGGGTCGTGCGCTAGGAGCTCATGATTTCGGGCTCTCCGGGATGACGCACCGGATTGGTAGGGTTTGAAGGGACTGCACGTTCCCTGCGCAGGTCCTTCGTCCGGGCGCCCGATAATTCGCAAACCTGACGCCCGCCAGCCCACTTCTGGCCCCGCGCATCTCGCCCCCGTCGGCGCGCGCGTGCGCCCCTGACGCTGCATCGCCGACTCCTTCGCGGGTTTGGGGCGGTTCAGTTGGGAATGGGCTTTTGATGGATTCGCGTTCCGGGGCGCCGACCAGGCGTCAGCTTCTTTCCGCCATCGCCAAGGTCGGCGGCACGGCGGCTCTGTACCAGGCGATGACCACGCTGGGCCACGCGGCCGAGACCCAGTTCCACGGCCCGCCCGGCCTGCAGGGCGCGCGGCCGGGAGCTTCGGTGATCGTGCTGGGCGCGGGCCTGGCCGGCATGCTGGCGGCGTTCGAGCTGCGCAAGGCCGGCTACAAGGTCCAGGTCCTGGAGTTCCAGAACCGCGCCGGCGGCCGCAACTGGTCGCTGCGCGGCGGCGATACCTATACCGAGCTGGGCGGCGCGACCCAGAAGGTGGCCTTCTCGCCCGGCAACTACCTGAACCCCGGCCCCTGGCGGATCCCGCACCACCACCGCACGCTGCTGCACTACTGCAAGCAGTTCGGCGTGGCCCTGGAGCCGTTCATCCAGTTCAACCACTCGGGCTGGGTCCACTCGTCCCAGGCCTTCGGCGGCAAGCCGGTGCGCTTCAACACCGCCGCGGCCGATTTCGAGGGCAACATCGCCGAGCTGCTGGCCAAGTCGGTCAACGCCAAGGCCCTTGACGACACGGTCACGCAAGAAGACCGCGACAAGCTGCTGGAGGCCCTGAAGGGCTGGGGCATGCTGGACAACGACTACAAGTACTCGGCGTCCCTGCGGGCCTCCTCGCACCGGGGCTTCGAGCGGCCGGGCGGCGGCGGGGTCAATGGCGCGCCGATCCCGTCCAAGGACCTCTACGGCCTGCACGACGTGCTGGACCCGCAGGTCTGGACCTCGATGGCCTTCTTCATGGGTCACGAGATGCAGACCACCATGTTCCAGCCGGTGGGCGGCATGGACATGATCGGCAAGGCCTTCGCCAAGCAGGTCGAAGGGCTGATCACCTACAACGCCAAGGTCTCCAAGATCGCCCAGGACGACAAGGGCGTCGTGGTCAGCTGGACCGACACGGCCACGGGCAAGACCGCCGACGCCAAGGCCGACTGGTGCGTCTGTACGATCCCGCTGGGGATCCTGGGCCAGATGGACTTGGCTGTGACCGACGAGATGATGGCCGCCATCAAGGCCGTGCCCTATTCGGGCCAGGTCAAGATCGGCCTGGAGATGAAGCGCCGCTTCTGGGAGGAGGACGACTTCATCTATGGCGGCCACAGCTTCACCGACCAGGAGATCGCCCTGATCTCGTATCCGAACAACAACATGTTCAAGGACGGGCCGGCGGTGCTGCTGGGCGCCTTCGCGCGCGAGATGGGGGCCTATCGCCTGTCGGGCATGACGCCCGAGCAGCGGATCGAGGTGGCCCTGCAGCAGGGTTCGGTGCTGCACCCGGAGAGCTATCGCAAGGAGTTCGCCAGCGGCGCCTCGGTGGCCTGGAGCCGCGTGCCTTGGACCCTGGGCTGCTGCGCCCGCTGGAACGAGGACACCCGCAAGGAGCACTACCAGACCCTGGTCGGCATGGACCGCCGCATCGTCCTGGCGGGCGAGCACGCCAGCTATGTCGGCTGCTGGATGGAGGGCGCGCTGCTGTCGTCCATCGACGCCATCACCCGTCTGCACAAGCGCGCGCTGGAGGCGTGATCATGAGCAAGATCGTTCTGTCCGCGGCGCTGGCCGCCTCGCTCCTGGCCATGCCCGCCATCGCCCAGACCCCGGCCAGCGGAGACACCGGCGGCGGCATCGTCCGCGCGCAGAAGCCCGTGACTGGCGAGCAGGTCTATGGCGCGGTCTGCCAGGCCTGCCACATGGCCGACGCCAAGGGCGGGACGGGGGCGGGGACCATTCCGGCCCTGGCGTCCAATCCCAAGCTGGCCGGCGCGGCCTATCCGATCATGGTGGTGACCGGCGGCAAGGGCGCCATGCCCGGCTTCGTCGGCACGCTGAGCAACGCCCAGATGGCCGAGGCGATCACCTATGTCCGGACGCACTTCGGCAATGCGTACGCCAAGCCGGTGACGGAGGCCGACGTGGCGAAGATCGCCAAGCCGCCGGCGGCGGCGAGTCACTGAGGGGGATGTGAACTCTCCTCCCCATTAGGGGGAGGTGGATCGATGCGAATACGCATCGAGACGGAGGGGGTCCGCGAAGCGGTTCTGACGTTCAGCGCCCAAAGCCCCCTCCACCGGCGTTCGCCGGTCCCCCTCCCCCAGAGGGGGAGGAGAGGGCGACGCTCACCCTTCGCCCTCCACCACCGCCGCGATGCTCTCCAACTGCAGCCGGATGCCGTGCTCGCGGCCTTCGGCCGAATAGTACCCGTCCAGGAACGCCCCCATCTCGGTGACCACCAGGCGCGTCCCGGCGCCCTCCGGCCGGAACTCCAGGTCGCGACCGAGGCCGAGGCCAGCGGCTCGCCGTGGTGCATCCAGTAGGCGTAGACGATCCGCTCGTCGGGGATGATCTCCAGATAGCGGTTGTAGAACCGGTGCGGCGGATCGCCGGGCGAGCCGCCGATGCTGTGCTCCTCGCCGCCGACACGGAAGTCGTACTTCTGGTCGGGCGGGCCCCATTCCTCCGGGCCCTTGAACCACCGCTTCTTCTTCTCCGGATCGGCGAAGGCGGCGAACACCCGGGCCGGCGCGGCGGCGTAGACGCGCTCGACGGTGAAGCTGGCGTGGACGACGTTTCGATCTGTCATTTGGTGTCCTCGTCCTCGGCCGCCAGGAACGCGCCGAGCCTGTCGAGGCGCTGCTCCCACTGGGTGCGCCTCTGGTTGATCCATTGTTCGGCGAGGCTCAGGACGTCGGGATTGATCCGGCAGGTGCGCACCCGGCCGACCTTTTCCGACGCCACGATCCCGCCTGCCTCCAGCATGGCCAGGTGCTGCATGACCGCCGGCAGCGACATGTCCAGCGGCCGCGCCAGTTCGCTCACCGAGGCGGGACCTCTGGAGAGCCGCTCGACCATGCTCCGCCGCGCGGGGTCCGCGAGGGCTTGGAACATCAGATCGAGCGAAGGCTGTTGGTTAGGCATGGGGTTAAGTATCGAGGGGTGGGGAAATGGTCAAGTGATTACTTAAGTGTTTGGGCAAAAGAAATCCTCCCCCTGAGGGGGAGGACCTTGATTTCTCCTCCCCCTCAGGGGGAGGGGGACCGGCGAACGCCGGTGGAGGGGGCTTGGGGGCGCTCAACCTCAGAACCGCTTGCGCGGACCCCCTCCGTCTCGATGCGTATCCGCATCGAGCCACCTCCCCCTAATGGGGAGGAGGGCTTTGATCGTCAGCCGATCTTCACCTTGCCATCGACCCGCCGCGCGATGCCCAGCGGGTTGTCGGTCTTCAGCTCGGCCGGCAGCAGGGCTTCGGGCAGGTTCTGGTAGCTGACCGGGCGCAGGAAGCGGGCGATGGCCAGGGTGCCGACCGAGGTCGTGCGGCCGTCGCTGGTCGAGGGGAACGGGCCGCCGTGGACCATGGCGTTGGCCACCTCCACCCCGGTGCCGAAGCCGTTGACCAGGATGCGGCCGGCCTTCAGCTCGAGCGCCGGCAGCAGGGCGCCGGCCAGGGCGTGGTCGCCGGCGTCCAGGTGGATGGCGATGGTCAGCTGGCCTTCCAGGGCGTCGATGACCTGGGCCAGCTCGGCCTGGTCGGCGGCGCGGACCACCACCGAGGCGGCGCCGAACACCTCCTCGTGCAGGTGCGGATTGGCCAGGAAGGCCTTGGCCGCGACGCTGAACAGGGCCGCGCGGCCGGTGTGGCTGCCGTCGGGACCCGGGACGCCGCGCGCCACGGTGGTGACTTCCGAGGCCTCGCTCAGGGCCGCGACCCCATGCGCGAAGGCCTTGCAGATGCCGGGGGTCAGCATGACCGCGGCCGGGGCGGCCTCGACCGCCTGGCCGGCGGCCGCGACGAAGGCGTCCAGCTCGGGGCCGTCGATGGCCAGGATCAGGCCGGGATTGGTGCAGAACTGGCCCGCGCCCAGGGTCAGGGCGGCCACGAAGTCCGGAGCGATCTTCTCGCCACGCGCCTTCAGAGCTTCCGGCAGCAGGATCGCCGGATTGATGCTGCTCATCTCGGCATAGAGCGGGATCGGCTCGGGGCGGCCCTGGGCGATGGCCAGCAGGGCCAGGCCGCCGCGGCGCGACCCGGTGAAGCCGGCCGCCTTGACGCGCGGATCGGCGACCAGGGCTTGGCTGACCTCGTAGCCGCTGTCGTGGATCATCGAGAACACGCCCGGGTGCAGGCCGACCGAGGCGACGGCGGCCTGGATGGCGCGGCCGACCAGCTCCGAGGTCCCGGGGTGTGCGGGATGCGCCTTGACGATGACCGGGCAGCCGGCCGCCAGGGCGCTGGCGGTGTCGCCGCCGGCCACCGAGAAGGCCAGCGGGAAGTTCGACGCCCCGAACACGGCCACCGGGCCCAGCGGCACGTTGCGCAGGCGCAGGTCCGGACGCGGCAGGGGCTTGCGGTCGGGCAGGGCCGGGTCGACGCGGGCGTCCAGGAAGCCGCCGTCGCGCAGCACGCTGGCGAACAGGCGCAGCTGGCCGGTGGTGCGGCCGCGCTCGCCTTCCAGGCGGGGGCGGGGCAGGCCGGTCTCAGCCATCACCCGGACGATCAGGTCGTCGCCGATCGCCTCGATGTGCTCGGCGATGGCTTCCAGGAACGTCGCGCGGGTCTCGTACGAGAGGGCGCGGTAGCTGGCGAAGGCCTCATGGGCCAGCGCGGCGGCGGCCTCGACATCGGCCTTGGTCGCGCCGCCGAACGCGGGTTCCAGGATCTCGCCGGTCGCGGGGTTGACCCCCTTGATCTCGCCGTTGCCGCCCTTGCGGCTCTCGCCGCCGATCAGAAGCTCGCCCGTCAGATGCACGTTGGTCGTCCCTGCAAGGTTTGAAGTGGTCGTCGCATAAATGGGAGCGCTAACATGACATGTCCATGCGCGCGCTCGCCGGGTTGGGCGTTATTGTCTGAGGAAACCCTTCCCCGGAGGCGCCCTTGAAAGCCCGTTTCGCCGACGCCGCCAAGTCCCTGTTCGAGATTCCGGGCGGTCCGCGCGTCGATTTTACCGCTCCGGCGGGCGAAGCGGCCCTGGCGGCGGCGGATTCGGTGTCGTGGCGGGTGTTCAAGAACCCGGTCGCCCTGTTCGTCGGCGGGGTCACGGCGGTGATCCTGGAACTGGCCGAGCCGCGCGTGCGCACCGGGGTGTGGGAGCACTCCAGCTTCCGCACCGACCCGTTGACGCGGCTCAAGCGCACCGGCCTGGCGGCCATGGTCACGGTCTATGGCGCGCGCTCGGTCGCCGAGGCCATGATCGCCGGGGTCGGCCGCCAGCACGCGCGGGTGGCCGGGACCACGCCCGACGGGACCGCCTACCGCGCCGACGCGGTCGAGCTCTTGGACTGGGTGCAGGCCACGGCCAGCTTCGGCTTCATGGGCGCCTATCACGCCTTGGCCCAGCCCCTGTCCCGCGCCGACCGCGATCGCTTTTACGCCGAGGCTGCCCCCGCCGCGCGCCTGTACGGCGCCCTGGGCGCGCCGACCTCGGAGGCCGACTGGGAAGTCCAGCTGGCCGCCATGCTGCCCCGGCTGGAGCGCTCGGACATCGTGCTGGAGTTCCTGGGGCTGATGCGGGCGGTGAAGGTCGCCGGACCGCTCAGTCGCCTGCAGCATCCGCTGATCCGGGCGGCGGTGGGGCTGGTCCCCGCGCCGGTGCGGGACGTGCTGGGCCTGGGCCGTGAATGGCTGCCGAGGCCCCTGGAACTGCCGGTCATCCGCGCCGCCGCCCGCCTAGCCGACCGGACGCCGATCCCCGGCGCGCCGCCCTGGGAGGCGAGCGTGCGGATGGGGCTGCCGGGGAACTGGTTGTACCGGCGGTGACGGACAGTCTCTCCTCCCCCTTAGGGGGAGGGGGACCGCCGAATGGCGGTGGAGGGGGCTTTGGGGCGCGGCCTCTTCAGCACCGCTTCGCGGACCCCCTCCGTCTCGATGCGTATCCGCATCGATCCACCTCCCCCTAATGGGGAGGAGGGACCACGAGCATTCAGCGCCCTCAATCCCCGGCGTTCGCGAGATCGAATCCCACGAAATCAACCGCTTGTCACTTTTACGCGCCCCTGAATGATCCGCGCCCGCTGGCGCCGTATCTTTGTGTCATGGCCGGAAGAAGCGACGAGGTCAGGGACTGGAGCGAGACGCTGCAGACCCGCCTCATGGGGCGACTGAGCGCCCTCTGGACCCGGCTCGAAGCGACCAAGGATCCCGCCGAAATCGCCCAGATCGAGAAGGAGGCCCGCACCTGCGGCGTCTTCGCGCGCTCGGCCAAGGCGATCGCGACCATGGTTCCCGAGCCTAACGCCAAGCCCCCCGCCGACGAGGCGGCCAATGACGACGACGAGGTCTCCATGCATGCCGACATCCCGGACGACCCCGAGGAAATTCAGGCCGCTCTTGTCGCCCGCTTTGCTCGCATCGCTGATCTCGTCGAGCGAAAGCGGCGAGCGGATCAAGCTGATGGCGGAAGCGACGGCGGGGCTGGAGCCGCTGGACCAGCAGCGCCTGCTCAGCGCGATCCTGGCTGACCCGCTCGAGCATCAGCAGGCGCCGGACTACAAGTCTTGGACCACTTGGCTGATGCTGGGCGGGCGCGGCGCGGGCAAGACCTTCGCCGGGGCGCGCTGGATCACTTGGAACGCCCTAACCTATCCGGCGCTGGCCCTGGTCGGGCCCACCCTGCACGACGTGCGCGAGGTGATGATCGAGGGGCCGTCGGGGCTGAAGGCGATGGGCGGGCCGCTGTTCCGCCCGCGCTGGGAGGCCTCGCGCCGGCGCCTGGTCTGGCCCAACGGCGCCACCGCCTACGCCTTCTCGGCCGAGGATCCCGACAGCCTGCGCGGGCCACAGTTCCACGCCGCCTGGGCCGACGAATTCTGCGCCTGGCCCAAGCCCGCTGAGACCCTGGCCATGCTGCGCTTCGGCCTGCGGCTGGGCGAGGATCCGCGCCTGGTCGTGACCTCGACGCCGCGCCCGCTGCGGGCGCTGAAGGCCCTGATGGCCGAGCCGGGGGTCCATGTCAGCCGCGCGGGCACGGTCGCCAACGCCGCCAACCTGGCCCCGGCCTTCCTGCGCACGCTGGAGAGCCTCTATGGCGGCACCCGCCTGGCCGCTCAGGAGCTGGACGGGGTGATCGTCGAGAGCGACGGCGGCCTGTTCCGCGCCGAGGACCTGGCGCGATGCCGGGCGGCCCGGCCCGCGCGGCTGGACCGCGTGGTGGTCGCCGTCGACCCGCCCGCCACGGCGACCGGCGACGCCTGCGGGATCGTGGTCGTTGGCCGCCGCGACGACCGCGCCTTCGTCCTGGCCGACGAGACCGCGCGCGGCCTTTCCCCCGCCGGCTGGGCCGCGAAGGCGGTCGCGGCCGCGCGGGCCTGGACCGCCGACGCCCTCGTGGCCGAGGCCAACCAGGGCGGCGACATGGTCCGCAGCGTCCTGGCCCAGGCCGACCCGCCGTGCCGGGTCAAGCTGGTGCGGGCCTCGGTGGGCAAGCGCGCTCGGGCCGAACCCGTGGCGGCTCTGTACGAACAAGGCCGCGTCCTCCACTGCGGCGCCTTCGTTGCACTGGAGGAGGAGCTGATGGCCCTGGGCTCCGGCGAACTGGAACACAGCCCCGACCGCGCCGACGCCCTGGTCTGGGCGGTGAGCGAGTTGATGCTGGGTGTCGGTCGAACACCGAGGCTGCGGGCTCTGTGATCAAGATCCTCTCCCGCGATGCGGGGGAGGTGGCCCGGAGGACGCCGCGGCCCTTCTTCCCCCTACGGGGGAGGAGGATGCGAAGCATCCGGAGGGGGCAAGCGAGCGATGAGGTCTCGGATCGTGGAGAGCGTGTCGTCCATGGAGGCCATCACTTCGCGTGCCGGAATTCGCAGCGTTCGCACCCCCATGGCGGTCAGCCACTGGTCACGCGTCAAGTCTCGCCGAGGCCGCGACCCGACGCAATGATCGTAGCCATCGACCTCCACGGCCAGCCTCAGCGCCGAGCAGAAGAAGTCGAGCACGTAGGGCCCGATCGGGTGCTGTCTTCGAAACTTGTGATCATCGAGTGCGCCGCGCCTGAGGGCGCGCCACAGATTCAATTCCGGCTTGGACATTTCCTTCCTGAGGCGCCGCGCGTTGGCGACGGTCGTCTTGGGCGCTGACATCGCGAACTCCCTGACTGGCCCCCTCCGGGCCTGCGGCCCTCCTCCCCCGAAGGGGGAAGAAGGCGGGTTTCGCCACTCTAGGTCGTTCTTTCTTTGTTCTCAATCCGTCGGGAGCGTCCCATGCCCCTCTTCAAACCCCGCCCGCCCAATCCCCGGCGCGAACACAAGGACTCCCGCGCCGCGCGGCTGATCGCCCTGACCACCGGCGGGCGGCCGCAGTGGACGCCGCGGGACTATGGCGCGCTGGCGGCCGAGGGATTCGCGAAGAACCCTGTCGCCTATCGCTGCGTGCGGCTGATCGCCGAGGCGGCCGCCTCGACGCCGCTGGCCGTGTTCGCGAACGGTCGGCGCGCGGACGATCACCCGCTCAAGCGCCTCCTCGACCGGCCCAATCCCGAGCAGGGCGGGGCCGACCTGATGGAGGGGTTCTTCGGGAGTCTGCAGGTGGCCGGCAACGCCTATCTGGAGGCGGCCGGGGACGGCGCGCCCACCGAGCTCTACGCCCTGCGCCCCGACCGGATGACGGTGGTCCCCGGACCGCGCGGCTGGCCGCTGGCCTACGACTACCAGGCCGCCGGGCGCACGGCGCGGATCGGGCGTGACGGCGACGGCTGGCTGCCCATACTGCACCTGAAGCTGTTCAACCCGACCCACGACCACTACGGCTTCTCGCCGCTGGAGGCGGCCGCCTTCGCCATCGACGTCCACAACGCCTCCAGCGCCTGGAATAAGGCGCTGCTGGACAATTCGGCCCGGCCCTCGGGGGCGCTGGTCTACAGCAGCAAGGACGCCGGCGACCGCCTGACCGACGAGCAGTTCGACCGGCTGAAGACCGAGCTGGCCGCCACCCATTCGGGCCAGGCCAACGCCGGCCGGCCGCTCTTGCTGGAAGGCGGCCTCGACTGGCGGGCCATGTCGCTGACCCCGGCCGAGATGGACTTCACGCAGGGCAAGCACGCCGCCGCCCGCGAGATCGCCCTGGCGTTCGGCGTACCGCCACAGTTGCTGGGCATCCCCGGCGACAACACCTACGCCAACTATCGCGAGGCCAACGCCGCCTTCTGGCGCGGGACGGTGGTCCCGCTGGCCGAGCGCGCGGCGCGGGCCCTGACCGGCTGGCTGGGCGGCAAGTTCCCCGGCGCGCGGATCGCCCCCGACCTGGACGCCGTCCCGGCCCTATCGGCTGAGCGCGACGCCCTGTGGAGCCGCTTGCAGGCCGCGAGCTTCCTCACCGACGCCGAGCGTCGCCGGCTGGCGGGGCTGGAGCATTGAGCGCGCCGGCCAACCGCTGGCGCCTCGATCGCCAGGTCTCGGCCGCCGTCCTGGTCGCCGTGGCCCTGCAGTTCGCCGCCGCCCTGCTGTGGACCGGCCGCGCCTCGGCCCGGATCGACGAGATGCAGCGCCGGCTCGAGGCTCAGGCTCCCGTCGCCGAGCGCCTGGCGCGGCTGGAGGAACAGGCGACCGCCAGCCGCCAGAGCCTGGCCCGCATCGAAGCCCGACTGGAGCGCGCGCCATGAAGGATGAGCTGAAGATCGAAGGCTACGCCTCCCTGTTCTGGACCCGCGACCTCAATGACGACGTCACCGCGGCCGGGGCCTTCGCCGCCAGCCTGGCTGAGGGCGCGCCGGTCGTCATGCTGCACCAGCACGACGAGACCGAGCCGGTCGGCGTCTGGGACGCGGTGGTCGAGGACGCCAAGGGCCTGTTCGTGCGCGGCCGCATTCTGCGCGCGACCCCGAGAGGAAGACTCGTCGCCGCCCTGGTCGAGGCCGGGGCCCTGGACGGCCTGTCGATCGGCTTCCGCCAGGTGAAGGCCCGCACGGAGGGCCGCCTGCGCGTGCTGTCCCGCGTCGAGCTGTGGGAGGTGTCGATCGTGACCTTCCCGATGCTGCCGGGCGCGCGCCTGAGTTTGGCGCCGGCGGTCAGTTCTGGATGAGCCGCACCAGCGTGCCGTCCGGGTCGATCAGGGAGGCCATGACCATCGGACCGCTCTCGCGGGCCGGGTGCAGGCGGGGCCATCCGGTGGTCTTCTCCTCGACGCCCGCCGCCTTGCACACCGCGTGGAAGCCGGCCAGGTCGTCCACGCGCAGGCAGCAGCTGAAGTTGCTGACCAACGGGTCCAGCGTCGGGAACGGGAAGAACTCCAGCGTCAGTTTCCCGCGCTGCAGGATCATCCAGCCATCGTCGCGGGAGCCTCGCTCGAACCCGAGCGCGACATAGAAGCGTTCGGTCACCTCGAAGTCGCGGGATGGCAGGTTTGGCGTGGCCTGGTCGGTCATGGCGCGAGCCTAGCAGATTCGAACTCCCTTCCTCCCTGGCGGGGAAGGGCTGGGGCGCGGCCAAGGCCGCATCACCCCACACATCCTCATCCCTCCCCACCCCAATCCCTCCCCATCAAGGGGAGGGGACTTTTCCGGAGATCCCCATGAAGGAAACCAAACACGCGGCCTCGCCCGAGGCCCGCGCGGCGCTGGCCGACGTCCTGACGGCGTTCGAGAGCTTCAAGGCCGCCAACGACCAGCGCCTGGCCGCTATCGAGACCAAGCGGGCCGACGTCCTGCTGGAAGAGAAGGTCGGCCGCATCGACGAGGCCGTCGCCCAGGCCCAGGCGCGGCTGGACCGGATCATGAGCGACCTGCGGCGGCCGTCCCTTTCGGCTGACGCGCCGCTGGCGCATGTCGTGGACGAGCGCAAGGCCGCCTTCGACCGCTATGTGAAGACCGGCGAGACGGCCTCCGCGCTGCTGGAAGCCAAGGGCCTGTCGGAGGGCGTGGCCACGGCCGGCGGCTATGTCGCCCCGCCGGAGCTGGAGCGGCTGATCCTGCGTCGCCTGGCGGCGACCAGCCCCATGCGCGAGATCTGCCAGGTGCGCACCATCGGCGCCGGGACCTTCCGCAAGCCGGTGTCGCCGACGGGCCTGGCCGCCGCCTGGGTGGCCGAGACCGCCGCGCGGCCCGAGACGACCGCCCCGACCCTGGACGTCATCGACTTCCCGGCCGGCGAGCTCTACGCCAGCCCGGCCGCCACCCAGGCCCTGCTGGACGACGCCTATGTCAGCATCGACGAATGGCTGGCCGAGGAGGTGCAGGACGCCTTCGCCGCCCAGGAGACCACAGCCTTCGTGACCGGCGACGGGGTCAACAAGCCCAAGGGCGTGCTGGCCTACACCGCCGCGCCGGACGCCAGCTACACCTGGGGGCAGCTCGGCTACCTGGCCACCGGCGTGGCCGGCGGCTGGACCGCCTCGAACCCGACCGACAAGCTCATCGACCTGATCTACGCGACCAAGACCCAGTACCGCCAGAACGGCCGCTTCGTGATGAACCGCCGCACGGTCAGCGCGGTGCGCAAGTTCAAGGACGCGCAGGGCAACTACATCTGGAACGCGGCCCTGCAGCCGGGCCAGTCGGCGTCCCTGCTGGGCTTCCCGGTCACCGAGATCGAGGCCATGCCCGACGTGGCGGCGAGCAGCCTGTCGGTGGCGTTCGGCGACTTCGAGAAGGGCTACCTGATCGTCGACCGCGCCGGCGTGCGGGTGCTGCGCGACCCGTACTCGGCCAAGCCGCACGTGCTGTTCTACACCACCAAGCGCGTCGGCGGCGGCGTGCAGAACTTCGACGCCGTGAAGCTGCTGAAGTTCGCGGCGAGCTAATCGTCTGACCCGGTCACTTGCCCCCACCTGACCTGCGCCGCCGTCCTTCTTCCCCCTCCGGGGGAGGAGCGCGAAGCGCGGAGGGGGCAAGTGACCCCCTTTCCCGGAAATCCCCATGCCCCAATCCCTCACCCTGGCCGAGGCCCGGGCGTTCCTGCGCGTGCCGGACGCCTCGGAGGACGCGGTCCTCACGATCCTGATCGACGCCGCCGAGGCCCGCGTGGCCAGCGCCGCCGGCGTCGCCCTGACAGCCGTCAGCCCGGCGCCGCTGCGCTTGGCCGTCCTGACCCTGGTCGCCCACGCCTACGAGCACCGGGACGCCGGAGAGCCCGCGCTGGCCCTCGTCGAGCCGTGGCTGACCCCCTATCGAAAGGCGCGGCTGTGAGCGACAAGCCCCTGATCGACGCCCTGGTCGCCAGCCTGAAGGCCGCGCCCGCCGTCACCGTCCTCGCCGGCCAGCGCGTCTACGCGACCGCGCCCCGCCTGCCGACCTATCCCTGCATCGTCGTCACCCGGTCGGAAGGCCGGCCAGCAGGGGAGGGCGACGCCATCGAGCACCTGCTGACCCTGACCTGCGCCAGCCGCTTCGGCGGACCTGAGGAGGCGCGCGCCCTGGTCGCGGCGGTGCGCGCGGCGCTGCACGACGCGCGGCCGGTCCTGAGCGGCCGGCGGCTGGTCAATCTGCGTGTGCCCTATGCCGACTGCTTCGCCGGCGCCGACCGCGAGACCACCCTGGGGATCGTCCGCGTGCGGGCGGTGACCGAAGCTTCCTGACACGGAGAGACCCATGGCCGCCCAAGCCGGCAAGGACATGCTGCTGAAGATCAGCGACGGGGCCCAGGCCCCGACCTTCCACACCGTCGCGGGCCTGCGCGCCCGGACGATCAGCCTCAACGCCAAGACCATCGACGCCACCGACAGCGACAGCACGGGCCGCTGGCGCGAGTTGCTGGCCGGGGCCAGCGTCAAGTCGGTGGCCGTGTCGGGCTCGGGGATCTTCCGCGACGCGGCCTCGGACGCCCAGGTGCGGACCAGCTTCTTCGACCAGTCGGCCCGCACCTGGCGGCTGGTGGTCCCCGACTTCGGCCAGCTGGAGGGCCCGTTCGTCGTCGCGGCGCTGGAATACGCCGGCGAACACGACGGCGAGGCGGCGTTCGCGCTGAGCCTGGCCAGCGCAGGCGCCGTGACGTTCACGGCGATCTGACGATGCCGCCCCCCAACCCCGCCCGCGGCGAGGTGGCCGTCACGATCGCCGGCGCGCCGCGGCGGCTGTGTCTGACCCTGGGCGCCCTGGCGCGGATCGAGGCGGCGCTGGGCCTCTCGGACTGGAGCCAGCTGCCCGAGCGCATCGCCACCCTGTCGGCCGGCGAGCTGTCGGCCATCCTGGCCGCCCTGCTGGACGGCGGCGGCGAGGATCCGGCGATCGCCGCCCGCGCCACGGTCCCCGAAGCCGCCAGCGCCCTGGCGGCCGCCCTGGCGGCCTGCGCATGACCGCCTGGGCCGAACCGCTGCGCCTGGCCGCGCGGCTGGGGATCGGGCCCGAGGCGTTCTGGCGGCTGTCCCTGGCTGAGTGGCGGGCCCTGACCGAGGTTGCGCCGACGCCGGTTCCCTCGCGCGCCGACCTGGCCGCCCTGATCGCCCGCTATCCCGACGAGGAGACGATCCCATGAGTTTCGAACAGGACGGGCTGGGGACCGTCCCCGCCCGCGCCGCCGAGGCGGCCGCGGCGCTGGACGCCCTGAAGGCCCCGGCCGAGCGGGCCGCGCGGTCGATCGACGAGGCCTTCGCCCGCGCCGGGACGTCCCTGGCCCGGTCGCTGGCCCGCGCGGCTTCGGACGGCCAGGTGTCGCTGGCCGAACTGGCGCGCGCCGTGCTGGGCGCGGCCGGGGCGGCGCTGAAGGGCGGGGGCCTCACCGAGGCGATTTCGAAGAGCTTCGCGGGAGCCAGGGCCGACGGCGGCCCGGTGCTGCCGGGCGGGGCCTATCTGGTCGGCGAGCGCGGGCCGGAGTTGTTCCGCCCGCATGGCGCGGGAACGGTCGAACCGGTCGGAACGGCCGGCGGGGTGTCGGTGACGGTCAATGTCCAGGGCGGCGACACCCCCGGCCTGATCCGCTCCGACGCCCAGCTCGCCCAGGCCCTGGCGCGGGCGGTGTCCCTAGGGGCGCGGCGCCTCTAGAGCGCCACCGCGGCGGTGTCGGTGGGCGGCGCGCCGTACTGGTTGTCGCCGGCCTGGCCGCTGCTGCAGCCGACCCACAGGGTGAAGGCCAGCCAGATGGCGAAGGCGATGAACATCGACATCAGGAGGCCGCCGATGGTGGCGAACAGGGCCGCCGAGGGCTCGCCGCCGTTGATGGCGGTCATCAGGGCCGAGACGCCCACCGAGGCGATGGCCCCGAACACGAGGATGGGCCCCAGGACCCAGGGCAGCAGCTGCCACCAGCCGGTCTGTCCCATGTCGTGCAGGCGCTTGGAGTGGACGCAGACGCTGGGATAGATCAGCGCCAAGGCCACGACATGGCCCAGACCCGGGACGGCGTTCAGCACCACGTTGGCGCCCAACAGGCAAAGCCAGCCGATCCAGAACGCCTGGCGGCCGATGCGGCCCTCGGGCGACAGGAACAGGGTCTTCCAATCCATTTCGGTCTCCAATCTTGGACCCATACCTAGGGCTCCAAGTCCCGCGCATGAAGTGAAAAGCGGGTCATGACGCAGACTTAATGGCCTTTGGCGGCAACGGCTCCGCTTTCCATCAAATTTCTTGCAAACCTTTTCCGTGAGTGGGGGATCGCCATGAGCGAGTTCCATGAGGCGCGCCTGCCCGCGCGCCTGGCGTTCGGCTGTACGGGCGGGATCGAGCGGCGCACCGAGATCGTCACCCTGGCCTCGGGCTTCGAGCGCCGCACCAGTCCCTGGACGCTCGGCCGCCGCCGGTTCCTGATCGCCACCGCCGCCCGCCCGCTGGACGAGGTGGCCGAGCTCGTTTCGTTCTTCGAGGCGCGGGGCGGTCGGCTGGCGGGCTTCCGGTTCCGCGATCCCACCGACTTCAAGTCGTGCGCGCCCTCGGCCCAGCCTGCGGCGAGCGACCAGGCGCTGGGGACCGGCGACGGGACGACCAAGGCCTTCCAGTTGGTCAAGACCTACGGGACCGGCGCCCAGGCGGTGGTCCGGCCGATCGCCAAGCCGGTCGCCGGTACGGTCAAGGTCGCGGTGGCGGGCGTGACGCTGGCCGCCGGCGCTGTCGCGGTCGACGCCACGACGGGCCTGGTCACCCTGACCACGGCTCCGGCCGCCGGGGCGGCGGTGACGGCGGGGTTCGAGTTCGACACGCCCGTGCGCTTCGATCTCGACCGGCTGGACGTGACCCTGGAGGGCTTCGCCGCCGGCCGCGTGGCCGCCTGCGCCCTGGTCGAGGTGCGGGTCTGATGCGCGCCCTCCCGGAAGACCTGGATCCGGGCCGGCTGTGCCAAGCCTGGATCGTCACCCGCGCCGATGGGACGGTGCTGGGCTTCACCGACCACGATCGCGACCTCTCTGTCGACGGCGTGACCTGCCGGGCGGGCGGCGGCTGGAGCCCGGGCGCCAGCGAGACCGCCGCCGGCTACGCGGCCGGTCAGGGCGCGGCGCTGGGCGTGCTGGACGACGCGGGGATCACGGCGACCGACCTGGCGGCCGGGCTCTATGACGGGGCCAGGGTCGCGGCGCTGCGCGTCGACTGGCGCGCGCCCACGCGCCTGGTGCGGTTGTGGACCGCCACCATCGCGGCGGTGTCGCGCGAGGGCGAGGCGTTTAAGGCCACCCTGGCCGGGCCGCTGGCCGACCTGGAGCGCGTGGCCGGGCGGACCTTCACTCGGCTGTGCGACGCGCGGCTGGGCGACGCCCGCTGCGGGATCACCCCGCCGGCCGGCGCGGCTTGCGACAAGCGGTGGGCGACGTGCGTGGCGACCTTCGCCAACGGCGTCAACTTCCGGGGCTTTCCCACCGCGCCCGGCGAGGACTTCCTGACGCTGTACCCGGTCGAGGGCGAGCGCAACGACGGGGGGCGGCGGTGAGCCCCCACCTGACCGCGCGCCAGCGCGCGGTCGTCCGCCCCCAGAGGGGGCGGAAGGATGATCACCTTCCTCCCCCTCCGTCGTCCCTGGCGGCCCGACACCTCCCCCGCTGGGGGGAGGATTTAGTCCTCGCCCAAACCCGCCTCTGGCTCGGCACGCCCTATCGCCACCAGGCCTCGACGCTGGGCGCCGGTTGCGACTGCCTGGGCCTGGTGCGCGGCGTCTGGCGTGCGCTCCATGGCGTCGAGCCCGAAGCCCCGCCGCCCTATCGCCCCGACTGGGCCGAGATCGGCGGGGGCGAGCGGCTGCTCGAGGCCTTCGGACGCTGGCTGATCCCCACCGACGTCCCGGAACCCGGCGACGTCCTGGTCTTCCGAATGGCCCCCGGCGCGGTCGCCAAGCACTGCGCGATCCAGTCCGGCCCCGACCGCATGATCCACGCCTATTGGGGCCGGGCCTGTGTCGAGAGCGCGCTGGGCCGCTGGTGGCGGGAGCGGCTGGCGGCGGCATTCAGATTCCCACTCCCAGAGGAATAACCCCATGGCCCAAGTCATCCTCTCCAGCGTTGGCGCGGCGATCGGCGGACCGCTGGGGGCCGTGGTCGGGGCGGCGCTGGGCGCGGCGGTCGACCAGGCGGCGATCTCGGCCCTGTCGCCGGCGCGCCAGGTCGGCCCGCGCATCCCCGAGCTGCGCCTGACCGGGGCGGCCGAGGGCGCGGCCCTGCCTTGCGTGTTCGGTCGCGCCCGCGTCGGCGGCCAGGTGATCTGGGCCGCGCGCTTCCGCGAGAAGCGGGTCGAGGGCCGGGTCGGCGGCTCCAAGGGCCAGAAGACCAGCGCCTACGCCTACAGCCTGTCGTTCGCCGTCGCCGTGGCCGAGGGCCCGATCGACGGGATCGGCCGGGTCTGGGCCGACGGCAAGGTGATGGACCTGTCCGGCGCGACCCTGCGCGTCCATCTGGGCGCCGAGGACCAGCTTCCCGACCCGCTGATCGCCGTGATCGAGGGGCAGGCCCCGGCCTATCGCGGCGTGGCCTATGTGGTGTTCGAGGACCTGCCACTGGAGCCCTACGGCAATCGCCCGCCGCAGCTGTCGTTCGAGGTGTTCCGCCGGCCGCGCGCCAGCGGCGCGCCAGCGGGTTTGGAGGAAAGGCTGAAGGGCGTCTGCCTGATCCCCGGCGCGGGCGAGTTCGTCTACGCCACCGAGGCGGTGCTGCGCCGCGAGGGCCTGACCCGCACGGCGTCCGAGAGCGTCCACAACGCCGAGGGGCGGCCCGACCTGGTGGTGGCCCTGGACCAGCTGCAGGCCCAGCTGCCGAACGTCGACCACGTCACCCTGGTCGTCGCCTGGTTCGGGACCGATCTGCGCTGCGGCCAATGCCAGGTCCGGCCGGGCGTGGAGGGCGCGGTCAAGGACACCCTGCCTCTGACCTGGAGCGTGGCCGGCGTCGGCCGCGCCGGCGCCCACCTGATCTCGCTGAAGGACGGCGCCCCCGCCTATGGCGGCACGCCGGCCGATTCCGTGGTGCTGCAGGCCATCGCCGAGCTGAAGCGGCGCGGGCTGAAGGTCACCCTCTATCCGTTCATCCTGATGGACCCGCCGGCCGGCCAGGCGGCCTATCCGTGGCGCGGCCGGATCACCTGCGAGGCGGGCAGCGACGGGACGGCGGCCGCGACCAGCCAGGTCGCCGCTTTCTTCGACGGCGAATGGGGCCTGCGCCGCATGGTGCTGCACCAGGCCGCGCTGGCGGCCCAGGCCGGCGGGGTGGACGGCTTCGTCATCGGCTCGGAGCTGCGCGGCCTGACCACCGTGCGCGGCGCGGGCGGGACCTATCCGGCGGTGGCCAAGCTCAAGGGCCTGGCGGCTGAGGTCCGGGGCGTGGTCGGGCCGGCGACGAAGCTGGGCTACGCGGCCGACTGGAGCGAGTATTTCGGCCACCAGCCCGGCGACGGGAGCGGTCACGCCGTCTTCCACCTCGACCCGCTGTGGGCCGACCCGAACATCGATTTCGTCGGCGTCGACTGGTATCCGCCGGTCACCGACTGGCGCGAGGGCGAGACGCACCTGGACGCCGCCGCCGGCTTCCTCGGCCCGCACGACGGCGCCTATCTGCGCGCCGGCCTGACCGGCGGCGAGGCCTTCGACTGGTGCTACACAAGCCCGGCCGCCCGCGACGCCCAGGCCCGCACCCCGATCACCGACGGCGCCCATGGCGAGGCCTGGATGTTCCGGGCCAAGGACCTGAAGTCGTGGTGGAGCAATCCGCATCACGACCGGCCCGCCGGCGTGCGTTCGGGGACGCCCACGGCCTGGGTCCCGAAGTCCAAGCCGATCCGCCTGACCGAGTTCGGCTGCCCCGCCGTCGACAAGGGGAGCAATTCCCCGAACCTCTTCATCGACCCCAAGAGCTCGGAGAGCTTTCTGCCGCCCTATTCCACCGGCGAGCGCGACGACTTCGGCCAGCGGCGCTACCTGGAGGCGGTGCTGGCCTGGCTGGCCGAGCCGGCGGCCAATCCGGTCTCGCCCATCTATGGCGGGCCGATGGTCGAGGCCGCCAGCGCCTGGTGTTGGGACGCACGGCCGTTCCCCGACTTTCCCGCCCGCTCGGACGTGTGGAGCGACGGCGGCAACTGGGTGCTGGGCCACTGGCTGACCGGCCGGGCCGGGATCGCGCCGCTGCCGGAGCTGATCCAGGCCCTGGGCGCGCGGGCGGATGTGACGATCGATCCCGGCGAGGCGGGCGGCGCCGTCGGCGGCTATGTCGTCGACCGGCCGATGCGGCTGCGCGACGCCCTCGCGCCCCTGACCGAGGCCTTCGCCCTGGACCCGGTCGAGCGCGGCGATCACGTGAAGATGCTGAGCCGCGCCGGCCGTCCGGTCGGGGCCGTCGCGCCGGACGACCTGGCCCTGCCCGACGACGGGCCGGGCGAGACCCAGACCCGCGTGCTGGAGCCCGCCGCCGAGGCTCTGCGTCTGCGCTTCATCGACGCCGCCCGCGACTATCAGGTCGGGGCCCTGGTCGTGCGGCGCGAGGCCGGGCAGGGGACCCGCGACGCCGACGCGCCGATCGTCCTGGCCGCCGCCGAGGCCGAAGCCGTCGCCCGCCGGATGCTGGCCGCCGACGAGGCCGCGCGGCGGGCCCGGATCGTGCGGCTGTCGCCCTCGGCGGCCCTGCGGTTCGAGGCCGGCGACCGCCTGGTCCTGGACGGCGCGACCTGGCGCGTCCAACGGCTGGACCTCGACGAGCGTCCCCGCGCCACCCTGGTCCCGGTCCTGACCGGCTTCGGCGTGGTCGGCGGCGTCGACTGGACGCCCGCCCCGCCGCGCGACCCGGCCGCGCCGCCGGTGCTGCACGTGCTGGACCTGCCCTCGGACGGGGCGCTCTCGGACGACGCCCGGCCGCTGGTCGCCGCCGCCGGCGAGCCGTGGCGGCCGCTGGACATCCATGCCGGGGCCGGGATCGAGACCCTGACCGTGCGCGCCCGGATCGCGGCTCCGGCCACCCTGGGCGTGACCCTGGACGACCTGCCGACGGCCTCGCCACATCGCCTGTCGGGTGCGAGCCTGACCGTGCGGATGGAGGGGCGGGCCCTGGCGTCCGCGCCGCTGGCCGCCATGCTGGCCGGCGACAACGCCCTGGCGATCCGCGCGCCGTCCGGCGACTGGGAGGTCGTCGCCTTCCAGGCCGCCCAGCTGGTCGCCCCGGACGTCTGGCGGCTGTCGGGCCTGCTGCGGGGCCAGCGCGACGGGGCGGCGTCGGAGATCGCGATCCCGGCCGGCGCCAGCGTGGTGCTGCTGGACGAGGCGGTGGTCCCGATGAGCGTGGCCGCCTTCGAGCGCGGCGCGCCGTTGGTGGTCCGCGCCGCGCCGGCGGGCGGACCGCCGGCCGGGACGGCGATGAGCGAGGTCACGACCGTCTGGACCGGCCGGGCGCTACGGCCGCTGGCTCCGGCCCATCTGAGGAAGCGCCTCATCGGCGGCGACCTGACCCTGTCGTGGATCCGCCGCGCCCGCGTCGGCGGCGACGTCTGGGCGGATGAGGTCCCGTTGGGCGAAGGCGCCGAGCGCTATCGCGTGCGGGTGCTGGATGGCGCGACCGTGCTGCGCGAAGCCGAGGTCGTGACGCCCGCCTTCGTCTACACGGCCGCCCAGCGCACCGCCGACGCGCCGTCGGCCTCGGCGCGCCTCGAAGTGACGCAAGGCGCCGCGCTTTACGGCTGGGGCGCGCCCGCGACGACCGTTCTGTGGTAAAATTGCCACATCAGGCCTTGCGCACCGCTCTGGACGTTCTAGATGGAGGGCGGTACCCAACCTGCCCACCTTTCCAGAGGACCTTCCTTGGCGCGCGACCCCTATCAGGAACTCGGCGTTTCCCGGACCGCGAGCGCGGACGAGATCCGCAAGGCGTTCCGCAAGCTCGCCAAGCAGCATCACCCGGACACCAATCCGGGTGACAAGAAGGCGGAAGAGAAGTTCAAGCAGGTCAGCGCCGCGTTCGACATCGTCGGCGACGCCGAGAAGCGCAAGAAGTTCGACCTGGGCCAGATCGACGCCGACGGGCGCGAGACCATGCGCGGCTTCGGCGGCCAGCCCGGCAACGGCCCGTTCAACGCCGGCGGCTTCGGCCAGGGCGGCTTCCACCGCGCGGGCGAGGGGCCGGAGATCGACCTGTCGGATCTGTTCGGCGGCATGTTCGGCGGCGGCGGGGCTGGACGCGGCCCGTTCGGTGGCGGCGGCGGCGCGGGCTTCGCGACCAAGGGCGCGGACATCAAGGCGCGCCTGGACATCGACCTGGAAGAGGCGATCAAGGGCGGCAAGAAGCGCGTGGCCTTCTCGGACGGCCGCACCATCGACGTCACCATCCCGGCCGGCGCCCAGGAAGGCCAGACCCTGCGCCTGAAGGGCCAGGGCCAAGCCGGTCGCGGCGGGGCCGGCGACGCCCTGATCGAACTGGCGGTCAAGCCGCACCCGATCTATCGCCGCGAGGGCGACCAACTGGTCATGGACTTGGCCGTCTCGATCCCCGACGCGGTGCTGGGCGGCAAGGTCGAGGCCCCGACCCCCGACGGCAATGTCATGTTGAACGTGCCCAAGGGCAGCAACAGCGGCCAGACCCTGCGCCTGAAGGGACGCGGCATGCCCGACGCCAAGGGCAAGCGCGGCGACTTGCTGGCGCGCCTGATCGTGACCCTGCCCGACACGGTCGACCAGGACCTCGAGAAATTCGCCCAGGCCTGGCGAGAGCAAAAGCCGTACACGCCCAAGCGGAAGTAATTTCCGCCACCAAATGCGTCTCATCCCGGATAGCCTCTGCGAGGCTATCCGGGATGAGACGCTTGTGTACTTGCCAGTCCCGCGACCTCATCCTAGGGGAATTCACGGGCTTTCAGCGAACCGCGTTGGGGCGACTTCATGGTTCTGGTCAGCGTTCTGGCGCTCTTGCAGGTCGCCGCGCCGGTGCAGGAGACACCGGTTACCTCTCCGACGCCGCCGGAGAGCGAGCAGACCGGGCTGGTCGACAGCCTGGTGGTCAAGGCCACGCGCGGCAAGGCCAATGGCCCGGCCCAGCCGGAACTGACCCTCGACGCGTCCGAGATTCAGGCCACCGGGGCCAGCACCATCCAGGACCTGGTCGCGCTGCTGGCGGCCGAGATCACCACGGGCGAGCCCGACGCCCCGCCGCCGATCTACCTGGCCAACGGCCGGCGCATCTCGGGCTTTTCGGAGATCAGCGGCCTGCCGAGCCAGGCGATCGAGCGCATGGACGTGCTGCCGCCGGCCACGGCGCTGGCCTATGGCTACCGGCCCAACCAGCGGGTCGTGAACTTCGTGCTCCGCAAGCGCTTCCGCTCGGCGGCGGTCGAGCTGGAGGAGAACGCCACCACGGCGGACGGGCGCACGGCCGAGCGCTTCGACGGCGACGTCTTCCGCCTGGCCGGCGACGAGCGCACGACCGTCGGCCTGGACTGGCGCCAGGAGTCGACCCTGTTCGAGGCCGAGCGCGACATCTATCGCGTCCCATCGGCTGCCGCGCCCTACGGTCTGGTCGGCAATGTCGCCTCGACCACCTTCGGGAATGCGATCGATCCGACCCTGTCGGCCCTGGCCGGCGGCCCGGTCACGGTGGCCGGCGCGCCGGACGCGGCCTGGAACGGTCCCGTGTCGCTGGCCGGCTTCGCGGCCGGGGCCGGCGATCCGGAGCTCTCCGGCATCACCGCCAACCGCAGCCTCCTGCCGTCGCTGGGACAGGGCAATTTCAAGGCCGCCATCACCCGGGACCTGGCTCGCCAGGTCGCCGTCACGGTCAGCCTCGACCTGGAGGACGCCCGGCGCACCAGCTTCCTGGGCCTGCCCGCGACCTCGGTGAAGCTGCCGGCCGGCAGTCCGTTCTCGCCGTTCGCCAATGACGTCACCGTCTATCGCTATCTCGACGCCCCGTGGTCGCTGCTGCGCGTGGCCGACACGGTCAAGGGCCAGCTGGCCCTGGCCGCCAACGGCTATGTCGGCGACTGGCGCTGGTCGCTGAACGGGACCTATGACCGCAACGACAACGAGACGACGACCGGTCGGGGCGTCGACTCCGCCGCCTGGAAGGCCGCCATCGCCGCCCGCGACCCGGCGGTCAATCCGTTCGGCCCGGTCTCGCGCGCCCTCCTGAAGGTCAACGCCCGCGACGTCGCCAAGTCGCGCTCCAAGACCGCCAAGGCCGAACTCGTCCTGAACGGCGACGTCGCCGAGATCCCCGCCGGTCGCGTCTCCTCGACCGTCAAGGTCGGCGGCGAGCGGGTCGAGCAGATGTCCGACGCCCTGCGCAACGGCGTCCCCGTGCGCAGCGACTACGACCGCCGCACAGTCTCGGTGCAGGGCGACATCGACGTGCCCCTGGCCAGCCGCTCGCACGAGGTGCTGCCGGCGCTGGGCGAACTGACCGCCAGCGTCAACGCCGGCTACAATCTCGAGACCTTCAAGGACCGCCTGGCCCTGGGCGCGGGTCTGCACTGGTCGCCGGACCAGCTGGTGCAGGTCAATGTCAGTTTCAGCGAGGAACAGTCGGCCCCCAACGCCAACCAGATCGTCGATCCGGTGGTGCTGACCCCCAGCGTCACAGTGTTCGACTTCGCCACCAACCAGAGCGTGACGGTCAGCCGGGTGGAAGGCGGAAACAGCGGCCTGGCGAACGACCGCCGCCGCACGCTGCGGGCGGGCGTCAACGTCAAGCCGATCGGTCGCGACGGCGGCCCCACGCGCCTGACGGTCAACGCCAACTGGGTGCGCACCCATATCGACGACCCGATCTCGAACTTCCCGCTGCTCACCCCGGCGCTGGAGGCGGCTTTCCCCGAGCGCTTCACGCGCAACGCCGACGGCAATCTGACGGCCATCGACAGCCGGCCGCTGAACTTCGACGCCATCGACCGCGAGGAGCTGCGCGGCGGCTTCAACCTGACCCGCTTCATCGGCCGGCCCAAGAAGGGCGCGCCCAAGGGGGCCAAGCCGGACCTGAAGAACGCCGGCCAGGTGCAGCTGTCGCTGAACTACGTCCTGCGCCTGCGCGACGAGACCACCCTGCGCCACGGCCTGCCGCCGCTGGACCTGCTGAACGGGGCCAGCACCAGCCGCCGGGGCCAGCCGCGCGAGGAGCTGAACTTCCGCCTCAACGCCTTCCGGCAAGGCGTCGGCGTCAACCTGAACGGCGCCTGGCGCGGTGGCAGCACCATCGACGCGGGGCCGGGCAACGGGGCCCTGCGCTTCGACGACCAGACCACGGTCAACCTGTCGGCCTTCTACGAGGTCCCGCGCGACGTGAAGGCGGGGCCGGCGTCCAGCTGGCTGGCCGGAACCCGCGTCACCCTGGCGGCCGACAACGTTTTCTACAGCCGCCCCGTCGTGAGGGACGCCAAGGGCGCCACGCCCCAGGCCTACCAGCCCGACTACCTGGACCCGCTGGGCCGGACGGTGAAGCTGACTCTGCGGAAGAGTTTGATCGCGCTATGATTTTTCCTCCTCCCCCTCAGGGGGAGGCGGCCCGGAGAGCCGGAGGGGGCGACTGGCGGTCGGCCGCGATGGCCCCCTCCGTCGGCTCCGCCGACACCTCCCCCAAAAGGGGAGGAGAGATACGGACGATGTCCCACCGTGACAGAACGACGCAGCCCGTTCATAACCCGGACGTTCAGTCTCCATTCAGCCGAGCTCCTTTAGACCGGAGAGCATGAAAACGATCCGTGTCCTTCTTGTCGCCGCCGCGCTGGTCGCCGCCCTTCCGGGCGGGGCCTCGGCGCAGCGTCGTGACCGGGGTCCCGACTCGCTGGGCGCCGACTGGCGCGCGCAGTCGGACCAGGCGCGGGGCGGCGTGCAGTCGGGCCAGCTGGTGCCGCTGTCGCGCGTGATCGACATGATCGCGCGCCGCGTGCCCGGCCGCGTGCTGGACGCCGGCCTGGAAGGCTCCAACTACCGCGTCCGCTGGGCGGCGGCCGACGGCCGCCGCATCGACTTCATCGTCGACGCCCGCACCGGCCAGATCATCAGCGGGGGCTGAGGAGTACTTATGCGAATCCTGCTCGTCGAGGATGATCCCGACCTGACGCGCCAGCTGAAGCTGGCCCTGGCCGACGCCGGCTACGCCGTGGACCACGCCCCGGACGGCGAGGAGGCCCAGTTCCTGGGCGAGACCGAGCCCTATGATGCGGTGATCCTGGACCTGGGCCTGCCCAAGGTGGACGGCGTCTCGGTGCTGGAGCGCTGGCGCCGCGGCAATGTCGCTACGCCGGTGCTGATCCTGACCGCCCGCGCCGCCTGGAGCGACAAGGTCGCCGGGTTCGACGCCGGGGCCGACGACTATCTGGCCAAGCCCTTCCACACCGAGGAGCTGCTGGCCCGCCTGCGCGCCCTGCTGCGCCGCTCGGCCGGCCACGCCGCGCCGTCGCTGTCGTGCGGCGCCCTGCGCCTGGATCCGCGCGCCGCGCGGGCCAGCGTCAACGGCGAGCCGCTGCGCCTGACCTCGCTGGAATACCGCCTGCTGCACTACATGATGATGCACCAGGGCCGGGTGATCGGCCGCACCGAGCTGGTCGAGCACCTGTACGACCAGGACTTCGACCGCGACAGCAACACCATCGAGGTGTTCATCGGCCGGCTGCGCAAGAAGCTGGGCGCCGACCGCATCGAGACCGTCCGCGGCCTGGGCTATCGCCTCACCCCGCTGGAAGGCGAGAGCGCCGACTAGCCCGTGATAAGCCTGCGCCGCCTCTCGCTGGTCCGCCGGATGGTTCTGATCGCCGGCGGCTGGACGCTGCTGGTGGTGTTGATCGCCGGGGTCTTCTTGACCGCCCAGTTCCGCGACGCGGCCATCCGCCGGTTCGACCAGTCGCTGGCCGTGCTGACCGACGACCTCTATGCGGGCTCGAGCGTTGAGAACGGTCAGCTGAAGGCGCCCTTCCTGACCGACGTGCGGGCCACGCGCGCCTATTCCGGCCGCTACTGGCTGATCCTGGGCAAGAAGCGCGACGGCGCGATGGCCCAGCTCGTGCGCTCGCGCTCGCTGTGGGACAGCGACCTGATGCTGTCCTCGGATCAGATCGACCGCCTGGACGCCGCGCCGGGCAAGACCCAGTTCTTCGACATGCGCGGCCCGCAGGACAAGCCGCTGCGCGCCGCCGCGATTCAGGCCCAGCTGCCGAACTATCCCGATCCAGTGGTTTTCCTGGCCGCCGAGGACCGTTCGCCGATCGACGACGACGCCGACCGCTTCGCCCGCATCACCGCCTTCGCCCTGCTGATCCTGGGCGGCGGCCTGATCCTGGCGGTGGTGGTGCAGGTGCGTTTCGGCCTGCAGCCGCTGTTCCGCCTGCGCCGCGAGGTGGCCTCGGTCCGCCGGGGCAAGGCCGAGCGGGTCGACGGCCGCTATCCCGAGGAGCTGGAGCCGCTGGCCGTCGAACTGAACGCGCTCTTGGCCCACAACCAGGAGGTCGTCGAGCGCCAGCGCACCCACGTCGGCAACCTGGCCCACGCCCTGAAGACCCCGCTGTCGGTGATGCTGACCGAGGCCAACCAGCAGCCGGGCCAACTGGCCGAGGTGGTCGAGCGCCAGGCCCAGACCATGCGCGAGCAGGTCGACCATCACCTGCGCCGGGCCCGCGCCGCCGCCCGCTCGCAGACCAGCGGCGAGCGCACGCCCGTCGAGCCGATCCTGGACGAGCTGGCCGTGACCCTGGAGCGGATCTTCCAGGACAAGTCCGAGGGCCGGGGCGTCGAGATCGACTGGCGCTGTCCCGAGGACCTGGCCTTCCAGGGCGAGAAACAGGACTTCCTGGAGCTGGCCGGCAACGTGATGGAAAACGCCGGCAAGTGGTGCAAGGGCCGGATCCGGGTCGAGGCCGCGCCGTCGGGCGAGGCGCGGATGCTGCTGACCGTCGACGACGACGGTCCCGGCCTTCCGCCCGAGGAACGGGCCCAGGCGCTGAAGCGCGGCCAGCGGCTGGACGAGAACGCGCCCGGCTCGGGCCTGGGCCTGTCCATTGTCGACGAGCTGGCCCGCGCCTATGGCGGCTCGGTCCAGCTTGGTGAATCGCCTCTGGGCGGGCTGCGCGTCACGCTGGATCTGCCGCGCGCCGAAACCTGACCCCGGGTTGCGGCGTCTTGTCGCGATCGCCGGGAAGCGCCGCCGCTACGCCAACGGGCTAAACCTCTGGTGGCCAAAGGCTTTCCAGCCGCGACATCTTGCGCCGCCGTCGTTGATTTTTGGTCCGTTTCGGAAATCCTTAACCTCGTTTCGAACATGGTTGACGTCCGTCGGCCGTGCGAGTCCGACTCGGGGGACCATGGCCGCTATCGCCGCGCACAAACTGCAGATCATCCGGACGCTGGTGGAAACCGCTCCGGACGCGGCGCTGCGCAGCCTGGAGCTGGCCCTGTCCGGCGCGGGGGCGCAGGGCGCCCTGGCCCTGGTGCGCGGCCTGATCGAGGACGAGACCGCCAGCCGCTTCGTCCGCAACAACGTCCTGGCCCCGATCGTCCCGCTGTGCGGCCGCCGCGTGGAAAGCGGCGTGGCCTTCCCCAGCCCGGTGCTGTCCCGCCTGTGGAAGGCGCTGAAGATCATCGCGCCCGACCGCGTCGAGGAAGCCGCGGCCAAGTGCAATCCCTGGGACCTCGAGAACGGCGTTCCCGAGGTCTTCGACGACCTGTGCAAGATCGCCGCCGCCGGCCTGCGCGATCCGGCCAACGCCACCTTCGACAGCGTGCGTTCGCTGTGCGATCCCGAGCATCTGGCCCTGTGCCTGCAGGTGTCGACCATCGCCCGCACCTGCCTGCCCAAGCTGGCCGAATGGGTCAGCCGGATGTCGGAAGAGCGCGCCTTCGCCGCCAAGCTGGCCTATCGCGACGCCTGCCGCATCAGCGACGACGCCGGCCCGCTGCTGCTGGACGTGCTGTCGGCCCACCTGCCCGACGAGTGGCGCATCATGCGCGTGATCTCGGCGGTCATGGACCGGCCGACCGACCGCTACCTGGCCTCGTCCGAGGTGCGCGAGTTCGGCGAACGCATCCTGGCCGACATCGACGCCTCGATCGCTCGCATCGAGACCTTCAACTTCGCCGAGGGCGAGAAGGCCGGCCGCGAGGCCGCCCAGGGCGCCCACCGCGCCCAGCTGCAGATCGTCGAGTTCCAGCAGTCGGTCGACATCGCCAAGGACGGCCCTTGGGGTAAGCGCCTGGCGCGTCACAAGCAGCAGATGGCCAAGGTCTGCGAGCAGCGCATGGACCAGGCCGACAAGGAGCTGGAAAAGGCCCTGCCGACCCGCTCGATCTCGATGATGTCCAAGAAGGGCAACAAGGGCGCGGCCCGGCTGACCGAGGAGCCGGACCAGGCGATGATCCTCCGCGCGCAGGGGGCCTTGGCCTTCATCGCCGAGCTGCGCTCATGCGCGGACAAGGCCGGCTACGGCACGTCGCGCAACAAGGTCCTGGAAAAGCTGAACAGCCGCCTGGACCCCTATATCGAAGACGTCCTGCACGTGGCCCGCACGGGCGACGGCGGCGACTCGGGTCTGGCCGTGAAGTACCTGGACGTCGCCGCCGGCTTCATCGCCTACACCCGCGACGACAAGACCGCCGAGATCGTGCGACGTCGGGCGGCGGCGGCGATCGCGGCCTGACAAACCGGGACTTCGCGCCGCCCTTACGCACTTTTCCTACTAACGGCGGACGCGGGAACAAGCTAACACGCGGCCATGATCGCTTTCTGGATCGCAGCGACGGGGCTGTCGGCCGTGACGGCGGGCTTGGTGCTGCGTGGCGCGGCCCGCGCCCGGCCCGTCGACGACGCCCAGACCCGGCTTGAGCCGCATCGCCGCCGCCTGGCCGAGGTCGAGCGCCTGGCCGTGGACGGCCTGCTGGCGCCGGACGAGCTGAAGGCCGCTCGCGCCGAGGCGGGCCGTGGCCTGCTGGCCGCCGCCGACCAGGCCGAGACCTGGAGCCGTGACGGCAAGGGACCGCGCAAGGTCGTGGTCGCCGCCGTCGGCGCGGCCTGTGTCGCCGCCGTCGGCGCCTATGTCGTGCTGGGCCGTCCCGAACGGCCCGACCAGCCCTACGCCAAGCGCGTCGCCGCCTGGAAGGCCGCCGACCCCTCCACCCTGGAGCCCGCTCAGATCGCCGCCGTGCTGGAAGGCGTCGCGGCCGAGCGGCCCAAGGACGCCGAGCCGCTGCTGTTCCTGGCCAAGGCCCGCGCCGCCGCCGGCGACCTGCCCGGCGCCGAGGCCGCCCTGCGCCGCGCTGTCCGCGTCGCGCCCAAGCGCGCCGACATCTGGAGTCTGCTGGGCGAGACCTTCGTCATGGAAGGCAAGGGCCAGGTGGGCGCCGACGCCAAGCTGGCCTTCGGCGAGGCGCTGAAGAACGATCCCGCGGACCTTCGCGCCCGCTACTACCTGGCGCGCGGCAAGATCGCCGACGGCGACGTGCGCGGCGGCCTGTCCGACTGGCGCGCCCTGGCCGACAGCCTGCCGCCGCAGGATCCGGGCCACGCGGCCCTGCTGCAGGAGATCGCCCGCGTCGAGAACACCGGCGGCCTGCCCAGCGCCGAGCCCGCCGCGAACGAGAACCCGCAGGTGCAGGGCATGATCGCCGGCATGGTCGAGGGCCTGGCCGCGCGCCTGGCCCAGGCGCCCGACGATCCCGACGGCTGGGTCCGCCTGGTCCGCGCCTACGCCGTGCTGGGCGAGACCGCCAAGCGCGACTCCGCCCTGGCCGAGGCCTCCGCCCGCTTCAAGGACCAGCCCAAGGTGCTGTCGGCCCTGCGCCAGGCCGCCGACACGCCCGCTCAGAAGAACGTCCAATGAGTTTCTGGCCGAAATCCCGCAAGGCGCGCCGTCGCCTGACCATCCTGCTGGCCGTCGCGCCGGTGCTGGCCCTGGCCGTGGGCCTGGCCTTGTACGGCCTGCGCGACAGCATCTCGCTGTTCTACACGCCCGCCCAGGCCCAGGAGGCTAAGGTCGCGCCCGGCCGCAAGGTCCAGCTGGGCGGCCTCGTCCAGCACGGCAGCGTGGTCAAGCACCCCGGCGGCGACGTCGAGTTCGTGGTCGCCGACCAGAAGGCCAAGGCCAAGGTGACCTATCACGGCGACCTGCCCGACCTGTTCCGCGAGGGCCAGGGGATCGTGGCCGAAGGGACCTTCGACGCTAGCGGCGTCTTCGTCGCCAAGCAGGTGCTGGCCAAGCACGACGAGCGCTACATGCCGCGCGACGTCGCCAAGGCGCTGAAGAAGCAGGGCGAATGGCGGGGCGAGGGCGCGGGCGCGCCCGCCTATGGAACGCCCGCCGCCGGGAAGTCCGGCACATGATCGTAGAGCTGGGCGCTTTCGCCCTGATCCTGTCGCTGATGCTGTCGGTCGCCCAGGCCGGCCTGTCGGCCGTGGGTGGCGCGCGGCGCTCGCCGGTGCTGGCGGGGGCGGGACGCGGCGCGGCCGTGGCGACGTTCCTGGCCGTGCTGGTCGCCTTCGCGGCCCTGATCCACGCCTTCGTCGGCTCGGACTTCTCGGTCGCCAATGTCGCGGCCAACTCGCACACCGCCAAACCGCTGCTCTACAAGGTGGCCGGCGCCTGGGGCAGCCACGAGGGCTCGATGCTGCTGTGGTGCCTGGTGCTGACCGGCTACGGCGCGGCCATGGCCTTCTTCGGCGACAGCCTTCCTCCCCGTCTCAGGGCCTACGCCATCGCCATCCAGGGGGCGCTGGGCGTCCTGTTCCTGGCTTACACCGTCTTCGCCTCGAACCCGCTGGAGCGCCTGCTGGAGGTCCCGATCGAGGGCCGCTCGCTGAACCCGCTGCTGCAGGACCCGGCCCTGGCCTTCCACCCGCCGTTCCTCTACGCGGGCTATGTCGGCTTCTCGGTGGTCTATTCACTGTCGCTGGCGGCCCTGATCGAGGGCCGGATCGACGCGGCCTGGGCCCGCTGGGTGCGACCCTGGACCCTGGCGGCCTGGAGCCTCTTGACCGTCGGCATCACGCTCGGCGCCTTCTGGGCCTATTACGAGCTGGGCTGGGGCGGCTGGTGGTTCTGGGACCCGGTCGAGAACGCCAGCTTCATGCCCTGGCTGATTGGCGCGGCCCTGCTGCACTCGGCCATCGTCACCGAGAAGCGCGGCGCCCTGCCGGGCTGGACGGCGTTCCTGGCCCTGGCGGCCTTCACCTTCTCGATGCTGGGCGCCTTCCTGGTGCGCTCGGGCGTGCTGACCAGCGTCCATGCCTTCGCCGTCGACCCGACGCGCGGCGTGCTGCTGCTGATCATGATGGGCGTCGCCGCCGGCGCGGGCTTCCTTCTGTTCGCCCTGCGCGCCCCGACCCTGAACCCCGGCGGCCAGTTCCGCACGATCAGCCGTGAGAGCGCCATCGTGCTCAACAACATCCTGCTGTCGACGGCGACGGCGGTGGTGCTGCTGGGCACGCTGTACCCGCTGATCCGCGAGGCCATGGACGGCGAGGCCGTCTCGGTCGGCGCGCCGTTCTTCAACCTGACCTTCGTGCCGCTGATGGTGCTGGCCTTCGCCGTGCTGCCGGCCGGCCCGCTGCTGGCCTGGAAGCGCGGCGACGCCAAGGGCGTGGCCCGCAAGCTGTGGGTCGTCCTGGCCGTCGCCGCCGTGCTGGGCCTGGTCGCCTACGGGATCGTCCAGCCGCGCAAGGCCCTGGCCAGCGGCGGCCTGGTCGTCGGCTTTTGGCTCGTGGGCGGGGCGCTGCTGGAGATGGCCGACCGCCTGAAGCTGCTGCGCGTCCCCGCCGGCGAGAGCGTCCGCCGCGCCCGCGGCCTGCCGCGCAGCGCCTGGGGCACCACCCTGGCCCACGCGGGCCTGGGGATCTTCGTGCTGGGGGCCTCGTTCGAGACCGCCTGGCGAGTCGAGGCCGCCCAGGCGCTGAGCCTGAACGGCAGCCAGCCGCTGGGCGCCTACACCCTGACCCTGGCCGATGTCGGGACGGTCGAGGGCCCCAACTACCTGGCCGAGCGCGGCGTCGTGAAGGTCACCGACAAGTCCGGCGCCCTGGTCTGCCGCGCCGAGCCCGAGCGCCGCTTCTACCCGACCGGCCCCCAGACCACCTCTGAGGTCGCCATCTGTCCGCGCGTGCTGGACGACATCTATGTCGTGCTGGGCGAGCGCCGGGCGGGCGAGGGCGGCAAGCCGGCCTGGCTGGTCCGCGCCTATGTGAACCCCTGGGTGCGGCTGATCTTCCTGGGCCCGCTGATCATGGCCATCGGCGGCGTGGTCTCGCTGTCCGACCGCCGCGTGCGCCTGGGCGTGGGAAGGCGGGCCGGGGAGGTCGTGTCGTGAAGCGCGCCCTGCTGATCGCCCTGGCGTCGGTCGCCCTGATGGCCGGCGCGTCGGACCCGTCCGAGCGGCTGCCCGATCCGGCCCAGGAGGCCCGGGCCCGCGACCTCTTCAAGGAGGTCCGCTGCCTGGTCTGCCAGAACGAGTCGATCGACGACTCCGAGGCCCAGTTGGCCGGCGACCTGCGGCGTATCGTCCGCGAACAGGTCAAGGCCGGGCGCTCCGACCGCGAAATCCGCGCGTTCCTTGTGCAGCGCTATGGCGAATTCGTGCTGCTGAAGCCGGCCTTCTCGGCCGGCAACGCCGTGCTGTGGCTGGCCCCGGTGGGCGTGCTGCTGGCGGGGGGCGCGCTGATGTTCGGACTTCTGCGTCGCCGCGAGAGCGAGCCGACCGAGCTTTCGCAGGACGAGGAAGAGCGCGTGAAGCGCCTGCTGGAAGACGATTGACACGATTGCGCCGAAAAGGAGCCTCAAGAAGCGCCTTTCGGATGACGGAAAGATAATTCGAGAACCATTGCACCTTTTATTGTCGGGACTAGGTTCTCAGATCGACTGGGACCGCGCGCCGGGCGCGCGGTTGACGCGAAAGGGACCGCGCGGATCGCGCGGATGAGGAAAGACGAATGACCGCTAGGAAGTCGGGATTCATTGTGGGCGCCGTCGCCGGTGCGGGCGTGGCCTGCGCGGCTCTGGCCGGGGTAGGCATGCGCATGGGGACGGCGGCCGCCGAGGCCCCGGCCATCCGCGCCTCGATGGCCGGCGCGCCGGCCTTCGCCCCGCCGCCGGGCGCGCCGATGTCGTTCGCCGACATCTTCGAGAAGGTCTCTCCCGCGGTCGTCCAGATCAACGTGACCTCCAAGGCCTCGCCGCAGGGCCTGCGCATCCCGGGCCTGGAAGGCTTCGACATCGTGCCGCGCGGCCAGAAGGGCAAGCCGGGCCAGCAAGGCCAGGACGGCGATGACGGCGACACGCCGGCCACGCCGAAGCAGCAGTCGGCCGGCTCGGGCTTTTTCATCTCGGCCGACGGCTACATCGTCACCAACAACCACGTCGTGGCCGACGCCGACGACATCCAGGTGGTGATGAAGGACGGCCGCGAGCTGAAGGCCACCCTGATCGGCCGCGACGAAGGCACCGACCTGGCCGTGATCAAGGTCGTCGATCCCAAGGCCAAGAACGCCGAGTTCCCGTATGTGAACTTCGAGAACCAGGCCAAGCCGCGTGTCGGCGACTGGGTCATCACCATCGGCAACCCGTTCGGCCTGGGCGGCACGGCCACGGCCGGCATCATCTCGGCCTATGACCGCGACCTGGGCGACCAGACCTCGTCGTTCGTGAACTACATCCAGATCGACGCGCCCATCAACCGGGGCAATTCGGGCGGTCCCAGCTTCGACATCTATGGCCGGGTGATCGGCGTCAACAGCGCCATCTACTCGCCGTCGGGCGGCTCGGTCGGCATCGGCTTCGCGATCCCCGCCGACATCGCCGAGGGCGTGGCCAAGCAGCTGATCTCCGGCGGCAAGGTCGTGCGCGGCTATATCGGCGTGACCATCCAGGACTTCGGCGCCGACGCGGCCGAGGCGCTGGGCCTGAAGGACGTCAAGGGCGCGATCATCAGCGAGATCGTCGCCGGCGGCCCGGCCGCCAAGGCCGGCCTGCTGCCCGACGACATCCTGACCGCCGTCAACGGCGTGGCCGTGGCCAACCGCTCGGAACTGACCCGCGAGGTCGCCAAGGCCCGTCCGGGCGAGACGATTAAGCTGTCGATCATCCGCGACGGCAAGCCGCGCACGGTCGACATCAAGTCGGGCACCCGCCCGGCCGAGGGCACCCTGGCCCAGAACGACGACGATCAGGATCAGGACGGCGCCGCGCCGACCCCGGACAAGCCCGCCGCTCAAAAGGTCGAGGCCCTGGGCCTGACCCTGGGCGCGATCGACCCGGCCTCGCGCCAGACCTACAAGATCGACAGCGAGATCAAGGGCCTGCTGATCACCGGCGTGAAGGGCGACAGCGACGCGGGCGAGAAGGGCCTGGCCAAGGGCGACGTGCTGTCGAACATCAACGGCGCGGCGGTGGCCAGCGTGGCCGACGTCAACGCCGCCGTGGCCAACGCCAAGAAGGCCGGCCGCACCAGCGTGCTGGTCAAGGTGATCCGCCAGAACCGCCCGGTCTTCGTGGCGCTGAAGATCGCGCCGTAAGCGGATAGACTTGCGAACGGAAAGCCCCGCCCCGGTCCGCCGGAGCGGGGCTTTTTCGTATCTGTCCAAGGTTTAAGTTACGGCGGTCGTCGAAACCGCTATTGCAAGAGCAACTATCGCGCGATGCGCGGAATCGCGAGAACGTCGATCGTTCCGCTGTTCCGCCCGAGCGCATGAGGGGCTCTACGATGCGTATTCTGATTATCGAGGACGACCTGGAAGCCGCCGGCGCCATGGCGCATGGCCTGACGGAGGCCGGCTACGACGTCCAGCACGCGCCCGACGGCGAGGCCGGGCTGGCCGCGGCCCAGAAGGGCGGCTTCGACGTCCTGATCGTCGACCGGATGATGCCCAAGCTTGACGGTGTCCAGGTGGTCGAGACCCTGCGCCGCGAGGGCGACCAGACGCCGGTCCTGTTCCTCTCGGCCCTGGGCGAGATCAATGACCGCGTCACCGGCCTGCGCGCCGGCGCCGACGACTATCTGGTCAAGCCGTACGCCTTCCCCGAGCTGATGGCCCGCGTCGAGGCCCTGTCGCGCCGTCGCGAGACCGGCGCCGTCGCCACGACCCTGAAGGTCGGCGAGCTGGAGATGAACCTGATCAACCGGACGGTCCATCGCCAAGGCAAGGAAATCGACCTGCAGCCGCGCGAATTCCAGCTGCTGGAGTTCATGATGCGCCACGCCGGCCAGTCGGTGACCCGCACCATGCTGCTGGAGAAGGTCTGGGAATACCACTTCGACCCGCAGACCAACGTCATCGACGTGCACATCTCGCGTCTCCGCAGCAAGATCGACAAGGGCTTCGACCGGGCCATGCTGCAGACCGTGCGCGGCGCCGGCTACCGGCTGGATCCGTAGGAGAGCAGCGGCGGCTCCCATGCCGCCGGACCCGTCATGCGTCTGCCGCGCCTTCTCCGCACCACGCCGTTCCGGCTGACCCTGCTGTTCCTGGCCCTGTTCGCGGCGGCCGCCAGCGCCTTCCTGGGCTACATCTACGTGGCCACGGCGGGCGAGGTGAACCGCCGCTCGCAGGCCGAGATCAGCCGCGAGTTCGAGAGCCTGGAAGCGGCCTATCGCCAGGGCGGCGTCGACGCCCTGAACCAGACCATCGTCGAGCGGGCGACGGGCGAGCGGCCGTTCCTGTATTTCCTGGCCGACAGGGACGGCAAGCGCATCTCGGGCTCGATCGAGGAGTCGCCGGTCGCCAATTTCAGCGGCGACGGCCCGCAATGGGCCAGCTTCAAGGTCACCGAGACCGACCTGGACGGGGCCGAGGTCAAGGCCGCCGCACGCGGGGTGCAGCAGCGGCTGGAGCACGGCGAGATCCTGTTCGTCGGGGCCGACGTCGATGCGTCCGAGGCCTATGTCCGCAAGATCGTCCGGGCCCTGTGGGGCGCCGGGGCGCTGGTCATCCTGCTGGGCATGGCCGGCGGGGTGCTGATCAGCCGCAATGTCAGCCGCTCGATGCAGGGGCTGGTGGATGTGGTCAACGACGTGCGCGCCGGCGACCTGCACGCCCGCGCCCGGGTGCGGGGCACGCGCGACGAGTATGACGAGCTGGCCGAGGGCCTGAACGACATGCTCGACCGGATCGAGCGCCTGATGGGCGGCCTGCGCCATGCCGGCGACGCCATCGCCCACGACCTGCGCTCGCCCCTGACCCGCCTGCGCGCCCGCATGGAGGTCGCCCTGATCGACGCCGAGAACGGCAAGGGCGACCCGGTGGCGGCGCTGGAGACCGCCCTGCAGGACGCCGACGGGGTGCTGAAGACCTTCAACGCCGTGCTGGCCATCGCCCGCCTGCAGGCCGCCGGTTCGGCCCCGGACCAGCGCCCGTTCGACGCCTCGGAACTGGCCACCGACATGGCCGAGCTCTATGAGCTGTCGTGCGAGGACAAGGGCCTGGACTTCAAGGCCGAGATCGTCCCGGCCCTGCCGATCAAGGGCAATCGCGAGTTCCTGGCCCAGGCCCTGGCCAACATCCTCGACAACGCCATCAAGTACACGCCCGAGGGCGGGGCGATCATGCTGCGCGCCCGTCGCACCTCTTCGGGCGAGCTGGAGTTCTCGGTCACCGACACCGGCCCGGGCGTGCCCGAGGCCGACCGCGCCCGCGTCATCCAGCGCTTCGTGCGCCTGGAGAACAGCCGCAGCGAGCCGGGCGCGGGCCTGGGCCTGTCCCTGGTCAGCGCCGTCGCCGTCTCGCACGGCGGTCGCCTGGAGCTGGCCGAGGGACCGGGCGAATACAACGGCATGGGCCCGGGCCTGCGCGTGGCCCTGGTGCTGCCGCGGGTGGAGTAGGGGCGGATATCACCTTCCGCCCCCTCCCGGGGGGCGGACGACCGCGCAGCGGTCAGGTGGGGGCAAAGGGTGTGAGCACGCACTTCACTTGCCCCCTCCGGGCTTTCAGCCCTCCTCCCCGGAGGGGGAAGAAGGGATGACTTGATGCGCCGCCGCCAGTTCCTCGCCTCGTCCCTGCTGGCCTTCGCGCCGACCGTCGCCTTCGCCCAGACCCAGGCCGCTCCGCCGCCGTTCCCGCCCGTCGACGCCCGCAGCGTCTGGCTGGCCGGCGACAGCGCGCCGCCGGACGCGGTCAGGACCGCCGCGCGTCTGGCCGAGCTGGTCCAGAAGGGCAAGCCGCGCGACAGCTATCTGGCCGGCGGCGCGGTGGGCGAGCTGGAGCGGCGCTTCGCCGCCATGCTGGGCAAGGAGGACTGCGCCTTCCTCCCGACCGGGACCCTGGCCAACCACGTGGCCGTGCGCATCCTGGCGGGGGAGGCCACGCGGGTCGTCGTCCAGCACGAAAGCCACCTCTATCGCGACGAGAGCGACGCGACCCAGCTGCTGTCGGGCCTGAATCTGGTGAGCCTGGCGCCCGGCCGCGCGGGCCCGACCCTGGACGAGATCAAGGCCGCCGTCGACGAGGCCGAGAACGGACCCTATCCGCTGAGGGTCGGGGCCATCTCGCTGGAGAGCCCGGTGCGCCGCGCCCATGGCGAGCTGCTGGACCCGTCGGCCCTGCGCGACATCGCCGCCTACGCCCGGGGCAAGGGGATCCGCCTGCACCTGGACGGGGCGCGCCTGCTGCTGGCCCCGCCCGGCTATGACGTGGCCGGGACGGCGGCCCTGTTCGATACGGTCTATGTCTCGCTCTACAAGTACCTGGACGCGCCGTTCGGGGCGGTGCTGGCGGGCTCCAAGGCCGACATCGCCAAGGCCCGCGCCCTGCGCCACCAGTTCGGCGGGACGCTCTACCAGGCCTGGCCGTGCGCGGTGCTGACGCTCGCGGCGCTGGACGACTTCGACGCCCGGCACAAGGCCGCCTTCGCCGCCGCCGACCAGCTGTTCGCCGCGCTGGAGAAGGCCGGGGCCGCCAAGCTGAAGCCCGCGCCCAACGCCTCGAACATCCGCCAGTTGGTCCTGAAGCCCAAGGTCGCCGAGGGGGTCTTCGACCGCATGCGCCTGGCCGGCGTGCGGCTGATCAAGCCGGGCGCGGACGGGACGACGGAGGTCTGGATCAACGACACGCTCAACCGCCGGCCGGTCGAGGAATACGTGAAGCTGTTCCTGGGCTAGGGGCGGGCGCTACTCGCCCTGCACCCAGGTGATCACGCCGTTGGCGTCCATCTGGGCGGCCAGGCCAGGGCGCAGGTCGCGGAAGTCGGGACCGCGCGGCGACACGCTCCAGACGACGACCATCGCCATGATCGCCAGGAAGGTCATGGTCAGGAAGCCGGCGATGTCGCGGTGCAGGCTGGGCTCGCGGCGGTTCAGCAGCGACACCCGCAGGATCAGCGGATGGGTGGCCCAGCCGCAGGCCAGGGGCGAGGTCGAAACGCTCATCTGCGCCTTCATCAGGGCCTTGGCGTAGTCGGCGCGGATGTCCGAACGCAGGGCCACGACGGTGGCGTCGCAGGCCAGCTCCTGGTCGATGCGGACCAGGCGCGAAGCCAGGGCGATCATCGGGTTGCACCAGCCGACCACGCCGGCCCCGGCGATGACCAGGTTGGCGATCGGATCGCCACGATTGATGTGGGTGCGCTCGTGCAGGGTGATCATCTCGCGCTCGCGGGGCTCGAAGCGCTGGGCGAAGTCGGACGGCAGGACGATGCGCGGCCACAGGGCGCCCATCACGGCCGGACCGGCCAGGCCCTGGTCGACCTTCTTGCGGAACAGGCGCTCGCGCAGGACCAGGATGGCGGTGGCGACCGCGCAGCCGGCCAGCCACAGCAGGATCAGCTTGCCGGCCCAGACGCCCAGGGGGCGAGCGGGAGAACCCAGGTCCATCGTCTCGGCCAGGCTGGGCAGGAAGGCGGCGGCGGCGGCGGCCGGCACCACGGCCCACAGGCCGTAGGCGCGGCGCGGCCCGAACAGACGGCGGGCCGACGGCCGCAGGATGATGACCAGCAGCACCGCGGCGGCGGCGGCGATCTGGGCCCGGATCAGGGCGAGGGCGAAGAGCTCGATCATCGTCGGATGCGGTTCCTGCCGTTTCCTCGCGTCAATGGTTACAACTGTAAATTCTCACGTCAAGCCGGCGCGTTGATCGACGTGGGCGCAACCGCCGCGATCCTCGCTCACGGGGAACGATCCGGCCGCAAGACGGCAAGATTGCGGTCGTGCTTCCTCCGGCCGTTGGGGGCGGGATCAGTTCAGGCCGGGGCGGGCGGCGTAGAGGGCGTCCGGCGCGAAGGCGTGCTGGTCGAAGCCGCGCGGCGCCAGCATCCACACGCCGACGACGGTGGCGAGGGTGAAGACCGTCACGGCCAGGAAGCCGACGATCTCGCGCCGGCGGCTGGGCTCGGTCCGGCCCACGAAGCCGACGCGCAGGATCAGCGGATGGGTCCCCCAGCCGCAGGCCAGGGGCGAGCTGCTGCCGACCATCGACACCTTCAGCAGCGCCCGGGCGTAGTCGCTCCGGATGCCGGTCCGCAGGGCCAGCACGCTGGCGTCGCAGGCCAGTTCCTGGTCGATGCGGAGGAAGGCCGCGCCGAGATGGACCATGGGGTTGAACCAGCCCAGCACCCGGCAGCCGGCCACGATCAGATTGGCCATCGGGTCGCCGCGCCGGATGTGGGTGCGCTCGTGCAGCAGGATCAGCTCGCGCTCGCGAGCGCTGAAGCGGTCCTCGAAGTCGGCGGGCAGCACCAGGCGCGGCCACAGGGCGCCCATGACGGCGGGCCCGGCCTCGCCCCGCTCGACCAGCCGGCGGAAGGCGCGCTCCCGCCACGCGACGAAGCCGGCGAAGACGCCTGCCCCGGCCAGCCAGACCGCCACCACCTTCAGCGCCGCGTCCGGCGCCAGGGGCGAGGCGGTCGCGCCGATCTCGAGCGACTCCGAAAGGCTGGGGAACAGGCTGGCGATCGCGGCGGCCGGCGCGATGGCCCACAGCCAGTAGGCCAGGCGCGGCCCGAACAGGCGGCGCAGGGGCAGGCGCAGCAGCAGCACCAGGACCACGCCGAACGCCGCGGCGACCTGCGCGCGCATCAAAGCCAAGGCCAGCAGTTCGATCATGGTCGTTTCCCGATCCCCGGCTTCTGGTCGTCGCGCCGGGTTTGCCGGATGGAACAGTTACGACTGTAAATTCTCCCGTCAAGCGGGCCCGTGGATCCGCATGACCTCAACCGCTACGCTCAACACGCTGGGCGCCTAGGCTTTCAGCGCCCGAGGGAAATCCCGACGGCCGGCCGAATGTCCGGGTGACCGGGCCGCGCGACGCGCCCTCAACTGGCCGCGCGGCGACGAGGGGAAGAGGCGTGAGCATGCGGATGGAGACCTTGGGGCGGCGCGCCGTCCTGGCGGGACTGGGCGGCTTCGGGGCCAGCAGCCTGGCGGGCTGCGCCACGGGGCCGGTCTCGCTGGCCCGGCCGGGCGCGGCGCGGGCCCCGATCCTGCCGGCCGTGCGGGCCGAGCTGGACCGGATCACTCGCGTCACCGTCTGCCTGCGCCCCTTCCGCAAGGCTGGGCCGCGCTTCGACGTCGAGACGGTCGGCGACAAGACCGTGGTCCACAACTACGGACATGGCGGCAGCGGCTGGTCGCTGTCGTGGGGCTCGGCCGAGCAGGCCGCCCGCAAGGCCCTGGCCGGCGGGGCGCGCGAGGTGGCGGTGATCGGGTGCGGAGCCCTGGGCCTGACCACGGCCACCGTGCTGCGCCGGGCCGGCGCCAACGTCACCATCTACGCCGCCGAGCGTCTGGCCGACACGCGCTCGTCGCGGGCCACCGGCACATGGTCGCCCGACTCGCGCATCGCCGCCGAGGGCGAGACCCCGGCCGGGTTTCCCGAGCTGTGGGAGACGATGTGCCGGACCTCGTTCCGGACCTTCCAGACCTATGTCGGCCTGGCCGGCTCGCCGGTCGAGTGGAGCGACCGCTACAGCCTGTTCGACGCCGCCCCGACCAGCGGCCATGTCCGCGCGCCAGGCGTCCCGCACTTCGTCGAGTACGCCGACCGGGTGCGGGACATCATGCCCCGCCAGGTCGATCTGCCGCCCGAGGCCAATCCTTTCCCGGTCGCCCATGTCCGTCGCGGCGCGTCGCTGCAGTTCAACGTCACGGAATACGCCCACGTGCTGATGACCGACTTCCTGCTGGCCGGCGGCAAGGTCGAGACCCGGGTCTTCAACACGCCGGGCGAGCTGACGGGGCTGAAGGAGCCGGTGATCGTCAACTGCACCGGCTATGGCGCGCGGGCGCTGTGGAAGGACGAGAGCATCGTGCCGGTGCGCGGACAGATCGCCTGGCTGATCCCCCAGCCCGAGCTGCGCTATGGCCTCTACTACAAGAACATCTCGGTGCTGCCGCGCCGCGACGGCATCGTCTTCCAGCAGGTCGGCGAGACCGAGGCCTATGGCTACAATGACGACCGCGAGGTCGCCGACATGGACGAGGCCCGCACGGCGGTCTCGACCATCGCTGCGCTCTACGCCCGCATGGCCGCACGCCCGGCCTGATCTTGCTCCTGGGGCGAGGGCGGGTCACGTTGCCCGCCATGACTCGTCTCGCCGATCACCTCGTCCCCTGCGGCCCCGTCCTCGACGCCAAGGCCGCCGAACGGGCCCACGAGGCCATCGCCAAGCGGGTCGGCGAGGCGATGGCGGGGGTCGACGCGGCCTGGAGCGCCCTGGCCCCCATCTTCGCCGCCTCGCCCTATCTGGCCAGCCTGGCGCGCCGCGACGGCCAGCGCCTGCCCCGGCTGCTGGAGGGCGAGCCCGACCAGACCCTGGCCGCGATCCTGAAGGACGCCCTGGCCGTCGCAGGCGAGCCGGACTTCGAGACCGCCCGCAAGGCCCTGCGCGAGCTGAAGGCCGACCTGCACCTGCTGACGGCCCTGTGCGACCTGGGCGGGGTCTGGGACCTGGATCAGGTGACCGGCGCCCTGACCCGCTTCGCCGACGCGGTGCTGCGGGCCGGCCTTGCCCAGGCCGTGCGTCAGGAGGTCGATCGCGGCGCCCTGACCCACATCGGCGACGGCGAGGGCGGCCCCGCCCCCGGTCTCTTCTGCGTGGCCATGGGCAAGCATGGCGCGTTCGAGCTGAACTATTCCAGCGACATCGACTTCTCGATCTTCTACGCGCCCGAGAAGCTGCCAGTCGCCGACGGGCACGAGCCCCAGGCCGTGGCGGTGCGGATCGCCAACCACCTGGGCCGGGTGCTGCAGGAGCGCACGGCCGACGGCTACGTCTTCCGCATCGACCTGCGCCTGCGTCCCGATCCGTCCTCGACCCCGCCCGCCATGCCGGTCGACGCGGCCATGGACTACTACGAGAGCGTCGGCCAGAACTGGGAGCGTGCGGCGCACATCAAGGCCCGCATCGCCGCCGGCGACCTCGCCGAGGGCGCGGCCTTCCTCGAAGCGCTGCAGCCCTTCATCTGGCGGCGCAACCTGGACTTCGCGGCCATCGCCGACATCCACTCGATCAAGCGCCAGATCCATACCTACAAGGTCGACGACCGCCTGACCGCCAAGGGCGCGGACCTCAAGCTGGGGCGGGGCGGCATCCGCGAGATCGAGTTCTTCGTCCAGACCCAGCAGCTGATCCTGGGCGGCCGCCAGCCCGACCTGCGCGGCCCGCGCACCCTGGACGCCCTGCTGGCCCTGGCCACGGCCGGCCACGTGACGCTGGAGGACGCCGGCTGGCTGGCCAAGGCCTATCAGGACCTGCGGGCGCTGGAGCACCGCGCCCAGATGATCGCCGACGACCAGACCCACAAGCTTCCGGAATCGGACGCCGAGCGGAAGAAGGTCGCGGCCCTGTGGGGCCAGGACAATCTGCGCGGCTTCGACGCCGCCGTCGGCCGGATCCTCAAGGGCGTCAACCAGCGCTATGGCCGCCTGTTCGCCGGCGAGGAGGAGCTGTCGTCGCGGTTCGGCAGCCTGGTCTTCACCGGCGTCGACGACGATCCCGAGACCCTGGCCACCCTCAAGCGCATGGGCTTTTCCAGCCCCGAACGGGTGGCCGCCACCATCCGGGGCTGGCACCACGGCCACATCGCCGCCACCCGCACCGAGCGGGGCCGAGAGCTCTTCACGCGCCTGGCCCCGCGCCTGCTGGACGCGGCCAACGCCACCGGCGCGCCGGACCAGGCCTTCAACCGCTTCGCCGATTTCTTCGCGTCCCTGAGCTCGGGCGTGCAGATCCAGTCGCTGTTCCTGGCACAGCCGCGGCTGTTCGAGCTGATCGTCGAGGTCATGGCCTTCGCCCCGCGCCTGGCCACGACCATGGCCAAGCGGCCGACGGCCCTGGACGCCCTCTTGGACCCCAGCTTCTTCGGCCCGATCGAGACCCCCGCCGTCGCGCCCTGGGACCCGGCCGACTTCGAGGGGGCGATGGACGCGGCCCGCCGCCTGTTCCGCGACCAGAGTTTCCGGATCGGGGTGCGGGTGATGAGCGGCAGCGCCGACGCCCGCGACATCGGCCGGGCCTTCGCCGAGCTGGCCGACCTGATCATCGGCGGCCTGGCTCCCGCCGCCCTGGCCGAGACCGAGCGCCTGGGCGGGGCCTTCCCCGGCCAGGTGGCCGTGGTGGCCCTGGGCAAGGCCGGCTCGCGCGAGATGACCGCCAAGTCGGACCTGGACCTGATGACCCTCTACGCGGCCGATGGGCCAGCGGCCCATTCCGCCACCAAGGAGTGGAGCGCCGACGTCTTCTACGCCCGCTTCACCCAGCGGATGACCTCGGCCCTGTCGGCGCCGACGGGCGAGGGGACGCTGTACGAGGTCGACCTGAAGCTGCGTCCCTCCGGGACCAAGGGTCCGGTGGCGGTCAGCTTCGCGGCCTTCGAGGATTATTATGAACGTGAGGCCGAGACCTGGGAGCTGCTGGCCCTGACCCGCGCCCGGGTGGTCTGGGCCAGCTCGTCCGACTTCAAGGCTCGCGCCGAGGGGGCGATCGAGGCGGCCCTGCGCCGGTCGCGCGAATGGAAGAAGACCGCCGCCGACGTCATCGAGATGCGCGAGCTGATGGAGCGCGAGCGGCCTGGCAAGGGCGACTGGGACCTCAAGCTCGACCCCGGCGGCCTGGTCGACATCGAGTTCGCCGCCCAGTTCCTGCAGTTGGCCCACGCGGCGGGCGGCGGTCCTTTGCGCCAGAATACCGGCGAGGCCCTGGCGGCTCTGCGCGCGGCGGGCCTGGCCGACGACGGGGCGCTGGCCAGGCTGGAGGCCGCCTGGCGGCTGGAGCAGGATCTCTCGCAGCTGATCAAGGTCGCGCTGGAGGACGGCCTCGACGTCGAGGCCGAGCCCAAGGCCTTCAAGGCCCTGATGGCCAAGGCCGGGCGCGTGAGCCAGTTCAAGTCGCTGAAGCCGAAGCTGGCCAAGGCCAAGGCCGAGGCCCGCGCCGCCTATGAGACGATCGTGCGGGCGCCGGGCTAGGGCCTGCCGGCGTCGGCGGGCAGGGCGCGATAGCGGATCTCCCGCACGCCGATCCCGAGCGCCCGGTAGTCGGTGGGCGGCGTCCGGGCCCCGGGAATCTCCAGGACGATGTCGAGCGGACCGGCTCGCCCGTTGGAGCGCGGCGGGACAACGAACGTGTAGGGCTGGTAGCCGCCGGCGGCCACCGCCAGCTTGGTCACGGCGCGACCGTCGAACCGGATGGTGACGATCTGGGGACGCGGCGGCTGCTCCGAATAGGCCAGCGCCTGCAGCGTCACCTGGGTCGGCCGGCCCGGCGCGGCCGGCAGACGCAGGACGACGTGCTTGCTGACAGTCCAGACCCCGGCGCCCTCGGGCGTGGCCCAGCCCTCGACCAGGGCGGCGGGCTTCACGCCGGCCGCCTCGGTCGGGATCCAGCCTTCCAGGCCGCCGTCGCCGGACAGGAAGTCGCCCCGCCGCATCGGGGGCAGCCCCAGCGGAGCCAGGTCGCGTCCGCAGATGACACCGCGTTCCATCCGGTAGCAGTCGGTGCGCGCCGCGAACACGCCGAGGCGTCCGCCTCGGCTTTCCCCGTCGTTGAAGATGACGGTCACCGTGCGATCGCCGGGCGGGGCGGTCTGGAGCATCGCGCCGGTCGGCAGCGCGCAGCCCTTGTAGGCGTTGTGGGCGGTCGGGATGCTGCTGACCCTGCCGCCCAGGCGCGCCGCCAGGTGGGCGGTGTGGGTGAAGGCGGTGATCTCCTCGGGGTTCACCAGGCAGAAGTAGTCGGGCGCGAAGACCCAGGGGCGAGCAGCCAGCGCGCGGGCGCCCTGGTCGTCCACGTGAACGATCGGCGCGAACGGGATGTTGAAGAAGCCTCGGATCGTCGCTCGCACGGTGGCCGAGTCGACGACCTGCAGCGCCAGGGCGGCGACCAGGACCACGGACGCGGCCTTGCGGGGCAGGGCGCGCCAGATGATGACGACGGCGGCGGCCAGCAGCAGATAGGCCGGCGCCCAGAAGAAGCGGCCGTGGGCGCGGAAGACGCCCAGCGCCTTGGCCATCGCCTCGGGCAGGGGCAGGTCGAGGACGAGCCGGTGGCCCAGATAGGCGCGCGGCCCGATGGCCCAGAGCGTCAGGATCAGCATGGCGACGGCCAGGGGCCACAGGGCCGACGCCCGCGCCCGGATCCGTCGCCGGACGTCGGCGTTCACGCAGGCCAGCGCCAGGGCGACAAGGATCAGCCCCAGCGCGCCGGCGCCCATATACTGGTAGCCCTCGATGGACTGTCCGCCGGTGGCGTCGGACGTCCCCGCGAAGCCGCCGCCGTGCCAGGCCTGGCGCAGCAGGCCAGAGCCTGCCGGGCGCCAGGGGGCGTCCAGGTTCATGGAATAGAACCCCGGCTTGCTGCCGCTGTCGGCCACGCCGTCCCCGACGTCGTAACCCAGGAAGGCCGCCGAGGCGGCGACGACCAGCGTCACGAGGATGCCGCCCGCGAACACCCGCCCCACGGAACGCCCTCGGCCGCGCACGAGTTCGGCGACCAGCGCGGCGGCGAACAGCAGACTCAGCGGGACCAGGTGGTAGGCGTGAATACCCACCGCCAGGCCGAACAGCAGGCAGAAGGCGGCGACGTGACGGCCGCGCAGCCCCTGGACGGCGGCGTCGACCGAGGCCGCGGCTCCGAACAGCAGCAGCCAGTGCGCACACAGCGCCGGATGCCCGAACTGCCGCGCGATCCAGGTCGGAACGGCCAGGGCCAGCAGGCCCATCACCAGCAGCGGCAGGCGATCCTTGATCCCTAAGGCGCGCGCCAGGCTGATCGCGCCCACCGGTTGCAGGACGTAGGAAGCGAACAGGATCACCCCGAGCGGGTTGAGCACCCGCCCCAGGTGAAGGGCCTTCAGGGCCAGCGACACCCACGGGACGCTGTCGGTGAAGACGATCGACAGCGGATGGGCGCCCAGGCCCTCGACGACGGTCGGCCGAAGCGACCAGGGCGCGTTCAGGAAGCCGTAATAGCCGGTCATCATGGCGGCCATGTCAAAGCGCGGCGTGACCCAGGCCCGGCCCGACGCGAGCAGCGCGTCGAAGCCCAGGGTCCAGCCGAACAACAGGACGCCCGCCAGAGCCGCCAGCACCGTCGGTCGCGTAAGCCTGTCCACGACCGCCGAATTTCGAAACCGCATGCGCCCCCGACCGAATGCAACTGGAGGCGCGATAAGTAGCAGGCGGAACGTTCATGTGAATGGCTTTGGCGCGCCAAGCGCGGGATTCCGACGCTGGCCCTTGACGGCCCCGCGCAACGCCCCGAGCTTGGCCGCTCCCGTTGTTTCGGAGCGTCCCATGCGTCGCCTGCTCACCGTCCTCCTCGGCTCGGCCGCCCTGCTGGGCGGGGGCGCTCACGCCGCCGACAAGAAGCCCGTCGAGGGGGAGGTCCCCAAGGCCATCAAGACGCTGCACGACGGCTTCCTGACCCTGGACACCCACCTCGACACCCCCGAGCACTTCGCGCGCAAGGGCTGGTCGATGCTGGACCGCCACGCCTATCTGGACGACCTGACCCAGGTGGACCTGCCGCGCATGAAGGCCGGCGGCCTGGATGGCGGGTTCTACGTGATCTACACTGGCCAGGGCGAGCTGACCGCCGAGGGCTACCGCTTCGCCCGCGACTTCGCCCTGGAGCGGGCGACGGAGATCCGCGAGATGGTCGCGGCCCATTCCGATCAGTTCGAGCTGGCCTACACCGCCGAGGACGCCGCCCGGATCAACAAGGCCGGCAAGAGCTTCGTCTACCAGAGCATCGAGAACTCCTGGCCGATCGGCGAGGACCTGACCCTGCTGCGCACCTTCTACGACACCGGCGTGCGCATGGCGGGGCCCGTTCACTTCCGCAACAACCAGTTCGCCGACAGCTCGACGGACCCCAAGGGCAAGATCTGGAACGGCTATTCGCCGCTGGGCCTGCGCTGGCTGGCCGAGGCCAATCGCCTGGGGATCCTGATCGACGTCAGCCACGCCAGCGACGACGTCGTCGACCAGTCAGTGGCCCTGTCCAAGGCGCCGATCATCGCCTCGCATTCGGGGGCCAAGGCCATCTTCGACCACCCGCGCAACCTGGACGACGGGCGGATCAAGAAGATCGCCGCCAGCGGCGGGGCGATCTGCATCAACTCGGTCTATCTGAAGGCCCCGACACCGCCGAGCGCCGAGCGCAAGGCCGCTCTCGACGCCCTGGGCCCGCAGCCCGAGAGCGGCAGCGAGGCCGAGGTGAAGGCCTGGGTCAAGAAGCTGATGGAGGTCAACGCCAAGTATCCGTTCCCGCGCGCCAACTTCGACACCTTCATGGCCAGCATGCTGTACACCTTGAAGATCGCCGGGCCCAAGGGCGTCTGCGTCGGGGCCGACTGGGACGGCGGCGGCGGCGTCGAGGGGCTGGAAGATGTCGCCGACTTGCCCAAGATCACCGCCCGCCTGAAGGCCGAGGGCTATAGCGACGCCGACATCCAGGACATCTGGAGCGGCAACGTCCTGCGCCTGGTCGCCGGGGCCCAGGCCTACGCCAAGAGCGTGGCCAAGTAGGACGCGGGGGCTCCCCTCGTCGGGGGAGAATTCCATCTGGACAACCCTGGCGCGATCGAGCCTACTGCTCGCCTGGAGTCGAGGGCGGCATGGTCAGCGTCAAATCCCTGGGCGTATCGGACGAGCTGCCCCTTGAGATCGGCGGGGAGGGCGGCTCGGGGGCGGTCGAGCGCCCGCCCGCCGGGGCGTCCCGCAAGGCGGTCCATGCCCATCACGCCGGTCACCGCGAACGCCTGCGCCAGCGGGCCAAGACCGGCGGCTTCGTCGCCTTGCCCGACTACGAGCTGCTGGAGCTCTATCTCTTCCGCACCTTCCCGCGCGGCGACGTCAAGCCGCTGGCCAAGGCGCTCCTGGCCCGGTTCGGCTCGCTGGGCGCAGTGCTGGGCGCCACGCCCGAGGAACTGGCCACCGTGCCCGGCGTCGGCGAGGCGGCGGCCATGGACCTGAAGCTGCTGCACGAGGCCACGCTGCGGGCCGGACGCGACAAGATCGCCAAGCGGCCGGTGATCGCCTCATGGAGCGCGCTGCTGGGCTATGTCCGCGTCGCCCTGGCCAACGAGTCGCGCGAGCAGTTCCGGGTGCTGTTCCTGGACAAGAAGAACCAGCTGATCGCCGACGAGGTGATGAACCGCGGCACCGTCGACCATGCTCCCGTCTATCCGCGCGAGGTGATGCGCCGGGCGCTGGAGCTGTCGTCCAGCAACATCATCATCCTGCACAACCATCCGTCCGGCGACCCGACCCCGTCGCGGCCGGACATCGACATGACCCGGCAGATCGTCGAGGCCGGCAAGGCGCTGAAGATCGCCGTCCACGACCACCTGGTGGTCGCCCGCGACGGCGTGGCCAGCTTCAAGGCGCTGGGGTTGATGTAGGCGAAAGATCTTCGCCATCGCGACGACGGAATTTCGCCGCTCGGGCGTTCAAGTCTTCATGGGACGGACCATCCGAGTCTGGAGACCTTCGACCGATGACACGACGCACCCTGATCGCCGCCGGCCTGATGGCCGGCCTGGCCGGTCCTGTCCTGGCCCAGACGACGGCGCCCGCCGCGCCCGCGGGCATGACCCTGCAGCAGTTCCAGGCCAAGAACGGCGACAAGCTGTTCACGCGCCTGGACACCAACAAGGACGGCAAGATCTCGCCCGCCGAGTTCACCGCCTTCCGCAAGGAGAACGCCGAGGCCGACGCCAAGGCGACCAAGGCCGGCAAGCGGGGCCAAAAGCTGTTCTCCCGCTTCGACAAGGACAAGGACGGATCCCTGTCGCGGACCGAGGCCGACGCCCTGCTGGCCTGGCGCTTCAAGCGCATGGACGCCAACGCCGACGGGATCCTGTCGCTGGAGGAGTTGCAGGCCAAGTCCGGCAAGGCCAAGGTCGGGGTCTGATGACGACGTGCGCGGCGGGTTGAGGCTTGGCGTCCGACGGGAACGATCCCGACGAAACCTTGCTGGCGGGGGTGGGCCGGGGCGACCCGACCGCCGTTCGCCAACTGCTGGATCGACGGCTGCCGCGTATCCTGGCCCTGGCCCGGCGCATGCTGAACGATGCCGGCGACGCAGAGGACGTGGCCCAGGAGACCTTCCTGCGCGCCTGGCGGCAGGCCCGGGCCTGGACGCCGGGGCAGGCCAGGTTCGACACCTGGCTGCACCGCGTGGCCTTGAACCTCTGCTACGACCGGCTGCGCCGACGGCGCGAGGTGGTGACGGACGCGCCGCCCGAGCAGGTCGATCCGGGGCCCGCGCCGGACGCTGGCCTGATCGGGACCGAACTTTCGAAGCGCGTCGAGGCGGCTCTGGCGGCTTTGCCGCCGCGCCAGCGCGAGGCGATCGTGCTTTGCCATCACCAGGGCTTGGGCAATATCGAGGCCGCCGCCCTGATGGAGATCAGCGTCGAGGCGCTGGAGAGCCTGCTGTCGCGGGGGCGTCGCGCCCTGAAGGCGTCGCTGGCGGATCTGCGAGGGGGAGGGGGCTGATGGGAACGGTCTTGAAGGAGGCGTGGGCATGATGACGCCAGAAATGTCCATTGGGCGGTTCGAGGCCCTGGCCGAGAGCTATGGCGGCGAAATCGCCCGCTGGCCCGAAGGCGAGCGCGAGGCCGCGCGCGCCCTCTTGGCCGCCCATGCCGAGCGCCTGTCGCCGGTGCTGGCCGCCGCCGCTCAGCTGGACCGCCTGCTGGACCTGGCGCCAGCCCCCGCGCCGGACGCGGCCCTGCTGGGTCGGCTGATCGCCGCCGCGCCCCGACCGACCGGCCAGGCGCGGCGCTGGATCGCCGGGGTCGGCGCGGCCCTGGGCCTGTCGGCCGCCGCCCTGGCTGGCGTGGCCGTGGGCGTGGCGATCGGCCGGCCGGCCGAGGTCGCCGCGCCGGTCGGGTCCGAGTCCGTCGTCACGGCCGTCGACACCTCGGCGGCGCTGCAGGACGCCATCGCGGAGCCTTCCGAGCTATGACGACCTCGCGCCCGTGGGCGATCGCCCTGGCTGTCTCGGCGGCGGTCAACGTCTTCCTGATCGGCGGGGTGGCGGGCATGGCCTATATGCGGCTGACGACTCCGCCGCCGCCCGCGCCGGCGCCGCCGCGTCCGATCGTGGTCGCCGCGCCGCCGCTGGTCGCCGCGCCCCCGGCGCCGGTCGCCCCGTCCGAAGCGCCGCCGAGGTCGACACGCCGTCCCGCCGTCCACGCGCCATCGGCGCCGGTCATCGCGCGTCCGCCGACGCCTGTGGCCGCCCCGCCCGCCGAGGCCGCTCCGCAGCCCGCGCCGCCACGGCCGGCCCTGATCTCGGCGGCCGACGCGCTGTCGCCCGATCGGCGGCAGGCGTTCCGCAAGGCGCTGAACGAGGCCAACAAGCGCAACAGGCCCCTGACCCAGCAGGCCCGCGCCGATCGGCAGGCGGCCCTGGACGCCCTGGTCTCTCCTGGCTACGACGCGGGCGAGGTGTCCCGGCGGCTGGCGTCGGCCCGGAGCCTGGAGCTGCAGGCGCGGGGCAATGTCGAGGCGGCGCTGGCGGCGTTCACCGCCACGCTGTCCCCGCAGGAACGCGCGCAACTGGCCGACGGCCTGTCACGCGTCTACGCTCCGACGCCGCGGCCAATGAAGGGGCCGAACTGAATTTCGCGCCCGACGTAACCAAGGGGCGGCGCGGTTCGTATCCGTATTGAACGCCGCCCTCGGAGAGCCGCCCCATGCTGATCCGCCACGCCCCCGACCTGACCGACAACGACGTCACCGACCAGGGGCTCTATCTGAAGCGCCGGACGCTGATGACGGGCCTGGCGGGCGTGGGCCTGGCCGGGGCGGCGGCGGGCCAGGCGCGGGCAGAGCTGTCCTTCACCAAGGGCTTCTCGACCACCGAGAAGGCGACCCCGAAGGACGACATCACCAGCTACAACAACTTCTACGAATTCGGCGTCGACAAGGGCGATCCGGCCGAGAACTCGGGCCGCTTCAAGCCGCGTCCCTGGACCGTCCGCATCGACGGCGCCTGCGAGGCTCCGCGCACGGTCGGCATCGAGGACCTGATCAAGGGGAACAGGCTCGAGGAGCGCATCTACCGCATGCGCTGCGTCGAGGGCTGGTCGATGGTCATTCCGTGGGTCGGCTTCCCGCTGAAGGACTTGCTGGCCTCGGTCAAGCCGACCTCGAAGGCCAAGTTCGTGGCCTTCGAGACGGTGATGCGGCCGTCGGAAATGCCCGGCCAGGGCTGGAACACCCTGGACTGGCCCTATCGCGAGGGCCTGCGCATCGACGAGGCCATGCACCCGCTGACCCTGATGGCGGTCGGCCTGTACGGCGACGTCCTGCCCAACCAGAACGGCGCGCCGCTGCGCCTCGTCGTGCCTTGGAAGTACGGCTTCAAGGGCATCAAGTCGATCGTGCGGATCAGCCTGGTCGAGAGCCAGCCGGTCACCGCCTGGAACAAGCTGGCGCCGCGCGAGTATGGCTTCTATTCCAACGTCAATCCGGCCGTGGACCATCCCCGCTGGTCCCAGGCCACCGAGCGCCGCATCGGCGAGTTCCGCCGCCGCGACACCCTGCCGTTTAACGGCTATGGCGAGTGGGTCGCCGACCTCTATCGCGGCATGGACCTGAAGAAGTTCTATTGATGGCTTCCGCCCAGAAGGGGAAGAGCAAGCGCCCCTCCAAGCTCCGGGACAGCCTCGTCTACGCCCTGGTCTGGCTGGCCTGTTTCGCGCCGATCGTCTGGCTGGCCTGGAAGGGCTACGCGGGCGAGCTGGGCGCCAATCCGATCGAGAAGCTGATCCGCCAGCTGGGCGTCTGGGGCCTGCGCCTGCTGCTGGTCGGCCTGGCCATCACCCCGGCCGCGCGGATCCTGAAGGCGCCCAGGCTGGTCCGCTTCCGACGGACCATCGGCCTGTTCGCCTTCAGCTACATCGTGCTGCATCTCGTCAGCTATGTGGGCGTCGACCTGTTCTTCGACTTCAGGCAGCTGTGGAAGGACATCCTGAAGCGGCCCTTCATCACCCTGGGGATGGCGGGCTTTCTGTTGCTGATCCCGCTGGCCGTGACCTCGACCAATGGCTGGGTCATCCGCCTGGGCCGCGCGGCATGGAGCCGGCTGCACCGGCTGATCTACGTGATCGTCCCGCTGGGGGTCGTCCACTATTACCTGCTGGTCAAGGCCGACCACCGGCCGCCGCTGATCTATGGGGCGGTGTTCGTCGTCCTGATGGGGTGGCGGGCGTGGGACGCGTGGGCTAGCCGCCCAGGATCGCCGGCTGGAACAGGCCGGCCGGCGAGGCCGTGAAGACCTCGTAGCCGTCTTCCGTCACGCCGATCGAGTGCTCGCACTGGGCCGACAGCGACTTGTCGCGGGTCACGGCGGTCCAGCCGTCGTTCAGCACCTTCACCGCCGGCTTGCCCAGGTTCACCATCGGCTCGACGGTGAAGAACATGCCAGGCTTCAGCACTGCGCCCTGGCCGGGGCGGCCGAAGTGCAGGATGTTCGGGGCGTCGTGGAACACCTTGCCCAGGCCGTGGCCGCAGAAGTCGCGGACCACCGAGCAGCGCTGGGCCTCGACGTAGCTCTGGATGGCGTGGCCGATATCGCCCAGGGTCGCGCCCGGCTTCACCGCGTCCAGGCCGCGCTTCATACCCTCATAGGTGATCTCGACCAGGCGGCGGGCGCGCGGGCCCACCTCGCCGACGCCGTACATCCGCGAGGTGTCGCCATGCCAGCCGTCGACGATGACGGTGACGTCGATATTGACGATGTCGCCCTCGCGCACGTTCCAGTCGCCCGGGATGCCGTGGCAGACCACGTGGTTGCGCGAGATGCAGACCGTCTTGGGATAGCCGCGATAATAGAGGCAGGCGGGCAGGGCGCCGTGGTCCAGGATGAACTCGCGGGCCAGGCGGTCCAGCTCGTCGGACGAGACGCCCGGCTGGACGTGCGGGACCAGGATGTCCAGGCACTCGGCGGCCAGCTTGCCGGCCTTGCGCATGCCCTCGAAGTCCTCGGCCTTGTGGATCTTGATCTGGCCCGTGCGGGTCTCGGCTTCGATCTCGAGGGTGTTGTCCAAGGTCATGCTCTACTCGGCGGCGCCGCCGCGAGGCGGCGATAGGGTCGGGGCGTATCTGCTGATCCTAGCACGGATTTCAACCCCTGACCTCCCTTCGACGCCTTTTGCTATGGGGTGATGCGTCGCACGACGCCGTCGGCGGGGCGGATTTCCTTGATGAAGGTCGCGTCCAGCGAGGTCGGCTTGTCGCGCCGCACGTGGCAGACGCCCTTGTAGCGGGTGACCCGGCCGGTGGGTTTCTCGGTGATGTCGGCGGTGAACTTCACGTCCCACTCGCCCGGCCGGCCAACCGGTATCGGGTCCATGTCGTCGGAATTGATGCTGCCGACATGCTTGAGGTCGAAGCGTTCCTCGAGTTCGCCGGTGCAGGCCTTGAACGCGAACACGGCCCGCAGGCCGGTCATGAAGCCGCTCTCCGGCTTGGTCGGATCGCTCCGTCCACAGCCCGACAAGACCAGCGCCAGAGCGGTCAGCGCCAGGACGGTCCTCTTCATGCGATCCCCCTCGGTGCGCCAGCCTTTTTCGAGCGTGCGAAGAGGTAACCGAAGGCGCGCCGATTGCAGCTTAAATCGCTGTTAGGTGAGCGTTGGTCCACAGGATGCGGCGATCGATGCGCACCGTCTCCGTGCTCGTCGCGCACGCATAGACCAGCACCTCCACCCCGGCCTGGGCCGCCGCGTCCAGGCCGGCCGCGAACTTCGGGTCCAGGTCGGCGCAGGCGCTGAAGGTCTCGCAGTCCTCGCGCTGGACGACGAACAGCACCACGGCGCGGTGGCCCTCGGCGACTTGGGCGGCCAGATCGGAGAGGTGCCGGGTCGAGCGCTCGGCCTTGCAGTCGGGGAACTCGGCCAGGCCCGGCGTGCGCGAGAAGTGGCAGTTCTTGACCTCCAGCCAGCAGGGCGGCCGGTCGGGATGGGTCAGCAGGAAGTCGACCCGGCTGGCCTGCGCGTACTTCACCTCCGGGCAGATCGTCGCGTAGCCGGAGAGCTCGGGAAGGGCGTCGGCCGCCAGGGCCTCGGCGACCAGCCGATTGGGCAGCAGGGTGTTGATGCCGACCAGGGCGTTGCCCTGCTCCACGTATTGCAGGGTGTAGGCCAGCTTGCGCTTGGGATCGTCCGACCATGACACCCAGGCGCCCTGGCCCGGATCCCTGACGCCCAGCATGGCGCCGGGATTGGGGCAATGGGCGGTGATCGCGCGTCCGTCGTCCAGCATGAGGTCGGCGAAGAAGCGCTTGTAGCGACTGACCAGCCGGCCGTGGATCAGCGGTTGCGGGAGCAGCATGCGGGGCCTAAGTCGGAGGGCGGGAACACTGGCGATGTAAGGGATTGAACGGATGACCACCAGCGAGCGCGTGACAGCCGCCGTGATGATCATCGGCGACGAGATCCTGTCGGGTCGCACCCAGGACGTGAACCTGGCGGCCATCGCCAGGTACCTGGCGACCTACGGCGTTGACCTGTGCGAGGCGCGGGTGGTGCCCGACGTCGAGCAGGAGATCATCGACGCGGTCAACGCCCTGCGGACCCGCTACGACTACGTCATCACCACCGGCGGCATCGGCCCGACCCACGACGACATCACCGCCGACTCGATCGCCAAGGCCTTCGGGGTCACGGCGCCCGAGCACCCCGAGATCATGGCCATGCTGCGCGAGCGCTGGGGCGAGCCGAACGCCGCCCGCCGCCGCATGGCCCACGTGCCGGAAGGCGGCAGCCTGGTGAAGAACCCGGTGCAGGGCCCTCCCGGCTTTCAGAAGGACAACGTCTTCGTCCTGGCGGGCGTGCCGGCGATCATGCGCGGCATGCTGGAGGACGTGGGTCCTCGCCTGCGCACGGGCGCGGTGGTGCTGAGCAAGACCGTCCGCGTCACGGGTACGGGCGAGGGCACGATCGCCGCGCCGCTGGAGGCGGTGGCCAAGGCCCATCCGGACATGTCGCTGGGCAGCTATCCGTTCTTCAGCCCTCCGGATGTCTACGGCGCCAACCTGGTGCTGCGCGGTCGCGACGCCGCGGAGCTGGACGCGGCCGTCGGCGAGCTGATCTCGGCCCTGGCCGAAGCCGGGGCCGCCAATATCGAGCTGCTGGCCGATCCGGCCTGACCCCGGAAAGCGGGCGCTACTCCTCGCCGGCCACCGCGCGCGCCAGGTCGACCAGATGCTTGCGCATGCCGGCCGACTGGATGGTCGTGAAGGCGCGGGCCAGGTCGGGGGCGCCGGGCAGCGACCAGAAGTCGGCCATCTCGTTGGCCAGGTCGGCGGCGGTGGTGTCCAGCCCTTCCGGATCGTCCAGGCCCTCGAAGAAGAAGCCGATCGGCGTCTTCAGGAACATGGCCGTGGCGTGCAGCTTGCTGGCGCTGATGCGGTTGCTGCCGCCCTCGTACTTCTGGACCTGCTGGAACGTCAGGCCCAGGGCGTCCGCCAGGGCTTGCTGGGAATAGCCCAGATCCTTGCGGCGCATACGCAGGCGGCGACCCACGTGAATGTCGACGGGATCAGGGGTCTTGTCTTCGGCCATGGTCAGATACTCGAACGCAACGGGTGGGGAGGTAGCTCATCGAGCCGCCGCGCGAGAACGGTGTTCGCCCTGCGAGACGCGGCCGTGATCCTGGGGGGAGTCGACGCCCCGAGAAACGTTTATTCCTCCACGGAATGTTTATTCCCGAATGACGGGAAGTCGGGCGACGTCTAACGCCAAAGGTGGAGCCCGATGGTAGGGACGGTGGGACTCGAACCCACACGGATTGCTCCAACGGATTTTAAGTCCGGCGCGTCTACCGATTCCGCCACGTCCCCATGTCCCGTGGCGTAAGGGTTTTCAGGCCTGATCACAAGGCTGACGCCTGAGCCCCGACGATCTCGAAGGTCCAGGATCCCGGTCCGACGCGATAGACGGCGTGGGCGTCGCGCGGGCCGCGCCAGAGGGCGCCCGGCGGCGGACGGGTCAGGCGACGCCCGCCGTTCGGCAGCCAGATGTCCGCCTCGCAGGCGCCCGGGACGCCGACCGTAAGGGTGACTCCGCCATCGGCCCCGCGCGTCCAGCGCGAACTGGCTTCGCCGCGCGGCGTCATCTGGGTCGCGGCGGCGCTGGCGAGCCCCGCCGGCATGACCGGCCGCACCCGAAGGCGCGCATAGCCCGGCGCGGCCGGCCGAAGGCCCGCCAGCCCTTCGTAGAACCAGCTGCTGATCGAGGCGAAGTAGTGGTGGTTCCACGACCGCGATCCCAGGCCCCAGCCCTCGGGCATGCTGCGGATGTCGTTCTTCAGCCAGAAGCCCCAGCCGGGCTCGTCGGTGCGGGTGACGACCTTCCACACGACGTGGCCGTGGCCGTGGTCGCTGAGCAGCAGCGGCAGGTAGCGCAGGGCGTAGACCCCGACGTCGAGGCGGTGGCCCTTGTCGGCGATGTCGGCGGCCAGGCCAGCGATCACCGCCTTGGCCTGGCCGTCCGGGACGAGGCCCAGGGCCACGGGCAGCACGTTCATGGTCTGGCAGTACGGCGCGGGCTTGCCGCCCTCCGGCGGGGCGACGTAGCGCCGCCTGGCCGCGTCCCAGTAGCGGGCGTTGTAGGCGGCGCGGATCTTGGCGGCCAACTCGGCCTGGCCCGTGGCCTTCAACATGTGGAAGACATAGGCCGTCGAGGTCGCGTCGACCGGTCCGGTCGGGCCGGCGGCGGCGTACTCGCCCAGGCCGTGGTCGTAGCGGTAGTCAGGCGCCTTCAGGAACCGCGCGGTGTAGGTGGCCAGGCGCTTCTGCAGGGCGCGGACGGGCTCGGCGGCGCGTGTTCCGAACCGCAGTTCCAGCTCCTCCGGTAGGACGAAGGCCGCTACGTCCCAGGCCGGGGTCGGCCCCCAGACATAGTTCCAGCCCGGCGTGTCCTCGAAGCCGTAATAGGGCGTGGAGGGCACGATCTCGGGCAGCTCGCCGCTGGCCGCCTGGGCGTCGACGAAGTCGCCTAGCCACTTCTCCCAGGTGCGGACCACGTCGAAGTTGACGGTGGCGGCGGCCGACGAGGCCTGGGCGTCGCCGGTCCAGCCGTTCTTTTCGAGGCTGGGCGTGTCGGTCTGCGCCGCGTGCATGTTGTTCAGCAGGCCCTGGCGCGCGGCGTCGTGGATCTGGTTGACCAGGGGATCGGCGCATTCGAACCGGCCGATCGAGGCGACGGCCGAATGGATCTCGATCGCCGCGACCGTGTCGGGCGCCGGCGTCCCGTCCAGGCCCCAGACCTGGACATAGCGGAAGCCGCCATAGCCGAAGGCCGGCCGCCAGGTCTCGCGCCCCTTGCCGGCCAGGGTGTAGCGCCAGGTCATCAGCTGGGCGTCGATCAGGCCGCTGGCGACCTGGATCGCGCCGTCCTTGCGCAGCTTCTCGGCCAGCGCCATCGAGACGGTGCGGCCGGCGGGGCCGGTGACGGCCAGTTCGGGAACGCCGGTGCGGATGCGGCCGAAGTCGAACAGCCAGACGCCGGGCTTCACTTCCTTGACCGACACCGCCGCGTGGCGGGCGACCGGGGCGATGGGCTCGTGCGTGGCGGCGACCAGGCGGCCCGCCGGTCCCTTGGCGATCAGGGCCTTGTCCCAGGCGCGGTCGTCGAAGCCGCTCTCGCGCCAGCCCGACGGCTCGCGCCGGGCGTCGCGGCGCTCGCCCGCGTAGATCGAATCCCACAAGCACGGGCCGTCGGCGGCCCGCCAGGTCTCGTTCGTGGTCAGCACCTGCGTCGAACCGTCGGTCAGGACGATCTCCAGCCGCGCCTTCAGCACCGGCTCGGCGGTCCAGGGCGCCTTGTGGAAGTACCACTCGTTGGGCTCGGCGATCCCGTACCAGCCGCGCGCCAGCTCGGCGGCCAGGACGTTGTCGCCGGCCTTCAGCAGGGCGGTGACGTCGTGGGCCTGGTAGAGCACGCGCTTGTCATAGGCCGTCCAGCCGGTGGCGATGGCGCTCTCGCCGACGGCCGCGCCGTTCAGGCTGACCGCCGCGAAGCCGCCGGCGGCGACGTAGAGGCGGGCGCGGACGATGTCGCCCTTCACGGCGAAAGCCCGGCGCAGCAGCGGCGCGGGATGGGCCAGCGGGATGACGAGGTCCTTGCCAGGCACGCCCGAGGCCAGGATCAGGCCATCCTCGCCGACGTCGCCACCGGTCAGCGGATTGTCGCCGTCCTCGAACCGGCTCGCGAAGCCGGGTCGGTCGGGCGCCTGCAAGGTCACGGCGTGGAGGACGGCGGCCTCGGCCTCCGGGGCCAGAAAGCCGAAGGTTCCTTCGGCCTGGGTCGCATCGTCCAGCGCGCCGACCAGGACGCCGTCCAGGCTGAAGCGCAGGGCCGTTCCATGCGCCTCGACGGTCAGGCGGCGGCGCTGGCCCTTCAGGGCCGCGAGGGCGGGCGGCAGCGGCCAGACCTGCAGGCGCCTCAGCTTGACCTGCGGGCTGGCGCCGCCCGGGTACTGCCTAACCTGCAGCATCAGGGACGGCGCGCCATCGACCTCGCCGACCCGCAGGGCGTAGGCCTCGCCATAGGTCTTGCCCTCGGGGCGGGCCCGGAACAGGACGTCGAAGAACCGGCCCTTCAGCGTGAAGTCGATCGTCAGCGTCAGGTCGGCCCAGCCGCGCGGCGGCGCGAGGCGGCGGCCGATCCAGGCGGCGTCGCCCCAGTCCTTGGGCGCCAGCAGGCTCATCTCGAAACTGGCCGGCGCGCTCCAGGCGCCGGGGCGGCCGTCGCCGTCCCACAGCCGCACGCGCCAGACGCGCCGAGCCCGAGAGGGCAGGGGAGGACCGCCGTAGACGGCTTCTACCGCAGCGGCGTCGGCGACCTTGCCGCTGTCCCAGGTCAGGCGTCCGGCCAGCAGGTCGGCCTCCGAGGCGGCGACCTGCGCGCGCCAGGCGCTCTGGCGCGCCACGGGCGGTCGCCAGGCCAGGCGAGGGCTGGGCGTCTCCAGGCCGATCGGCCCGCCGGCGTGCTCGCTGGTCAGGGCACCAGGCGCGGGGACGGCCGCCGCGGCGCGACCGGAGCCGGCCGTCAGGCAGGCCGCCAGGGCCGCCGCCCCCGAAAGGGCGTCGCGCCGCGTGGGACCGGTCATCGGCGGATCAGTTCGCGGCGGTCGCGGCGGCGGGCGGCGTGGCGGTCGGCGCGGGGACCTTGGCCAGGGCCTCGGCCAGGGTCTTCAGCCCTTCCTCGTCCAGATTGGCCTGCGGGAAGGTCGCCAGCTGGCGCGGGGTGAAGTTCTTGATCACCTGGGCGACGTTGGCCTGCTCCTCGGGCGAGGCCTCGGGCTGGCCGGCCGCTTCGCCGCGTTTGCGGAAGAACTCGCCAAAGACGGTGCGGGCGTTGGGATCGGCGAAGATGTCGGCGATCTTGGTGTCCAGCGTGTAGTAGGGCTGGGCGGGCGCCGTCTGCCGGGCCTGCGCCAGGCCCAGGGGGGCCAGGCAAAGGGTCGCCGCGACCAGTCCGGTCGACACGCGCGTCATCATACGCTTCATCGTCACTCTTCCCGTTCCCGCCGCGTTCGCCCGTCTTGGCCGCGCGGGTTATCGTTGATCACGTTATGCAAATGCATAACGAAAGTCGAGAGGGTCAGCGAACCAGGATCGCCGAAAGGGCCTCGGCGTGTTGCTCGATCACCTCCGGATCGGACGGATCGATGCCCCAGACCTGCCGCACCTCGGGGGCCAGGGTGTAGAACAGCTGGGCCGCGCCGACGAAGATGTAGACGCTGGCCGCCACCGACACCTTGGGCAGGATGCCCTCTCTCTGACACAGCAGGATGAAGCTCTCGGCGGCCTTGCGGGTCTCGACGATGAACTCGTCGGCGGCCCAGCGGAATCGCTCGCTGTCGCGCACGCTCTCCTGGACCATCAGGCGCGCGTGCTCGGGATGACGGGCCGAGTACATCACCACCGAACGGATCACCGCCTTGGCGAAGTCGCGGTACGAGCGATAGGCCGGGTCGTCCGGGGCCGGCAGCTTCAACTCGTCGGCCTGGCGCTGAAACAGGAAGGTCACGGCCGACCGCCAAAGGGCGTCCTTGTTGTCGAAGTGATACTTGATCAGCGCGTGGTGGACGCCGGCCTTGGCGGCGATCTCCCGCGTCGAGGCCCCCTCGAAGCCCTGTTCCGAAAAGATCTCCAGGGCCGCCTGGAGGATGCTGGCCTGGGTGGCGGCCTTCTGACGCGCGCGGAGATTCAAGGGTGCATCCTCGTCGGGGTGGGCTGGAGCCAAGGGGCGCGAGACTAGCAACAGTCGCGCCGGAAAGGAAATTGGTTCACCAATCGGTGAATCAGTCTCGACATTTCATTATGCAACTGCATAACGTAATCCATGGGACGGGCCGACAGAGCCCGAAGGGAACGCCGATGCTCGCTGTGAGCCAAGCCGCCAAACGCTTTTCGCCGATCCTGGCGCTCACCCTGTGCCTGGCCGCTTGTGGCGCGCAGGGCCAGACGGCCGCACCTGTCATACCCCCGACGCCCGTCGAGGCGACCGTCGCGGGCGGGGCGCTGCGCGGCTCCGTCGAGGACGGCGTCCGAATCTTCAAGGGCGTGCCCTATGCGCAGGCCCCGGTCGGCGACCTGCGCTGGCGTCCGCCGCAACCAGCTCAGGCCTGGACGGGCGTGCGCGAGGCGCAAGGCTTCGGGCCCGACTGCATGCAGAACCGCGTCGGCTGGGACGACACCCAGACCAAGCTGCCGGTCAGCGAGGACTGCCTGACCCTGAACGTCTGGACGCCGGCGGATGCGAAGAGCGCTCCGGTCATGGTCTGGATCCATGGCGGCGGCTACGTGATGGGTTCGGGCAGTCAGCCGGTGTTCGACGGCGCGGCTCTGGCCCGGCGCGGCGTGGTGGTGGTGACCTTCAACTATCGCCTAGGCCGTTTCGGCTTCTTCGCCCATCCGGTCCTCGACGCCGAGCATCCCGAGGAGCCCAAGGCCAACTACGGCTACATGGACCAGATCGCCGCCCTGGCCTGGGTGAAGGCCAATATCGCGGCGCTGGGCGGGGACCCAGGACGGGTGACGATCTTCGGCCAGTCGGCCGGCGGCGGCTCGGTCAGCCAGCTGATGCTGATCCCCCAGGCGCGCGGTCTCTTCCAGCAGGCCATCGCCCAGTCGGGCGGCGGTCGCGACGTCTGGCCCCTGCTGGCCGCCGACCGGCCGGGCAAGGTCTCGGCCGAGGCTATCGGCGTCGCCTTCGCCGACAAGGCGGGGCTCAAGAACGCCACGGCCGCCGACCTGCGGGCGCTGCCGGCGGCCAAGCTTCTGGGCAAGCTGGATCTGCTGAACAGCGAGGAGGCGACCTTCTCCGGCCCGGTGGTCGACGGGCGCCTGGTGACGGGCTCGGCGGTCGAGGGCTTCGCAGCCGGTCGCCAGGCCAGGGTCCCGCTGCTGATCGGAGCCAACAGCGACGAACTGGGCATCATCCCCGGTTTCCTGAAGGGGATGTTCGCCGGCAAGACCATGGCCCAGCTGGGCCTGCCGGAAGACAAGCTGCTGGCGATCTACGGGAGCAAGGGCGCGCTGAACGCCGACATGCCCAGCGACGCCACCTTCGTCGAGCCGGCCCACGCCCTGGCGGGGCTGGCGGCCAAGGGCGGCCAGCCGGTCTGGACCTACAGCTTCGGCTACGTCGTCGAGGCCAAGCGCAAGGACTGGCGCGGGACGCCGCACTCCGGCGACCTGGGCTTCGTCTTCGACACCCTCGGCAAGCTGAAGGATGCGCCGTCCGCCGCCGACCAGGCCGCGGCCAAGCGCTGGGCCGACGCCTGGGCGGCCTTCGCCAAGACCGGCGATCCGGGCTGGGCCCGATACGACCCGGCGAGCGACCAGCGGATGACCGTGACCAACGACGGGGCGGCGCTGGCGGCGACGCCCGAACGCATCCGCGCCCTGGGAGCTCTTCGAGACGCCCAGGCGCGCTGAGACATCAACGACAATAAGGGGAGGCGTGACATGAAGACCTTGAAGACGGCGCTGACGCTGGGGGCCTCGATGATGGCCCTGTCGGCGGGCCAGGCTCTGGCGCAGGAGGCCAGGCCCGACGAGACGATGATGATCACCGAGGTGGTCGTCACCGCCCAGAAGCGCGAGGAGAAGCTGCAGGAGGTGCCGGTCGCCGTCAGCGTGGTCGGCGAGGCCGACCTGCAGCGGCGCAACATCGGCAATATCGACCAGCTGAAACTGGTCGTGCCCAGCTTCGAAGCCACCTCGTTCGGCGTGTCGGTGCGCGGCGTCGGCACCTCGACCTTCTCGACCTCGATCGAGCCGACGGTGTCGACCGTGCTAGACGGCGTGGTGCTGGGCCGGCCCGAGATGGCGCTGGGCAGCTTCTACGACGTCGCCCGCGTCGAGATCCTGCGTGGTCCGCAGGGCATGCTGTTCGGCAAGAACGCCTCGGCCGGCCTGGTCAGCATCACCACCAACGCGCCGAAGATCGGCCGGGTCGAGGCCATCGCCAACCTCAACGCCGGCCAGGATGGCTACAACAAGTCCGACGCCACGGTGAACCTGCCGCTGGGCGACAAGGCCGCCCTGCGCCTCGGCGGCTTCGTCAACAAGCTGGATGGCGTCCTGAACAACAAGAAGGACGGCCGCCGCTTCAACGGCAATGACGAGTGGGGCGCCCGCGCCAAGCTGCTGTGGCGGCCCTCCGACACCGTCGACGTGCTGATCACCGCCGACTACGCCAAGCAGGACCAGTCGATCACCTGGTCGCCGTATAAGCTCAATCCGACCGGCGTCATGGGCCTGACCCTGGCGGCCTGCGGGGTGAAGGCCTCGCCAGACAACGCCGACCTCTGCATCGACGGTCCGCAGTACAAGGACCGTGAGAACTACGGCTTCTCGGCCCAGGTCGACTGGAGCCTGCCGGGCGGCCTGACCCTGACCTCGATCAGCGCCGGCCGCCGCGACTTCGACTTCAGCAACGGCGACTCCGACAGCCTGCCGGTCAACATCCTGAACAACAACATCTCCAATCAGGACCTGCGCCAGGTCAGCCAGGAACTGCGCCTGGCCTCGCCGACGGGCGGCAAGCTGGAGTACGTCGCGGGCCTCTACTACTACCGCCAGAAGACCAACCAGGTGACCGACCAGACCGGCACCTTCGGCGTCTCGCCGCTGCCGATCATCAACTCGACGATCAACAGCCTGGTGGACACCGAAAGCTACGCGGTCTTCGGCCAGGCCAGCTACCAGCTGACCGACAAGCTGGCCCTGCTGGGCGGCGCGCGCCTGACCCGCGACAAGGTCAGCTTGGACTTCCGCCAGTTCACCCGGCCGGGCTTCTTCGGGATCAACCCGACGGTGACCTTCGACGACACCGCCAAGGAGACCAACGTCTCGTGGAAGCTGGGCGCCCAGTACCAGCTGGCCGAGCGGACCATGGGCTATGCGACGGTGTCGCGCGGCTACAAGGGGCCGGGCTTCAACCAGACCGGCGTCTCCAACGCCACGACCAGCCAGGCGGTCGGTCCCGAGATCCCGACCAGCTACGAGCTGGGCGTGAAGACCACCCTGCTGGGCGGCCTGGCCGTGCTGAACGTCGCGGCCTTCTCGACCAAGTTCGAGGACTACCAGGCCCAGACCGTCGACTTCACCCTGACCCCGCCGGCCTTCCGGACCATCAACGCGGGTGACCTGAAAACCAAGGGGATCGAGGGCGACCTGACGGCCGTGCTGGCGCCAGGTCTGCTGGTCACCGCCTCGGCGGCCTATATCGACGCCCAGTACGGAGACTTCGCGCCGATCTCGTGCGATCCGGTGACGACGCCCTCGGGCTGCGTGCTGATCGCGCCGGGCCTCTACGGCTTCGACGCCTCGGGCAAGTCGCTGAGCGGTGTGTCGAAGTGGAAGACCAGCCTGGCGGCGGTCTACGAACGCTCGATCGGCCACGGCCTGCAGGTCAACGCCTCGGCCGACTACGGCTGGCGCGACGGCTACAACGCCTCGGCCACGGGCGACCCGAACACCGCGATCAAGAGCTACGGCATCCTGGGCGGCACGGTCGGGATCGGGGCCGAGAACGACCGCTGGCGCCTGGCCGTGTGGGGCAAGAACCTCACCGACAAGCGCTTCCCCAGCGCCCTGTTCGGCACGCCGTTCGGCGGCAAGGGCGACTACAGCCAGGTCCTGACCGGCGACGCCTTCCGACGCTACGGAGTGACCCTGAACCTGCGCTACTGACCAGATTGCGAGGCCCGGCGCCGGCTCTCCCGCGCCGGGCCTTCGCGATGCGACGGGTGTGATCTTGTCCCGAACCCCGCCGCTGCCCCAGGCCGGAGAGCATCGCTCTCCGGCCTCTTTTTTCGCTCACGCCGGCGCGATGACGATCGACAGCGGTCCGGCTTCGTCGGCCCAGACCAACACCTTCTGGGCGGCTCGATCATGGCGCCAGCGGGCAGAGACCTGTGAGACGCGCACCGTCAGGCCGTTCGGGAATCGCGCCTCGGGGACATAGATCTCGGTCGGCGCGGCGATGGCCGGATCGGCCTCCAGTTCCAGCTCGAAGCGGCCGTCGGCGTAGCGCATCGTGGCGATCAGGCCCTGGGCCAGCGGCGCGTAGGGACGGCAGAAGCCCAGCAGGGCGCGGGCCCCGGCGTCGGGGCCGTTCGCGCCGGTCCCGTCGACCTGGTCGGGCGAGAAGATCGACAGGTCCTCCTGGTTCCAGCCGTCGCCCACCCGCAGGTCGTTGCGGTTGGTGGCGGTGTAGTTCCACTGTGTGGAGGACAGCTTCAGGGCGTCCAGGGCGTCGTACATCAGCGCCAGGGACTGGGCGTGGGCGGTCCAGACGTCCTCGCCGCGCTCGCCCCGCGCCCAGGCCTCGAAGGCCTCGCCGTGGTTGAGATCGTAGGGGATGCCGAACTCGCCGATCAGGGTCGGCGCGCCCGTGTCGCCGAACTTGGTCCCCAGCCAGGCGATATAGGCCATCTGATTGAAGTACTTGGCCCGCAGCGGGTCCAGATGCTGGTCGGGGTCGAAGCGCTTCTTGCGCAGGATGTCGATGTCGTACCAGTGGCTGGCGTTGACGCTGCGCGCGGGCATGGCGTCGGGGAACATCCGTCCGGTGCCGATCAGGTAAGGGCACAGCTCGGCGAACAGCAGCCAGTCCGGCCGCACCGCGCGGACCGTCTCGGCGACCCGCGCGAAGAACGGGGCCATGCACTGGTTCTCGTGGTCGATCGGCTGGCCGTCCTTCAGGCGGAAGAAGTCCTCGTCCAGCACGAAGTCGCCACCTTGATCGAAGCGCCAGGCGCCGGCGCGCTCGAAGGGGTCGGGGCCGTCGTCCCGCCAGATCGACACGCCCGCTTCGTTGGCGGTCTCGTGACCCAGCACGCGCAGCACGCCGCGCTCGTCGCCCCAGCCCAGGGTCGCCACCTCGACCGTGCGGCCGCGCGCGGCGCGCAGGCCGTCCAGCGGCGTCCAGGCCGGGCCGGGCCAGACGGGCAGGGGATCCTCCGGTGTCGCGCGCAGGCGCGGCTGGCTCATCGGCAGGCCGACCCAGCCCAGGCCCGGCTCGTTGAAGGTGTCGAAGCCGATGACGTTGGTGAGGTGCGCCACGCGGCGGGCCACGGCGGCCATGGCCCCCAGATAGCCGTCCTGCAGGAAGCGCTGGACGTTGCGGCCCTCGACCGTCCAGTCGGGCGTCAGGATCTCGCCGGCGAAGAAGGCGCTCCAGGCGATGCCATTGGCGGCCAGGCGGTAGTTGCTGGCCCAGCTCATCATCGGATAGCGGTTCTCCTGGCGCCGTTCCTCGCTGGCGTAGTCGTAGCGGTGCTGCATGACGTGGGCCGCGTCAGCGGCGTCGAACCGGGTGAAGTCCAGGCCCAGCGCGTCGAACACCCAGCCGGGCGCGCCGTCGCCGCCGCTCATCCGGCTCCAGACGTCCTGGTGGAAGTCGACGAAGACGAAGAGCCCGTGGGCGCCCGCGCGCTCGGCCACGGCGGCGAAGTAGTCGAGGTATTCCTCGTCGTACTGGCCGGGCCCCGCATGCTCGACGGCCTCCCAGGTGGTCAGCAGGCGCAGGGTGTTGAACCCCCAGTGGGCGATGCGGCCCAGGTGCGCGTCGGCCTCCTCCAGCGGGAAGGGGCGACCCACGAAACTGACGGTCCGATGATCGGAGAAATTGCTGGGCCGGTCGGTGCCGCCGTCGGGCCAGGGGACCTTGCAATCGCCGCCCAGATTGACCCCGCGCAGGATCGCGTGACGCCCTTGCGCGTCGACGAACCGGCTTCCTTGAACATCGATCGGCGGCTTTGACATTCGGCTCCCCTGAAGGCATTGTCGATTTCGTTATACAAGTGGTGAATAAACGGGGCGCGCCGGTTGGTCCAGCCCCGAACCCAGGGGAGGCGAGTAGGGAATGCCAAGCGTGGCTTTAGGTGCGGTGGGGGGCGACGCGCCCCGGCTGACGGCTGTCCGGAAGGCGGCGATCGGGGTCGGGGATTTCGGCTTCAACCTGTATTGGCAGACGGCCGGGCTCTACCTGCTGTTCTTCTATACGGACGTGCTGGACCTGCCGGCGGCGACCGCCGGCTTCATCTACATGGCGGCCCTGATCTGGGACGCGGCCCTGGATCCGGTGCTGGGTGTGGTGGTCGACCGCACCCGCACCCGCATGGGCCGCTATCGGCCTTATCTGCTCTTGGGGGGAGCGCCGCTGGCGCTGGGCTTCGTGGCGGTGTTCGCCGGGCCGGTCTGGCCGGCGGGCGGGGCGGTGGTGTTCGCCGCGATCACCCACCTGCTGTTCCGTACGCTCTACGCGGTGGTCTCGATTCCCTATGCGGCGCTGTTCGCTCGCATCACCCGCGACAGCACCCAGCGCGGCGACATGGCCGGCGTGCGGATGGTGTTCGGTACGCTGGCGGCGATCGCCGTGGCGGCCCTGACCCTGCCCGTCGCCCAGGCCCTGTCGACACAAGAGGCGCCTCGCCGGGGCTGGCTGATCCTGGCCGCCGTCTATGGCGTGATCGCCGCCTTCTGCCTGTTGGCCGTGGCCTGGGCCGCGCGTGGGCTGGACGTCGCCGAGGAAGAGGCTCCGCCGCCGCGCCCGCTGCGCGACGTGCTGCGCAGCCTGGCCGCCAACCGCGCCCTTATGCTGGTGCTGGGGGCGGTGGTGCTGAGCGCCTTCTCGGGCACGATGTTCTCCAAGAACCTGCTCTACTATTTCAAGTACGTGGTCGGCGACGCCAAGCTGGGCAGCGCGGCCCTGGCCATCGGCGCCCTGACGGCGGCGATCTGCGTGCCGGCCTTCGCGGTCGTGGTCCGCCTGGCGGGCAAGCGCGCGGCCTGGCTGATCGGCGCGGTCCCGGGCCTGGCGGGCCTGGTCCTCTGGCACCTGGCCGACGGCCAGGGCGTGGTCCTGTTGTTCGCCGCCGTGGCGCTGCAGGCCATGGGCCTGGCGTCCTACGTCGTCTGCTTCTGGGGCATGCTGCCCGACACCGTCGAGTACGGCGAATGGCGCACCGGCGTGCGCACCGAGTCCCTGGTCTTCGGCCTGGTCGTGCTGGGCCAGAAGGCGGCGCTGGGCCTGGGCGCGGGGTTCCTGGGGATCGCCCTGACCCACGTCGGCTACGCGCCCAACGCGACGCAGAGCCCCGAGACCCTGGCAGGCATCAAGGCGATGATGTTCTGGATCCCGCTGGTCGGGGGTCTGGCCTCGGCAGGCCTGATCGCCCTCTATCCCATCACCCGCGCCTCGCACGAGCAGATGGTGGCCGAGATCGCCGCCCGCTCGGCCGACGCGCCGGTCGCTCCCACCAAGCTGTCGCTGCAAGAAACGGTGATCCAATGACCCGCGCCGCTTATCTGGCCGCTCCGCTGGCCCTCACGGGCGCCCTGGCCCTGGCGGGCCAGGCCCACGCCGCCACGCCCTGCGACGACCTGGCCAAGGTCCAGATCGCCGGCGCCAAGATCACCGCCGTCAAGGCGATGGCCTTGGGCGCGCCGCAGGAGATCGAGGTCTTCGGCATCCCGCCGCTGCCGGCCTCGGCCGCCTATTGCCGGGTCAACGCCACCCTGTCGCCGACCCCCGCCTCGTCGATCAAGGTCGAGGTCTGGCTGCCGGCCGAGGCGGCCTGGAACGGCAAGTTCATGGCCACCGGCAATGGCGGCTACGGCGGCGCGCTAGGCGGACCGCGCCTGGCCATGCGCCCGGCGGTCAAGGCCGGCTACGCCGTCGCCGGGACCGACATGGGCCATACCGAGGACGGGGCCGGCGGCTCGGCCGAGTGGGCGCTGAACCAGCCCGAGAAGATCGCCGACTGGGGCCATCGCGCCAACCACGAGACCGCGGTCTTCGCCAAGGCCCTGATCGCCGCCCACTACGGCAAGGGCCCGCGCCGCGCCTACTTCACCGGCTGCTCTGACGGCGGCCGCGAGGCGCTGATGGAGGTCCAGCGCTATCCCGGCGACTTCGACGGCGTCGTGGCCGGCGCCCCGGCCAACGCCTGGACGCGGCTGATGGGTAGCTTCGCCTGGTCGTGGAAGGCCGTGCACGAGGTTCCCGAGAGCCGCATCCCCGACGCGTTGCTGCCGGTCGTCCAGAAGGCGGCCCTGGCCCAGTGCGACAAACTGGACGGCGTCGCCGACGGCGTGATCGAGGATCCGCGCCGCTGCCGCTTCGACCCCGTCGTGGTTCAGTGCAAGGACGGCCAGGCGAAGGACTGCCTGACCCCGGCCCAGGTCGCGGGCCTGCGCAAGCTCTACCAAGGTCCTCGCGACGCCAAGGGCCAGTCGATCCTGCCCGGCTATCCCGCCGGTGGCGAGGCCACGCCCGGCGCCTGGCCGCTGTGGATCAGCGGCGAGAAGGCCCAGCACCCGTCGTTCGCCCGCTCGTTCTTCGCCAATTTCGTCTATTCGAACACCGGCTGGCAGCTGGCCCAGATGAACCTGGACAAGGACCTCAAGGCCGCCAGGGCGATCGCCCCGACCGTGGCCTCGGACAATCCCGACCTCTCGGCCTTCAAGGCGCGGGGCGGCAAGCTGATCCTGTTCCACGGCTGGTCGGACGCGGCGATCACGCCGCTGGCGACGATCCAGTACTACGACGCGGTTCGGGCCAGGATGGGCGTCAAGTCGGCCGACGCCTTCTCGCGCCTGTTCATGGTTCCGGGTATGTCGCACTGCTTCGGCGGGCCGGGTCCCAACAGTTTCGACATGCTGGCGACGCTGGACGCCTGGGTCGAGGGCGGTAAGGCGCCGGATACGGTGATCGCGTCCAAGACCGACAACGACTATGCCGACCTGCTGGGCATGCCCGCCAAGACCCTGCGGACCCGGCCGCTTTGCGCCTATCCCAAGGTGGCGCAATGGGACGGCAAGGGCTCGACGGACGAGGCGGCCAGCTTCAGTTGCCAGCTGGCGAGCAAGTAGAGAGCGCGGGGCGGATGGTCCGGCGGCCTGGCCGCCGGACCTTAGGCCCTCAGTCGCGCGGGCGGGCGCTGGGCGCCGGCAGGCCGACCCCCGCCGCCGGGTGGGCCGCCAGCCAGTCCATGCGCTTGGCGGCCATGGTGTCGACCGTGACGGCGTCGCCGAAGCGCAGGTACTTCGGCTCCTTCTCGGTCCAGGCCGGCCAGGCCATGGCCGGCGTCGAGGGCGAGCCCGTGGCCGCCAGGGCGATCAGGGCCCCCGACATCTGGTCGGTCAGCTTGCGGTCATAGTCGGTCCAGACCCGGGTCGGGCGCAGGCTGTTGTACTTGTCCAGGGTGTCGAGCCAGTAAGGGACGTCGGCCGTGTGATAGGCCCCGACCGTGGCCGGGTTCTGGTCGGCGAAGGTGACCCCCGACGCGTACGGATGCTTGCGCGTGAAGAGGTCGACATAGGTCGCCGAGCGATTGAATTTGGCCTGCTGCTGGGCGCAGGTGCGCGAGCTCTGCAGGAAGCCGGCCTCGGTCGCGGCCTGGTGGGCGACGGCCGGAACCTCGGCGTCGGACTTGACCGGATAGAGCTTCAGGAAGGCCTCGGCGTCGGCGCCGTACATCTTGCGGGCCGCCTCCTGGAAGGCTGCGACGGTCCTGGCGGCGACCAGCGGACTGCGGCCGGCGTCGATGTCGTCGCCATTCGAGCTGGCGATGATCGGCACGTCGCTGCCCAGGCGGTCGGCCAGGACCTGGGCCTTCTGGGCGGTGAAGAAATAGCCGTCGATCACCGCCGGGGCGCGGATGCCCTGAACGCTGGCCCCGACCTGGTTCTCGGTCTGCTGGGCCAGGATCTTGTCGGCGGGAACGTTGCGCATGGCCGCCAGGTCGGCCGCGCCCAGGCGCTTCTGCAGCTCCAGCCCGACCTGCTCGCCGGCCGACAGCGGGGCGATGTCGCCGGTGTAGTTGCAAGCGCTCGACAGCATGGCGCCGCGGAACAGGCCCTTGGACAGCGGGCTGAAGATCTGGGCGGCGACCGAGCCGGCCCCGAACGACTGGCCGCTCAGCGCCACCTTGTCCGCGTCCCCGCCGAAGGCGGCGATGTTATCGCGGATCCACTTCAGGGCCGCGTTCTGATCCAGATAGCCGTAGTTGCCCGAGTGGCCGCCCTGCTCGGCCGAGAGGGCGGGATGGGCCAGGTAGCCCAGGAGGCCGACGCGGTAGTTGAAGTTGACGAAGATCGCTCCCCGCCTGGCCATGGCCTCGCCGTCATAGTTGGCCATGCCCGACGAGCCGATCGTGCCGCCGCCGCCATAGATGAAGACCACCACCGGCAGCTTGTCGCCCGGCTTGGCCCCGGCCGGCGTCCAGACGTTCATGTAGAGGCAGTCCTCGCTGGTCGCCTCCTCGCCGAAGTAGTGGTTGATGTCGTGGGGGCGCAGCACCTGGATGCATTCGGCGCCCTTGCGGTCGGCGTTCCAGACGCCGTCCCAGCGGATCGGCTGCGGCGGTTTCCAGCGCAGGTCCTGGGTCGGCGGCTTGGCGTAGGGGACGCCCAGATAGGCCTTCACGCCCGAGGCCAGGCGCGTGCCGGCCACCTGGCCGGCGGCGGTGGTCACCGGATCGGTCTCGATGCGGGTCATCGGGCCGGCGGCGGCCGGGGCGGCCGCGAGCGACAGGCCGGTGAGCGACAGGACCAGGGCGGCCAGACGTGCGCCGCCATTATGGGTCTTCATGGGTTCCCTCCGTTTATGTTCTTGCTTGCGGAGCGAAGATGACTCAATGAACTATCTAGTTCAACCGTTCGGCTTGGCATTGGCCCGCCGGACGGAAAAAATGGGGTGGATGCGCGATGACGCAGTTTCGGGCGGGCCTGATCGGCTCGGGGATCCAGGCCTCGCTGACGCCGGCCATGCACGAGGCCGAGGGCGCGGCGCAGGGCCATGCGTACCGCTATGACCTGATCGACACCGATCGCCGGCCGGAGCCGCTGGCGGACCTGCTGGACTGGGCTCAGGGGGAGGGGTTTTCGGGGCTCAACATCACCCACCCCTACAAGCAGGCGGTGATGCCGCTGCTGGATCGCCTGGACCCGGACGCGCAGGCGCTGGGGGCGGTCAACACGGTGGTGCTGCGCGACGGCTTGCGGGTCGGCCACAACACCGACTGGTCGGGCTTCGCCGAAGGGCTGCGCCGGACCCTGCCGGACGCGCCGCTGGGCGCGGTGGTCCAGCTGGGGGCGGGCGGGGCCGGTTCGGCGGTGGCCTACGCCCTGCTCAAGCGCGGCGCCGCGCGGCTGGCGATCTTCGACAACGACGCGGCCAAGGCCGCCGACCTGGTCGCGCGGATGGCGGCGCTGTTCCCGGCGGCCGAGGTGGTGGTCGGCCACGACCTGGCCACGGCGGTCGCCAATGCCGACGGCCTGGTCAACTGCACGCCGGTGGGCATGGCCAAGTATCCCGGTGCGCCGCTGCCGCTGGAGTATCTGCGTCCGTCGCTGTGGGTGGCCGACGTCGTCTATTTCCCGCTGGAGACGGCGCTGCTGGCGGCCGCCAGGACCAGGGGCTGCGCGGTGGTCGACGGCGGCGGCATGGCCGTCTTCCAGGCGGTCGAGGCCTTCCGGCTGATTACCGGCCTGACGCCGGATCCCGAACGGATGATCGCCAGCTTCAAGCGGCTGCTGACCGCCTAGTACAGGGCGGCGGCTGGCGCGGCGCGGGTCTGGGCGGCCATCCGCACCGCCGCGTTGGGCGCGCCGTACTGGTCGTAGCCGCCGCGCCGCTCGACCAGCTCGAAGAAGAACCGGCCGTCGAACAGCTCGGTATAGACGTGCAAAAACTCGCCGCCCTGCTCGTCGCGGTCGTAGAGGATGCCGTTCCGCGCCAGCCGGTCGACGAGGTCGTCCGTGAGGCCGAAGCGCGCGGCCAGGTCGTCGTAATAGTTGCTGGGAATGGCCAGGAACCGCGCGCCTTTCTGGGTCAGGGCCGCCGTGGCGGCGAAGATGTCGTTGGTGGCGAAGGCGATCTGGTTGACCCCCGCGCCGACGAAGGTGGTCAGCGACCGCGCCACGCTGGTCCGGGCGCTGTCGGAGAAGCTCAAGGGGAAGCGCACGCTGCGCTCGGCGTTGGCCATGGCCCGGCTGCGCACCAGGCCGTAGGGGTCGGGCAGGTCCCAGGACTCGGCCGGCTCCAGGCCCAGCACTGCGCGATAGAACAGCTGCCAGCTGTCCATCTGCCGCGCCGAGACCGCCTCGCCGATATGATCCACGCCGCTGATTACCGCGAGATCGGCGAAGTCGGCCTCGGGGATGAACTCGTCGGACGGGTCGAAGTCGTCGGGCACGGCGTAGAGCAGGCTGCCGTCGGGTCGGCGGATGGCCGGCATCGGTCGCTCCTCGGCGCCGGTGCGGCCCTCGTGACGCGCGCAGCCGAAGGCTTCGGCGCGGGCCAGGAACCGATGCGCGTCGTCGAACTTCAGGCCCACCGCGCAGACCGACGGGCCGTGCAGCAGGTAGAACGAGTGGGCGAACGACTCCGGCTCGGCGTTGACGGCGATCATCACCGGGCCCTGCCGCCACAGTGTCACGGCCTTGGTGCGATGGCAGCCCCAGGGGCTGAAGCCCAGGGCCTTCAGCTGATCGGCCAAGGGACCGGCCCCCATGCCGCCGACCGCGAACTCGATGAAGGCCATCCCCGAGACCCTCGGGGCTTTGGGCGGGTCGACCAGGGCGACCTCGGGGCGCGGAGCCTCGGGATGCTCGGCCAGGCGCTGGCGCACGCGCTCCTCCAGCCAGATCAGCGAGCGCATGCCGTCATGGGCGATCTGGCGCGGCGGCGAGGCCTGGAACTCGTCGTTGAAGATCTCCAGCGAGACGGGGCCCGTATAGCCGGCCTCCAGCGCGGCGGTCAGGAAGCCGGCGACGTCCAGGTCGCCCTGTCCGGGGAAGCAGCGGAAGTGGCGGCTCCAGGCGCGCAGCTCCATGCCCAGGCGCGGGGCGTCGGCCAGTTGCACCCAGAAGATCCGCTCGGCGGGCACGGCGGCGATGGTCGCCAGGTCGTCGTTGATCGCCAGGGTGTGGAAGCTGTTGAGCACCTGGCCCAGGTGCGAGTGCGCCGCCTTGGCCACGATCTGGCCGGCGCGCGAGACGGTCCGCACGTGGTGACCCCAGGCCAGGGCCTGGTAGCCGATCTTGAGGCCCCGCCGCGCGGCGCGGTCGGCCAGTTCGCGCAGCTGGGCGGCGGCCAGGACGTCGTCGTCGATCGCCGCCGTCGAGACGTTCGAACAGACCAGCAGCAGCGGCGCGCCCAGCTCGGCCATCAGGTCGAACTTGCGCTCGGCCCGCTCCAGGCTGCGGACGAAGGCCTCGTCGGGCATCGCCTCGAACTCGCGGAATGGCTGGAAGGCGGCGATCTTCAGGCCCAGGTCCTCGGCCTGGCGGCGGATGTCGCGCGGCGTGTCCTCGCTGAACAGGACGTCGTTCTCGCACAGCTCGACCATGTCGTACTTGGCCGCGGCGGCGGCCTGGAGCTTTTCCTGCAGGGATCCGCTGAGCGACAGGGTGGCGATCGAACGGAGCACGGGATCCTCCAGCGGTCTTCTTGCAAAAACGTTTTGGGCCGGAACGGCGACGCGACCGATCCGACCCTATACGAACTGTTTAGGGGGTAAAGGCGCCGGAGGTGGAGCTCCGGCGCCCTCCCGGCTCAGGTGGCGACGTGGTGCACGTGCTTCCCGGGCGAGTAGATGTCCATGATGTTCCAGTGACCGGTGGTCGGGGTGGGGACATTGACCATCTGGACGTCGATCACGCAGGGGCGGTTCGCCTTGATGGCCGCGTCCAGAGCCGGCTTGAACTCGTCGGCCTTGGTGATCTTGATCCCGTCGACGCCGTAGGCGCGGGCGATGGCCGCGTAGTCGGGCGAGTAGGGCGCGCCGTTCTTCTCGAACACCGTGCCAAGGGTCGTGCCGAAGTGGGCCTTCTGCAGGCCGGCGATGGTGCCGAAGGCGAAGTTGTTCATCACCACCCAGATGACCGGGATGTCCTCCTCGAACGCCGTGGCCAGCACCGCCGGGTTCTGGCCGAAGCCGCCATCGCCGACCAGCGAGACCACCACGCGGCTAGGATCGGCCAGCTTGGCGCCCAGGGCCGCCGGGGCGCCGAAGCCCATGGTGGCGAAGCCGCCCGGGGTCAGCACCGAGCCTGGCTCGTAGATCGGGAACTGCTGGCCCACGCCGTTCTTGTTCCAGCCCACGTCGGTGGTGATCACCGCGTTGCGCGGCAGCAGTTCGCGGACCTCGGCCAGGATGCGCTCGGGGCGCATCGGGAACTGGTCGCTGGCGCAGGCCTCGGCGTTGTCGCGCAGGAAGGCGGCGCGATTGGCGGCGATGTCGGCGCGCAGGGCGTCGTTCTTTCGGCCTTCCGGATAGAGACGCCGGGCCGCCCGGTTCAGCACCTTCAGCGCATTCTTCAGGTCGGCGACCACGCCGATCTCGGCGGGATAGTTGCGGCCGATCTCGTCCGGGTCGATGTCGACATGGATCAGCTTTGCGCCGGGGAAGTTGAAGGTGTAGCCCGACTCCCAGGAGCTGCAGTCGGCTTCCTTGAAGCTGGTGCCCAGGCCCAGGATGTAGTCGGCGGCCAGGCAGGTGTCGTTGGTGAAACGCGTACCCCAGAAGCCGGTCATGCCCAGGGTCAGGTCGTGGTCATCGGGCAGGGTTCCCTTGCCCATCAGCGAGTGGGCGACCGGCAGGCTCAGGTGGTCGACGAACGCGGCCAGCTCGGGGGCCGCGTCGGCCAGGTTCACGCCGCCGCCGACATAGACCAGCGGGCGCTCGGCGCCCGTCAGGGTCAGGACGATGCGGTCGGCGGTCTCTTCGTCGATCGAGGGCTTCTGCAGGACTTTTGTGTGGGCCTTCAGCCGCTCGAACAGGGCGACGTCGATCTCCATCGAGAAGATGTCCATCGGCACCGAGACCAGCACCGGACCCGGGCGGCCGCTGGCGGCCAGCTGGAAGGCCTTCTCCAGGATCTCGGGGAAAAGGTCGGGGCGATCGACCCGCCAGGCGCGCTTCACGAACGGGCGATAGATCTCGTACTGGGCCGCGTCGGCGTGGAGATTGACCTCCTGGTGCGGATGCTTGCCGTAATAGTGGCTGGGCACGTCGCCGGCGATCACCACCATCGGGATCGAGTCCAGGGCGGCGTTGGCCACGCCCGTGGCGGCGTTGGTCAGGCCGGGGCCGAGATGGCTCAGCACCACGGCCGTCTGACGCTTGACCCGCGCGTAGCCGTCGGCGGCGTGCGAGGCGATCTGCTCGTGACGAACGTTGACGAACTTGATCCTGCTGCCTTCCAGAGCGTTCAGGACGGCGATGTTGGTGTGGCCGCACAGCCCGAAGAGGTGCTCGACGCCGCGATCCTCCAGGTACTTCACGAGTTGATGCGAGATCAGCTTTTTCATCGCGGGGCTCCAGGTCCGCCGGTCGGTCCGGCGGGCGATTTCAGGGTCATCGGGTGAGGGTGCGGCCTTGCGGGCCGGTGTAGGTGAAGGGGATGTCCTTGGGCATCGGACCCTTGATCCGCTGGCCCTGCTGGGTCTGCTCCCAGGCGTGGGCCAGGATCCCGACCGAGCGGGACAGGATGAAGAGCCCCCGGCCCATCGGCGGCGGGAAGCCGAGCTCGGAGAAGATCACCGCCGTGGCCCCGTCGATGTTCATCGGGATGGGCTTGCCCTTGCGGGCGGTGAGGACGCGTTCCACGGCCCAGCCGATCGCCACGTAGTCGCCCTTGACCGCGCCGCTGGCGGCGGCGGCCTCGACCTCGCGCATCAGCGGGGCCGAGCGCGGGTCGACCGGGTGCCAGCGATGGCCGTAGCCGCCGACGATCGGGCCGTGGGCGTCGGCGTAGCGGGCCAGGCCCGTCTCGACGGCCTCTTCGAGAGGCGCGCCGGCGTCCTGGGCGTCCTTGATCCAGGCGAACAGCTCCATGCACTGCTGGCCGGCGCCGCCGTGGACGTCGCCCAGCACGTTGATGGCCGAGCCCATGGCGTTGTTCAGCTCGGCGCCGCAACTGGCGGCCATGCGGGCGATGGCGATCGAGGGGGCGTGCGGGCCGTGGTCGACCGAGGCCACCAGGGCCGCGTCCAGCAGCCTGGCCTGCTCCGGCGAGGGCAGGTCGCCGCGCACCATCAGCCAGATCATCTGCGGGAAGGTGACCTGGCCGATCAGGTCCTGGATCTCGTAGCCGCGAACCGTGATCTGGCCGGGATGGATGTCGATGATGTCGGTCGACCACCAGGCCTTGGCGGCGTCGACGATCTGCTCGGGCGTCTTGGCCATCAGATGATCCCTTGTTCTCGGAAAGCGGCGATCTCGTCCACGCCATAGCCGGCGGCCTGAAGGATCGCGTCGCTGTGCTGGCCCAGGGCCGGAGGCGGGCAGGCCGCGCGGGGGTCCTGGCCGTCGACCTTGAAGCCGCCGCGCGTCACCGACAGCGGACGGTCGAGACCCTGGGTTTCTTCGAAGCTCTGGACCAGGCCGCGCTGGCGCACCTGGGGCAGGTCCAGGGCCTCGGGCAGGCTCAGCACGCGCCCGGCGGGCACCCCGACCTTGTTCAGGATCGGCTCCCAGTCGGCGGCCGACTTGGTGGTCAGGGCGACCTCCAGCGCGTCGGTCAGCTCGGCGCGGCGACGCTTGCGGTCCTCGCGCTTGACGAAGCGGGCGTCGGTGGCGAGCTGTGGCAGGCCGATCGCGTCGCACAGGGCCACGAACTGCTCCTGCTTGTTGGCGGCGATGTTCAGCAGGCCCTCGGCCGTGCGGAAGGCGCCGGACGGGGCGGCGGTGAAGTTGTCGTTGCCGATCGGCGTCGGGGTCTGGCCGGCGATCAGGTAGTTCGAGACCACCCAGCCCATGGTGGCGATGGTCGACTCCAGCATCGAGACGTCGAGAAAGGCCCCGACGCCCGTCCGCTCGCGGCCGACCAGGGCGCTGGCGATGGCGAAGGCGGCGGTGATCCCGCCGATGCTGTCGGCCACCGGATAGCCCACCCGCAGCGGCGCGCTTTCGGCGTCGCCGGTGATGCTCATAACCCCCGACAGGCCCTGGACGATCTGGTCATAGGCCGGCGCGGCGCGCATCGGGCCGTCTTGGCCGAAGCCCGACACGGCGCAGTAGACGAGGCGCGGATTGATCGCCTTCAGGCTCTCGTAGCCCAGGCCCAGGCGGTCCATGACACCGGGGCGGAAGTTCTCGACCAGCACGTCGGCGGTTTCGACCAGGCGGCGGAAGATCGCCTTGCCGGCCTCGGGTTTGAGATTCAGCGTCAGCGAGCGTTTGCCGGCGTTCTGGGCCAGGAACGAGGCGCCCATATTGGCCGCGCTCAGCGTCGCGTCGGCGCCCAACTGGCGGGCCAGGTCGCCCGAGCCGGGCGTCTCGACCTTGGTCACGTCCGCGCCCAGCAGGGCCAGCTGATAGGCGCAGAACGGCCCGGCCAGGACGTTCGTCAGATCCAGGACGCGAACACCGGCGAGAAGCGCGCTCATCGGCGGATGAAGGGGTTGGGCACTTCCAGATCCGACGAGATCCAGACGCACTTGGTTTCCAGATAGTCGTGGACCGCGTTGATCCCCGACTCGCGGCCAATGCCCGAACGCTTGAAGCCGCCGAACGGCGAGGTGAAGCTGGTGGCGCGGTAGTTGTTGACCCAGACCGTGCCGGCCTTGAGCTTGTCGGTGACCAGCATGGCGCGCTTGAGGTCCTTGGTCCAAACCGCGCCGGCCAGGCCGTAGGCCACGTCGTTGCCGATGGCGATGGCCTCGTCCTCGTCCTTGAATTTGATCACCGACAGGACGGGTCCGAAGACCTCCTCCTGGGCGATGCGCATGTCGTTGCGGACGTCGACGAAGATGGTCGGCTCGACGAACTGGGGGCCCAGGTCCGGACGCGCCTTGCCGCCCAGCACGCAGCGCGCGCCTTCGCCCTTGGCGATATCGATATAGCCCATGATCTTGTCGAACTGGGGCTTGGTGGCCACCGGGCCGATCTGGGTCTCCAGGCTGGCCGGATCGCCCAGCTTGGCGGTCGAGACAAAGGCGATCAGCTTCTCTAGGAAGGCGTCGTGGATCGACTCCTGCAGCAGCAGGCGCGAGCCGGCCTGGCAGCTCTGGCCTGTGGCCGCGAAGATGCCCGAGACCACGCCCTTGACCGCCTGGTCCAGGTCGGCGTCGTCGAAGACGATGTTGGGCGACTTGCCGCCCAGCTCCAGGGTGACGGTCTTCAGGCCCTTGGCGGCCAGCTCGTAGATCTTCTGGCCGGCGATCTCGCCGCCGGTGAAGCCGATATGGGCGACGTCAGGGTGCTCGACCAGCGGCGCGCCGACCTCGGGGCCGAAGCCCGTGACGACATTGACCACGCCTGGCGGGAAGCCGGCTTCCGCGAACAAGGCGGCGAACTCGATCATCGAGGCCGAGGTGAATTCCGACGGCTTGATCACCGTGGTGCAGCCGGCAGCCAGGGCCGGCGCCAGCTTCCAGCTGGTCAGGGTGAGGGGAGAGTTCCAGGGGGTGATGATGCCGATCACGCCCTTGGGCTCGTACTTGGTGTAGGCGAACACCCCGGCCTTGTCGGTCGGGATGACGTGGCTCTCGATCTTGTCGGCCAGCCCCGCGTAGTAGTGGAAGTAGTCGCCGACATAGCGGACCTGGGCCACCACCTCGGCGGCCAGCTTGCCGTTGTCGCGGCGCTCGATCTCGGCGATGCGGTCGGCCCTGGCGATCAGCAGGTCGGCCAGTCTGCGCATCAGCTTGCCGCGCGCGCTGGGCGAGATCTTCGACCACTCGCCGGATAGGGCGCGCTTGGCGGCGGCGACGGCCTGGGCGACATCCTCGGCTCCGCCGCGGGCGATCTGACCCCAGACCTTGCCGGTGTAGGGATCCTCGGTCGGGAAGAACTGGCCCGAGCTGGGTCCCACCTCGGCGCCGTCGATATAGAGACCGTACGTCTGGGTCGCGTCGTCCAACATTCGCTCTCGTCTTCCTGTCGCGCTTTCCGTCCCATGATGCGTCCGGACCGTCTGAGCGGGCCCTGGCGCGATCGTTGAGTCAAAATGTACGCACTGTTCCGTTCTTTTGTAACCGGGAAAGTTTGGCGAGGCCGATAAATTCCGCGTCGCAAATTACGAACTAGTTCGTCCGATCGAACGCAGCAAGCTTTTCGTGGCGTCCAGCGCGGCCCGCACCCGTTGCAGGTCCGGCATGCGCGCGGCCAGTTCGGCGTTGGGGATCTCGACCGAGATCGGCGTCTCCGGCGGCAGGGCCAGCAGGATGGTCGTCAGGTCCAGCGCGCCTTCACCCGGCATCAGCCGCGCCGCGCGCGCGGTGTGGATCAGACCCTCTACCGTGCGCGGCGCAGGCGCGGGGGCGTCGGCCAACTGCATGTAGTGGAAAAGACGAGGGGGCAGGGCGGCGATCTCGCCGGGGTCGCAATTCGAGCGGCTGAAATGCAGGCTGTCGACCATCACCCCGGCATTGGCGCGCTCGGAGGCCATGGCCAGGAAGGCTGCGTCCTTCAGGGTCGGCATCTTGGTCCAGGTCAGGAACTCGATGTCGGCGGTCAGGCCGCGCTCGCCGGCCAGGTCGCAGATGGCGACATAGTGGTCACGCAGGCGCGGCCATTCGGGATCGTGGGCCTGGGTCAGGACGTGGCGCGCGCCCAGCTCGGCGGCGGCGTCCAGCATCGGGATGAAGTCTTCCGGCTGGGCCTCGGGCGTCATGCGGATCAGCTCGACGTCCAGCACACCGACGCCGGTGGCCGCGATCCGGGCCTTGGTCTCGCGCATCATCGCGGCGTCGCCGACGATCGGAAAGGCGTCGCCTGGCGTCACCTCCCGCAGCCTCAGACTGGCGAAGTCGTATCCGGCCTCGGCGGCCAGGGTGATCAGGTCCGGCGGGGACGTGTCCAGGGTCGTTAGGTGCGCCAGCGACAGCTTGACACTCATCCTGGTGATCCTCCATGCCGGCTCGGACTCGGCTAACTCCCGAGTTCGTACATTTATGTACCGGTTAGAACAATCGTCCTCGGCCGTCAATTTGCTCCCGGCTCGAGGCTCATGGCGGTCGCCTTTGCCGCGAACCTGGAGATGATGGAATGAGCTTGCCGATCTTCGTGCTGAACGGCCCGAATCTGAACCTGCTGGGCGTGCGCGAGCCGCACATCTACGGCTCGACCACCTTGGCCGACATCGAAGCCAGCTGCCGCGCCCTGGCTGGGGAACTGGGCTACGATCTGGTGTTTCGCCAGACCAACCACGAGGGCGAGCTGATCGAATGGGTGCAGGAGGCGCGCACCGCCGCCAGCGCCCTGGTCATCAATCCGGCGGGCTATGGCCACACCTCGGTGGCGCTGCTGGACGCGCTGAAGAACGTGCCGGGGCCGATCGTCGAGTGCCACCTGTCCAACCCCGCTCAGCGCGAGAGCTTCCGGCATCACACCTACGTCTCGCTGGCGGCGACCGGCGTCGTCGCGGGTTTCGGGGCCGACAGCTATGCGGTGGCGATCCGGGCCGCCGTGGCGGTCCTCAGGCGCTGAAGTTTCACCAGACTCGTGGAGGGCGGACGAACGATGAATGGAATCGTTCGTCTATGGCTCGATTCTAGTCGCCCAAGCGGTTGGTTTTGCGATGTTTCGACCGCGATTTTCACCCTCCTGAAGGGCGTTAATATGCGATGTGTACGATTAAAATTACTCATTAAAAACAATAGAATATAACGTAATTTCACACGGAGAGTGCAAAAGTCATCATTCGCATTTCGACGTTCTGGAACGCTTGACACGGACCAGATAGTACATAATCGTCGGCGCAACAAAAAACTAAGGGGAGTGAAACATGCTTGCGCCACAAGCACGCCGCGTGATCGGCGTTTCCGCCATGTCTCTGATCGTCGCCGCCGGCCTGGCCAGCGCCGCCGTCGCTCAGGATAAATCGAAGGCCGACGACACCTCGGTGGTCGAGGAAGTCGTGGTCACCGGCACCAGCATCCGTGGGGCCGCGCCGGTGGGTTCGGCGCTGGTCGCGGTCGGTCGGGGCGAGATCGAGAAGACCTCGGCCACCACCGTCCAGCAGATCCTCAAGACCGTTCCGTCGGTCGTCGGCGCCGGCTCGGCCGGCCAGGGCAGCTTCGGCAGCGCCGACAATTCGGGCACCAACGCCCCGACCATCCACGGCCTGGGGGCCAGCGCCAGCAACTCGACCCTGATCCTGATCGACGGCCACCGTATCCCGCTGACGGGCATCAACCACGCCCTGGCCGACCCGAACATCATCGCTCCGGGCGCCATCGAGCGTGTCGAGGTCCTGGCCGACGGCGCCTCGTCGGTCTACGGCTCGGACGCCGTGGCCGGCGTCATCAACTTCATCACCCGCCGCAACTTCGACGGCTTCGAGGCCTCGGCCCAGGCCGGCGTCGCCGACCACTACAACACCTACAGCGCCTCGCTGCTGTGGGGTAAGCGCTGGGACGGCGGCTCAGCCCTGTTCTCGTACGGATATTCGGACCGTTCGAACCTGCGCGCCGGCGACCGTGACTTCACCAAGGCCGATCACCGCGCGCAAGGCGGCACCAACCTGGCCTCCTTCGCCTGCGGCACGGCCTCGGTGCAGCCGGCCGGCGGCTCGCTGATCTACGCCGCGCCCTATACCGGCGCGGGCGTGGCCAACGCCGCCGCCAACGCCTTCTGCGACTATTCGGGCGTGGCCGACCTGCTGCCGTCCGAGCGTCGCCATAGCGTGATCGCCAAGGTCAGCCAGGACTTCGGCGAGCGCCTGACCGTCGGCGCCGACGTCGTCTATTCCAAGCGCAAGAACTTCGCGGCCCTGTCGCGCGGCACCGTGACCGCCACGGTCTACGGGCCGGGCAGCGGCAAGGGCGGCCAGATCAACCCGTTCTACGTCAATCCGACGGGCTCGGCGGCCACCTCGCAGACCATCCGCTGGGACGCCAACGACCTGCTGGGCCCGGGCGCCTACGCCGACTCCGGGGCCACCAGCTTCTTCGTCAACGCCCAGGCCCAGTACAAGCTGAACGACAACTTCATCCTGACCGTGGCCGGCACCGCCGGCAACGACGAGAGCCGCGAGCAGCGGGTCGGCGTCGTCTGCGGCAGCTGCGCCAACCTGGCCCTGAACGGCACCACCAACGGCAGCGGCAGCACGACGACCGCCTCGATCCCGGGCACGTCGCTGATCGTGCTGAACAACCCGCTGACCACGGCCAACGCCTTGGACGTCTGGCACACCGGCTCGGCCAACCTGACCTCGCCGGCGGTGCTCGCGGCCCTGAAGGACTCCACGACCACCCAGATCGCCAACCAGACCATGGAGAACGCGCGCGCCAAGATCGACGGCTCGCTGTTCGCCCTGCCGGGCGGCGACGTGCGGATCGCGTTCGGCGCCGAGTACAGCCACTACGGCCTCAAGCAGGACCTGACGCGTCCGACCAACATCGGCCCGGCCTCGACCGGCTCGGCGACGGTCAATCTGAACTACGGCCGCACGGTCAAGTCGGGCTTCGTCGAACTGCTGGTGCCGGTCATTGGCGACGGCAACGCCCTGCCGCTCGTCCAGGCCCTGGATCTGAACCTGTCGGGTCGCTACGACAACTACAGCGACTTCGGCTCGACCAAGAACCCCAAGGTCGCCATCAACTGGAAGATGGTCGACGGCGTGAAGATCCGCGCCAACTGGGCCAAGTCGTTCGTGGCCCCGGCCTTCACCAGCATCGGCTCGGGCAACGGCATCACCGGCGAGTCCGGCTACGGCGCCTTCGGTCAGGGCACGGTGAACGTGCCGATCTCGGCGTTCCCGGGGGCGGCGTCGCTGCCCGGCTGCTCGTCGACCGCGACGACCTGCGCCATCGGCACCACCATCACCGGCATCCAGCTGAGCGGCGGCAACGACCAGCTGCAGCCGCAGCACGGCAAGACCTGGGCGGTCGGTCTCGACCTCAATCCCGGCTTCCTGCCGGGGGCGCGCCTTTCGGTGACCTACTGGGCCTCGAAGCTGACGGGCGGCATCACCGCGCCGACCCCGTCGCTGGCGGTGAACTCGCCCGACCTGAACTCGCTGCTGATCATCTATCCGACCGGCGCAACGCCGGCCCAGATCGCCGCGGCGGCCGGGACCCTGCCGCTGACCAGCGCGCTGCCCTCGACGGTCTACTTCATCTACGACTTCCGTCAGCGCAACGTGCTGAACCTGAACATCGCCGGCGTCGACATCGATGGCGGCTACAAGTTCGACACGGACTTTGGCGCGTTCAACATCGGCGGGTCGCTGTCGCTGAAGACCAAGTTCGACCAGCGGATCGGCAGCGGCGGCGTCTTCTCGGTTCTGAACACGACGGGCTTCAACACGACCTTCCCGTCGATCAAGACCCAGGCCCGCGCCAACATCAGCTGGTCGCTCGACAACTGGTCGGCCGACATCTTCGCCAACTACACCGGTTCGTACCGCAACTGGAGCTCGACGACGCAGACGCCGCTGACCCGCAACGCCGCGGGCCTGCCGACGGGCGGCGGCGACAAGGTCAAGGCCGCCACTACGATCGACCTGCACGTGGCCTACGACATCAAGAGCGACGGTTGGCTGGACGGCACGCAGCTGTTCGCCGACGTGGCCAACCTCTTCGACAAGGATCCGACCTTCTACAACAACGCCAACGGCTACGACACGTTCTCGGGTAACCCGATCGGCCGTCTGGTCTCGGTCGGGTTCCGGGCCAAGTACTGACCTTCCATCTCGGTAGGCCCTAGGCGCGGTCGGGCTCCTCGACCGCCCATCACTCCAGCGGCTCGGGCGACGCCCGGGCCGTTCTTTTATGCGCCCAAGTTTCCCGAGCGGAGCCAGGGCAGGCGGGCGCGGAGTTGGGCGGCGAGTTCGGCCGCCGGGCTCTCGACCTTGTCGACGTCGAAGGTCAGGTCGGCGCGGGCGTAGAGCGGCTCGCGCTCGGCGGCCAGTCTTCGCAGGGCGCTCGCCATGTCGTCGCCCGCCAGCACGGGCCGCGCGCGCCTGGAGCCCAGGCGTTCGACGATCGCCTCGACATCCATGCGCACCCAGACAGTGAAGGCTCGCGCCGCCAGCAGGGCGCGCGTCTCGGCCGAGAGGACCGCACCGCCGCCGGCCGCCAGCACCTTGGGTCGGCCGTCCACCAGCCGCGCCAGCACCCGGGCCTCGCCCTGCCGGAAGGCCGCCTCGCCATAGGTCACGAAGAGGTCGTCTATCGACATGCGGGCGGCCGCCTCGATCTCGTGATCGGAGTCGACGAAGGGTAGGGCCAGCTGCCTGGCCAGGCGTCGGCCCAGCGTCGATTTGCCCGCGCCGGTCAGGCCGATCAGGACCAGGGTCCGAGGCTGGAGGCCGGCCGCGCCCGCGCCGTCACCCATGGATGCGTCGGACAGGGGCGCTGAGTTTGTATCCGGAACCACGGCACGTCTCGATCAGGCCCGCGCCGCCGATCGACGCCAGGCGCCGCCGCAGGCGGCTGACGCAGCGGTCCAGGGCCCGGTCGAAGATGGTCTCGCCCAGGTCCGGGGGCAGGCTGTCCAGGATCTCCTCGCGCGAGACCTGGGCGGGCGACCACAGGCACAGGCGCTGCAGCACGGCGGTCTCGACCCGGCCCAGGTGCAGCGGCTCCGCGCCGGGCGCGTGCAGCGCCATCTCGCCGGCGTGGAAGCGGCCCAGCCCGACGATCTGGAAGACGCCGCCCTCGTGGCGGGCCGGACCCCGATGGGGGCGGTGGGCCCCGAGCACGCACTTGATCCGGGCCCACAGCTCGCGGACCGTGCAGTCGTGGCGCACGACGTCGTCGGCGCCGGCCTCCAGCGCGGCGATGCGCGAGGCCAGGTCGTCTCCGTGGTCGATCAGGATCGCGCGGGCTTCTCCGGACAGCCGCCGGCGGTCGTAGAAGCGCTGGTGCGCGCGGTACTGCTCCAGGCCCTCGACGATGAACAGGTCCGCCTTCAGCGGATGGACCTGGGCGGCGGCCGTGTTCGGGACATCCACCACCTGGAAGGCCAATCCGCGCAAGGCCTGACTACGGTCGGCGCAGGGGAGGGCGTCGTCGCCCACCAGCAGGATCACGGGCCGCGCCCGACGCTCATTCCAGGCCGGCCGCCAGGCGCGGTCCGGCGGCGATGAGCGGATGGCGGTCGACGCGTCGATCATGGTCCTTCCCCGATGTCGTCCTGTCTGGACGATCGTTATAAGAACCAGTTAGTACATTATGCGATCAGGTCAAGTTACGTCCGTGACAGGTACGCGCGCGTGGGGGCTAGCGGCCGACCGAGCGCAGGATGGTGTCGGTGATCGAGGCCTTCCGCTTCTCCAGCGCCTCGGCCGACTCCATGTCGTGGTTGAAGATGATGGAGAAGGTGTAGCGGTTGGAGATGTTGAAGAAGCTCAGCGCGGCGATCGACATGTAGAGGTCGATCGGGTCGATGCCATCGCGCATGACGCCGGCGGCCGCGCCGCGCTCGCAGATCCGGCGCACGGCGTTGATGACCACCGAGTTGATCGGCTCCAACGACGGCAGGGTCTTGATGAAGCGGCCGCGCTGCATGTTCTCGGCGATGACCAGGCGGACGTCGTCGGCGTGGGCGTTGTGGAAGTCGACCGTGAAGTGGACCAGCTTGGTCAGGGCTTCCAGCGGCGGCAGGTCGTCGAGGTTCAGGTTGCGCTCGGCGTTGCGCAGGGTCTTGTAGTAGTTGGTCAGGACCTCGAGATAGAGGCCCTCCTTGCTCTTGAAGTAGTAGTAGATCATCCGCTTGCTGGTGCGGGTGCGCTCGGCGATGTTGTCCACGCGCGCGCCGCTCAAGCCGTGCTCGGAGAACTCCTCGGTGGCGACAGCGATAATGTCCTGCTGCGTACGATCCGGGTCGTTCGTGCGCGTGCGGGGACGTTTCTTGACCGCTGGCTTCTTCATCGGGGTTCTTGTTTCTTCACCGGACACTGAGCCTGTTCATCGGGTCTAAGCCCCGCGAACGTCAAGCTTTTCCGCGCGGAATTGTTCGATCGGGGCCCGAATGAACGCCAGGGCCGGAAAAGGAATCCTCACCGAGGCGCATTAAGCACGCACTGGTTCGTACAAAATGGGTTGCCGGAGCTCGCGCGCTCCTCCTAAATGCGACGGCTCGACGACGCGCCAAGACGCGTCCGGCATGGGTGGAAGCAGAGGGCGTCGGCGTCGGTCCCGAGGGGCGATCGCCGGGCTCGCAAGGAGTTCCGGATGAAGAGGTTGCTGTTGGCCCTTCTGGGCGGCGTGTCCCTGGTGGCGGCCGACGCCAGCGCCCAGACCAGGCCCGGCCAGCTGGATTGGCCGACCTATGGCGGCGACCATTCGGGCGCGCGCTATTCCGGAGCCAAGCTGATCACTCCGGCCAACGTCGCGAAGCTGACGCCGGCATGGACGTTCCGCATGCGGCCGGCGGACGCCGCGCCGATCGAATCGGGACCGGGCGGGCCGCCGCCTCCGGGCGCGGCCGCCATGGCCGGGGGGGCTCCGCCCGCGCCCTCGAGCGCCGAACGCGCCCAGGCCCAGGCCGAGGGCGTCGCGCCCCGTCGTCCCCGCAGCCGCTTCGGCCCGTCCGAGGCCACGCCGCTGATGGTCGACGGCCTGATCTACCTGCCCACGCCCTACCGCAAGATCGTGGCCCTGCGACCCGAGACGGGCGAGGCGGTCTGGACCTACGACATGACCACGCCCGGCGTGCCCTCGGTGCGCGGCGTCGAATACTGGCCCGGCGACGGCAAGACGCCGCCGCGCATCGTGTTCGGCACGCGCGACGCCAAGCTGGTCGCGCTGGACGCCAAGACCGGCAAGCCGGCCGAGGGCTTCGGCGAGGCCGGGATCGTCGACATGCGTACGCCCGAGATCCTGAACGGCACCCAGGGTTCGCTGGGCATGACCTCGCCGCCGATCGTCTGGGGCGATCTGATCATCACCGGCTCCAACACCCAGGAGCAGCCGACCCTGGGCGCGGCCGGCGACATCCGCGCCTGGGACGCGCGGACGGGCAAGCTGGTCTGGACCTTCCACACCGTGCCGCGCGCGGGCGAAGTCGGCGCGGACACCTGGGCTGGCGACAGCGCCAAGCAGCGCTCGGGCGTCAATGGCTGGGGCCTGATGACCGTCGATGAGGCGCGCGGCATCGTCTACGTGCCGCTCGGCGCGCCGGCCTGGGACCGCTTCGGCGGCGACCGCAAGGGCGCGAACCTGTTCGGCACCAGCGTGGTGGCCCTGAACGCCAAGACGGGCGAGCGCCTGTGGCACTATCAGGTCGTCCACCACGACATCTGGGACTTCGACCTGGAGGCGCCGCCGACCCTGTTCGACGTCAAGAAGGACGGCAAGACCATCCCGGCCGTCGGGATCGTCTCCAAGAACGGCCTGATGTTCATCCTGGACCGCGTGACGGGCAAGCCGGTCTATCCCGTCCAGGAAAAACCCGTCCCCAAGAGCGACGTGGCGGGCGAGGAAGCCTGGCCGACCCAGCCGTTCCCGTCGGCGCCGCCGCCGCTGTCGCGGATCACCGCCAGCCGCGCGGACCTGGCCGACCTGACGCCCGAGCACAAGGCGTTCTGCGAGAACCTGGTCGACAGCAACAACATTAACCTGGGCGGACCCTACCTGCCGACCGGCGCGGGGCGCACCACGGTGAACTTCCCCGGCACGATCGGCGGGGTGAACTGGGGCGGCGGGGCGTTCGACCCGTCCAGCGGCTACTTCATCGTCAACACCTTCGACCTGGGCCAGATGCAGTCGCTGGTCCCCAACGCCGACGGCCCCATGCCCTTCCGCATGAACCAGCCCTTCGGCCGCTTCTGGCAGCCGACCGGTCGCCTGCCGTGCCAGAAGCCGCCGTGGGGCAAGCTGGTGGCCGTCGACGTCAACAAGGGGACCATCGCCTGGGAAAGCGTCCTGGGCGTCACCGACAGCCTGCCCGAGGCGATCCAGAAGACCGGCCGCCCCAGCATGGGCGGGCCGATCGTCACCGCCGGCGGTGTCGTCTTCATCGGCGCGACCGATGACAGCCGCTTCCGCGCCTTTGACGCCAAGACTGGCGCCGAGCTGTGGTCGACCAAGCTGGAGGCCTCGGGCCACGCCACGCCGATGACCTATGTCGGCAAGGAGGGTCGCCAGTACGTCCTGATCGTCTCGACGGGCGGCACCTTCCTGGACAGCCCACTGACCAGCGACGCGGTCACCGCGTTCGCCTTGCCGCAATGAGGGGCGCCCAAGTGAGGACCGACATGAACCGTCTTCTTCTGGCTCTCGGCCTGGCGACCGCGATCGCCGCTCCGGCCCTGGCCCAGACCGGCAATCCCGGCGGGGCGATCAACGACAACCTCGGGGCCATGGACTACGGCGTCTGCCGCGGGACCGATCCCAAGTGCTTCCACGACTGGCCGCGCGCCAAGTCCGCCAAGCTGAAGGTGCTGCTCTACACCCGCACCGCCGGCCCGCGTCACGCCAACCTGGGCGCGCCGCTGGGGGCGGGGCTGAACCCGCCGCTGGGCGACGACAATGTCGTCCAGAAGGGCATGCTGCGCCTGGCCCAGGAGAACGGCATCGACCTCGACTACACCGAGGACGTCACCCAGATGCAGCGCCTGGTCGGCTACAACGCGGTGATCTTCTTCTCGACCTCGCGCGACAATCTGGACGACGGGGCCAAGACCGCGCTGCGCCAGTACATGCGGGCCGGTGGCGGCTTCGTGGGCGTCCACAACGCCTTCGGCACCCTCTACAACTGGCCCTACTACGAGGGGCTGCTGGGCGGGGCCAACTTCTACGACCACGGGCCGGCGCAGACGGCCGACGTGGTGATCGTCGACGACAAGGACGTCTCGACCAAGGGTCTGCCCAAGCGCTTCGCCATGAAGGACGAGTGGTACAACCTGGTGCCGTTCCCGACCAAGGTGCGCTTCCTGGCGACTGTCGACGAGACGTCCTACACCGCCAAGCCGGGCGAGGGCGAAGGCTTCCCGCCGCCGCGTCCCGGCCAGCCGCCGCGCCCGCCGATGGCGCCGTCCGTCGTGGGCAAGAGCCCGGGGCACGGCACGTTCCACCCGGTCGCCTGGTGCCAGTACTACGACGGCGGCAAGGCCTGGCTCACGACCCTGGGCCACGACCCGGGCGTCTTCGCCCAAAGCGACGCCGACTTCGCCGGCGCCAAGGCCTTCCAGGCCATGGTCGTGGGCGCGATCAAGTCGGTCGCGGGTCAGGAGCCGTTCTGCAGATAGGGCCGGACACGCGCCAGAAAGAAGGGCCGCCGGAGCGATCCGGCGGCCCTTTTCAGTTCGGGGAGGAAGGGGGCGGTTCAGCCGGCCTTCTTGAACTCGATCTCGATGGTCAGGGCCACGTCGTCGCCGATCATGGGGAGCAGGCGGGTGGAGCCGAACTCCGAGCGCTTGATCACGCCCGTGGCCGAGAAGCCCGCGCGCGTGCCGCCGCCGCTGGCCCCGGAGCCGTGGAAGACGACGTCCAGCTTGATCGGCTTGGTGACGCCGTTCAGCGTCAGGTCGCCGCTCAGCACGCCCTTGTCGCCCTGGCGGATCAGGCCGTTGGAGACGAAGGTCGCGGCCGGAAACTTGTCGGCGCCCAGGAATTCCTTGGGGAACTCGGCGTCGGCCTTGTCGTAGCCGCTGTCGAACGAGGTGGTGTCGATGCTGACCTTCAGCGCGCTCTTGTCGGGCGCGGCCGGGTCGTAGTCGAAGGCCGCGTCGAACCGGGCGAAGCGGAAGGTGAAGAACGAATAGCCCTGATGCAGCACCCGGCCGGTGATGCTGGCGTGGGTCTTGTCGACCTCGTAGCGGCCCGCCGGCATCTTGGCCGGATCGGTGTCGGGCGCGGCCGAGGCGGCGAGGGGCGAGAGCGCCAGGAGGGCGAAGGCCGTGACGGCCAGGAAGGACTTCATGGATCGGCTCCGATCGTGTTTGTCAGGGCTTCTTGGACTTGGCGGCGGTCTTGACGACGACGACCTTCGCGGCCGGTTTCGCCGGGGCCGAGGCGGGCTTGGCGGCCGGAGCGGCCTGCGGGCCCAGCACACGCGCCAGATAGGCGACGACCTGGCCGCGCTCGGCGTCGGAGATCACCAGGCCGCGGTCGACCATCTTGTCGATGGCGTCCTGCCAGCCGTCGGCGTCGTGGCGCTCGTTCTCGATCAGCGCGGTGGCGTGGCACGACGAGCACTTGGCGATCACCACGTTGCGGCCCGGACCAGCGGGCAGGGGATCGGCCATGGCGGTCGCTCCCACGCTCACGCCCAGGGCCGCACCCAGCGCGGCGGCAAGCAATACCTTTCTCATACGCGTCTCGACTCCCTTGGACGGGTTCCTTCGACCCGCTCCGAGCCTGCGCCGGCCCGCCTGAACGGCGGATGACAAGGGGACGAAGCGCGGTGGGAACCGCAAATGTACGAACGGGTATGTTAATACGTTCGCGGCCGTTGTATATGGTTTTCGCAAGGGGACGGTCGAAACGTCACCGAACAGCAGAATCAGAAGTCGCGCCATGCGCAGCGACCGTGAAAGCGAGGAAACGTGAGGGCGAATTTCGCGATGAGCGCGGCCGAGCGGCCGACGAAGGTCCGGTTCGTGGTCCTGGCCCTGGTGACTATCGGCACCATGATCAACTACCTGGACCGTACGCTGCTCTCCGTGGCCGCGCCCAGCGTCACCAAGGAACTAGGCATCGACGCGGCGGTCATGGGCCTGATCTTCTCGGCCTTCTCCTGGACCTACGCCGCCGCCCAGATCCCCGGCGGGATCTTCCTCGACAAGTTCGGCGCGCGGCTGACCTACGCGCTGTCGGTGGGCTTCTGGTCGTTCTTCACCTTCCTACAGGGCTTCGCCGGCGGCCTGACCTCGCTGCTGCTGTTCCGCCTGGGCCTGGGCGTGGCCGAGGCGCCCTGCTACCCGGCCAACAGCCGGATCATGAACATGTGGTTCCCCCAGCAGGAGCGGGCCCGCGCCACCGGCGTCTACTCGGTGGGCCAGTATTTCGGCCTGGCGTTCCTCTCGCCCGCGCTGTTCTGGATCGCCGCGACCTTCGGCTGGCGCGCGCTTTTCCTGCTGGTCGGCGTGATCGGCATGGTGTTCGGCGGCGTCTGGTACCTGGCCTATCGCGATCCCGGCGCCAGCAAGAGCGTAAACTCGGCCGAGCTGGCCCATATCGAGGCTGGCGGCGGTTTCGCCAACAAGCTCTCGAGCCAGTCGTTCGACTGGCGCAACATCGGCCGGCTGCTCGGCCATCGCCAGATCCTGGGCGCGTCGATCGGCCAGTTCGCCAGCAACTCGACCCTGGTGTTCTTCCTGACCTGGTTCCCGACCTACCTGGCCACCGAGCGCCACATGGCGTGGCTTAAGGTCGGCTTCTTCGCGGTGCTCCCGTTCATCGCCGCCTCGGTCGGCGTGGCCCTGGGCGGGGTGATCTCCGACACCCTGCTGAAGAAGACCGGCTCGGCCAACATCGCCCGCAAGCTGCCGGTCGTGGGCGGCCTGCTGCTGGCCTCGACCATCGTCGCGGCCAACTTCGTCGACACCAACCTCATCGTCATCGCCATCATGTCGGTGGCCTTCTTCGGCCAGGGCATGTGCAATCTTGGCTGGACCCTGATCACCGACGTCGCGCCCCGCAATTTCACGGGCCTGACGGCGGGCGTCTTCAACCTGTGCGCCAACCTGGCCGGGATCGTCACGCCGCTGGTCATCGGCCTGATCGTGGCCAAGACGGGCTCGTTCGTCTGGGCCCTGGCCTTCATCGCCACCCTGGCCCTGCTGGGCGCGCTCTCGTACGTCTTCGTGATCGGCGACGTTAAGCGGGTGGAGATGGCCGACTAGGGCAACTTGCGCCAGGCCAGGCGCGAAGCGCGGAACGAGCCCAGCCAGAGTTCGTCGCCGACGACCAGCCCGGTCGAGACGTTCGAGAAGTCCGGATCGGCCGGGCCCGAGGCGATCGGCGTCACCGCCAGGGTCGCCGGATCGATCGCGGCGACGGCCCAGCCGCGATGGCAGGCGAGATCGACCTTGCCCTCGACGGCGCGGAACGGACCGCCGCAGGCCGGCTCGTCCGCGACCATGCCTGCGGCGATCAGGCGACCTTCCGCGTCCCAATGGATGTTGTCGGGATGAAAGGCCAGGGCGACCACGCCCGGCGCGGCCCGCGGCCTGTCCAGGTCGAACCGATAGACCGCCTGCAGGCCCCAGGCGACGACGAAGAAGCCCTCGCCGTCGGGCGTCGCCTCCAGGCCATTGTCGCCGGGCAATTCGCTGCCGGGAACCAGCGCGAACGCGGCTGCGCCCGGCGCGCGGCGATAGACCCCGCCGGTCGGCCGGCGCTCGACATTGTCGGCCATGGTCCGGCCAGGCAGGAACAGCACCGAGGCCAGAACCGCGCCGCCCGGGGTCACCGCGACGCTGTTGGCCGCCAGCCCCGGCGGCATCCGCAGGCAGCCACGCCAGGTGAAGGCGGGTTCGGCGCCGGCGGTGTCGACGTCGAACACCTCGATCGCCTCGCGCTCGGCGTGGCTGGCGACGTAGAGGCGGGCAGAGGTCGGGCCGGTGATCTTCAGGTGCAGACCCTGCGACCAGAACCGTTTCGGATCGGGCGGGGCCTGGCAGTCGGGAAAGGCGGCCAGGTCGGGGCGGGCGGCGAGCGGCTCGTCCGGATACCAGCGCCGCCAGGCCTTGGTCGCCACATTGACGACGTGCAGGGCGCCGTGCGGCTTGTCGCGGCCCATGCCGCTGGCCACGATCCAGGCTCCGCCCGGCAGGATGGCCAGGTCCTCGGCGTCCTCGACCCCGCAGACGAACTGAAGCTCGCCCCGCGACACACAGTCGGGCGCGCCGGCCAGGGTGACCGCCATGACCAGGCCCAGTACGCTCATCCGGTTTCCTCCCACGCTTTCATTTTGAATAATGAACCATTTCGAACATAGTGCGTGGCGCCATTCAAGGAGGCCCGCCGTGTCCGTCCGCGCCGTCGACCACGTGAACATCGTCACCGAGCATCTGGAAGCCACGCGCGTCTTCTTCCAGGAGGTGCTGGGGCTGGAGGCGGGACCCCGGCCGCCGTTCGCGGTGACCGGCTACTGGCTCTACGCCGGCGAGCGGGCCCTGGTGCATATCCAAGTCGCCAAGGGGCCCGTGCGGCCGTCGGCCGAGGGCGCGCTGAACCACTTCGCCCTGGTGGCCACGGACTTCGACGGGATCCTGGAAAAGGTGAGGGCGCGCGGCCAGGCGCCGACCGTCGTGACGGTGCCAGGCACGCCCGTGCGCCAGGCCTTCTTTCTCGATCCCAACGGCGTGCGCATCGAGATCACCGAACCGACCGGGGCGATCCTGCCGGCGCTGACGCGTGAAGGCGTCAGTCCGTCGGCCTGAGCCGGCCGGCCTGCTCGGCGATCGTCCGGGCCGCGACGTAGCCGAAGGTCAGGCCGGGACCCAGCGTGATCCCCGGCCCGGCGTATTCGCCCGCCGTGATCGCGTTCATGTCGTTGCCGATCGCGTAGAGGCTGGGGATCGGCTGGTCGTCCTCGCCCAACACCCGGGCCGAGCCGTCGGTGACCAGACCGCGCGCCGAGCCCAGGTCGCCGGTGAAGATCTCGACCGCGTGGAACGGGCCCTGACGCAGCGGCGCCAGGTTGGGATGCGGCATGCGCGGATCACCCATGGCGCGGTTGTAGCTGCTCTCTCCCCGCTGGAAGTCGAGGTCCGTCCCGGCCTCCGCCTGACGATTGAAGCGTTCGACGCTCGCCTCCAGGGCGGCGGCCGGCAGCCCCAGGCGCTCGGCCAGGGCGGTCAGGGTCGGGGCGGCGATCAGGTAGCCGCTCGCCAGCAGCTTGCGATTGTCGCCTGGCGCGGGGCGGGCCAGGCCCAGGCCGTTGCGCTTCAGAGCCGGCGCGTCGGCGATCAGGAAGAAGCGCCGGCGTCCCGCCAGCCGCTCGGCGCGCATGGCGGTGACGAAGCGGTGGTAGGCGTTGGCCTCGTTGACGAACCGGCGGCCCTGGTCGTTGACGGCGATGACGCCCGGACGGGCGCGATCGGTGACGATGTGCGGGAAGGTCTCCTCGCGCCCGTCGGCGTGGCGGGCCTTGGACATCGGCGCCCAGTGGAAGTTCGAGATCATGTCGCCGCCCTCGCGCGCCCCGATCGCGACGGCCGCCTGCAACAGCGCGCCGTCCGCGCCGGCCGCGGCCATCGACAGGTGATCGCCGCCGGTGTCCGGGCGATCGGCCAGCACGCCGGGGCGGCGCGAGATCCCGCCGGTGTCGAGCACTACGGCGCCGGCGCGGATGCGCAGCGGCTCGCCGTCGGGACCGCGCGCGCGAACCCCGGCGACCCGCCCGTCCTCGATCAGCAGGCCCGTCGCCGGCGTCTCGGTCTCGATCCGCACGCCGCGATCCAGGCAGCCTTTCAGCAGGGCCGCGACCATGGCGTTGCCGATCACCAGGCGCGCGCCGCGCGCATGGGTCAGGCGGTCGCGCCAGAACCGCAGCATCAGCCGCGCGCAATGCAGGAACGAGGCCGGCGAGCGGCGGAAGTTCATGAAATGGCGCACGTCGATGCGGCTCAGCATCAGGCCGCCATAGAGCATCATGCCCGGCGGCGGCGCGCGCAGGCGGTTGAACCATGGACCCAGCTTTCGGCCGTCGAACTCCCTGACCTCCAGCGCCCGGCCGTTGTCGGTGGCGCCGGGGACATCCGGATAGTAGTCGGGCGACAGCGGCCGGACCGTGTAACGCAGCGCGGTGTGGTCCTCGAGGAAGGCCAGGGCCTCCGGGCCGCGGCTTAGGAACGCCTCGACCAGCGCATGATCATAGTGCTCGCCCAGCAGGGCGCGCAGATAGGCGCGGACCTTGTCGGGACTGTCGTCGAAGCCGCCGGCCTTGGCCTGGCGCGTACCGGGAATCCACAGCGCCCCGCCGGAGATCGCCGAGGTCCCGCCGATCAGGGCGTCCTTCTCCAGCACGATGACCTGGAGGCCCGCCTGGGCGGCGGTCACCGCGCAGGCCAGGCCCGGCCCGCCGCTGCCGACCACCACGACGTCACAGGCGATGTCGGTCACGATGCGCCTTGAAGGATCAAGCGGCCACGATCGCGAACCTCGCCCATGTCGGCCTTCCGTCGAAAAATGGTTGGACCAGTTAGTTAATAGATGGATAGTCGACGATAACAAGATCAAATCCAGGGAGGCGAGGATGGCGCGCGACGTGTTCGTGAAGGGGCTGGGACGGGTGAGCGGCGTGGCGCTGGCGGCGCTTTTGGCGGGCGCGGCCGTGGCCGGCGAGATGAACCCGATCCCGTCCGATCCCGTGACCATCGACGCCGGACGGGTGTCGGGGACACTGCTGGATGGCGGGCTGAAGGGCTATTTCGGCGTGCCGTTCGCCGCCCCGCCGGTGCGCGAAAACCGCTGGCGCGCGCCCCAACCCGTCAAGCCGTGGCGCGGGATCTACAACGCCGATACCAAGCGCGCCGAGTGCGTGCAGGGCCTGCGTTCCTCCAACATCAACCACTATTTCGGCGAGGAGGTCGCGGCCGAGGACTGCCTCTATCTGAACCTCTGGACGCCGGCGTCCGCGAAGGCCGGCGACAAGCTGCCGGTCGTGGTCTGGATCTATGGCGGCGGCTTCCAGGGCGGCTCGGCCTCGAACCCGGTCTATTCGGGCGAGCCCCTGGCGCGGAAGGGCGTGATCTACGTCGCGGCCAACTATCGCCTCGGCGTCTTCGGTTTCCTGGCCCATCCCGAGCTGACCGCCGAGGGCGGCCACAACGCCAGTGGTAACTGGGGCTTCCTGGACCAGGTCGCGGCGCTGCAATGGGTCCGGCGCAACATCGCCGCCTTCGGGGGCGATCCCGACAACATCACCCTGGCAGGCCAATCGGCCGGCTCGATGTCGATCAACAACCTGCAGGCCAGCCCGCTGGCCAAGGGGCTGTTCGCCCGTGTCCTAGGCATGAGCGGCGCCAGCGTTCGCGGCGGCCCGGCCGACATCGTCAGCCCTCTCAAGGACGCCGAGGCGCAAGGGCTGAAGCTGCAGGCGGCGATGAAGGCCGAGACCGTCGCCCAGATGCGGACCTTCTCGTCGGACAAGGTGGTCGCCCTGGTCCAGCAGGCCAGCGTGCGGGCCGGTCCTGACATCGACGGCTATTACTTGCCGGAGACGCCACAGGCGATCTTCGAGGCCGGCCGTCAGAACGACGTGCCGGTGCTGGCCGGCTCGACGGCCAACGACCTGGGCACGAACCCGCCGATCCGCGCGGCCAAGGACTTGGACCAGTACAAGGCGGCCGCCGCCCAGATGTACGGCGACAAGGCCGAGGCGTTCCTAAAGCTGTGGCCGGCCGCCAACGACGCAACCGCCGCGCGCCAGGCCGACGAGGTGGGACGCAGCGGCGGCTTCTCACTGGCGGTGCGCAACTGGGTGAAACTGCAGGCCCAGACCGGCAAGCAGCCCAGCTACCTGTTCATGGTCAGTCGCGTGCAGCCGTTCACGCCCGGGGTGACTTTCGCCGACTTCGACCCGAAGACGGCCGGCGCCTATCACATGTCGGACGTACCGTACTTCCTGGGCACCTACGAGGCGTTCAACCTGTTCCGGACCACGCGTGACTGGACGCCGCTGGATCGCGAGTTGTCCGAGAAGATGCAGGACGTGATCGTCGCCTACGCCAGGACCGGCGATCCGAACACCGCCCAGGTGAAGGTGGCGCGCTATGATCCGAAGAACGAGCAGCGCACCGAGTTCGGCGACGCCGTCACCATCCAGAAGCTCAACACCAAGGGCCTGGATTTCATGATGGAGACGCCCGTGGTCACGCCCCAACGCATGGGGCCGCCGCCTGCCACCGGGGCGACTCCTCGCCTTCCGGCCAGCCCTGCGTTCTAGGGGCTTCGCGCGCGACCAGCGATTGCGTCATCTCCTCGACCCCATGACCATCGGGTCGGCTGGGGTCGAGGAGGCGGATGGCTTAGCGAATCGCCGCGCGGGCCTGGCGGTCCAGGGCGCGGGCCTGTTCGTCGGTGACCTCGGCGTCGCCGTTGCCGCCGACGGTGGCGGACACGTTGGTCGCCGCTTCGCCGGCCGCGACCGCGCCCGAGCGACGCGTCGCGCCGTTCTGGAGCCAGTCGATATAGAGCAGGCGGTCGGCCGAAGTCATGCCGACGTCGAAGTTGCGGCTGCGCCAGCCTTGCTCCATGCCGACGCCTTCACCCTCGGTCGACAGGGCCTGGTAGTAGGTCTTGGCCGTGTTCAGGCGGCCGGTCTGCTGATAGGCGGTGGCCAGGTTGAAGCGGTTCACCACCGTCGGGGCCTCGGCGACCACGCGCTTTTGCAGGTTGGTGGCCATCCAGTAGTTGCCCTGGGCCAGTTCGTACTGGGCCTTATCCGACAGAGTCTGCCCGTCGGCGCGGGCCAGGGCGGCGGAGGCGCCGCCAAGCGTGAGGCCGAGCGCGGCCGTCACCAGAATAGCTTTGCTATTCAGCATGTCTAACTCTCCATAGATCTGATCGAGTAGTTGGTCTTGTGGTCAAGTTACTCGGGAGGAAACTAGATGGTTAGCGAAGTTTTGCTGTGTCGGTTCCCCGACCATTCAACAATTGTGTGGTAGAGCTTTTGAAGTGGGCTCGCTCTGTTGCGTGATGGTCACGTGGCCGGCGTTCCCGGATCCGTTAACGGGCGCTCGACGACCGCCCGCGCCGTGCTAGCGTCGCCGTGCGCAATCTTGGATGGGGACGATCGATGGGTGAGGGATTGAAGGCCGTGGCCTTGACGGCGGGGCTGCTGGCCGGCGTGTCGGCGGCCGGCGCGGCGAACGCGGCTCAGGTGGAGGCCGTCAGCGCCGCCCGCCTGTTGGATGTGACCACGGGCAAGTATGTCGACAACCCGCTGGTGATCGTCACCGACGGCCGCATCACCAGCATTGGCAAGAAGGGCGACGCCGCGCCCGCCGGCGCCACGGTCGTCGACCTGCCGGGCGCGACCCTGCTGCCTGGCCTGATCGACATGCACACCCATATCGACGGCCTGGCCGAGGTGGGTGGCTACAACAGCCTTCAGTACGGCGACCGCTTCTGGAGCGTGGTCCAGGTGGCCAACGCCAAGAAGACGTTGGAGGCCGGTTTCACCACCATCCGCAATGTCGGCTCGGCCGACTTCGACGACGTGGGCCTGCGCGAGGCGATCGACGCCGGCTACGTGATCGGGCCGCGCGTGGTCACGGCGACCTGGGCGATCGGGGCGACCGGCGGTCACTGCGACTCGACCTTCTTCCCGCCGTCGATGGACCAGAAGAGCCCCTACAACATCGACAGTCCCGACGAGGCGCGGAAGGTCGTCCGCACGCTCAAGAAGTACGGCGCCCAGGTGATCAAGATCTGCGCGACGGGCGGGGTGTTCTCGCGCGGCGACGAGCCGGGCCAGCAGCAGCTGACCTATGACGAGATGCACGCCGTGGCTGACGAGGCTCACATGGCCGGGCTGAAGGTCGCCGCCCACGCCCACGGCGCGGCCGGCATCCGCGAGGCGATCAAGGCCGGCATCGACACCATCGAGCACGCCAGCCTGGTCGACGACGAGGGGATCAAGCTGGCGGTCCAGCACGGGACCTACTTCTCGATGGACATCTACAACACCGACTACACCCAGGCCGAGGGCAAGAAGAACGGCGTGCTGGAGGACAATCTGCGCAAGGACCGCGATATCGGCGAGGTCCAGCGCCAGAACTTCAAGAAGGCGCTGAAGGCCGGTGTGAAGATGATCTACGGCACCGACGCCGGGGTCTATCCGCACGGCGACAACGCCAAGCAGTTTGCGGTCATGGTCCGCTATGGCGCGACGCCCCTGCAGGCGATCCAGTCGGCGACCGTGACCGCCGCCGAGGCCCTGGGCTGGAGCAAGGACGTCGGCCAGGTCGCTGTCGGCCGCTTCGGCGACATCATCGCGGTGGCGGGGGACCCGCTGGCCGACGTGACAGTCCTGGAAAAGCCGGTGTTCGTGATGAAGGGCGGCGCGGTGGTCAAGCAGCCCTGAGGGCCACCAGAGCCTCGACTATCGGACGGGGAGCGCCTAAGTGCAGCGCTCCCCATTCACAGGACCCTAGACGTGATCGCCTTCGAGGCCGTTTCCAAGACCTATGCAGCCGCCAAAGGGCCGGGGGGGCACGCGGCCCTCGGCGGGGTCTCGCTGTCGGTGAAGGCCGGCGAGGTGTTCGGCGTGATCGGCGCCTCGGGCGCGGGCAAGTCGACCCTGATCCGGCTGATCAACGGCCTGGAGACGCCGACCGGCGGCAAGGTGATCGTCGACGGCGACGACGTGGCGGCCCTGGGCGTCGAGGGCCTGCGGGCCCTGCGCCGCCGGGTTGGGATGATCTTCCAGCACTTCAACCTGCTGTCGGGCAAGACCGTCGCTCAGAACGTCGCTTTCCCGCTGAAGCTGGCCGGCCGCCCGGCCGCCGAGGTCAAGGCGCGCACGGCCGAGCTGCTGGAGCGTGTCGGTCTCTCGGAGCACGCCAACAAGTTCCCGGCCCAGCTGTCGGGCGGCCAGAAGCAGCGGGTCGGCATCGCCCGGGCCTTGGCCACCGGTCCCAAGATCCTGCTGTGCGACGAGGCCACAAGCGCCCTTGATCCCGAGACCACCGAGCAGATCCTGGACCTGATCTCGGGCCTGAACCGCGAGCTCGGCTTGACCATCGTGCTGATCACCCACGAGATGGACGTGGTCCGCCGCGTCTGCGACCGCGTCGCCGTGCTGGAGGCTGGCCGCGTGGTCGAAGAAGGTCCGGTCGAGGACGTCTTCCTGCATCCGACCAGCGACACGGCCCGCCGCTTCGTCAGCGAGGCGGACGGCGAGGTCGTCAGCGCGCCTGGCTTCGACGGTCGTGTCGTGCGCCTGACCTTCCAGGGCGAGGCGACTTACAAGCCGGTGCTGGGCGAGGTCGCCCGCGCGACCGGCGTCGACTATTCGATCCTGGGCGGCCGCATCCATCGCCTGCGCGAGACGCCCTACGGCCAGCTGACCCTGGCCTTGACCGGCGGCGACGTCGCCGCCGCCATCGCCCAGTTCCAGGCGGCCGGCGTCCGCGTGGACGATCTGAGCGGGGAGCGTCCCTGATGGAAAACATCGACTGGGCCGAGATCGGCCAGGCCACGCTCGACACCCTGGCGATGCTGGGCGGCTCGATGATCCTGACCGTCCTGCTGGGCCTGCCGCTGGGCGTGATCCTGTTTCTGACTGGAAAGGGCCAGATGCTGCAAAGCCGCCTGGCCAACGGCGTGCTGTCGCTGCTGGTCAACGTGCTGCGCTCGGTGCCCTTCGTGATCCTGTTGATCGTGATGATCCCGCTGACCGTGGCCCTGGTCGGCACCTCGCTGGGCGTGGCCGGCGCCATCCCGCCGCTGGTGGCGGGCGCGGCGCCATTCTTCGCGCGTCTGGTGGAGACCGCCCTGCGCGAGGTGGACAAGGGCGTGATCGAGGCCAGCTTCGCCATGGGCGCCAAGCGGCGTCAGGTGGTGCTGGGCGCGCTGCTGCCCGAGGCGCTGCCGGGTCTGATCGCCGCCGCGACCGTCACCGCCATCGCCCTGGTGTCCTACACCGCCATGGCCGGGGTGGTCGGGGCCGGCGGCCTGGGCGACCTGGCCATCCGCTTCGGCTACCAGCGCTTCCAGACCGACGTCATGATCGTGACCGTCATCCTGATGCTGGTGCTGGTGCAGGTGCTGCAGATGATCGGCGACGCGGTGGTTCGCCGGGTTTCCCACAAATAGAGCTTCCATGACCGACGACATCGACCAGACGGACGCGCTCGAAAGCGTTCATTGGGACCCCGCCTTCGCCAAGGGCCTGCTGGGCAAGACCCTGCTGATGAACCTGACCTTCCTCGACGACGATGGCGAGGTGCAGGAGCGCCAGCAGTTCTTCGGTGTGGTCATCGACGCGACCGAGGACGAGGGCATCGTGCTGGACCTCCTCGGCGAGCACGACGGCGACACCTACACCCTGCCGCCCCAGACCTCGGCCATCCAGGCGGCCGAGCCGGGCGTCACCACCCTGGCCGGCGACAAGCCCGACTTCGTGGCCAGCTGGATCATCCACGGCCTGCCCGACGCGCCCGAAGCGGCCAACGACGAGGACTAGGCCTGGTCGAACGGGAACGGCAACCGGCCGGCCTTGAACAGGATGTCCGGGTTCTCGTCGTAGTCGCCCAGTTCGACGTCGGCGCTGGCCGAGAAGGCGACGACGCCTTCGCGCAGCGGCGCCAGACGCTCGGCCTTGCGGCGCGCCTCCTCGGCGGTCTTGCAGCCGATCTGCTGCTCGGCCTTCAGGCCCTTGCCGCGTCCGGCGACATAGGCTTGCACGATGTGGACGGTTTCCTTGGCCATCCCCATCCAAGCCGCCTGTTCGCGGGCGCGGTCAAGCGATGGCTAACGCCCTCCCAGGAAATCTGATTTCCTCCAGAGCCGCCGACAGGGCAAAACCCTACCCGTCTGATCGCCTTATGGAGCCGTTCATGGTCGCCCGCCGCGCTTTTCTCGTTCTAGGCCTCGCCGCCATGACCCTGGCCGCCTGTGGCCCGAAAGCGCCCAAGGCCAGCGCGCCCGACACGCTGACCGTGGCCGCCACGGCCATCCCCCACGCCGAGGTGCTGGAGTTCATCAAGCCGAAGCTGGCCGCCGAGGGGCTGAAGCTGGAGATCAAGGTCTTCAACGACTACGTCCAGCCCAACACCCAGGTCGCCGAGAAGCGCATCGACGTGAACTACTTCCAGACGCTGCCCTATCTGGAGGACTTCAATCGCCAGAAGGGCACGGCTCTAATCCCGCTGCTGGGCGTCCATGTCGAGCCGATCGGCGCCTATTCGGCAAAGTGGAAGACGATCGGCGAGCTGCCGGACGGCGCCACGGTGGCCATTCCCAACGACGGTAGCACCGAGGGCCGCTCGCTGATCCTGCTGGCCAAGAACGGCGTCATCGGCCTGAAGGACCCCAACAACGCCCTCTCGACGGTCAAGGACATCACCAGCAATCCGAAGAACCTGAAGTTCAAGGAGCTGGAGGCGCCGGCCCTGCCGCGCGTGCTGAACCAGGTCGACCTGGCGGTGATCAACACCAACTACGCGCTCGACGCCAAGCTGAACCCGGCCAAGGACGCCCTGGTCATCGAGGACAAGACCAGCCCGTATGTGAACTACCTGGTCGGCCGCGCGGACAACAAGGACGACCCGCGCGTCAAGAAGCTGGAGGCGGCCCTGACCACGCCCGAGGTCAAGGCGTTCATCGAGCAGAAGTACGCCGGCGCGGTGTTGCCGGCGTTCTAACGACTGGCATGGTCTGAAATTTCAGATTACCTATCAGCGACCGCTGCACACGGACGCTCCATGGCCTCGCCTTCGCTGAAATCGACCGCCGGCCGCACGCTGGTGCTGGACGTGGCCAATTCGTCGGGCCTGGAGGATTGGGCCCCCGAGCTGCAGAAGACCAAGGTCTATGAGCGCATCCTGCTGGACCTGATCCTGGGCGAGCTGCCCGCCGGCGCGCGCCTTGACGAGCAGTCTCTGGCCGCGCGCTACGAGACGGGCCTGGCCGGGGTGCGCGACGCCCTGGGCCGGCTGGCGCTGGAAGGCCTGGTCGTGCGACGCGCCCGCTCGGGCACCCTGGTCGCGCCGCTGGATCTGGTGGAGCTGCGCCAGGGTTACGAGGCCCGCGTGCTGATCGAGCCGCACTGCGCGGCCCTGGCGGCGAAGAACGCCAGCAAGGCCGAGGCCCAGGCGATGTACGAGGTCTTCGCCGACGGCGAGGACGCCGCCCGCACCTGCGACCTGCCGGCCCTGGTGGCCATGGACCTGCGCTTCCACGCCCATGTGGCGCGGGCCTCGGGCAACCTGGCCCTGGCCCGCATCCTGATCCCCTTGCAGCACAAGGCCGCCCGCTTCTGGGTGTTCTCGTTCAACGGCGCCACCGAGCAGGAGCTGATGGACGAAATCGAGGAGCACCGCCAAGTCGCCCGCGTCATCGCCGGCGGCGACGCCGAGGCCTCGCGCCAGGCCATGCTGCGCATCCTGAACGTCCAGCCCGAGGCCCAGACCAGGCCCCACGTCGGCGCGGCCTAGACGCTGTGTAAGGTGAGGCTTCCTCGCCACAGCTCCATCATAATCTCTTGTAAAATGTCAGATGGCATTTTGACGAACATCAAGCGATCACCAGATATCGGCGACCAAGACCGCCGGGGCGTCCTGTCCGGCGGCGTGAAGGTTCGATCGCGATGCCGTCCAGACACGTCCTGCTCTCCGCCAGCGTCCTGGCGTTCTCCACGCTGAGCGGTCTGGCCGCGCAGGCAGAGACCCAGGTGGCCGATCAGGTCGACGCGGTGGTGATCGTGGCGCGCGACAAGGCGGGCCTGCTGGAGAAGCAACCCAGCGACACGGTGTTCGGCCTTTCCAAGCCGCTGATCGAGACCCCGCGCTCGGCCAGCCTGGTCAGCGACCTGACCCTGGAGCGCTACGGTGTCCTGACCCTGGATGGCGCCACCAAGGTCGCGCCGGGGACCCACACCGCCAGTTTCTATGGCGTGCCGGGCGCGCTGAACATCCGCGGCACCCTGGCCGAGAACTACTTCCGGGGCTTCAAGCGGGTGGAGAACCGCGGCACCTATTCGACCCCGATCGGCGGGGCCTCGCGCATCGAGATCCTGCGCGGCCCGCCGACCCCGGTCTACGGCGCCGGCAAGGTCGGCGGTCTGGTCAACTTCATTCCGAAGTCCGCCCGCGACGAGGGTCGTTTCCTGGCGCAGCCGGAAGGGGAGGTGACCGCCACCTTCGGCAGCTACAACAAGAAGCTGATCACCGCCCAGTTCGGCGCGCCTGTCACCCTGGGCAAGGCCGAGGGCGGGGTGTGGGTCTATGGCGAGGCCGAGGACAGCCACAGCTACTATCGTGGCATTTATCCGCGTCACCAGACGCTGGAGGTCTCGTCCGACTTTGATCTCGGGAACGGCTGGAGCACGGCCTTTGGCGGCATGGTGTTTCACTCGGACGGTGACGTGCAGACGCCGGGCTGGAACCGCCTGACCCAGGACCTGATCGACAACCGCACCTACATCACCGGCCGCGACACGACGCTGAAGGACGCCGACGGCAACGGCAGGCTTACCCCCAACGAGATCGGGTCGTATCCGTACGCCAGCGCCCTCTACCTAGCCTATTACGGCTTCCCCAGCAGCGACGCGGCCCACACCCTGGACACCGGCGTGGGCGCGACGAAGCTCGATCGCCGGACCGTCTACATCAGCCCGGCCGACTTCTCGAAGACCAACACCCAGACGCTCTATTTCGACCTGGCCAAGGACCTGGGCGGCGATCGCTCGATCAAGCTGCAGCTGTTCCACGACCGCCAGGACAACAAGCGCTTCGTCAGTTACGGCTATCCCTCGGCGGTGGACGCCAAGGTCAGCGAAATCCGCCTGACCTACGCCTTTCCGACCGATGTCGGCGCCGTCCACGCCCGCACCCTGGTCGGCGGTTCGCACCGCTGGTTCCAGGGCCGCCGGCGCGAGAGCTACAACAGCGGCCTGATCGCCCTGGACCGCCGCGACATCAGCTTCGGCGCCACAGCCACCGACACCATCGACAGCCCGTTCGACGACGAGCCCGGCGGTGTCGGCGTGCAGTGGGAGAACGACAATCGCTCCAAGTGGAAGCAGTCGGGCGTCTTCGTCACCTCCGACATCGACGTCGGCCGGCTGAACCTCGTCCTGGGCGGGCGCTGGGATCACTACGACGTCGAGAGCCAGGACACCGGCATCCTCAGCTATGTCGTGGCCGGCCGGCAGAAGGACGACCGCGACAAGGCCACGTACAGCGCCAGCCTGACCTACAAGCTGCCGATCGGGCTGATGCCGTACATCAGCTACGCCAAGGCCGCGGCGCTGGAGATGAGCCAGGCCGGCGACGTCGCCCCGAACCTCGTGGCCGACGGCTCGTGGCTGTCCAGCTCGGACCTGACCGAGGCCGGGGTGAAGTTCCAGCTGCTGAAGGGCACGCTGATCGGCTCGCTGGCCGCCTATCGCCAGAATCGCACCCAGATCGCTGGCGCGATCTCGCCGCCGACCGTGCAGGGCACGCGGGCCAAGGGCGTCGAGCTGGAGGTTCGCTGGCTGGCCTCAGAGCGCCTGTCCTTCACCTTCGCGGGCAACAGCCAGCGCACGACGGTGAAGGGCCCCGACACGTCGTTCCAGTACATCCCGGCCTATGCCGCCGGCGTGACAGGCGCGCAGGGCTATGGCGGCTCGTATGTAGTGTGGAGCTTCGCGTCCTTGCCGGGGCGGAGCGGCGACTACGCCTATACCCTGATCCCCAAGTCGGTGGTCAGCCTGTACGGGACCTACACCAGCGAAGGCTACGACTGGGGCCAGGCCGGGGCGACGGTCGGGGTGAGCCACGTCAGCCGCACGGCGGGCACGGTGCAGAACGCGGTGCATTGTCCGGCCTACAGCCTGGTCAACGCCTCGGCATATGTGCAGCGCGGGCCTTACGCGGTGTCGATCAATATCGATAACCTGTTCGACAAGTTCTATTTCACCCCCGACGCCGACACCTACGCCAACCTCGGCGCGCTTCCCGGCAAGGGGCGTGAATGGCGGGCCACCCTGAAGCGGACGTTCTGATGGTGATCGAAACTCAAGACCGCTTCCGCCCCTGGCTGCTGCTGGCCGGGTTCAGCCTGCTGTTGTTCCTGATCACGGCCTCGACCTACGGCTCGCTGGGCGTCGTCCTGCCGGCCATGATCGGCGAGCTGAAATGGAGCTTCGAGAAGGCGTTCCTGGGCTTTTCGGTGCTGGGCGTCTTCACCGGCGCCTCGTCGTGGTTGCCGGCCATCCTGATCCGCCGGATCGGCGTGCGCGGCACGCTGCTGGCGGGTGCGGCGGTGCTGGCGGGCGGGTTCGTGGGACTGGCCAATTCGGAAAGCCTGCTCAGCTACTATGCCGGCGCGGCCGCGTGCGGCGTCGGTTTCCAGATGGCGGCGCTGATTCCCGGCACCCACGTGCTGTCCTCGCTGTTTCGTAAGCGCGCCCTGCCGTTCGGGATCTATTTCACCTTCGGCTCGCTGGGCGGGGCGGCGGGGCCGTGGATGGCCCTGACCCTGATGGGCGGCAGCGGGAACGACTGGCGGCTGTACTGGATCGTCCAGGCCGCGCTGGCCGCCCTGGTCGGCCTGGTCTGCGCGGTGATGGTCGGCGGTTCGAAATGGCTGGCGCGGGCCGCCCACGAGGTCGACCTGGAGGTCGAGCAGGAGGCCCGCGAGGCGCCCGCCAACGCCCGAGTCTATCGCACGCCCTACGAATGGACCGTGCCCCAGGCCCTGCGCACGCCGCAGTTCTACATCCTTGTGGCCGCTTATTTCAGTCACCTGCTGGTCGGGGTGACGGTGGCCAGCGTGTCGGTGACCCACCTGACCGAGTTGGGCGTCGCCGCCGGCGTCGCCGCTGTCGCCGCGGGCACCCTGGCCGCCAAGATGCTGAGTCTTGAATCGCTGATGCAGACCCTGGCGCGGCTGGCTGGCGGGGCGCTGGGCGACCGTGTCGATCCGCGCTGGCTTCTGGTCCTGGCGCAAGGGATGCTGGTCGTCGGCCTGCTGGCCCTGGCCCATGCGGCCACGCCGGTCCTGATGCTAGTCTACGCCATCGGCACGGGGGTCGGCTTCGGCTTGACCGTCCTGGCCGTCACCGTGCTGCTGCTGAACTACTACGGCCGCCAGAGTAATCTGGAGCTCTTCTCGCTGACCTGCCTGGTCGGCGCGGTGTCGGCGGCCGGGCCGTTCATCGCCGGCGCCATGCGCGACCGCCTCGGCGGGTTCGCCCCGACCTTCCAACTGTTCGCGGCCGTCACGGCGGTGGTGTTCGTGGCGGTGCTGGCCATGCGGCCGCCGAAAATCCCCGCGGTCTGACGAGCAAAAGAAAAGCCGCCCCGGCGAACCGGGGCGGCTGATCTCGTCTACCCAAGTCGTAAGACTTAGAACGCGGCCTTCAGGCCGACGACGACGCGGCTGTCGTAGATCTTGCCGTAGCCGTGTTCGTCGGTGTCGTGGTAGCGCAGGTCCAGGCCCAGCTTGTCGGTCAGGGCGTAGGTCAGGCCGACGTTCCAGGTGGCGTAGTCGCCGCTCTTGTCGATTTCCTGGTGGCCCAGGGCGCCGCTCAGGGTCAGCTTTTCCATCACCGGCACCGAGCCGTTGACTTCGTAGTACAGCGACTTGCCGAGGTCGGTCGGATATTCCGGGCTGTAGTAGACGGCCAGGCCGAAGGTGGCCGGACCGACGGCGCGCGAGGCGGCGGCCTTCAGTTCGACGTAGCTGTACGAACCGGCGGCGCCCTTGTCCTTGGCGTAGCCGTAGTACAGGACGCCCAGGTCGAACGAGGTGTCGCCGATGGTCGGACGGACGCCAGCGTACAGGTCGATTTCGGCGGTCGGATCATCGGTGCCGAAGTCGACGTTCGAGGCCCAGACGCCCGCGTAGCCGATGCCGTAGGTGGCGTCGACGCCGCCTTGGATGGCCGGGTCTTCCATGGTCTGGCTCACGCCACGGAACACGTAGTCGCTGGTGACGCCGACGTTGTACGAGAGCTTCAGCTCCTCGGCCATCGCGGCGCCGCTCAGGGCGACCGTAGCGGCGGCGGCGGCCAGCGCGATCTTCATGGCTTTCATAAATTCTATCCCCTTTTCTGTGTCGTCTCTCGGGTTGGTTCCCGAGCCCCGACGGCGCCTGCAAGCGCGTTGCGTCCCCGGTCGATTAGTCGAGGGCGCGCCTCTAGTTGCAATCAAGGGAATCCGAACGCCAGCGAGAAGGGCGCCTCCCGCCCAAGATTTGAGCGTAGTGTGACGATTTTGCTTCAGAACGCACGCAGTTCGGCCACAGGCGCCGGAAAGCCGAAATGAGCTTGGCTGTGGCGAGGTTAACGCATCGCCAGACTCGCTCCGCCCAGGTGCAGACCCGCGTCGACCAGCAGGGTCTCGCCGGTGATATGGCGCGAGGCCGGCGAGGCCAGGAAGACGGCGGCGCCGGCGATGTCCTCGGCGGTCGAGGCGACCTTCAGGGGCGTGGCGGCGGCCGCGCCGGCGCGCAGGCGCTCCAGCGACTCGTCGGACATGTTCTTGAACCACGGCGTGTCGATGAAGCCCGGGCAGATGGCGTTGACGCGGATGCGCGGACCCAGCGACCGGGCCAGGGACAGGGTCATGGTGGTCATCGCCCCCTTCGAGGCGGCGTAGGGGATGGACGAGCCGATGCCCTGGACGGCGGCGATTGAACTGGTGTTGACCACCGCGCCCGGGGCCGGCGCGGCCTCCAGCAGCGCGCGGGCGGCGCGGACCATCTGGAAGGCGCCCACGACATTGACCGAATAGAGCCCCAGGAAGTCCTCGGCGTTCACGGCGTCGAGGTCGGCGTGGTTGGGGGCGAACTTGGTGACGCCGGCGTTGTTGAACAGGGCGTCGATCCGGCCCGTCGGCTCGGCGGCGGCGGCGATCTTCCTGCAGTCTTCTTCGCGGGCGACATCGCCCTGGACCAGCGTGGCCTTGGCGCCCTCGGCCTCGACCAGGCGGGCGGTCTCCCGCGCTTCCTCGGCGCTGCTGGCGTAGTTGACGACCACGAGGGCCGCGCCGCGCCGGGCCACCTCGACCGCGATCGCGCGGCCCAGGCCCGTCGAGGCCCCCGTGATCACCACCGTGAAGCCGTCGAAGTCCCGCATGACCATCTCCCGAACAGTTGTTCGCGACTTTGTAGCGAGGCCCGCGCGGCTTGTCTCGCGGGGCAGGGAGGCCTAAATCGCGGCGATGACCGATCTGAACGTCACCCAACTGGGCCGCGTCGTCGACGCCCCCGAGAACCCCGAGGCCGCCGTCCTCGAGCGCGTGCCCAATCCGCAGAGCGACGTGCTCTATCTGGCGCGCTTCGTCGCGCCGGAGTTCACCTCGCTGTGCCCCGTCACCGGCCAGCCGGACTTCGCCCATCTGGTGATCGACTACGCGCCGGGCGACTGGCTGATCGAGAGCAAGTCGCTGAAGCTCTATCTGACCAGCTTTCGCAACCACGGCTCGTTCCACGAGGACTGCACAGTCAAGGTCGCCCGCAAGATCGTCGAGGTCGCCCAGCCCCGCTGGCTGCGCATCGGCGGCTACTGGTACCCGCGCGGCGGCATCCCGATCGATGTGTTCTGGCAGACCGGCCCCGCGCCGGAAGGCCTGTGGGTCCCCGACCAAGGCGTGGCCCCCTATCGCGGCCGCGGCTGACGAACAGAAAAGAAGGGCGCGCCTCCCCGGCGCGCCCTTTTTCCTTGGCCGCGCCAAGGCGCCGTCGCGAGTGGGGTGCGACAGGCAAGTGAGGAGTGTCCTTCCGTACGCCCCATCTCCAAAATTGGCTTGGGGAGCGGTATGGCGCGTTATGAGGGCAGCGCGCCGAGCGTCCGGAAGGACCCGTCCTCATCGCCCGCCTGGGCCGCGCCGTCAGCGGCCATGCGACCGGGGCGCACGAACCGGCGGCGGAGCGACGAAACCGGACGCTGGTGCGTCGGGCGGGGGCTGCGCGCGGCGGCGCTTCGGCTAGACTGCGGCCATGAAAGATGTCGACGTCGGGCTGAAGTCGGACCTTTTCAGGCAGGCGCTCCTCCTCACGCTCGGCGTGTGGGGGCTGGACACGCTGTTGTTCGCCTTGCCGTACCTGGCCAGCGGCAAGCCGCCGCTGCCGGGCGTCCTGGCCAGCCACTTCCTGTTCATGGGTCTGGGAGCGCTGCTCTCGGGCCTGGTCTATGTCCGCGCCCGCCGCACCCTGGAGGCGGAACAGCCGGTGCGCTTCGCGGCCCTGGCGCCGGCGGTGGTCGGGCTGGGCCTGGTGATGGCCGTGTCCGACATGCTGATCGGCGGCCAACTCCGGGCGGTGCTGGACGGGACCCATCCGCCGGCCCGCGTCATGGCCACTCGCGCCGTCAGCCAGTTCCTGGTCGGCGCCTGGATGTTCGCTCTACTGGGCGCGCTCTATCTGATGATGATCGCGGTGCGGGTGACGCGCGAGCGTGAGCGGCAGTTGGCCGACGCCCGCGCCCAGGCCCTGGCCGCCGAGGCCCAGGCCAGCGCCGCGCGCCTGGCGGCCCTGCGCTACCAGCTCAACCCGCACTTCCTGTTCAACACCCTGAACGCCGTCTCCTCTGCGGTGATCACCGGCCGCAACGACGAGGCCGAGTCGATGCTGGCGCGCCTGGCCGAGTTCCTGCGCCTGACCCTGGCGGCCGACCCCGAGGCGATGATCCCGTTGGACGACGAACTGGCCACCCTGCAGGCCTATCTCGAGATCGAGAGCGTGCGCTTCCGCGACCGGCTGGGGCTGGAGTTCTCGTGCCCCAACGAACTGCGCGCGGCCCTGGTCCCCAGCTTCATCCTGCAGCCGCTGATCGAGAACGCGGTCAAGCACGGCGTGGCCCCGACCAGCCGGCCGGTGACCATCCGGCTGGAGGCCTCGCGCGACGGCGACGACCTGGTGGTGATCGTCGAGGACGACGGCGAGGCGCCGGCCCATCAGGCGGGTGGCCAAAAGACGGAAGGCATGGGCGTGGGCCTGACCAATGTCCGCCAGCGGCTGGAGGTGCTTTATGGCCCGCGCGGCGTGCTGCAGGCGGCCCCGCGCGAGCGCGGCTTCCTGGTGCTGGTCCGCATCCCCCTGCGACTGGAAACGGCGACGGGCGCAAGCGTGACAGGGGCGAGGGCGGCGTGATGGAACTGAAGGTCCTGTTGGTCGACGACGAGCCGGCGGCGCTGGAGCGGCTGTCGGCCCTGTTCGCCCAGATCCCCGACACCCGGCTGGTCGGCGTGGCCCGCAACGGCCGCGAGGCCGGCCAGGCCATCGCCGAGCTGGCGCCGGACCTGGTCATGCTGGACATCCAGATGCCCGAGCTGAGCGGCCTGGCCCTGGCGTCCGAACTGCCGGTGGAGACGCGGCCCGAGATCGTCTTCGTCACCGCCTTCGAGGTCTACGCCGCCGACGCCTTCGCGGTCGAGGCCGCCGACTATCTGTTGAAGCCCGTGCGTTTCGACCGCCTGCGCCAGGCCGTCGAGCGGGCTCGTCGCCGCCGCACCCTGCAGAAGGCCTTCGAGCAGGCCGAGGCCGCGCCGATCCGCGACAACGACCTGGATGGCATCTGGGTCGCCACCCGCCAGGGTCATGTGCGCGTGGCGGTGAGCGAGATAGACTGGATCGAGGCGGCCAAGGACTACGTCCTCCTGCACACGGCCACTCGCAGCCACATCCACCGGATCACCATGAGCGCGCTGGAGCAGGCGCTGGACCCGGCCCGGATGATCCGCGTCCACCGCTCGGCCTTCGTCAGCCCGGATCGGGTCGAGGCGGTCAACCGCCTGGGCAAGGGGCTGATCGCCCTCGTGCTGAGGGACGGCGTCGCCGTGCCGGTGGGCCCGACCTATGTGAAGGCGGTGCAGGCGCGGCTGGGGCTGGGGTGCCTGGAGGAGGTTTAGGTCTTCGACAGCCGTCGCCGGTTCGCCCGCACCTTCTTGCGCAAATGCGCCAGGGATCCCGACGCGATGGCCGGCGCAGAGGCGCCCAGCTGGCCGGTCATGGCCAGCATCGGCAGGGTCAAGCTGGTCGCCAGCTTCTCGTTGACCATCAGCTGGGCCTCGGCCTGGGCCGCCGCGCCGCCGGCGGCCAGCTTCATCATGCGCAGGCCGATCACCGTCGAGGCTTCCAGTCCCAGCGACCAGGAATCGAAGGCCAGGCTCGTCCAGGGGTCTTTGCGCTTGGCCATGTCGTGTCCTCGTTGTCGGTGGAACGCGCCGAACCTAGGCCGGGCTCCATTCGCTGGTGATCGCGGCCACATCGGGGCGCACGCGCTCCTGCGGCTGCTCGGTCGTCGTACCCAGATAAAGATAGCCGGCCACCTGCTCGCCCTCGGCCAGCCCCAGAATAGCGGTGGCGCGCGGGTCGTAGCTGTACCAGTCGGTGATCCAATTGGCGCCCCAGCCCAGGGCCGAGGCGGCCAGCAGCATCTGGTGACAGACGGCCGAGGCGCTCTGGCGCTGCTCCCACTCCGGGATTTCGCCCGGGATGAAGCGCGAGATCACGGCCACGGCGACAGGCGGGCGGGTCAGCTTGCGCAAAGCGGCCTTGGCCTTGGTCGGATTGGCCTGGCTGTCGGCCAGGTCGGTGATCTTCGCGGCGAAGGCGTCCTTGGCCGCGCCTTGCAGGATCACGAACCGCCAGGGAGCCAGCTTGCCGTGGTCGGGCACGCGGACGGCCAGGCGCAGGATGTCGGCCAGTTGGTCCGCGTCCGGCCCCGGCGCGGCCAGGGCCATGGCGCTGGCCGAGCGACGGCGCGCCAGGAAGGCGACGACCTCGGGGGCCGCCTCGACCGGCAGCGTTTCGCCAAATTCGGGGGCGGGGGGGACGGAAGCTGCCAAGACGTCATCTCCGAAGCGTTGTAAGCCGCACACCTATGGCCGGACCCCGGCCGCCACAAGTCGCGAGCCGCCGATGTCTCAAAAGCCTGCCTGGCTGAAGCCGCACGGAAAGCCCTGGGGCGTCTCGTCCAGTCAAGTCGTATACGACAACCCCTGGATCACGGTGACCGAATACCAGGCGATCGCGCCGACGGGGCGTCCGGCGCTGTACGGCAAGATCGGTTTCAAGAACCAGGCGATCGGCGTCCTGCCGCTGCACGCGGATGGCACGGTGACCCTGGTCGGCCAGAACCGCTTCTCCCTGGCCAATTACAGCTGGGAGCTGCCCGAGGGCGGCGCGCCGCACGGCGAGGATCCGCTGGACGGCGCCAAGCGCGAACTGGCCGAGGAGGTTGGGCTGCAGGCCGCGGACTGGCGCCAGGTCCTGCGCATGGAGCTGTCCAACTCGGTTACCGACGAGATCGCCACTGGCTTCCTGGCCATGGAGCTTACGCCTACCGCCACCGCGCCGGACGAGACCGAGGACCTGGCCGTCGCTCGTGTTCCCTTTCGCGAGGCCCTGGACGCGGCGGTCGGCGGCCACATGCCCGACGCGATCTCCGTGGCGCTGCTGCTGCGGGTCCACCTGATGGCGGTGCGCGGCGAACTGCCGGCCGAGCTGGCGGCGCTGATCGTCTAGGCGCGGAATTGATCCTGATCGTGTTCGCTGGTCGCGTTTTCGGCCAGAAGCCCGGCCATGCAGATTTCCAAGACGCCCCACTTGACGCCCCAGACCCTGGTCGGCCGCCGGTTCGCGCCGGACGTCTTCGGCGACGTGAAGGTGGCCCTGGTCGGCTACTGCCCGCCGCCCTCGGCCCTGGATCGCTACGATCCCGAGCGCGTCGAGGACCAGCATTTCATCCACGTCTCGCCCGACAGCGTGCGGCTGCTGACCCACGGCGGGCGGCGGTTCCTGTCTCTAGCCCACGTCTATGGCGGGCCGGTGTCCAGCTCGACGGCCGAGGAGCTGGCCTATTACGGGATCGAGCTCGTTTTGGCCTACGGGCTGGCCGGCGGTCTCGGGACCCGAGACCTGAGCATGGGCGACTTCTACCTCGCCGAAGACACGCTGGCGGCGGACGGCACGACGCCGCATTACACCGGCGCCCGCATCCTGCGGGCGGACCAGGGACTGATCGACGCCACGCTCGCCTCGTGGCCCGGTCCGACGCCGCTTTACCCGGTGCGGGTGGCGACGGGCGATGCGATCTATCGCGAATATGACGCCATGCTGGACGCCTATCGGCTCGAGGGCTGCGACATCGTCAATCTGGACTGCGCCCATCTCTACGCCGCGGCGCGGATCAATTCGGCCGGACGGCGGATGCGGACGATGCAGTGCGGGGTGATTTCCGACGTGGTTCCGGCCGGGCCCGAGGCCGTGTCCAGCAGCACGCTTTCAGCCATGCTGGCCGGGGGCGGCGAGGGGCTGAACCCGCTGGAACGCACCGGCGAGATCGTTTCTTTCTTCATCGAGACCTTGACGCCAGCGCTTCAGCCCTGATCTGAGCGGGGCGCGCCCGCGCGGGACGTCCGAACGTTCCGTGAGGGATTTGTGGAGCATTTCGTATAAGGATGCTCTATCCGCCTAGCCTGCGGGAAGGGAGAGCCCTATGGCCAAGCCTTTGGAAGTCGTGACGCCGGACACCGAGACCCCGGTCTGGGTGGCCCTGCGCAATCAGGCCGAACACGCCGCCAAGGCCGAGCCGGCCCTGGCCTCGCTGCTGAACGCCGTGGTGCTGAGCCACGACAACCTGGCCGATGCGCTGAGCTTCCAGCTGGCACGCAAGCTGGGCGACCAGGAGCTGCGGGCCATGACGGCGCGCGAGTTCGCCGCCGACGCCTTCAAGAGCGACCCGTCGATCGTCGAGGCGGCCGAGGCCGATCTCAAGGCGGTGTTCGAGCGTGATCCCGCCTGCAAGGGCTATGTCCAGCCGTTCCTGTTCTTCAAGGGCTTCGCCGCCCTGCAGACCCACCGCGTCTCGCACTGGCTGTGGACGCAGGGGCGCGAGACCCTGGCCTTCTACCTGCAGAGCAAGGCCAGCGAGGTCTTCCAGGTCGACATCAATCCGGCCGCCCGCATCGGCAAGGGCGTGTTCATCGACCACGGCACCGGCATCGTCATCGGCGAGACCGCGGTGGTCGGCGACGACGTCTCGATGCTGCACGGCGTGACCCTGGGCGGCACCGGCGCCGAGCGCGGCGACCGCCACCCCAAGATCGGCAACGGCGTCCTGCTGGGCGCGGGCGCCAAGGTGCTGGGCAACATCACCGTCGGCGACTACGCCAAGATCGCATCGGGCTCGGTGGTGCTGCGCCCCGTGCCGGCCCACTGCACGGCCGCCGGCGTGCCCGCCCGCCTGGTCAACTGCCCGACCTGCGAGGAGCCGGCCCGGACCATGGACCACACCCTGGCCGAGACCGTCTATTCGTACGAAATCTAGTCGGCGAGTTCCGCGTGAAATCCATCCTGCGTAGCCTGGGCGGTCTGCTGTTCGCGGCCGCCCTTTCCATGAGCGCGCCGGCCTGGGCCGCCACCGCGCCCGTCGGCGGCTACACGGTGGTGAAGGCCTATCCGCACGACGCCAACGCCTTCACCGAAGGGCTGTTCTATCGAGACGGCTTCATGTTCGAGAGCACGGGCCTGAAGGACCGCTCGTTCATCCGCAAATGGAACCTCGAGACCGGCTTCTCAGAGCAGGAGCGCCTGCTGGACAGCCGCTATTTCGGCGAAGGCATCGTCGACTGGAAGAACCGGCTCTACGAGCTGACCTGGACCGACGAGATCGGCTTCATCTACGACATCGACACCTTCGAGAAGGTCGGTGAGTTCAGCTATTCGGGCGAGGGCTGGGCCCTGACCCGCGACGACAAGCGACTGATCATGAGCGACGGCACCTCGTTCATCCGCTTCCTGGATCCAGAGACCCTGAAGGAGACCGGCCGCATCGAGGTGACCGACCACGGCGTGCCGGTGCGGAACCTGAACGAGCTGGAATATGTGAAGGGCGAGCTGCTGGCCAATGTCTGGCAGACCACCCGCATCGCCAGGATCAACCTGGCCACGGGCGAGGTCACGGCTTGGATCGAGTTGGCGGGGCTCCTCAAGGAAGCTGGGGTCACCGGCCAGCGCGACGACGTCCTGAACGGCATCGCCTACGACGCGGCCAAGGACCGGCTGTTCGTCACCGGCAAGCTGTGGCCCAAGCTGTTCGAAATAAAGTTGCTGCCGCCGAGGTAGCTGGCGGAACCGCGTTCGGGGGCTGGCGTTTACCTTGCGTCCGCCCCTCTACGCCCCCCCGACCTAGTGGGCGGACCTGGGCCCCGGCCGTGAGACGCCGCCGGGGCCCAAACCTTGTCTGGAGCCTAGCCTTCGTTCGGGGCGCAGGCGGGGACCGGGGTCTTGGCCTTCAGTGAGATCTGCTCCACATCCGGCGGTCGCCGAGCCGTGAGCCCGTAGATGACGGCGGTCCAGATCGCCATCAGGGCCAGCACCTGGGGCAAGGTGATCCTCTGGACATCGGGGCGAGGAGCGGGTGGCGACATGCGCGCGACTATCCCCTGGTTGCGCTCGCCTGGATAACGACTTATCGGTCGGCCTTCTGTGAGGTTTCTTCACATGGCCCGCCGGCAGCTGCCCTCCCTGAACGCCCTGCGCGCCTTCGAGGCGTTCGGCCGGCATGGGCGCATGACCCTGGCCGCCGACGAGCTGTGCGTGACCCACGGCGCGGTCAGCCGCCAGATTCGGCAACTGGAAGAGCATCTCGGCGTCGCCTTGACCGAGGGACCGCGCACGCGCCTGCGGATGACCGAGGCGGGGCTGAAGCTGGCCCAGGCGCTCTCGCCGGCTTTCGATCAGATCGAAGCGGCCGTGCCGCGCCCGGCGGAAGCGGGGCCACGGCCCCTGGTGGTCTCCTGCCTGCCAACCTTCGCCATGAAATGGCTGATCCCCCGCCTGCCGCGCTTCCTGGCGGCGCATCCGGACATCCCCGTGCGAGTGGCCGAGTCGAACGGCCCCTTCGACTTTCGCGATGACCAGATCGACCTGGCGATCCGGATGCGGCGTCCGGGCGAGGGAGACTACCCGGATTCCGCGGCCGAACCCTTCCTTCGCCACTACCACGGTCCGGTGATGGCGCCGGAGCTGGCGGCGACGGGCGTCATGGACTTCGAGAGCGTCTGCGCGGCGCCGCGTCTTCAGACCCGGACCTATCCGCAGAGCTGGAGCGACTGGATCCGGGACACCGACGCGGAGAGTCTACCGCCGGCCGCTCGCGAGCAGGAGTTCGACCACTTCTTCTACATGCTGGAAGCCGCCGCCGCGGGGCTGGGCGTGGCGGTCGCGCCGTGGGCCTTCGCCCAGCGCGATCTGGCCAGCGGACGCCTCGTCGCGCCGCTCGGTTTTGCGCTGGGCCAGACCTGGATCGTCGCCCTGACGCCGCGCGAGGGAGCCTCGCCGGAGGCTGCCCTGTTCCGCGACTGGCTGCTGGAAGAAGGAGCGTCCACACCTCTTCCGCCAGAAGCGCTTGCGCCTCCCGCCCCGGACGCTAGTTTCGCCCCGATAACGCGCTCCCGGGCGCTCAGCTGAGAAAGAGGCTCCCCGTGGACGCCACGACCGTCGCCAAGCTCGAAAAGCACCTGAAGCGCACCTTCGGCAACCCGCACATCGCCGTGAAGCCGCGTCCCAAGCAGAAGGACTCGGCCGAGGTCGAAGTGGCCGGCGAATTCATCGGCGTGGTCTTCCAGGACGAGGACGAGGACGGCTCGTTCATGTTCGAGATGGCCATCCTGGGCGAAGACCTGGACTAAGGTCTCCTGATCCCGCGCGGTCCTAGGCCATCGCCGGCCTGGGGACCGCGCGGCGGATCATCAGCGAGGCGACGCCGGCGATCAGACCCGCCGAGCCCGCGATGATGAAAGCCTCGACGTACTGGCCTTGCGTGGCGCGGATGACCCCCGCCCCGATGGCCGCCGTGGCCGCGCCCAGCTGGTGGCCGGCCGCGATCCAGCCGAACACGATGGGGCCGTCGCGATCCCCGAAGGCTTCCGTCGCCAGGCGCACGGTCGGCGGCACGGTGGCGATCCAGTCCAGCCCATAGAACACCGCGAACGCCGACAGGCTGATCACCGAGAAGTCCGAGAAGGGCAGGTAGATCAGCGAGAGCCCACGCAGCACGTAGTAGACGAACAAGAGCTTGCGGCTGTCGTAGCGGTCGGTCAGCCAGCCCGAGGCCGTGGTGCCGAAAAGGTCGAACAGGCCCATCAGCGCCAGCAGGCCGGCGGCCTTGACCTCGGGCATGCCCCGGTCGCCGCAGAAGGCGATCATGTGCACGCCCACGAGGCCGTTGGTGGTCAGGCCGCAGATGAAGAAGCCCAGGAACAGCAGCCAGAAGGTCCGGGTCTTCGCGGCCCGTCCCAGCGCCCCGAAGGCGTAGGCCAGGGCGTTGCCGGCGTTGATCGGGGCGGGGGCTTCGTAGTCGTCCGGCGCGCCGAACGGCTTGAGGCCGATGTCCGAGGGGCGCTCGGGGATCAGTAGCCACACCAGCGGCGCCAACGCCAGGCAGACGATCGAGACGGTGACCACCACCGGCTTCCAGCCGCCATGGTCGGCGATCAGGGCCATGCCGGGCAGGAAGATCAGCGAGCCGGTGGCGGTCGAGGCGGTCAGCAGGCCCAGCATCAGGCCGCGCCGGGCGACGAACCAGCGGTTCACCACCGTCGCGCCCAGCACCATCGCCACCGCGCCGCTGCCGAACCCGGCCAGCACGCCCCAGGTCGCCGCGTACTGCCAGGACTGCGTCATGAAGGCCGACAGACCGGTAGAGACCGACATCAGCAGCAGGGCCAGGGTCACGGTCCGGCGCAGGCCGAACGAATTCATCAACGCCGCCGCGAAGGGACCGGTCAGGCCGTACAGGAAGATGCCGATGGCGGCGGCCAGCGAGATCGAGGCGCGGTCCCAGCCGAAGGCCTTCTCCAGCGGCAGGATCAGCACGCCCGGCGCGGCGCGCAGGGCCGCGGCGGCCAGCAGGGCCAGGAAGATCGCGCCAGCGACCACGAAGGCGTAGTTCTGCCCGAACGGGCGGCGGCTCGTCTGGCGGCTGGCGGTCGTCATGCGGCCTCTCTATGTAACCGATCGGTACGGGGTTGATTGGCTACATACGTACCGGTAAGTAACATCGTCAAGCGTAAAGTCTGAAAATGTCCGAACGAACGCCGGAAGAAATTCTCAAGGGGCCCTACGGCCCGGGTCCTCGCGCCGCCGAACGCATCTTCGATACGGCGCGCGAGCTGTTCTATCGCGAGGGCATCCGCGCGGTGGGCGTCGACGAGATCGTCACCAAGGCGGGCGTGACCAAGCCCAGCCTCTATCGCAGCTACAAGTCCAAGGACGAGTTGGTCGCGGCGGTGCTGCGCGAGGTCGAGGTCGGCTTCTGGGATCGTTACGAGGCGGCCGAAGCCCTGCATCCGAATGATCCCAAGGCCCAGATGGTCGCCTATTTCCAAGGGCTGGCCGACCGTTCGGACGGTGACGACTATCGCGGCTGCAACCTCTCCAACGCGGTGGTCGAATATCCCGACCGCCAGCATGCCGGCCGCCAGGTGTCCCAGGCGCACAAGCAGCAACTTCGTGAGCGCCTGCACGCCAAGGCGGCGGAGATGGGCGCGAGCGACCCCAAGGCCATGGGAGACGCCATGATGCTGCTGATCGAGGGGATCTTCACCTCCAGCCAGATGTTCGACGGCGACGACAAGCCGGCCAAGGCGGCGGTCGGCGCGGTGAAGGCGTTGATCGCGGCGTACTGCTAGCGCCTGCTACCCGTGCCCAAAACCGCAGGACCGCGCGGCGTCGAAGACGGGGCCGACGATGTCGGTCATCCACCTGCCGGTGCTCTTGATCGTCGCGCCTTCGCCGTCGACCAGTAGGTCCAGTTCGTACCACCAGTTGGCGCCATGTGGCGTCGGCGGGATCAGTTCGGTCGGCTCCCCCACGGTCCAGAAGTTAACCGGCGCGTCGAGGCGCCTGGTCTCCATGTTCAGGATCGCCTTGGCGAGAGCGGGACAGTTGCGGGAATCGATCCGTTCGATCCGGCCCTGGGCGCGCAGCGCCTTCGCGGCCGAGGGATGATTGGCGAAGACACGAGCCTGATCGACCATCCACCAATCGCTGGTGGGTGGCAGGCCCTGAGCCTTCAGATAGGCGGCGGTGCTGGCGGGGGCGAAGGCTTGGCGCATCCAGGTCGTTAGTGGATTGTCGCCGAAGCCAGCCGGGACCGGTACGCGGGCCTCGCGCAGCACGAAGTGGCAGGCCGCCTGGTCGAAACCATAGGGTCTTGTGGGCGGGCAATAGGCCCTCAGGTCGCCGCTGGCGAACCGGCCCAGGTCGCCCGCGCCGCTGTATTTCAGCAAAGGTGCGCCGATGCGGGTCTCGCCCGGAAAGATGTCGGGCTCGGCCAGCATGGCGTCGGTGATCGCTCCCTTCTGGCCTTCGATCCAATATCGCCAGATCTGATAGAGTCCCCGCAGGTCATAGCCGTCGTAGAGCTGATCAAGTTCCGGTGGCGTCGGAACCGGGGGCTCAGGCGGCGCGGCGCTGACGCTGGTCCCGACACACAGGACCATAATGATCAGCAGGATCCTGGCTTTCACGAAGTCTTCCCGGCGCGGTGGTAATCGCCATGACCCTAGTCCGCGCGTTGGTGAATACCAACGCTTCTGGTTGAGTAGCGCGGGCTTGGCCGTTGCGATCCAAACGTGAAAGATCGGCCCATGAGCGCCCACATCCTCGACCGCCCCGTCTTCGCCACCCTGAACGGCCGCCAGGGCCATCTGGCCGTGCGCCGGGGCGGGGCGGTGCGGATGCATCCGGACTACGGCCTGTTCGCCGCGACCGTGGACGAGCGCCCCGAGAGCCTGGCCGCCTTGGGCGATCTGGTGCGAGAGCTCGGGACCGTGGGTCTGGTCGAGCTGGCCACGCCGCCTGCCCCGGCCGGAACCGAGATCGTGTCCAGCGCCCTGTGCCTGCAGATGGTCGCCGAGACTGTCGCCCCGGCTTGGGACGTCGCCTTCGACATGCTGCCGCTGGATGACGCCGACGCGGCCGAGATGCTGGCCCTGGCGACCCTGACCAAGCCCGGCCCGTTTTTCGCCCGCACCCACCAGTTGGGCGAATTCATCGGCGTGCGGGTCGGCGGCCAGCTGGTCGCCATGGCCGGCGAGCGGATGCGCCCCGACGGCTTCACCGAGGCCAGCGGCGTCTGCGTCCATCCCGACCATCGCGGCAAGGGCTACGCCGCCCGCCTGCTGCGCGAGGTGACGGCCAGGATCCTGGCGCGCGGCGAGCGGGCCTTCCTGCACAGCTACGCCGACAACGCCACGGCCATCGGTCTCTACGAGTCGCTGGGCTATCGGGGGCGGGCGGACGTGCGCTTCACGATCCTGAAGCCGGCCGATCAGTAGGCCAGCCGGCCCTTCATCTCGCCGAACGGGATCATGACCGCCTCGCGATAGGCTGGACGGTCCTGGAGGCGCGCGTACCAAGCCTCGACGTTTGGCGTCGTGGGCCGGTCGATCTCCAGCGCGAAGTAGCGATAGAGGTGCGTTCCGGCGGGAATGTCGGCCAGGCTCGGCGCGTCGCCGCCCAGGAACGGCCGGTCGGCCAGTATCTTGTCCAGCAGGGTGAAATGCCGGGCGCAGGCGGCGAGGGCGGCCTGGATGGCCGGCGTGTCGCGCCGCTCGAGCGGCGTGCGGTACCAGCCCCAGAAGACGCCAGTCAGGAAGTCGCGTTGGAGAGCGGTCTGGGCCCAGTCCATCCAGCCGTCGGCCCGAGCGCGATCGGCGGGTGATGATGGCCACCAGGCAGGGCCGCCGTGGCGGGCGGCCAGATAGCGGAGGATGGCGTGGGATTCCCAGACGACCACGCCGTCGTCGTCGATGACCGGGACCCGCCCGTGCGGGTTCATGGCCAGGAAGTCGGGATCGTCCAGTCCGCCATGGTCGCCGCCGGCGGGAATGTGCTGGTGGGAAAGCCCGAGCTCTCCCACCAGCCACAGCACCTTCTGGACGTTGAAGGAGGAGCGGCGACCCCAGACCTTCAACATCGGGGGCTTACGCCTCCAGCGCCTTCGCGCCGGCCTTGCGGGCCCAGCGGTAGAGGCCGACGACGACGACCGCCGCGGCGATCAGCGACAGGATCATGCCGACGTGCTCAGGCGGCGCGAAGGGCAGGGCCAGGGGCTCGCCCTTGTTGGTCGTGACGATCAGCAGGGCCAGGGCCACGTTGAACAGGCTCTCGCCGACGATGAAGCCCGAGGCGATCAGCACGCCCAGGCGCTTGGCCGGCTCGGCCGCGCGGTCCTTGGCGACGATCTTCTCGAACAGCCAGCCGGCCACGGCGCCGACCACGACCGGGGCCGTGACCGAGCTGGGCAGGTAGATGGCCAGGCCCACGCCCAGCGGCGGCAGGCTGTAGCGGTCGTTGCTGGTCTTGCGCAGGATGGTGTCGACCGCGACCAGGGCCAGGCCGATCAGGGCGCCGACGCCCAACAGGGTCCAGTTCAGGTCGCCGCCCAGCACGCCCTTGGCCAGGGTCGAGATCAGCGTGGCTTGCGGCGCGGCCAGGGGCTGGTCCGAGATGGCCTGCAGGTTCGGCGCGCCGGCGAAGCCGTTCGAGCGGTTCAAGAGTTCCAGCACGAACGGGATGACCACGGCGCCCGAGAGGACGCCGATCACCAGGCCGACCTGCTGCTTCCACGGGGTGGCGTCGACCAGCTGGCCGGTCTTGAGGTCCTGCAGGTTGTCGTTGGCGACCACGGCCACGGCCAGGACGCAGGTGGTGGCGTAGAGGGCGTAGGCGACCAGGGCCTTGGTGACGTCCGGTCCGACCACGCCGCGGCCGACCATGCCGACCATCAGCGAGGCGCCCAGCACGGTCAGGATGGCGATGCCAGAGACCGGGCTGTTCGACGAGCCGATCAGGCCCGCCATGTAACCGCAGACGGCGGCGGCCAGCAGGCCGGCGACGATCAGGTAGCCGATGCCGATGGCGACCAGCGGCGCGGTCAGGCTGACGATCGGGCCGCCGGCCAGAAAGTGGGCGAGGAACCAGCCGGCCGGGGCCATCAGGATCAGCGAGACGATGCCGACGATGCCGATCGGGATGTCCTGCTCGACGCGCGGGATATCGCCACTGCCGCTCTTGCGGGCCTTGGCGGCTTCCAGGGCCGACTTCAGGCCGGCGGTGATCGGGCCGACCAGCTTGGCCAGGGTCCAGATGGCGGCGGCGCCGATGACGCCCGCGCCCAGGAAGCGCACCTGGGTCTTCCAGACGGTCAGGGCGTGGGTGGCCGCGTCGGCGTCCGGCATCGGGGTGGCGAGGGTGAGGATCGGCACCAGGATGGCCCAGGCGATGAACAGGCCGGCGAACATGGCGACGCCGACCGTGATGCCCATCAGATGGCCCGCGCCCATCAGGGCCAGCGAACTGGAGGCGCCCAGACCCGAGGCGCCCGCGCCGGCCTTGAACTTGAAGTAGCCCGCGACCTCGGCGGCGAACAGCTTGGCGGCGGCCAGGGCGCCGAACAGCGCCGAGGCGATCGCGCCCATGCTGACGGCGGCCAGGCCGGCCTTGCCCTCGGCGGCGCCTTCGCGCGAGCCGGTGCCGACCTTCAGCACCTCGGCGGCGGCGACGCCTTCGGGGTAGGGGAGGTTCGAGTTGGTCACCAGGGCTCGGCGCAGTGGGATAGTGTACATGACGCCCAGGATGCCGCCGACGGCGCAGGCGCCGAAGGTGGGCAGGAACGGCACGTTCGACCACCAGCCGATCATCAACAGGCCCGGCAGCACGAAGATAACCGACGACAGCGTCCCGGCCGCCGAGGCGATCGTCTGGACGATGTTGTTTTCCTGGATGGTCGAGGTCTTGAACGCCCGCAACAGGGCCATCGAGATGACGGCGGCGGGGATCGAGGTGGCGAAGGTCAGGCCGACCTTGAGGCCCAGATAGACCTGGGCGGCGGTGAAGACGAGGGTGATGGCGACGCCTAGGAGAACCCCTCTGAGGGTCAATTCCGTGCGCGGCGCGGATAGGTCGGCCATGAACATGTCCAAAAAACTATAAAGGCGGCCGGACCTTGCACGTCCGACCGCCCCCAACTCAAGCAGGTTTTCGAAAACGCCGCTCGCCGGCCGCGACTAGCGGAAGGTTGGGGCGGGCAGGCCGCAGGCCTTGGCCACGTTTTCGGCCAGCAGGCCGTCGCCTTTGTCGACCACCAGCTGCAACGCTTCCGGGCAGTGGCCGCCATTGATCAGGACCGCCGCCTTTTTGGCCAGGGCGCGTTGGTCGGCCAGCCGGTTCATCGACATCGTCGCCATCGAGTCGCCGCGCATCGCCGTGGCGCCGGCCTTGTCGAGCGGGCCGCTGGAGAACATCTGGTCGGTCGAGTTGGGGGCGATGACGCCCTTTGGCGTCGTCGGAGAATGCGTGGCTTTCGATGGCTTCGCTGGCGCGCCGCCGGTGGATCCGCCACCCGTCGCGGCGTTCGTCGCGGGGGCGGCTGCTTGTGGCTGAGGGCTGGCTTCGGCTGGCGCGGCCTGGCCCAGGGCCAGGGCGGACAGCAAGGAGACGACGAAACTCATGATTTCCTCCCGATCGCGTGAATTCGCGCGCCGAAGTCACGATGCTGGACCATCCAGCGCGTCGGGTCACCGTTCTTTCGCCGAAAGCCGCTCCCGCCACGGCGGGGCTGGCTGTCAGTTAGAACGGCGGGCCCTTGGCGCGTTCCATCGGCACGGGCAGCTCGCACACCTGGGCGATCCGGACGGCCAGGTATCCATCACCTTCGTTGAAGGCCGCCTGCAACGCATCCGGACAACGGCCCGCGTTGATCAGATCCGCCGCTTTCTTGGCCCGGTAGCGCTGGGCCGTGATCTGCGAGGTGGCGGCGGCGGTCAGCGAATAGGTCGCCCAGTGGCTGCTGTGGTAGCGGGGGCCGTGCTCCGGCGAGAACATCTGGTCGATGGTCGTGGACCCGCCGATCGATGTCGCGCCGGGCGCCAGGTGCGGCGCGGCTTTGTAGGAGGGCGTGTAGACCGTCTTGGGCGGCTCCTTGGCCTTGGGCGTGACGACGACGCCCGAGACGGTCGAGTCGTTGGCGGGCGGCGCCGAGGTCGCGGCCGACTCCGTGACGGTGAGTGGAGTCTCTGGCGCCATGGCCTGCGCCATGGCCAGGGTCATCACGACGACAGCTAACGCCATGACGGCGTCTCCGAGAGGATCAGAACGGTGTGGTGCGATGGGCGACTGGCGCCGGCAGGTCGCAGACCTGGGCGATGCGGTAGGCGAGGTACTGGTCGCCCTCGTTGAAGACGGCCTGGAGCGCGTCCGGACAGCGCCCGGCGTTGATCAGTTCCGCCGCCTTCTTGGCGCGGTAGCGCTGGGCCGCGAGCGACGAGACCATGTACGGCCCCATCAAGGAGGTCTGGAATCTGGGATTGGCGAACAGGGCGTCCGCGCCGTTGGGCGCCGAGACCACCGATCCCGAGGACAGGTGCGGCGCGGCCTTGTAGGGTGCGGTGTAGACGGTCTTGGGCTTCTTCTGGGTCTGAGGGCTTTCCACCACGACGCCCGAGACCGCTGCGGGATCCTGCGTCGGCGCAGGCGCCGGCTGCCCACCCGTGGCGGCTGCTTGCAGCAACAAAGCGATCAGAAGGGACATCGAACGCGCTCCTTATCCGGAGGGGGCCTGGACGGATCAACTTTCGGCGGGCGATGCGCAGACCTCGGAAACCCGCTGGGCCATGGCGCTGTCGTTGCGCGCACGCACGAGTGAGGTCGCCTCACGGCAGCGACCTGCGTTGATTAGCTTGGCGGCCTTGCGGGCTAACTGCGTTCGTTCCGCGTTACGGCTGACCTGAGCGGCCACGATCATGCCGAAGCGGTCGGCCGGCTGGCCGATCATGTCGGCGTCGCGCTGGCTTGGGGACGGCGCGATGGACTGCGCCTGGACGGACGTCGCCAAGGCCGCGATCCCCAGAGTGACGGTGAGGGACAAGGTCAGCGCACGCATGAAGTTCCTCCAACTCTGTCTAGAGGTTGGGTTGATTAGGCGCACAACCTCAGGGCGCGGTCAATCATCCGAACCCGCAAAGAAGCGGCCCGCCGCGCGAACGCGCGACGGGCCGCCGGAAGCGCGTCTAGAAAGCGGCGCCTAGAGGACGCCCAGCATCTCGGCGACCAGCGGGTGGCGGACAATGTCGCGGTCGGCCAGGCGGACGACGGCGATGTTGGCGACCTCCTCGAACCGGGCGGCGACGTCGGCCAGGCCCGAGATGCCCGGCAGCAGGTCCGACTGGTTCGGATCGCCGGTGACGACCATGGTCGAGTGCCAGCCCAGGCGGGTCAGCAGCATCTTCAACTGCATGTAAGTGCAGTTCTGGGCCTCGTCGATCACCACGAAGGCGTTGTTGAGGGTGCGGCCGCGCATGAAGCCGACCGGGGCGATCTCGATGGCGCCCTCGGCCATCAGGGCCCGCATGCGCTTGACCGACAGGCGGTCGGTCAGGGCGTCGTAGAGCGGGCGCAGATAGGGGGCCAGCTTGTCCTCCATGTCGCCCGGCAGGTAGCCGATCGACTCCCCGGCCTCGACGGCGGGGCGCGAGAGGACGATGCGGCTGACGCGCCCGGCCTCGAGCGCCTCCACGGCCTTGGAGATGGCGATGTAGGTCTTGCCGGTGCCGGCCGGACCCAAGGCCATGACCAGGTTCTTCTCGTCGATGGCTTCCATCAACTGCGCCTGGCCTGGCGATTTGGGTTTTATCGTTTTGAGGTAGCTCTGATCGCGCTCTGGATTGTTCGGCGCCCCGTCATGCCCCAGCGGGTTCCAGCTGTTTCCCCGGTCGCGAACATCGATCGGCAGGCGACGCACCTTGGCGTCATCACCGTATTGGCCGGTCTCGTACGCGCCTTCGCGCGCCATCCGCTTCAGGGCTCGCTTAGTCATCAAAGCCTCCATACAGGCATGAAAAAAGGACGAGGCCGTGAGGCGTCGTCCTTGGCGGTGAGCTGGATTGCAACGAAGCCGCGTGCGCGGCGAGGCGGTTCGGGAGAGCTTCCGCCGAGGGAAGTTCCAGAAGGCGGTGCTGTACGCCGAAACGCCAAGAGCGACACCTCGTCTTCATCAGCGGGCAGGTCGATGGCGGTGGTCGCCCCCGACCCGATCACGAGAGAAAAATGATTCCCGCTTGAGGAATGTTCCCTCTCGAATCGCCTGACTACAATGGGTGAACATGGTTTCCGGGTCGTTAATCGGAAAATCGCGCCCAAGAAAACGAGGCATACGGATGACTGTCTATTCCCTGGGCGCCGTGGCGCCCACGCTTCCCGCGCAAGATGAATACTGGATAGCGCCCACGGCGAACGTGATAGGCAATGTGATTCTCAAGAAGAATGCCAGTATTTGGTGGGGCGCGGTGGCGCGCGGAGACAACGATCCGATCACCATCGGCGAGAATAGCAACGTCCAGGACGGCTCGGTGCTCCACACTGATCTTGGCGTTCCCCTGACGATCGGCGCAAACGTGACCATCGGTCACATGGTGATGCTGCACGGCTGCACGATCGGCGACGGCTCGCTGATCGGTATTGGGGCAGTGGTGCTGAATGGCGCGAAGATCGGGAAGAACTGCCTGATCGGCGCCGGGGCCCTGATCACCGAGGGCAAGGAGATCCCCGACAACGCGATGGTCATGGGCGCGCCGGGCAAGGTGGTGCGCGAGGTGTCCGAGCACCACACGATGATCCTGCAAGGCTCTGCCCTGCACTATGTCGAGAACTGGAAGCGCTACGTCCGCGACCTGAAGGTGATCGAGGGCTGAGCGTCCGACGCGCTGGGCGGTCGGGCGCCCCCTCTCGGGAGCGCCGCCCGCTGCTTGGGGGGATGCGAGGCGGCGCTCCCGCTCCTCGCGCGGGGCACATGCACGAGAAGGACTCGCCGGGAGGAGGCGTCCTGTCCGCGGCGAGACGATGCGGCCTGGCCGCATTCAATTTCGTCCATAGGTAGTATGTATCCCGTTTCGAGTTGAGTTGGAACGTAGAACTCGCGTTTTCCGGCGTGACGTCGCGCGAGCCTTGCGCGGGGCTCGAAGCCGGATCACTGTTCTCCTTAACAACGATAACCTTCGAGGGAGGGCGTCGGGGCCATGGCCAGCGAACGCTATGATTACGTCGTCATTGGCGCGGGATCCGCCGGCTGCGTGCTGGCCGCGCGTCTGACCGAGGATCCCAACATCAAGGTCCTGCTGCTGGAGGCCGGCGGCAAGAACACCTCGGTGCTGGTCAAGATGCCGGCGGGCGTCGGCCAGCTGATCAAGGACAAGGGCGACCAGAACTGGGGCTTCTGGACCGAGGCCGAACCCAATCTCGACAATCGCAAGCTGTGGTGGCCGCGCGGCAAGGGCCTGGGCGGGTCCTCGGCGATCAACGGCATGATCTACATCCGCGGCCACGCGCGTGACTACGACCAGTGGCGGCAGATGGGCCTGACCGGCTGGTCCTATGCCGAGGTGCTGCCGTACTTCAAGCGCTCGGAGCATCACCACGCCGGCGGCGACGCCTATCATGGCGACAAGGGTCCGCTGCACGTGTCGAAGGGCGAGAGCGACAGCCCCTTCTACGGCGCCCTGGTCGAGGCCGGCCGTCAGGCGGGCCACAAGACCACCAAGGACTTCAACGGCTTCCAGCAGGAGGGCTTCGGGCCCTACGACCTGACCATTCGTGATGGTCAGCGTTGGAGCGCGGCCATGGCCTATCTGTCCCAGGCCCTCTCGCGCCCGAACCTGACCTGCGTGACCGAGGCGCGCACGACGCGGATCCTGGTCGAGAAGCGCCGGGCCATCGGGGTCGAGTACGTCGTCGGCAAGGGCGGCGAGCGCAAGATCGCCCATGTGGACGCCGAGGTGCTGCTGAGCGCCGGCGCGGTGCAGTCGCCGCACATTCTCCAGCTCTCGGGCATCGGCGCGCCGGACGACCTGAAGGCCGCCGGCATCGCTGTCGTCCACGAGGCCAAGGGCGTCGGCGCCAACCTGCAGGACCACCTGGACGTCTGCGTTTCGTGGACAGCCAAGAACCTCAAGACCGCCTATTCGGCCAATAAGGGCCTGAACAAGCTGGGCGTCGGCCTCAACTACATGCTCTTCGGCAAGGGGCTGGGCCGGCAGCAGTTCCTGGAGAGCGGGGCGTTCCTCAAGTCGCGGCCCGACCTCGACCGGCCCGACCTGCAGATCCACGGCGTGCTGGCCATCATGCAGGACCACGGCAAGGTCGTGGTCGAGAAGGACGGCTTCACCCTGCACGTCTGTCAGCTGCGTCCCGAGAGCCGGGGCAAGGTCGGGCTTCGTTCGGCCGACCCGTTCGCGGATCCGACCATCCTGGCCAACTATCTGGCCACGGACGAGGACCGCCGCGCCATCCGCGAAGGCGTGCGCATCGCCCGCGAGACCGTGGCCCAGGCCGCCTTCGATCCCTATCGCGACGCCGAGTACGCGCCGGGGGCGGACGTTCGCACCGACGCCGAGCTGGACGCCTGGATCCGCGCCAAGGCCGAGACCATCTACCACCCGGTCGGCACCTGCCGCATGGGCGTGGCCGGCGATCCGCTGGCGGTGGTCGACGACCAACTAAAGGTGCAAGGCCTGCAGGGCCTGCGCGTCGTCGACGCCTCGGTCATGCCGACCCTGGTCGGCGGCAACACCAACGCCCCCACGATCATGATCGCCGAGCGGGCCTCGGACCTGATAAGGGGCAGGGCGACGCTGCCGGCGCTGGATGTCCCGGTGTTCGAGGACGGACGCGCGGTGGCCGCCGAATAGAGGAAGCCGCATGAAGTCTCGCCCGCTTGGCCGTTCCGGCCTCTCGACCGCGCCGCTGATCTTCGGCGGCAACGTGTTCGGCTGGACGGCGGACGAGGCGACCTCCCACAGGCTGCTGGACGCCTTCGTCGACGGCGGCTTCAACGCCGTCGACACGGCCGACGTCTATTCGGCCTGGGTTCCGGGGCACGAAGGCGGCGAGTCGGAGAGCGTGATCGGCCGCTGGCTCAAGGCGCCCGGTGGACGAAATGGCGGCAAGCGCGACAAGGTGCTGATCCTGACCAAGGTCGCCATGTGGCCCAGGCAGCCGGGCCTGTCGGCGGCCAATATCGAGGCGGCGGTCGAGGGCTCGCTGAAGCGGCTGCGGACCGACTACATCGACCTCTACCAGTCGCACCAGGACGACGCCGACACGCCGATCGACGAGACGCTGACGGCGTTCGACCGCCTGGTGAAGGCTGGCAAGGTGCGGGCGATCGGGGCGTCGAACTTCTCGCCCGAGCGGCTGAGGGCCAGCCTGGAGATGTCGAAGGTCAAGGATTCGGCGCGCTACGAGACGATCCAGCCGAAGTTCAACCTGATCGATCGCGAGCAGGTCGAGGGCGCGCTGGCGGATCTTACCCAAGCCGAGGGGCTGGGGATCATCCCGTTCTACGGCCTGGCCGCAGGTTTCCTGTCCGGCAAATACCGCACCGAGGCCGACTTCGAGGGCAAGGCGCGGGCGCGGACCATCCTGCGCGACTATTGGAACGACAGGGGTCTGGCGGTGCTGGCGGCGCTGGACGAGGCGGCCGAGGCTGTCGGCGCGTCGCAGGCCCAGGTCGCCCTGGCCTGGATCATGGCCCATCCGGCCATCACCGCGCCGCTGGCCAGCGCGACCTCGGTGGCCCAGTTGGACGAGCTGATGGGCGCGGCCCGGTTGGAGCTGCCCGCCGAGGTCTGGAAGGCGCTGGACGCCGCGGGGCGCGTCTAGCCTTCAAGCCTCAGGCGATCCGCCGACCGTCCAGGGTGGCCAGGCGCAGGCGCGGCTGGTCCTCGTTGCCTTCGCCCAGCGGCTTGATCTCGCGGACGCCCAGCTCGTAGGCCGGTCGGCCCATCAGGCGGTTGATCATGGCGGTCGGCTGGTAAAGGCCGAGGAAGCGGTCGGTTTCGCCCGAGGCGCCCTGCAGCGGCGCGAACAGCACCTCCATTCCCACCGAGGGCACACCGTGGGCGCGGATGTCGGCGGCGACCACCACCGGGGTGCGGCGCTTGCGGGCCACGTCCAGGGCGCTCTTCAGCTCCAGCCGGTGGGCCAGGGACCACAGCGACAGGGCGTCGTGGCCGCGCAGGTCACGCGCATGCAGGTCGGTGACGAAACCGCCGGCCAGACGGAACGGCAGCTTGCCGGCGTCGCGGCCCAGGATGAACACCTGGGGCAGGAGCTCCAGGAAGTCGCCGGGATCGACGTCCGCGCGGCGAGGCAGGGCGGACGCGCCCCGCTTGTCTCGCCAATAGTCTATCAGCCGTTCCGTGCTGGGATGGAACATCGTCGTCCCCTGGCGGGCTTTTCGCGACCGCTTTTTCGACCGCACGAAGCTTGCTGGGAGAAGCGGGCCAGAGGCTGGGCTGTCCCATTCCGACACACGGGGGAATGGGGCGGCCTGGAAACTTAAAAGGCCCTCCCGATCGGGAGGGCCTTTCTTTTATCGTCCTACTTGGCCGCCGCTTCTGGTTTCACCAGCAGGAGCCACGACTGGTCGTCGCCCAGATAGGTCCTGGCGGCCTTCTGGACATCGGCGGGGGTGACGCGGGACAGGCCTGCCAGCACCGAGCGGGTGGCGTCCAGCAGACGCGGATCGGTCTGGGCGCCCGACAGCGCGCCCAGCCAGTATTCATTGGTCACGCGGGCCTTCTCGATCTGGTCGATGCGCGGCTTTTTGGCCCGCTCCAGCTCGTCGTCGGTGATCGGCTTGTCGCGCAGGTCGGCGGCGATCTTGCGGATCGAGGCGACCACGCCGTCCAGCTTCTCGGGCGGCACTTCCATGCTGACGCCGAGGTAGCCCCAGTTCTTGAAGGTGACGCTGGCGGTCGACGAGGCGTTCGGCGAATAGGTCGCGCCCTGCTTTTCGCGCAATTCGTCGATCAGCCTCAGCTGCACGACCTGGCCCAGGATCGAGACATCGCGCGAGCGCTGCAGGTTCGAGAACAGGTCGTCGGTGCGCCAGACCATGAACAGGGCCGCCTGGTCGGCGCGACCCTTGTGGGTGCGCAGCACGGGCTGGGCCGCCGGGGCCGGGAACGGCGCCTTCTCGGCGCCGGGCAGGGCCGGGTCGCCCGGGCGGGCGGGCAGGGCGCCGAAGGTGTCGGCGACGGCGGCGATGGCCTTATCGACCGTGGTGTCGCCGACGATGACGACCTCCAGGTCGCCCTTGGCCAGCGGGTTGGCGACGGCGGTCTTCAGCTCGTCCAGCGACGCGCCGGCGATCTGTTCGCGCGAAGGGAAGGTCCAGCGTTGGTCGCCGTTGTGCATCAGCCCGCCCAGGTCGCGGTTCAGGACGCCGCCGGTCGTGCTCTGCAGCTGGTCGTGCACCGTGCCGTAGGCGGTCTTGATGCGGGTGAACGCCTCGGGACGCCAGCCCGGCTCCGTGGCGAAGGCGGCCAGCACCTGCAGCTCGGTCGACAGGTCCTCGGGACGCGTGCGGCCGCTCAGGACGAAGGCGTCGTCCTCGACGCCCAGGTTGGCGTTCCAGATCTTACCGGTCAGCACGCGCTCCATGTCCTGGGACGAGATCTGCTTGAGACCGCCCTCGACGAAGGCCGAGCCCGACCACAGCGGGCTTTGCTTGTCCGAAGGCAGGTCCAGCAGGCCGTGACCGGCGCGGACCTTCACCAGCACCTGGTCGTCCCGGAACTTGGTCGGCTTGACCGTCAGCTTCACGCCGTTCTCGAAGCGGATGAAGACGGCGTCCAGATCCGAGACGTCCTTCTGCTCGGCGACCTTGCCGCTCGGGCCGAAGCTGGAATACGGCCAGACGGTCACGCCCGGCGCGGCCGGCGGGGTGACGGGCTGGCTCTTGATCTCGTCATAGGCCTTCAGGATCGCCGGCTCGCCGCCCTCGACGGCGGTGGGCGCGGCGATGACCACCAGCGGGCCCGAGCCGGCGAAGGAGGTCTTCAGCACGGCGTTGACCCGATCGGCGGTCAGGCCCTTCACCAGCTGGTCGAAGAAGGCCAGGTTCTGGCTGGGCGAAGTGATCACCTCGCCGTCGCCCAGGGTGTCGACCAGCTGGTTGGCCAGCTGCGGCGTGCGCTGGGTGGCCTCGCCGGCCGCCGCGGCGACCAGACCGGCGCGCATGCTGGCGATCTCGCGGTCCAGCTCGTCCTGGCGCACGCCGAACTGGACGGCGCGACGCTGCTCGGCGTCCAGCGCGGCCAGGGCCTCGCGCCAGCGGGTGGGCTGGGCGGTGGCGGCGAAAGTGGCGATCCGCACCGCGCTATACTGATCGCCCTTGAAGGCGCCGCCGGCGATGAACGGCGGCTCGGCCGAGCGGCCGATGGCCTGCAGGCGGCGGTTCACGACGGCGAAGGCCAGGTTCTCCAGCGTGTCGCGCTCGTCGACGGCCTTGGTCTCCAACAGGCCGTCGGGCTTGCGGGTCCAGGTCATCTGCACCGACCAGGGGGCGCCGGCCTCGACGATCAGCTTGGCGGTCGGGCCGCGCTTGGCCACCGGGCCGACGTCGGGGTTTTTACCGTTGGCGCCCTTGCCGGCCCAATTGCCGAACTTGCCCTTGATCTTGGCTTCCATGGCGTCGACGTCGAAGTCGCCGACGGCCACCAGCACCGCCCGCTCCGGACGGTAATAGGCCTCGTAGAAGTCGCGGATGCGCTGGGCGGGGGCGGTCTTCAGCACGTCGGTCTTGCCGATCGGGATCCGCTTGGGCGGCAGCTGGCCTTCCATCTGGGCCGACAGGGTGGCGATGGCGACGCGATAGCCGGGCGTGTCCCGCGCGCGCTCTTCCGACAGCACCACGCCGCGCTCGCGATCGACGGCCTCGGGGGCGATGGTCAGCTCGCCGGCGGCCTCGCGCAGCAGCATCAGGGAGTCGTCGACCGTGGGATCGTCGGTCTTGGGCAGGTCCAGCTGATAAGAGGTCTCGTCGAAGCTGGTCTGGGCGTTGGTGTCGGCCCCGAACGCCAGGCCGTGGCGCTCCAGGATCTTGATCATCTCGCCTTCGGGCACGTTCTTGGAGCCGTTGAAGGCCATGTGCTCCAGGAAGTGGGCCAGGCCCTGCTGGTCATCGGCCTCCATCAGCGAGCCGGCGTCGAACCACAGGCGCAAGGACGCCTGGCCGGGCGGGGTGGCGTTCTTGCGGATGGCGTAGCGCATGCCGTTGGGCAGCACGCCGAAGCGCCAGGCCGGATCGGGCGCGATGTCCGAGATCTCCTGCGCCCACTGGCCCGGCTTCAGGTCGGCGGTCTTCGGGCCGGCCAGCGGCGGCGCCTCCGGAATCCTCGGCGCGGACGCTTCCTTGTTCAGCAGCGGCAGGGGCGGAGTCTTGGGAAGGTGCGAGCAGGCGGCGAGCGAGAGGCCGGCGGCGGCGACGAGCGCCAAGCGCGAAGCGCTGATCATCGAGAATCCAGGGCAGGAGAATTAGGAGGCGGCACCTTGGCCGTCCCGCATGGCGCACGCAAGGCGCGAGAGAGGCGGGTTTGCGCCTTATTCCCGCGAGAGTGGAACCTGGCGTGCTCTAGGCGGCGGCGACGTCGCCGGTCTGGCGGCGCAGGCGCCAGAAGCGGATAGTGCGCATGGCCGACTCGCGGGGCAGGACCGCGTAGAGTTCGCCATAGGTCTTGGCCTTGAGCATGACGTCGTCGGTCGGCTCGAGGATCAGCAGGGCGAAGGTCAGGAACAGCGAGCGGTCGAAGTTGGCCGCCTTGCAGATCACCGACAGGGCGTCCATCTCGCGCCGCTCCAGGATGCGGCGGGCGGTGTGGAAGTCGACCCCGGCCATGTCGGCCAGGGCCACCAGGAACAGGGTGGTCTTCTTGCCGCGCAGCATGTTGGCCAGCATCTGCGGCGAGACCTGCGACTTGGCGCGCAGGGCGCGGAACTCGGCCTCGGCCTCGGCGTGATCGGGCGGCAGGGCGCCGTCCTGGGTGGCCACGCGCTTGCGGCCGGCGGCCAGGGCGGCCTCCAGGGTGGCGGGATCGAGGCCGGTGTTCTTCTCCATGATCCGTTCGCGCAGGCGCGCCTCGACCACGAAATACATCTCGTTCAGCAAGTCGACAGGCAGGCTGTGACGATCGATCACTGCCTCGTGCAGCGCCGGGTTGGCGGCGGCGCGATCGACGACGGTCTCGTGCGCCGCACGCGACAGCACCGCGCCTTCGTTGCGCAGCAGGACGCCCAGGGTGTCGTCGTCGCCGCGCGCCACGATGGCGTCGGACACGACGCTGGACACGCTGGAGCGTTGCGAGATGGCGCGCAGGTGATCCTGGCCCTGGGTGCGGGCCACCTGCAGCAGGTCCTCGTCGGTCAGGGCCGTGGAGCCGCGCAGGATCGGTTCGGCCACGGCGATCGAGCCGAAGGCCAGGGTGCGGGAGACGCCGCGCGGAGCGGCGGGCGCCGCGCCCAGGCGCTGGGCCAACTCGACCTGCACGGCCTCTTCCATGTCGTCGGCCAGTTGGCTCAGGATCTGGTCGAACAGGGCCATCTCGACGGCGTTGCCGCTGTCGGCGGCGAACAGCATGTCGGTGACGCCGCGCAGCAGTTCGCGGCGCTTGGCGCTGGACGGCTCGTTGGCGAGCGCGATCAGGTCATGCAGACGCGATTGGCTCACGGACCGTCCCTGTCGGGTTTGGCGGACCAGACGTCGCGCGACCCTGGCGCGGCCTTGGCGCAAGCGAGGACGGCGATGAGGGCGACGCGGCGCATGGGGCGGTCCGGACGGAGTCTTCTGGCTCCTGTCCTAGCCACGGCGGCTTAATCTTGGGCTAACGGCCGCGCCAAGAGTCCAGAAGCCGACGCTCGATCCACTCCATGACGGCGTGCAGGACGACCCCCAGGACGGCCAGGGTCAGCAGGGCGGCGAACACCTTGGCTGTCTGCAATCGGTTGTAGGCCTCGAGGATCCGCCACGCCAGGCCTTGAGCCCCGCCCGAACCGGCCACGAACTCGGCCACCACGGCGCCGATGACGGCCAGGCCCGCCGCGACCTTGTGACCCTCCAGCAGGGCGGGCACGGCCGAGGGCAGGCGCAGGCGGACCAGGCGCTGCCAAGGCGTCGCGCCGTAAAGATCGAACAGTCGCGAAAGATCGGGATCGACCGCCTTCAGACCCGTCAGCGCGCCCGAGAAGATCGGGAAGAAGGCGACGACGGCGGCCAGGCCGATCACCGCCCGTTCTGGGTGCTCGATACCGGCCCAGATGGTGACCAGCGGCGCGATGGCCACCAGGGGGGTGACCTGCAGGGTCACGGCGATGGGGCGGACGGCGTCCTCCAGCAGGCTGCTCAGGCTCACGGTCAGGGCCAGGGCGCAGGCGATCAGGCTGGCGATGACCAGGGCCAGCAGCGCCGTCGACAGTGTCGCCCAGGCTGAACCCAGCAGCAGCGGCCAGTTGGCGAGGAACGCCGACCCGATCGCGCTGGGCGTGGGCAGCAGATAGGGCGGAACCGCCAGGACGCGGCAGGCGATCTCCCAGCCGCCCAGCAGGACGGTGATCAGGATCAGGGGCGCCAGGACGCGCTTCACGCCGCCCGCTCCGTCGCTTGAGCCAGCAGGCCGGACACCCCTTCAACGGCGGCGCGGAACGGCTCCGTCGCGCGGAAGCCCGGCGGGCGGACCAGCGGGCCATCGATGGCGACCTCGCCGGCGATGCGGCCGGGGCCGGGGGTCATGACCACGACGCGGCGGGCCATGTAGACGGCCTCCTCGACATTGTGGGTCACGAAGACGACGGCGGGCGACAGATCATCGGCCAGGGTCAGGACGTCGTCGGCCAGGGCGCGGCGAGTGATCTCGTCCAGGGCCGCGAAGGGCTCGTCCAGCAACAGCAGTCGCGGGCGGGTGACCAGCGCCCGGGCCAGCGAGGCCCGCATGGCCATGCCGCCCGACAGCTGGGTGGGGCGGGCGGTCAGGGCCGCGCCGAGGCCGACCTTGCGCAGGGCCTCGTCGGCCGCCGCCCGCGCCTCGCGCTTGTACGTTCCGGCCAGCTCCAGCGGCAGGGCGACGTTGTCACGCGCCGACAGCCACGGGGCCAGGGTATGCGACTGGAAGACCACCGACGTCTCGCCCTTGCCGGCGGCGCGCGTCACGGTCCCCCGCGTCGGCGCCTCCAGGCCCGCCAGCAGCCGCAGGGCCGTGGACTTGCCGCAGCCGGACGGACCGACCAGGGCGACGATCTCGCCAGGCGCGAGGACCAGGTCGACCGGCCCTAGGGCGCGACCCCGGGCGTAGTCGACCTCGACGCCTGACAGGCTGGCGATCACCGAGTTCATTGGCCCTTGGGCAGGAACTGCAGGGTGTAGGCCTTCTTGAAATCCATGGCCTTGGGATAGACGCCCTGTTCCGAGGCCACCTTGAAGAATTCGGCCCAGCGGGCGTCGCTCATCTGGCCGATCTCGCCGTCCTTCCCGACGATCCCGTAGGACCGCATCTTCTCGCGGGCCTGGTCGAGGACGTCCTGGGTCATCTCCGGATTGTCCTTCAGGATCGCCGCGTCGCCGGGCTTGGGATCACCGTAGAGATAGGACTTCCAGCCCGCCGCCGTCGCCTCGACGAAGGCCTGCACGGCCGCCGGGTTCTTGGCGATCAGGCTGTCGGGGACCAGGGCCATCGAGCCGTAGGCCGGATAGCCGCTATCGGCCAGCAGGAAGACCGCCGGCTTGATCTTGCCCTCCTTCTCGATGAGGTACGGCTCGCTGGTGGCGTAGCCCTGCTGGATCACCCGCTTGTCGGCCAGGAAGGGCGCGGACGAGTAGTTGTACTTGCGCACCTGGTCGTCGGTGAACTGGTACTTGGCCTTCAGCCAGACCCAGAAGGCGGTGATCGAGGCGTCCGACAGCAGGATCGGCCGGCCCTTCATGTCGGCGATGCCGTTGATGCCCTGGTCCGGGTGGGCGATCAGGACCTGCGGGTCCTTCTGCATGAAGGCCGCCACGGCCTTCACCGGGGCGTTCTCCTTGGCCAGGTTCATGACGATGAAGCTGTTGGAGCCGACGCCGACATCGACCGCGCCGGTAGCCAGCAACTGGGGCACGTTCACCGCCGGGCCGCCCTGGATCAGGGTCACGTCCAGGCCGCGCTTCTTGTACTCGCCGGTCGCCAGCGCCTGGTAGTAGCCGCCCAGCTCGGCCTCGGCCCGCCAGTCGGTGGCCAGCTTCAGCTTGGTCTGACCGGCGGGGGCGGCCTCCTGCTTGGCGGGCGAACAGGCGGCGAGCAGGGCCGTGACGGCCAGGGCGACAAAAGCGCGGCGCTGCATCGGAAAGGCTCCCCGTTGATCGCGGTCAAGTTAGGGGGGAGCGGCGCGCGCCGCTAGTGCGCTTCGCCGCCGCGATGGTGCATCCAGCGCTCGATCTTGGCGTACAGCACCTCGCGCTGGATCGGCTTGGCGATGTGGTCGACCATGCCGGCGGCATAGCAGCGCTCGACCTGGCGGGGCAGGGCGTCGGCGCTCATGGCGATGATCGGGACCTTGCCGGCCTCGCCGCGCAGGGCCTTGATCGCCCGGGTCGCCTGCAGGCCGTCCATCTGCGGCATGTGGATGTCCATCAGGATCACGTCGTAGCGGCCGCCGGTGGCCTTCTCGACGGCCTGCTTGCCGTTCTCGGCCACGTCGACCTCGCAGCCGACCAGGGTCAGCAGGGCCTCGCCGATCTCCAGATTGACCGGGTGGTCGTCGACGATCAGCACCTTGGCCGCGCCGGGCGCCGAGGTCTTGGGGCGCTCGGGAAGGACGATCGGTTCGGCGGTCGGGGCCGACAGCTCGACCCAGAAGCACGAGCCGCGGCCCGGCACGCTGTCGGCGCCGATCTTGCCGCCCATCACCTCGACCAGGGCCCGGCAGATGGCCAGGCCCAGGCCCGCGCCGCCATGCAACCGGCTCACCGAGCTGTCGGCCTGCGAGAAGCGCTGGAACAGCAGGGACTGCTTGTCCAGGTCGATGCCGACGCCGGTGTCGATGATCTCGAAACGCAGGCGATCCTCGATGTCGCCGGGCTCGATGATCAGGCGCGCGTCGATGCGGCCTTCCTCGGTGAACTTCACGGCGTTGTTCAGCAGGTTGATCAGCACCTGGCGCAGGCGGTCGGCGTCCAGATCGTGCAGGCCGCCGACCGGATCGATGATCTCCAGATCCATCGACAGGCCCTTGGCGCGCGCCTCGGGGGCCATGATCGCCACGGTGTCGCGCAGCAGGCCCGCGGCCGAGGTCGGCTGGGGCAGGAGCTCGATCTGGCCGGTCTCGACCCGCGAGAAGTCCAGGATGTCGTTGACCACGGTCAGCAGGGCCGCGCCCGCGCTGTCGATCAGATTGACCTGGCGGCGCACGTCCGGCGGCAGGTCCTGACGCGTCGCCAGCAGCTGGGCGAAGCCCAGCACGCTGTTCAGCGGGGTGCGGATCTCGTGGCTCATGGTGGCCAGGAACTCGGTCTTGGCCTCGGTGGCGGCCAGGGCCCGGCTGCGGGCGGCGCGGGTCAGCTGTTCGCGGCGCAGCAGCAGGCGCTTGAGGCGATCCTGCTGCGCCAGGGCCAGGCCGGCGGCCAGGCTGGTGTAGAACAGCACCGTGATGAACACCTGGATCGTTCGCGCCTGGGCGACGGGGCCCAGGATGGCGTTGAAGCGCGGCGAGGCCCCGGACATGGCGATCGGCAGGGTGACCACGGCCACGATCACCGAGGCCATGGCCGCGCCGCGCGCGCCCAGCCGATAGGCGGTGGCCAGGGCGATCGGGAAGATCAGGAACGGCGGCGCGCCCGACGCGGGGTGAGCGCACAGCAAGGTCACGGCGAACACCGCGAACAGCAGCATCAGCTGTTCGGGCCAGGGACGGTGGAATGAGCGGCGGTGCTCGGCGTCGATCAGCACCAGGGTCGCGGGCAGGGCCACGGCCATGCCCAGGGCGCAGCGCAGGAACCAGTCCGTCAGGCCGCGCACCAACGGCTCGCCGTCGACCAGGTGCAGGATCCAGGCGACCAGCAGGGCGACGATCGCCGCGACCGGCGTGGTGACGGCGGGCAGCAGCGCCAGCGAGCGCATCGAGCGGATCCGCGGCGCGCCGCGCCAAAGCCTCTGGCACAGACCCCAGACGGCCAGAGCCTCGCCCGTGTCGACCGCCGTGTAGAGCAGGGCGCGCATGGGGCTGTCGCCGACCAGCAGGTCGATGGCCAGGTGGAAGACCACGAAGACGATGGTCAGGGACAGGCCGCGCGAGCCCGTCAGGGTGATCAGGCCGGCGGCCAGCAAGGCGTTGGCGGGCCAGAAGGCGGCGACGCCCAGGGCGGTGCGGGTCAGGTATTCGCTGAAGGCCAGGCTGATGACGACGGCGGCGGACAGGCCCAGCAGCAAGGCTGCCTGCCGTCTCCGTTCCTGCGCGGCCAGCCTGTGCGGCATACCGTTTCCGTCCCCCAAAACGCAGTGCGCGCTTACGCGGCGATCAGGCGCGGAAGCGCCGAACGACCCCGTCTCGACTTGCGCCGCCCGCGCGCCTTGATCGCCGGAACGACGCCATCATCAATACGTCCGCGCCCGACCCGGTTGCCGGGTTATCGTCTTCTGTGTCGTTTCGCCGCAGGACGCCTCCGACGCGCGCCGACACCTAAGCGATTGTATTTTCATCGCGCTTACGTTGTGCCGCGCTGACAATGCATGGCCACGTTCACAATTCAAGGGTATGCCCGCGCGGCGCGATGCGCCGCTAAACGGCCAGAAAGAAGGGCCAAAACCGGCTCGCGAGCCCGCTATGCGGCGTTCTGTCGCAGGCTTAGCCGTTGGCCAGGCTTTCCTTCTTCTCCTCCAGCTCCAGCCATTCCAGCTCGGCCTGCTCCAGGTCGGCGCGCGCCTTGTCCAGGGCCTTCATGGTCTTGTCGAAGGCCGCCGGATCGCGGCTGTAGAGGTTGGGATCGGCCAGGGTCTGCTCGAACTTGGCGATGATCGCCGGGCTCTTGGCGATCAGGGCCTCGCACTCCTCCAGCCGCCGCTGGTCCTTGTAGGAGAGCTTGACGGTCTTCTTCGGGGGCGGCGCTGGCGCGGCGGGGGCCGACTTCGACACCGGGGCGAACGACGCGCCGCTCTTGGTGGCTTTGAAGAAGTCCGGGTTCTGGTCCATCAGGTCGGTCCAGCCGCCGGGCGTCTCGACGATCTTGCCCTTGCCGTCCAGGGCGATGGTCGAGCTGGCCAGCCGGTCGATGAAGTCGCGGTCGTGGCTGACCAGGATCAGCGTGCCGTCGAAGTCGGCCAGCAGGTCCTCCAGCAAGTCCAGCGTGTCCATGTCCAGGTCGTTGGTCGGCTCGTCCAGCACCATCAGGTTGGTGGGATTGGCCAGGGCCCGGGCCAGCAGCAGACGGTTGCGTTCGCCGCCCGACAGGCTGGTGACCGGCTGGCGCAACTGGGCCTCGGTGAACAGGAACTCCTTGGCGTAGCCGGCCACGTGCTTGGCCTGGCCGCGCACGATGATCGAGTCGCCCCCGCCGGGGGTCAGGAAGTCCCAGACGGTGATCTTGTCCGACAGGGCCATGCGGGCCTGGTCGATGTACGAGACCTCGAGGTTGGTGCCCAGCTGCACCGTACCGGCGTCGAGCGGCAGTTCGCCCAGCAGCAGCTTGACCAGGGTGGTCTTGCCCGCGCCGTTCGGACCGACCAGGGCCACGCGATCGCCGCGGATGATCCGGGTCGAGAAGTTCTCGACGATGGTCCGCTCGCCGAAACGCTTGGTCACGCCCTTGGCCTCGACCACGCGCTTGCCCGAGGTCCCCGAGGACTCGACCGCCATGGTCATGGTCCCGCGCAGCTCGCTCTGGCGGTCCTTCTTCTCGGCGCGCAGGGCCAGGAGGGCGCGGCGGCGGCCCTCGTTGCGGGCGCGGCGGCCCTGGACGCCGCGCGCCAGCCAGGCGTTCTCGCGTTCCAGCACCTTGTCCAGGCGGCGCGCCTCCTCGGCGTCGGCGGCCACGACCTGATCCGCCCAGGCCTCGAATTCGGCGAAGCCCTTGTCCAGGCGGCGGATCTTGCGGTGCTCCAGCCAGAAGCAGCGCTCGGTGACCCGGTTCAGGAAGGCGCGATCGTGGCTGACGATCAGGGCGGCGCACTTGGAGGCGGCCAGCTCGTCTTCCAGCGTCTGGATGGCGAAGATGTCCAGGTGGTTGGTCGGCTCGTCCAGCAGCAGCACGTCGGGCTGCTCGGCGAAGGCGCGGGCGAGGGCGGCGCGGCGGGTCTCGCCGCCGGACAGGCCCTTGGCGCTCTTTTCGGGATCCAGGCCGAAGTCGGCCAGAGCGGCCTGGGCCTCGTAGTCCTGGGCGCCGCCGGCGGTGCAGTAGTCCAGCAGCGTCTCGCCGGTGATCTCGGGCTCCTGGCTGACATAGACGATCCTGGCGCCGGGCTGGACCGAGCGCTCGCCGCTGTCGGCCTCGGCGCCCTGGCCGGCCAGGATCTTCAGCAGGGTGCTCTTGCCCGCGCCGTTGCGACCGACCAGGCAGGCGCGCACGCGCGGCTCCAGGGCTAGGTCGACGCCGTCGAACAGCGGCTTGGCGCCGTCGGCAAGACGGACGTCCTTGAGGGCGAGAACGGGCGCGCGAGTTGGGGATGCCATGTCGATCTAGATGAGGTCTTCGAAGCTTACGGCGGCGGAATGTCGCGGAGGTGAGGGGCGTATAGCAGGCCGCGCGCCGAGGAAACGTCAAAATCAAGGTCCAGATTGACGGGGACTTCGGTCGGGGAACGTTGGTCCGCGACCGCGACAATTTGGCTTGTTAACGGCTCGCCAAGCGTGAGCTTGCTACAAACTTGACCTGACGGAGCACAAGTACTCGCCTTGACGTCGAACCCGGAGAAGATTGCTGCTTCTGATGTTCCCGGCCTGCTGGGTCTGGGTTTCGATCAGCTGCGCCGGCCGATCTGGGTGTTCGACGACACCCGCAAGCGCAAGGTCTACGCGAACCGCGCGGCGCTGGACCTGTGGGGCGCGGCGACGCTGGACGAACTGCTGGCGCGGGACTTCGCCGACCAGTCGGCCGCCGTGCGTACGCGCATGGACGACATCTCCGCCCGCATCGAGGGCGGGGCGTCGGTCGAGGAGCGCTGGACCTTCTATCCGAACGGCGTCCCCGTCGTCGTGCAGACCACCATTTCGCGGATCGCCCTGCCTGGCGGTGGTCACGCCATGCTGTTCGAAGGCGCGCGGGTCGAGACCGAGGCCGAGCAGCAGCGGGCCATCGAGGCGCTTCGGCACACCAGCGCGCTCGTCTCTCTATATGACGCCGACGGCTTTCGCGTGTTCGGCAACCCCGCGTCCGTGGCCGCCTATCCGGGCGAGACCGTGCGGTTCTCCGACATCTTCGCCAATGGTGACGCGGCCGGCGCGCTATGGAGCTCGGCCCTGGCTGGCGAGGCGGTCGAGGGCGCCTATCGGGTGATCACCCTGCAGGGCGAGCGCTGGCACGGCCTGACCGCCCGCCGCACCCCCGACCCCGTCACCGGCGAGCTGTGCGTGCTGGTCAACGAGACCGACATCACCGAGGAGGTCGAGGCCCAGTCGGCCCTGGCAGAGGCGCGCGAGCGGGCCGAGGCGGCCATGGCCGCGCGCCAGGATTTCCTGGCCAACATGTCCCACGAGCTGCGCACGCCGCTGACCAGCATCCTGGGCTTCACCGACTTGCTGGCGGCCTCGCCGCTGAACGGCGAGCAGCAGCGACGCCTGGGGCGGATCCACGACGCGGGCACGGTGCTGCTGGAGACGCTGAACGACGTCCTCGACTTCGCCAAGCTGGAGGCCGGCGGCGTCGACCTGGACCGCCGGCCGTTCGCGCTGCGGACGCTGCTGAACAAGGTGGCCGGCATGTTCGAGGCGCAGGCCCTGGCCAAGGGGCTCGACCTCAGCCTGCGCGTCGACCCGAGCTGTCCCGAATGGCTGGAAGGCGATGGCGATCGCCTGCGTCAGGTGCTGGTCAATTTCCTGGGCAACGCGGTCAAGTTCACCGGGACGGGTTCGGTTACCCTTGGCGTCAAGCATCGCGAGGGCGCCGCGCCCGGTTTCGCGCGTCTCGAGCTGGCCGTGTCCGACACCGGTGTCGGCGTGCCGGCGGCCATGCTGGACACGGTCTTCGACCGCTTCGCCCAGGCGGGACCCGAGGTGGCGCGCAAGTTCGGCGGGACCGGGCTTGGACTGGCGATCAGCAAGGAGATCGTCGAACTGATGGGCGGCGAGATCGGCGTCGACAGCATCGCCGGGCAGGGCGCGCGCTTCTGGTGCGTGCTGGACCTGCCGCTGGCCGTCGCCCCCGAACGGGCCGAGGCCGAGACGGCGCAGGCGCTCGCCCGGCCGCTGAAGCTGCTGGTCGCCGACGACAACGAGGCCAATCGCGAGCTGATCGGAACCCTGATCCGCGCCATGGGCCACGAGGTCGACGTCGTGGCCGACGGCTACGCCGCTGTCGAGGCGGTGGCCTCGGGCGGCTACGACCTCGTCCTGATGGACGTGCGGATGCCGCGCATGGATGGTCTGGCCGCCACCCGTGCGATCCGGAGCCTGCAGGGCGAGGCGGCGGCGACGCCGATCATCGCCCTGACCGCCAACGTCCTGCCCGACCAGGTCGCCTTCTATCGCGCCAGCGGCATGGACGACCACGTCGGCAAGCCGATCAGTCCGCGCGAACTGCTGCTGAAGGTCGCGCTGTGGAGCGAAGGCCGCGTCGACGGCCGGTCCGCGCCCGCCGAGCGGGCTTAGAGCGCCAGCCGCCAAGAAATTGGACCCTAGGAGGCGACCGCGCTTCGAATCGTCGCGGAAGACCTTAGATAGGGGCCATGACCGACCAGCGCCCCGAGCCTATCTTCAACGCGCCCTGGCCGGCGCTGCTGGCGGTGGCGGCCGTGATCGTCCCGCATGCCCTTCTGCTGAAGGCCGGCGACGCGACGATCGAGTCCCTGGCCCTGATCCCGCGGGAGTTCTGGGCCGGCCGCTGGACCGGCGCGATCACCATGATGTTCGTGCACGGGGGCTGGGTCCACGCCTTGATGAACGCGGCCTTCGCCCTGGCCTTTGGAGCGCCGGTGGCGCGGCTGCTGGGGCTGGACGGCCGGGGAGGGGCGATCTTCTGCCTGTTCTATCTGGCCTGCGGCGCGCTGTCGGGTGTCGGCTACGCGATGATCCACCCGGACTCGGCCGGCGCGGTGATCGGCGCCTCGGGCGCGGTTTCGGGCCTGATGGGCGCGGCGGCCCGGACCATGGACTCTCCGGGACAGGTCGGACCGATCCTGGGGCCGCGCGTGATCTCGCTGGGCCTGGGCTGGCTGGTGGTCAATCTGGTCATGGCCGTGGCCGGCGGCCTGCTGACCATGGGGACCGGCGCGGTGGCCTGGGAGGCGCATCTGGTGGGCTTCGTCGTCGGCGTCCTGTTGATCGGACCGTTCGCGCGCTGGACCGGTCCGCCGGCCGGGACGATCGATCCCCATTGATCAAGCAGCCGCTTTGCGAGACCCTCGTTCCCTAAAGAACAAGGGAGAAGCGCAGTGCTGGTTTCTCAGATCCTGAAAGATAAGGGCGATCTCGTGTTCACGGCCTCCCCGCAGGAGACCGTCGGCGCCGCGGCGGCGTTGCTTCATACAAGGCGTGTCGGGGCCATGGTGGTGGTCGACGACAAGGAGGCCGTGGTCGGGATTCTGTCCGAGCGCGACATCGTCCGCGTGATCGCCAAGGAGGGGGCCTCGGCCCTGTCCAAGCCGATCTCCGGCTGCATGACGTCCAGCGTCGTCTTCGCCCAGCCGGACGAGTCGATCGACGTGCTGCTCGAGCGCATGACCGACCGTCGCATCCGCCACCTGCCGGTGGTGAAGGGCGAGCGCCTGGCCGGGATCATCTCGATCGGCGACCTGGTGAAGTACAAGATCAGCGAGACCCAGGCCGAGGCCGACGGCCTCAAGGCCTATATCGCGGCGGGCTGAGGCCCGCCGGCGTGATCCTCGCTACCGCTTCGCCGCTTGAGCGAGGATCACGGGTGGAGCGTGTCTATATATAGAGAGAGGGCGCTTCTCATACGCTGCTAGGCGCGCGGATCGCTCAAGCAGCGAAGCCGTAGCCAGCCCCGCGCCTATATCGGTCCCGCGCTATATAGAGAGCGCTCAGCCTTCTATGAGCTCGGCGCCGGCGCCCTGGGCGGCGTCGGCGACGCTGTAGCCTTCCAGCACCGCGGCGGTCGCGTCGCGCGCGCGCAGCAGCGCCTCGCGTAGGGCGCAGGTCGCCAGGTCGCGGCAGTCCTCGCATCGGCGGAAGGCCGTGCGGCTGACGCAGGGGGTCAGGGCCAGGGGGCCGTCGACCAGGCGGATGATCTCGGCGAAGCTGATCTCCTCGGCCGGACGGCCCAGGACGTAGCCGCCGAACTTGCCGCGCCGGCTGACCACGAGGCCTTCGCGCGACAGCGACAGCAGGATGGCTTCCAGGAACTTGCGCGGAGCGTCGGCGCGTTCGGCCAGTTCGCCGGCCGTCACCTGCCCGTCTTCGCGGGCCAGCTCGATCATCGCGCGCAGGGCGTAGCGCGCCTTCTGGGACAACATGGACGCCGGCTACCTTATATAAGCGTCGTCGCGAGAGACGGCGACGCTTCGGAGTGCTCAGCCTTCTGAGGTACGCTCGGCCCGGACGCAAGTCCCGTGTGACGGCGTTCATGCACAGGGGAATGGCCGTCCTGGGGATGGAATCGAGATTCCCCGCTTGCGAGGTGGGAAATCGACCTCTAGAAGCCGCCCCTCGCTTCGGGGCCACGGCCCGCCGGACGAAACCTTGGCCTTCGGGGCTTGCGTTTCGGAAAGTGGATCGCTAAGTTCCGCAGCCTCAATCGAATCCTTTCGGGCTTGCGGCGCTCCGTCATGGCGCGCCTCGGGTGGTTTTTGCGCTCTGAAGCGACCTCGGTCGCCAAGGAAACAAAAATGAAAAGGCTGGTTGACCCGGGAGTTCTGCTTCGTTAGAAGCCGCCCTCCCAGAAATACAAAGAGGTTCGCAAGAGCTTCCAAGTATTTCGCTCCAGAAGAGCTTCTCTTTTCTTTGAAAAAGATGCTTGACTGGCTCCGGTGACTTCTTTAGAAGCTGCCGGCTCCGCAAAAAGCCTTCGGGCTGGACCGGCGGAGAAAGTCGGAGAGTTTCTTCAAGAAACGATTTGACACGAGATACGAGGTTGGATAGATAGCCGCCTCCGCCGACACTGGGCGCTAAACGGTGGGGCCGCTTCGGCGGTTCGGGTCTTTGACATTGTTGATTTGGAAAGAGAAACGCAGGCGGCGGCGCTCTGGCGGTAGACTTTAGGTCTACCTTCGACGCTGACAAATGCGGTCTCTTGAAGACACCATTAATACGGTGGCTGACGCTTTGGTGTTGGTCATTGTGTGATGGGAACTCGTCAAGAAACTATGCAAACCAGATACGCGACTGAGGTTTTCCCCTCGGTCAAATAGCTGGAGTCAATGTCAACTCAACCTGAGAGTTTGATCCTGGCTCAGAGCGAACGCTGGCGGCAGGCCTAACACATGCAAGTCGAACGGATCCTTCGGGATTAGTGGCGGACGGGTGAGTAACACGTGGGAACGTGCCCTTTGGTTCGGAACAACTCAGGGAAACTTGAGCTAATACCGGATGTGCCCTTCGGGGGAAAGATTTATCGCCATTGGAGCGGCCCGCGTCTGATTAGCTAGTTGGTGAGGTAAAGGCTCACCAAGGCGACGATCAGTAGCTGGTCTGAGAGGATGATCAGCCACATTGGGACTGAGACACGGCCCAAACTCCTACGGGAGGCAGCAGTGGGGAATCTTGCGCAATGGGCGAAAGCCTGACGCAGCCATGCCGCGTGAATGATGAAGGTCTTAGGATTGTAAAATTCTTTCACCGGGGACGATAATGACGGTACCCGGAGAAGAAGCCCCGGCTAACTTCGTGCCAGCAGCCGCGGTAATACGAAGGGGGCTAGCGTTGCTCGGAATTACTGGGCGTAAAGGGAGCGTAGGCGGACTGTTAAGTTAGAGGTGAAAGCCCAGGGCTCAACCTTGGAATTGCCTTTGATACTGGCAGTCTTGAGTACGGAAGAGGTATGTGGAACTCCGAGTGTAGAGGTGAAATTCGTAGATATTCGGAAGAACACCAGTGGCGAAGGCGACATACTGGTCCGTTACTGACGCTGAGGCTCGAAAGCGTGGGGAGCAAACAGGATTAGATACCCTGGTAGTCCACGCCGTAAACGATGAGTGCTAGTTGTCGGCATGCATGCATGTCGGTGACGCAGCTAACGCATTAAGCACTCCGCCTGGGGAGTACGGTCGCAAGATTAAAACTCAAAGGAATTGACGGGGGCCCGCACAAGCGGTGGAGCATGTGGTTTAATTCGAAGCAACGCGCAGAACCTTACCACCTTTTGACATGCCTGGACCGCCACAGAGATGTGGTTTTCCCTTCGGGGACTGGGACACAGGTGCTGCATGGCTGTCGTCAGCTCGTGTCGTGAGATGTTGGGTTAAGTCCCGCAACGAGCGCAACCCTCGCGATTAGTTGCCATCAGGTTTGGCTGGGCACTCTAATCGTACTGCCGGAGTTAATCCGGAGGAAGGCGGGGATGACGTCAAGTCCTCATGGCCCTTACAAGGTGGGCTACACACGTGCTACAATGGCGACTACAGAGGGCTGCAATCCCGCGAGGGGGAGCCAATCCCTAAAAGTCGTCTCAGTTCGGATTGTTCTCTGCAACTCGAGAGCATGAAGTTGGAATCGCTAGTAATCGCGGATCAGCATGCCGCGGTGAATACGTTCCCGGGCCTTGTACACACCGCCCGTCACACCATGGGAGTTGGCTTTACCCGAAGGCGCTGCGCTAACTCGCAAGAGAGGCAGGCGACCACGGTAGGGTCAGCGACTGGGGTGAAGTCGTAACAAGGTAGCCGTAGGGGAACCTGCGGCTGGATCACCTCCTTTCTAAGGATGCTTCTCCAGTCTCTCACGAGACTATTGAAGCTCCAGACAGCGCACTAGATGCGCACAAATGAGCGGATCGCCGCCGTCTTCGTTTCTCTTTCCACTCCTTGGTCGCCGTTAGGCGGTCGAGGCGATCGCGAGCCCTGGAGCGGGCCTGGCCTGAGGGTCGGGTTTGATCTGAGCGGCCTATGGGCCCGTAGCTCAGTTGGTTAGAGCGCACGCTTGATAAGCGTGAGGTCATAAGTTCAAGTCTTATCGGGCCTACCACTCTTCCATCCTACGGAACCGCAACCGACCAGCTCCCGCTGGGCAAGCAACTCACACCGAGTGTGAGGGGCCATAGCTCAGTTGGTAGAGCGCCTGCTTTGCAAGCAGGATGTCGTCGGTTCGAATCCGTCTGGCTCCACCATCTCTCCTGTCATCGGACAGTCGAAGAGATCGCGATCGAGGAATGATCAAGTTTGCACTGGCTTTCGAGCCAGCTGCGAAATGACATTGTGAAGGCAGGGTTCCTCCGCCAACCGTAGCTCACCCCTGGGATACGGACCTGGTTTAAGGATGGACTTAAGAAGACATCATTGTCTGACTAAAGGTAGAGCTCATGCTCGATCCCTTCCCGCGAGATGCGGCTAGGGTCGATTATGCATGGGTTTTGCTGAGAACGATCAAGCGCATAAGGGCTTCTGACGGATGCCTTGGCATTGAGAGGCGATGAAGGACGTGGCACGCTGCGATAAGAGCCGGGGAGGCGCGAGCACCCTTTGATCCGGCTATCTCCGAATGGGGAAACCCACCTTTATGGTCACCCGACTTTGCTTCAGCTTCGGCTGGAGCGGCGATCGGTTGATCAGAAAAGGTATAATGACCTGAATACATAGGGTTCATTAAGCAAACCCGGGGAACTGAAACATCTCAGTACCCGGAGGAAAGGACATCAACCGAGACTCCCGTAGTAGTGGCGAGCGAACCGGGACCAGGCCAGTGCTGTCGTGACATAAAGCTGAATGTGTTGGGAAACACAGCCATAGTGGGTGATAGCCCCGTAAGCGTCAAATAGCGACAGACTCGAGTAGGGCGGGACACGTGAAATCCTGTCTGAACATGGGGGGACCACCCTCCAAGCCTAAGTACTCCTCAATGACCGATAGCGAACAAGTACCGTGAGGGAAAGGTGAAAAGCACCCCGACAAGGGGAGTGAAACAGAACCTGAAATCGGAAGCCTACAAGCAGTCGGAGCCACCGCGCGTGGTGACGGCGTACCTTTTGTATAATGGGTCAGCGACTTCATGTGCCGTGCAAGCTTAAGCCGTTAGGTGTAGGCGCAGCGAAAGCGAGTCTGAATAGGGCGAATAAGTACGTCGCATGACGACCCGAAACCAGGTGATCTATCCATGAGCAGGTTGAAGGTAAGGTAACACTTACTGGAGGACCGAACCGGTGAATGTTGAAAAATTCTCGGATGACTTGTGGATAGGGGTGAAAGGCCAATCAAACCTGGACATAGCTGGTTCTCCGCGAAAACTATTTAGGTAGTGCCTCGGACGTATTCCTTGGGGGGTAGAGCACTGAATGGATGCGGGCGGCGCGAGCTGTACCAATTCTAATCAAACTCCGAATACCCAAGAGAACTATCCGGGAGACACACGGCGGGTGCTAACGTCCGTCGTGAAAAGGGAAACAACCCTAACCATCATCTAAGGCCCCCAAGTACTGGCTAAGTGGGAAACGATGTGGGTTTGCTTTGACAACCAGGATGTTGGCTTAGAAGCAGCCATCATTTAAAGAAAGCGTAACAGCTCACTGGTCAAGCGAACCTGCGCGGAAAATGTAACGGGGCTCAAGCCAGTCGCCGAAGGTATGGGTGTGCACTCTGTGTACGCGGTAGCGGAGCGTTCCGTAAGCCGATGAAGGTGAGGCGTGAGCCTTGCTGGAGGTATCGGAAGTGAGAATGCTGACATGAGTAGCGATAAAGAGGGTGAGAGACCCTCTCGCCGAAAGCCCAAGGGTTCCTGCGTAAAGCTAATCTGCGCAGGGTTAGTCGGCCCCTAAGGCGAGGCCGAAAGGCGTAGTCGATGGGAATCAGGTGAATATTCCTGAACCAGTTGGAAGTGACGGATCTGGTAAATTGTCGGGGCTTATTGGATTGCTCCCGGCAGTGAACAGGTCCCTGGAAATAACTCCAACGGAGACCGTACCCGAAACCGACACAGGTGGGCAGGTAGAGTATACCAAGGCGCTTGAGAGAACTATGCTGAAGGAACTCGGCAAATTGCACGCGTAACTTCGGGATAAGCGTGACTCTCTTTTGGGCAACCAGATGAGAGTGGCACAAGCCAGGGGGTAGCGACTGTTTATCAAAAACACAGGGCTCTGCGAAGCCGCAAGGCGACGTATAGGGTCTGACGCCTGCCCGGTGCCTGAAGGTTAAAAGGAGGGGTGCAAGCTCTGAATTGAAGCCCAGGTAAACGGCGGCCGTAACTATAACGGTCCTAAGGTAGCGAAATTCCTTGTCGGGTAAGTTCCGACCTGCACGAATGGCGTAACGACTTCCCCACTGTCTCCAGCATAGGCTCAGCGAAATTGAATTCCCCGTGAAGATGCGGGGTTCCCGCGGTCAGACGGAAAGACCCTATGAACCTTTACTGCAGCTTCGCCTTGGCGTTAGCAGCAACATGTGTAGGATAGGTGGGAGGCTATGAAACCGGGGCGCCAGTTCCGGTGGAGCCATCCTTGAAATACCACCCTTATTGTTGCTGACGTCTAACCGCGGCCCGTTATCCGGGTCCGGGACATGGCGTGGCGGGCAGTTTGACTGGGGCGGTCGCCTCCCAAAGTGTAACGGAGGCGCGCGATGGTGGGCTCAGACCGGTCGGAAATCGGTCGTCGAGTGCAATGGCATAAGCCCGCCTGACTGCGAGACTGACAAGTCGAGCAGAGACGAAAGTCGGCCATAGTGATCCGGTGGTCCTGCGTGGAAGGGCCATCGCTCAACGAATAAAAGGTACTCTAGGGATAACAGGCTGATTTTGCCCAAGAGTCCATATCGACGGCAAAGTTTGGCACCTCGATGTCGGCTCATCACATCCTGGGGCTGGAGCAGGTCCCAAGGGTTCGGCTGTTCGCCGATTAAAGTGGTACGTGAGCTGGGTTCAGAACGTCGTGAGACAGTTTGGTCCCTATCTGCCGTGGGTGTACGAGACTTGAGAGGATCTGTCCCTAGTACGAGAGGACCGGGATGGACACACCTCTGGTGGACCTGTCATGGCGCCAGCTGTGCAGCAGGGTAGCTAAGTGTGGAATAGATAACCGCTGAAAGCATCTAAGCGGGAAACTAACCTCAAAACAAGGTCTCGCTGAGAGCCGTGGAAGACCACCACGTTGATAGGCCGGGTGTGGAAGTGCGGCGACGCATGGAGCTTACCGGTACTAATAGCTCGATAGGCTTGATCGTTCTTCAGTCAAACCCATGCAAACGCATGGCTCTACTTCAGACACTGATGTCTTCTTCACAATCTTCGCTCTCGCAAGAGAGCGACTGATATCCTTTTCGCTGACCTGGTGGCTTTGCCGGGGGTTCCCCACCCGATCCCATTCCGAACTCGGTCGTTAAGTCCCCCTGGGCCAATGGTACTTCGTCTCAAGGCGCGGGAGAGTAGGTCGCCGCCAGGTCCGCCAAAAGGATATCTCCGATTAAGTCCAAGCCCTGCCATCACAATCAAACACCCTGACGCGGGGTGGAGCAGCCCGGTAGCTCGTCAGGCTCATAACCTGAAGGTCACAGGTTCAAATCCTGTCCCCGCACCCAAGGTCCCTATGCCGAATGCCACCCCGTCCGATTGCGGCCGGGGTTTTTTGATATTCTGACGTGCAACCTATAGCGGCATTTTGGCAACGCTCTCTGCCTGAAGCGTGAAATTTTCTGGCTTTGGCCGCGTTCCCGTCGACTTTCTCCGTTCAAAGCCCATAGCGCGTGGCGCGGTTTTGCGTCATGACTTCCGTTGGAAGGACGCGGGCCGACTATCAGCCCGTCGATTGAGGTGTTTGAGGATAATATGGCGAACGGTGTCGTTAAGTGGTTCAACCCGGCCAAGGGCTTTGGCTTCATTCAGCCCGAGGACGGCGGCCAGGACGTGTTCGTCCACATCGCCGCGGTTGAACGCTCGGGCCTGGCGGGCCTGAACGAAGGTGATCAAGTCAACTACGAGCTGGAAGAAGACCGTCGCTCGGGCAAGACCTCGGCGGGTCAACTGCGCGTCACGGGCCACGGCGCCGTGCCGGCTGGCGGCGGCGGTGGCGCTCGTGGCGGCGCTCGTCCCCCGCGCAGCTTCGACGGTCCGCGCGGCGGCGGCGGTGGCGGCGGCTTCTCGTCGGGCACCGGCGAGCAAGGCACCGGCGTCGTGAAGTGGTTCAACACCACCAAGGGCTTCGGTTTCATCCAGCCCGACAACGGCGGCGGCGATGTGTTCGTGCACATCTCGGCCGTGGAACGCGCCGGTCTGCGCGGCCTGAACGAAGGCCAGCAAGTCGGTTACGAGCTTGAACAGGACCGTCGCTCGGGCAAGACCTCGGCCGGCAACCTGCGCATCCTCTAAGCTGTCCGGCGAAGGGGCCGCCCCGGAGGGACGGCCTTTTCAGAGACTTTCGGAAGGCCCCGCCGACGCTGAGGTGTCGGACGGGGTCTTTTGGCGTTTCGGGCAAGGGCTCCGAGCGATAGGCGAACCCGCGCCGACAGCGCCAATTTCACCGCTAACGCTCCCAGATTGGCGCCTCCAAGACGCCGACCGCCGCAAGAAAAAGCCCCGCCAGCGCACGCGCCGGCGGGGCTTTTCGCGATCAGGTTCGGGATCGTCTCAGCTCTCGGCGCGGGCGCGCTCCGAGGCGGCCTGGTTCACCGCGAGCGCCGTCAGGTTGACGATGCCGCGCGCCGTGACGCTGGGCACCAGGGCGTGCACGGGCTTGCTCATGCCCAGCAGCAGCGGACCGACCAGCAGGCTCTCGGTGGCGGCGCTGAGCAGGGTCAGGCCGATATTGGCCGCGTCCAGGGTCGGCATGACCAAGAGGTTGGCCGAGCCCTTCAGCGGGCTGTCGGCGACCATGCGCTCGCGCAGGTGCTGGCTGAGGGCGGCGTCGGCGTGCATCTCGCCGTCGACCTCGAGATCCGGCGCCTGCTCGCGCAGGATGGCCAGGGCCTCGCGCATCTTGCGGGCGGTTGGCGAGTTGCTGGCCCCGAACGAGGAGTGCGAGAGCAGGGCGGCCTTGGGCGTCAGGCCAAAGCGCCGGACGGCCTCGGCGGCCAGCTGGGTGCATTCGGCGATCTGCTCGGCGGTCGGGTCCACGTTCACGTGGGTGTCGCAGAAGAACAGCGTGCCGTTGTCCAGGATCAGCGACGACATGGCATAGACGCGGCTGACGTTCTCGCGACGCGGAATGATCGGCAGGACATAGGTCATGTGCTGCCACCAATCGCCGCTGCCGCCGACCAGGGCGGCCTCGACATAACCCGAGGCCAGCAGCATCGAGGCGGCTACCGTGCGGCGCCCCTCGACGCGACGCTCGGCGGCCGTCGGCGGCACGCCGCGCCGGCCGACCAGGCGCTGATAGTCGGCCACAAGCGGCGCGAACAACGCCTTGTCGGCCTGGGGATCGACGATCTCGACCTTGCCGATGTCCAGGCGCAGGCCCAACTCCTCGATCTTGGCCTTGATCACCGCGCGGCGGCCGACCAGCACCGGATGGGCCAGACCCTCGTCGACCACGGTCTGCACGGCGCGCAGCACGCGCTCGTCCTCGGCCTCGGCATAGGCGACCTTGACCGGCGCCTTGCGGGCCCGTTCGAACACCGGGCGCATCAGTTGGCCCGAACGATAGACGAAGAGCTCCAGTTCCTGGCGATAGGCGTCGAAGTCGGCGATCGGGCGGGTGGCCACGCCGCTGTCCATGGCCGCCTTGGCCACGGCCGGGGCGATCTGCAGGATCAGGCGCGGGTCGAACGGCTTGGGGATGATGTACTGCGCGCCGAACATCGGCGCGACGCCGCCATAGGCCGAAGCGACGACTTCCGAGGCCTCGGCGCGGGCCAGTTCGGCGATGGCCTCGACGGCCGCGACCTTCATCGCCTCGTTGATCTCGGACGCGCCGACGTCCAGCGCGCCGCGGAAGATGAAAGGGAAGCAGAGGACGTTGTTGACCTGGTTGGCGTAGTCGCTGCGGCCGGTGGCCATGATGGCGTCGGGCCGGGCGGCCTGGACCAGTTCGGGCAGGATCTCCGGCTCGGGATTGGCCATGGCCAGGATCAGCGGATTGGGCGCCAGCATCGGCAGCCACTCGGCCTTGAACACGCGCGGGGCAGAAAGGCCCAGGAAGATGTCGGCGCCGGCGATCACCTCGGACAGGGTGCGGGCGTCGGTCTGGCGCGCGTAGCGGGCCATGTTGTCGAGCATGTCGTCGTCGCGACCGGCGTACACGACGCCCTTGATGTCGGTCAGGGTGACGTTCTCGACGGGCAGGCCCATCGAGACCAGCAGGTCGACGCAGGCCAGGGCGGCCGCGCCGGCGCCCGAGGTGACCAGCTTGACGTCCTTCAGCTGTTTGCCTTGGACGAGCAGGGCATTGCGGACGGCGGCGGCGCAGACGATGGCGGTGCCGTGCTGGTCGTCGTGGAAGACCGGGATGTTCATCCGTTCGCGCAGGGTGCGCTCGATGATGAAGCACTCGGGGGCCTTGATGTCCTCGAGATTGATGCCGCCGAAGGTGGGTTCCAGGGCCGCGACCACCTCGATGAAGCGATCGGGATCCTCGGCGTCGACCTCGATGTCGAACACGTCGATGCCGGCGAACTTCTTGAAGAGGACGGCCTTGCCCTCCATCACCGGCTTGCTGGCCAGCGGACCGATATTGCCCAGGCCCAGGACGGCGGTCCCGTTCGAGATCACGGCCACCAGATTGCCGCGCGCGGTGTAGTCGCGGGCGGTGTCGGGATCGGCGGCGATGGCTTCACAGGGCGCGGCGACGCCGGGAGAGTAAGCCAGGCCGAGGTCGCGCTGGGTGGCCATCCGCTTGGTGGCTTCGATCGCCAGTTTCCCGGGCCGCGGGAGACGGTGGTAGTCCAGCGCCGCCTTGCGGAAATCCTCGTCCATCGGTGTTCCTCTTGAAGCCTCTGCGCGCATCGTCGCGCGGCCCGTCTCGCGCGCGGGCCGTTCAGGGGTCTAGCTAACGGGGATGGGCGGGTTTTCCAACCCTATGCGCCGCGCGAAGGGCGCGATGTCTGATAGCGGTAACATCGACGACCGGCGATATGGGCTCTCACAAGTAATAAATCTATTATATAATGCCTGTGCTTCGGGCGCCTGACGCCCCCTTGTTTAGCGCTCCTCCTTCCGGCGCGACCCGTATGGGGCAAGGCGCTGGACAAAGGCGCCCGGAGCGACCGAGATCGAAACGAACAGGCCATCAGAGGGCGGCGCATGGGCGGACTGACGACACATATCCTCGACCAGGCGGCTGGAAAGCCCGCGGCTGGCGTCGTGGTGCGGGTGTCGCGGCGCGAGGGCTCCGACGTCACGCCGATGGCGGAATTCCGCACGGACGCCGATGGGCGTGCGCGGCTTGTCGCCGGCGAGGACCTGGCGGTCGGCGCCTATCGCCTGGAGTTCGCGATCGGCGAGCACTTCAAGGCGTCCGGCCTGTCGGTCACCGAGCCGCCGTTCCTGGACGTGGTGGTCATCGACTTCGCCGTCTCGAATGTCGAGCAGCACTGGCACGTGCCGCTGCTGGTCTCGCCGTATGGCTATTCGACCTACCGGGGCAGCTGATGGGCGAGACGATCCGCTTCCTGCTCGATGGCGAGGTCCAGGAGGTCCGGGGCGCGAACCCGACGACCACCCTGCTGGAGCACCTGCGTGGCCCGATGCGCCGCACGGGGACCAAGGAGGGCTGCGCCGAGGGCGATTGCGGTTCGTGCACCGTGCTGGTGGGCGAGGGTGCCAAAACTAAAGAGGGGGGCGACGCGGTGGCTTGGCGGGCGGTCAACGCCTGCATCCAGTTCCTGCCGATGCTGCACGGCAAGGCGCTGCTGACGGTCGAGAGCCTGGCGAAGGCGGGCGCGCTGCATCCCGTCCAGCAGGCCATGGTCGACAAGCACGGCTCGCAGTGCGGCTTCTGCACGCCGGGCATCGTCATGTCGCTGTACAGCCGCGCGATCGCCGCCAAGGGCGCGAGCGCGCCGGTCGGCGAGGTGCTGGCCGGGAATCTGTGCCGTTGTACCGGCTATGGCCCGATCATTGAGGTGGCCAAGGGCGTCGAGGCCGAGGCCGCGCCGACGGTCGACCTGTCACGCGTGCGCGACGAGACGATGCTGGCGCTGAGCTTCGACGACGAAGTCCATGGCGTCACCCGCACCTGGCTGTCGCCACGCACGATGGACGAGCTGGCGCGGGCCTATCTGGCGCATCCGGATGCGACGATCGTGGCCGGGGCGACCGATGTCGGGTTGTGGGTCACCAAGCTGCGCAAGCCGCTGCCGACTCTGATCAGCGTGTCCGAGGTCGCCGAGCTGAAGGCGCTGGACGAGACCGCCGAAGGCCTGCGCATCGGCGCGGGCGTCCGTTATGTCGACGCCATCGAGGCGATGGCGAAGCTCTATCCGGATCTGGGCGCGATGATGCGGCGGCTGGGGTCCACCCAGGTGCGCAACAGCGGCACGATCGGTGGCAACATCGCCAACGGCTCGCCGATCGGCGACATGCCGCCGGCCCTGATCGCGGCGGGCGCGACCCTGGTCCTGCGCCGGGGCGACCAGCGGCGCGAGATGGCGCTGGAGGATTTCTTCCTCGACTACGGCAAGCAGGACCGCCGGCCGGGCGAGTTCGTCGAGGCGGTGTTCGCGCCGAAACTTCCCGATGGCCGGATCTTCAAGGTCTTCAAGCTGTCCAAGCGCTTCGACCAGGACATCTCGGCGGTGTGCGGGGCGTTCTCGTTGGCGGTGGAGGGCGGCGTTGTCACCGACGCCCGCATCGCGTTCGGCGGCATGGCCGGCACACCCAAGCGGGCCAAGGCCTGCGAGGCGGCGCTGGTCGGCCGACCTTGGACCGAGGCCACGGTCGAGGCGGCGATGATCGCGCTCGACAGCGACTACAAGCCGATGAGCGACATGCGCGCCTCGTCAGCCTACCGGTCGCTGACGGCGAGGAATATGCTGCGCAAGGTGTTCCTGGAGAGCCAGGACCCCAGCGCGGAAACGCGCGTCATGCCGGAGAGCGCCCATGGCTGACTCCGCGGCCACTAGCCCCGTGATCGAGGCCGCGCCGTTTCAGGGCGTGCACGCGGCCCTGCCGCATGACAGCGCTTCGCGCCACGTGGCGGGCTCGGCGGTCTATATCGATGACATGCCCGAGCCGGCCGGCCTGCTGCACCTGGCCTTCGGCATGAGCGCGAAAGCTCATGCGAAGATCACGAAAATGGATCTGTCGGCCGTGCGAACCTCGCCCGGCGTGGTGCTGGTCCTGTCGGCCGAAGACATTCCCGGCGAGAACGACGTCAGCCCGGTCATCCACGACGACAGGCTGTTCGCCGCCGGCGAGGTCTATTGCGTCGGCCAGAGCCTGTTCGTCGTGGCCGCCACCTCGATCGCCGCCGCGCGCGCCGCCGCCGCCAAGGCCGTGGTCGAATACGAGGACCTGCCGGCCGCCATAGACATCGCCGCCGCCCGCGCGATGGACCTGACCATCGAGGCCAGCCAGCGCATGGCGCGCGGCGACGCCCAGGCCGCGCTGGCGGCTTCGCCACGTCGCGTCCAGGGAAAGTTCGCGATCGGCGGCCAGGACCACTTCTATCTGGAAGGCCAGATCGCCCTGGCGACCCCGCGCGAGGACGGCGACGTCCACGTCTGGTCGTCGACCCAGCATCCCACCGAGGTGCAGCACCTGATCGCCCGCGTGCTGGGCAAGCCCGACCACTGCGTCACCGTCGAGGTGCGCCGCATGGGCGGCGGCTTCGGCGGTAAGGAGACGCAGGCCTCGCTGTTCGCCGCCGCCGCCGCCCTGGTGGCCGTGAAGACGGGCCGGCCGGCCAAGGCCCGTCCAGATCGCGACGAGGACATGGTCATGACCGGCAAGCGGCATGACTTCGAGGCCGCCTACGACGTCGGTTTCGATGACAAGGGACGGCTGACGGGGCTGTCGCTGGAGCTGGCCTCGCGCTGCGGGGCGACGACCGACCTGTCGATGGCCATTAACGACCGGGCGATGTTCCACGCCGACAACACCTATTTCCTGCCGGCGGTCGAGATCCTGTCGCATCGCTTCAAGACCCACACCGTGTCGAACACCGCCTTCCGGGGTTTTGGCGGGCCGCAGGGCATGCTGGCCATCGAACGCGTCATGGACGCCGTGGCGGCCGAGCTCGGCATCGACCCGCTGGAGGTGCGTCGCCGCAACCTCTATGGCGGCGAGGGCCGCGACCTGACGCCCTACGGCCAGGTGGTGGAAGACAATGTCGCGCCGCAGCTGATCGACGAACTGGCCGCCTCGTGCGCCTACGAGACCCGCCGGCGCGAGATCGAGGCGTTCAACAGGACCAGCCCCGTGCTGAAGAAGGGCATCGCCCTGACGCCGGTGAAGTTCGGCATCTCGTTCACGACCACCTTCCTGAACCAGGCCGGCGCCCTGATCCATCTCTATGCCGACGGCTCGATCATGCTGAACCACGGCGGCACCGAGATGGGGCAGGGGCTGCATGTGAAGGTCGCCCAGGTGGTGGCCCAGGCCTTCCAGGTCGACATGGCGCGGATCAAGGTGACCTCGACCGTCACCGACAAGGTGCCCAACACGTCGGCCACCGCCGCCTCTTCGGGCGCGGACCTGAACGGCATGGCGGCCCTGAACGCGGCCGAGACCATCAAGGGCCGCCTCGTCGAGTTCGCCGCCGGCAAGTGGGACGTCGAGCCGAACGACGTCGCCTTCACGCCAGCCGGTGTCCGCGTCGGGGCCGAAACCTTCGAGTTCGGCTGGTTCATCCGTCAGGCCTATCTGGCGCGAATCTCGCTGTCGGCGACCGGCTTCTACGCCACGCCCAAGATCCACTACGACCGCGCCACCCACACGGGCCGGCCGTTCTACTACTTCGCCTATGGCGCGGCCTGCAGCGAGGTGCTGATCGACACCCTGACCGGCGAGATGAAGGTCACCCGCGCCGACATCCTGCACGACGTCGGCAAGTCGCTGAACCCGGCCATCGACCTGGGTCAGATCGAGGGCGGCTTCGTTCAGGGCATGGGCTGGCTGACGACCGAGGAACTGGTCTACGACGCCCAAGGCCGCCTGCGGACCCATGCGCCCTCGACTTACAAGATCCCGACCTGCGGCGATCGGCCGGCGCATCTGGATGTCCGTCTGTGGAAGGCCGGCCGGAATGTCGAGGCCACGGTCCACCGGTCCAAGGCCGTGGGCGAGCCGCCGCTGATGCTGGCGATCTCGGTCTACAGCGCGATCAACCACGCCGTGGCCAGCGTCGGCGATTACAAGCTCCTGCCGAAGCTCGACGCGCCGGCGACGCCGGAGGCGATCCTGATGGCGTGCGAGGACGTGCGAGCGAGGGCGCGCCATGCGTAACTGGGCTCGCGCCGCCCTGGCCCGTCTCGACGCCCACGACGAGGCCGCCCTGGTCACGGTGCTGGCCACCGAGGGCTCGGCTCCGCGCGAGGCCGGGACCAAGATGGTCGTCTGGCGCGAGGGCCAGTCCGGCACCATCGGCGGCGGCAATCTGGAGCACCGCGCCGCCGACCAGGCGCGCCGGATGCTGGACGGCGGCCAGGCCCACTTCGCGATCCAGGACTATCCGCTGGGCCCACTGCTGGCCCAGTGCTGCGGTGGCCGCGTGCGCCTGTTCCTGGAGCGCCTGAACGACAACAGCCGCGACTGGCTGACCGAAGCCGCCAAGCGCATGGACGCGGCCCAGCCGTTCGAGGTGCGCACCCGTTTCGATCCGGGCCTGCTGACCAAGTCCGTTGCGCCGATCCTGTCCACCGAGGCCGAAGGGCCGGTCGTCTCGTTCGGTGAGGCGCCCGCCACCGCGCGCGGAGCTCGGCCCGAGCTGGGCGATGTGATGGTCGAGCGCGCCGACGCGCCGCGTCCGCCGCTGCTGCTGTTCGGCGCCGGCCATGTCGGCCAGGCGATCGCCCGGGCCTTCCAACCGCTGCCGTTTCGCCTCTCCTGGTTCGACAGCCGTCCCGAGACGGCCGAGATCCCCGGCGTCACCGTCCTGGCGCCCGCCGAGCTGGCCGCCAAGGCGATGGGCGCCAGCGCCGACGCCTACGGCCTGGTGCTGACCCACGACCACGCCCTGGACTACGCCCTGGTCTCGGCCGGCCTGGCCGGCGGTGGGTTCAGCTACTTTGGGGTGATCGGTTCGAAGACCAAGCGCGCCCGGTTCATGAGCCGGTTGCGCGACGATGGCTTCTCGGAGGCCGTGCTGACCCGTCTGACCTGTCCCATCGGCCTGCCGCATCTGAAGAGCAAGGCGCCGGAGGTGATCGCGGTTTCGGTGGCGGCCGACCTCCTGATGCGCCAGGAAGCGACGCGAGTCCGCAACGACGAGAGCCACAGTGCAAGCTTATAGGGCGTCGATCCTCCACCTTCTGGATGATCCGACCAAGAACGCGGAGGGCGCGGTCGCCTTCCACCAGGACGGCCTGCTGCTGGTCGAGGACGGCTGTGTGGTCGGCTGCGGCGACTACGCGGACCTCGCGCCGCGCCTGGACGGCGTCGAGCCTGAAGACCTGACCGGATATCTGATCACGCCCGGCTTTATCGACACCCACATCCACTTCCCGCAGGTCGACGTCATCGCCGCCCACGGCAAGCAGTTGCTGGACTGGCTGGAGCAGCACACCTTCCCGGCCGAGGCGGCCTTCGCCGATCCCGGGCATGCGGCCGAGACGGCGGCGTTCTTCCTCGACGAGCTGCTGCGCAACGGCACGACGACGGCCCTGGTGTTCGGCTCGGTGCACAAGGTCTCGGTCGACGCCCTGTTCGCCGAGGCCTTCGAACGGAACATGCGGCTGATCGCCGGCAAATCGCTGATGGACCGCAACGCGCCGGACGGGCTGACGGACACGGTGGAAAGCAGCCGCGCCGACATGGAAGCCCTGATCGCCGACTGGCACGGCAAGGGACGGCTGGGCTACGCCGTCACGCCGCGCTTCGCGATCAGCTGCAGCGACGCGCAACTGGCCATGGCCGGCGAGCTGCTGGAGAAGCATCCGGGCGTCTGGATGCAGACCCACCTCTCGGAGAACCTTCACGAGATCAAGGAAACGGCCAAGCTGTTCCCGGACGCCAGGGACTATCTGGACGTCTATGACCGCTTCGGCCTGTTGCGTCAGCGCTCGGTCTTCGCCCACTGCGTCCACCTGAAGGGCGAGGCCTTCCAGAGAATGGCGGCCAAGGGCGGGGCGGTGGCGTTCTGCCCGACGTCGAACCTCTTTTTGGGCTCGGGTCTGTTCCCGCTGGAGGAGGCTTGCTCGCACGGCGTGAAGGTGGGCATCGGCACCGACGTCGGGGCTGGCACGACCTTCTCGATCCTCCACACCCTGGGCGAGGCCTACAAGGTCGGCCAGCTGCGCGGCGACGCGCTGGACCCGTTCCACGCGCTGTACCTGGCCACCCTGGGTGGGGCGCGGGCGCTGGATCTGGACGACAAGATCGGCAACCTGGCGCCCGGCAAGGAAGCCGACTTCGTGGTCCTGGACCTGGCCGCGACGCCACTGCTGGCGCGCCGCCTGGCCGAGACGCGGAGCCTGGAGAACAAGCTCTTCGCGCTGACGGTGCTGGGCGATGACCGGGTGGTGGCCCGGACGTATCTGGCGGGCGTGGAGCGGTGGCGGAAACACTAAATCCTCCCCCAACGGGGAGGATCTTAACTACCCGTGCGCCGCCTTCATCGTCTCCGCGTAAAGCTTGAGCAGGCGATCGCCATCCACCGCCACGGTCGCCGCCTGGATCGGCTGGTCATCCCAGGCTGACGGCCCGAACAGTTCGCCCTCGGCCTTCTGGCAGGTCTGGCCCAGCGCCACACCCTCGGTCACCACGCGCACCGAACCGCGACGCACGGTGAACAGCGTCGGATCGATCACGAAGGCCACTGCAGCGGCGTCGTGGACGCAGCAGCCGACGATGCCGTCGCGGCCGCCGTAGAAGGCGGCGTAGGGCTTGGAGATTTCGTTGAGGAACCCGCCGGCGTCGCTGCCGCCGGCCGCCAGGGCTTCCATGTAGGCCGGGGACATCACCACCTGGGTGGTCACGTCCAGGCTGACGGCGGTCAGGTTCCAGGGCGCGGTGAAGACCTGGTCGGCGGCCTCCGGATCGTTCCAGATGTTGGCCTCGGCGACGGGCGTGACGTTGCCCGGCTTGCCGGCCACGCCGAACGCGCCGCCCATGATGACCACGGACTTCAGCAAGGTGGCGACTTCCGGATCCGCCTTCAGCGCCAAGGCCAGGTTGGTCAGCGGGCCGACGGCGCATAGCACCACCTCGCCCGGATACTGGCGGGCCAGATCGATGATCGCCTGGTGGGCGGGCTTGGCTTCCGGCTGGTCCGGGACGTGGCCGGTCAGCTCGACGTCGCCCAGACCGTTCTCGCCGTGCACGAAGGTTGGCGAGGGATTGCGCGGCCGGGTCAGCGGCTTGCCGGTCCCCTTGTAGATCGGCGCCGTCAGGCCAAAGCGGCGCTTCAGGTACAGGGCGTTGCGCGTCGTGGTGTCGATGTCGGAATTGCCGAAGATGGTCGTCACCGCGATCAGGTCGAGGGCGGGGCTCGCCTCGATGAACAGCAGGGCCATCGCGTCGTCGATGCCGGGATCGGTGTCGAAGATGATCTTGGTCGGGGTCGAAGTCTGGGCGTTCATTGGCGGAGGCTCTAGCGCTTTTCTTCGTTCGAGGCGAGGCGCTGGTCCCCGCCCGACTGCATCAGGGACACGTGGGCCGAGGCGACCTTCCAGCCGTCGGCGGTGCGGATCCAGGTCTGGCTCTGGCGGCCGATCTTGCCGGTGTCGTCGCGGCGGAACGCGACATTGGCGACGGCGAAGTCCGCGCCGAAGGTGGTGATCTCGGTGCGCAGCCGCGTGCGCGGCGGCGAGCCGCCGGCCCGGCCGACGCGAAAGGCGGCGATCTCGTCGAAGCTCCACAGGTTCTCGGCCACGCCCAGGCGCACCGTGTGGGCTGAGTTCCAGAACGCGCCGTCCAGGGACGCGACGTCGTTGGTCATCAGCGCCGCCTCGTAGGCGTCGACAAGGGCGGTGACCTCGGCCAGCACGGCGGGATCATTGATGATCATAGGGCGCCTTTCGGGGCATGGGCGGCCACGACGCCGTCGCGCTGCAGGCGCAAGGCCGCGGCGAAGGCCAAGTCCTCGCGCCAGGCCGGGGCGATGATCTGCACGCCGATCGGCAGCTGTCCGGGACGATTCACCGGCGCGGCCACCACCGGCAGGCCGACATAGCTGATCGGCTGGGTGAAGGCGCCCAGGTTCTTGCGCACCGAGACCGGAACCCCGTCCATGTCCATGGTCGCCTGACCGATCGGCGGGGCGGGGCAGACCGAGGCGGGGGCCAGCAGCACGTCGTAGCGCTGGAAGGCCTCCCGCACCTCGTCGCGGAAGATCGTGCGGAAGCGCTGGGCCGCCTGGTGGACGCCCTCGGGCAGCAGGGCGCCGGCCAGCAGGCGGTCGCGCACCGCCGAGTCGTAGTCCATGGCCCGCTTGGCCAGGTCGTCGTGATGCAGTTCTCCGCCCTCGAAGGCGGTCAGACAGAAGGCCGCCGCGCGGGCGGCCTGGGCGCCGGGCAGGGTGACAAGGTCGTCGGCCTTCAGCGCCGCGCCGACACGGCCCAGGGCCTCCAGCACCTCGGGGAAGGCGCCTTGCTGGAACCAGCCGCCCAGCACGCCGACGCGCAGGGGCCGCTCGGCCAGTTGCGCGAGGCGTTCGCTGAGCGGCTCGGCCTCCCGCACGCAGATCGCGTCACCCTCGGGATCGGGGCCTTGCAGGACGTCGTAGGCCAAGGCCAGGTCCTCGACCGATCGCGCGAACGGGCCGACATGGTCCAGGCTCTCGACGAACGGGAAGACGCCCTGGCGCGACAGGCGGCCGTAGGTGGGCTTGAGGCCAAAGACGCCGCACAGGCCGGCCGGGATGCGGATCGAGCCGTTGGTGTCCGAACCCAAAGTCAGCGGCACGAGACCCGCGGCCACGGCGGCCGCCGAACCGCCCGACGAGCCGCCGGCGATCCGCGTCGGGTCGTGCGGGTTGCGGACCGGTCCGTCGTGGGCGTTCTCGGTTACGAAGCCATAGGCGAACTCGTCCATGTTCAGCGCGCCCACCAGGATGGCCCCAGCGGCGGTCAGGCGCTTGACCAACGTGGCGTCGCGTGTCGGCGGAGCGGCGTCGCGACGGATCTTCGAGCCGGCAAGGGTCGGCAGACCGTCGATGTCGAACAGGTTCTTCACCGCCACCGGAGCGCCGGCCAACGGCCCGACGGGGCGGCCGGCGGCGAGGTCGGCGTCGACCGCATCGGCCGCCGCCAGGGCTCGATCGGCGGTCACGGCGGTGAAGGCGTTGATCCCGCCGTCCAGGCGGCGGATGCGCGATAGGGTGGCCTCGGTCACGGCGCGGGCGGTGACGCGGCCGGCGCTGACCTCGCCGGCGATTTCGACGACGCTGCAGAAGCTCACGGCTGGAACGTCTCCGGCGTTTCGCCGGTCGCTTCACCGAGCACGCCGACGAACAGGGCGGTCTGGGCGCGGAGCAGGGCGACGTTGTCGATCACGCCGGGCAGGATGGCGTGCGGAAGGACCAGGTCCCGTTCGGCGGCGCGGGCGGCGGTCCAGGGACCGATCTCGGCGTCCGCCAGGTCGAGAAAGGCTTTGGTCTCCGCGTCGAGCGCCATGCGGCCAGGCTCCATAAGTAAGAAAAAACTTCATACACCCGGGTTCGCCGGACGCGCCAGCCCCGCTTGGCCATGAAGCGCGAAGCGCTCAAGCCCGCGCCACTTCCACTGTTTATCGCCCGCCCAGGGAGCAGTCCCGGGCGATCGTGCGTCGCCGGCCGTGGCCGATCTTGGGCCAGGGCGGGAACGCGCGCCAGATGCACAGGTAATAGAAGGCTTACTTGATGGCGCATCACCGACTGGCTTCGGCCCCCGACACCGTCCGCTTCGGCATGTTCGACGCGGCCTTTGATCCCGTGTTGACGGTGAACCCGGGCGACAGCGTCACCTTCGAGTGTGTGTCAGGCGGCGTCGAGGTGATGCCGGCGGCCGGTTCGCCCTACGCCATTCCGCCGGCGCTGCAAGCGATCCACGACAGCAAGCCCGAGCGCATCGGGCCGCACATCCTGACCGGCCCCGTGGCCATCGCCGGCGCCGAACCGGGCGATAGGCTGGAGGTGCGGATCGAGGCGATCGAGCCGAACAACGACTGGGGCTATTGCGCCGTGCGGCCCTTGGCGGGGACGATCCCGGAAGACTTCCCCGACCGTTATGTCAGCCACATCGCCGTCGACGCGGCGCGCGACGTCTGCAAGCCCGAATGGGGTCCGGAGCTGCCTCTGGCCCCGTTCTTCGGCACCATGGGCGTTGCGCCGCCGGCCCGGTACGGCCGCCTCTCCAGCCGCGAGCCGCGCGAGCATGGCGGCAACATGGACAACAAGGAGCTGGTCGCCGGCTCGACCCTCTATCTGCCGGTCTGGGTCCCGGGCGCGAACTTCTCGGTCGGTGACGGCCACGGTCGGCAGGGTGACGGCGAGGTCTGCGTCAACGCGCTGGAAATGGGCCTGACCGGGACCTTCACCTTCGTGCTGCACAAGGCCGCGGACGCGCCCTTCACCTGGCCCCGCGCCGAGACGCCGACCCACCACATCCTGATGGGCTTCAACGAGGACCTGGACCTGGCCATGAAGCAGGCCCTGCGCCAGACGATCGACTTCATCGTCGCCCGCTCCAGCCTGACCCGCGTCCAAGCCTATCAGTTCTGCTCCCTGGCCGTGGACTTCCGGGTGACCCAGACCGTCAACGGCGAGAAGGGCGTCCATGCCCTGGTGCAAAAGGGGCTGCTGTTCTGAGTGCGATTAACTCAAGGTTGCTTTTTATGATTATCGTCTAATGCGAGAAAAATTCACTTGAGATCGATCTTAGGTTGATCGTCAATGACCTCCGCCCCGATCCAGGGGCTGGAGGTCCAAGCATGTATCTGACGGGAACCGAGGGCGACGACATCCTGGCCGGCGGCGCCGACGCCGACACCCTGGTGGGTCTGGGCGGCGACGACACCCTGCAAGGCGGCGACGGCGACGACCTGCTGATCGGCGGGGCGGGCAACAACACGCTGGATGGCGGCGCCGGCAGCGACACGGTCAGCTACGCGGACGACCATGTCGTCGTGCCCATGTTCAGCTTCCTCATGATCAACCTCGCGAGCCAGTCTGCCTCGATCATCGGACCGGTGGGGACGTTGCTGGACACCCTGGTCTCCATCGAGAACGCCGTCGGGTCTTCAGGCGCGGACTGGCTGATTGGCGGCGCCGGAAACAACCACCTCTACGGCGGCGCTGGGGGCGATGTGTTGAATGGCGGAGGCGGCGCAGACGTGTTGGAGGGCGGAGAAGGCAACGACTCCTTTGGGACGGACATTGGCGTGACAAGCCTGCAACCCGGTTCCCTGATGTTGGGCGGCGACGGTGACGACAGCTTCCGTAGCGGCAACTCCAACGACACCATGCACGGCGACGCCGGGAACGACACCTTCCAGATCCAGAACTATGCGGCAACCCGCATCGTTGATGGCGGCGAGGGCGTCGACACCGTGACGTTCACCGGCGGTCCCATCGCCTATTCGAGCGGTGTGGTCTTCGATCTGGGCGTAACGACGGCCCAAACAGTTGCGCCTGGCATGGTCGTGACGGCGTCGAACGTCGAGAACGTCACGGGCTCCAGCGCCGCCGACGTCCTGATCGGCGATGCGAACGCCAATGTCCTGAACGGCGGGGCGGGCGACGACACCCTCGTCGGCGGGCTCGGCGCAGATACCCTGACCGGCGGCGCCGGCGCGGACACCTTCGTCTTCGCGAACGGGGACGCGCCTTACTATGGCGTCGACACGATCAACGACATGACCCTGGACGACCACATCGTGTTCACCGACGGTCCGGCCGGCTCCAGCGCCAACTATGTCGAAATGCCTATGCTGGACTTCTCGGCGATCGAAGCGCTCTTCGCCGGGGACGGCGTGCGCTACGTGGCCGTTCAGATGGGGAGCAACGTGACACTCTTCACCGATCTCGGCGAGGAGGGCGCGAGCTACGACAACATCATCGTCCTGGCCGGAACCAACCTGTCGGCGATCGACGCCGGTTCGATCCTCGGGCTCTAGCGCCACCCTTCCGCAACCTCCATCGCGTCCCCACGTTGACGTTGAGTCGGCGTAGGGGCGCATCGCTTCCGCCAGACTTCCGGCGTCCGTTCAACGAGGCGAACCCGGAACCATCGGAGGGAAGCGTATGAGATCGATCCTGCCTGTCGTCGCCCTGCTGGCGCTGGCCGCCTGTTCGCCGCAGCCGGCCGACAAGACCGCCGAGGCGCCCGCCGCCGCGGCGCCGACGACGACCGCGCCAAAGCCGCCCAAGGCCGACATCCCGGCCGGCGACTACACCCTGGACAAGCACCACGCGACGCTGGTGTTCCGGGTCAGCCACCTGGGCTTCTCGAACTACACAGGCGCCTTCGCCGACTTCGACGCCAAGCTTCATTTCGACCAGAACAACGCCGCCGTCAGCACGCTGGAGGCGACGGTCAATCCGACGTCGCTGACCATCCCGGCCCCGCCAGAGGGCTTCCTGGCCGAGCTGACCGGCCCGCAGTGGCTGAACACGGCCACCTATCCGGCCATCACCTTCAAGTCGACCAAGGTCGAGACCACCGGCCCCGACACCGGCAAGGTCACGGGCGACCTGACCCTACACGGCGTCACCAAGCCGGTGACCCTGGATGTGACCTACAACGGCGGCTACACGGGCCATCCGATGGATCCGCACGCCCGCATCGGCTTCTCGGCCAAGGGCGCGTTCAAGCGGTCGGACTTTGGCATCGCCTATGGCGTGCCCGCGCCGGGCTCGACCATGGGCGTCAGCGACGAGGTCCAGGTGGCGATCGAGGCCGAGTTCAGCGGTCCGCCGCTGGCCGCCACGCCCTCGCCGGCCGCGCCGGCCAGCAATCCCTAGCGCGCGCCGCGCGTGAGATAGCCTTCGAGCAGCGCCAGGGCGTGGTCCAGCCGCGCCTTGCGCCACTCGGGCGCGCTCATGTCGGTGTCCAGGGTCGCCGACAGCGAGTAGCCGTTGGCCAGGTGGAAGCGGCTCATGGCCGCGATGGTCACGTAGATCTGCACCGGGTCGAGGTTCGGGCCGAAGATGCCCTTGGCCTGGCCGCTCTCGATCAGCCGCTCGATCGTCCGACGCAGTGGAAAGGCGGTCTCGGTCACCACCCGCGACTGCGAGGCGAACTTGCCGTGCTGCAGGTTCTCGTTGCGCAGCAGACCCTCGAAGCGCGGGTTCTTCTCGAAATAGTCGAAGGTGAAGCGCTGCAGCTCGAGGAAGCCTTCCAGCGGCTTGTCGAAGTCGATCTTCAGCTCGGCCTCGCGCGCCCGCAGGTCCATGTAGGCGCTTTCGAGGACGGCCATGTACAGGCCCTTCTTGTCCCCGAAGTAGTGGTACAGCATCCGGATGTTGCACTTGGCGGCCTTGACGATCTTCTCGATCCGGGCCCCGGCGAAGCCGGCCTGGGCGAACTCCTTCAGGGCCGCGGCGAGGATCGCCTTGCGGGTGCGTTCGGCGTTGCGCTTACGCGGCGCGCTGTCTGTCTCGGTCTTGATGGTCGCGTCCAGGACGGCGTCGGTCACGGGATCTTGGCTCCCTGTTTGATCCAGGCGCCCAGCTGGGCCCGCTCCTCATCGGTCATGCCGGTCTCGTTGCCAAGGGGCATGCTGGTCGAAGCCACCGCGCGCTCGTGGATTTTCGGCGCGTAGGTCTGGATGTGCTCAGGCGTGTCGAAGGTCGCGCCAAGCGGTGGGGCCGAGAAGCCGGGATGGGTCGGCGCGGCGCTGTGGCACATCACGCAGTGCTTCTGGATGATCGCCTGGGCGGTGGTGAAGGGGACCTGGCTGGAGACCTCGACCCTGTCCTTAGGCTTCATGGAGGCGATGGCCGTCGCGCCGAAGATCAGCATGGCGCCGTAGAACAGGAACTCGTGCCGGATCTTGCCGAAGTGGCGCTGGATGAAGAAGTAGCGGATCGAGATGGCCCCGGCGCTGATCATGGCCAGCAGCAGCCAAGCCTTCGGGTGGCCCGAGACGGCCGGATAGTGGTTGCTGATCATGATGAAGATGACCGGCAGCGTCATGTGGGTGTTGTGGACCGAGCGCTGCTTGCCCATCAGACCCAGGCGTGGATCGACGGGCCGGCCGGCCAGCATGTCGGCGACGATCTTGCGCTGGTTGGGGATGATGATCAGGAAGACATTCCCAACCATGCAGGTGCCGATGATCGCGCCCACGTGGATGAAGGCCCCGCGGTCGGAGAACAGTTGGGTGAGGGCCCAGGTCGCCGCCGTCAGGGTGGCGAACCAGACCAGGCCGAACAGCTTGCCGTTCTTGCCCAGCGGCGAGCGGCACACGGCCTCATAGACCAAGAGGCCGCCGAAGATGAAGGCCAGGCCGACGCCGATGGCCTGGCCCTGCGTGAAGGCGTGCTTGGCCGGGTCGATCAGATAGACCGGCGCGCCGACATAGTAGAGCACGGTCAGCAGGGCGAAGCCCGAAAGCCAGGTGGTGTAGGCCTCCCACTTGAACCAGTGCAGGTGGTCGGGCATGTGCGCCGGGGCCACCATGTACTTCTGCGAATGGTAGAAGCCGCCGCCGTGCACGGCCCACAGTTCGCCCTTCACGCCCTCCTTGGGCGGATCCGGATCGCGCAGATTGTTGTCCAGCCAGACGAAATAGAAGGACGCGCCGATCCAGGCCACGCCCGCGATCACGTGCAGCCAGCGCAGCGCCATGCCGGCCCAGGAAGCGAAGTCGTAGTCCATCAAGCGGTCACCGCGTCGAGCAGTCGAAGCTTGGAGATCAGGCCGATCTGCAGAATCGCCTCGGCGATCTCGGCCGCCTCGTCGTTGGCCGCGCGCGCCTCCATGGCCCGGAGGATCGAGGCCTTGTCGTTCAGGCGCACACAGATGATGAAGGGAAAGCCGAAGCGCGCGTTGTAGGCCGCGTTCAGCTCATGGAAGCGGGCGAACTCCTCCGGTGTCAGCCTGTCGAGCCCCGCGCTGGCCTGTTCAGCCGTGCTCTCGGCGGTCAGCGACCTGGCGATCGCCGCCTTGCCGGCCAACTCAGGGTGGGCGCGGATCAGGGCCAGCTTGTCCTCGGTCGAGGCCGCGTCCAGCACGGCCATCATCGCCGCGTGCAGGCCATCGATGCTCGTGAAGGGCCGCTCGTCCCAGGCGCGCTCGACGACCCAGGGCGACAGCTCGAAGGCGAAGCCCAAGGCGGTGGTGAAGCCCGTCTGGTTCATGCTGTTCAGCCGAGCCAGGGTCAGGGGCGGAGCGCCGCTCATGCTTTGGCCTCGTAAGGGTGGGTCGCGATCCAGTGGCGGGCGATGTCGATGCGCTTGGCCACCCAGACCTTGTCGTGGCGCGTGATGTGCTCGAGGAACCGCCGCAGCGCGCCGATGCGGCCGGGCTTGCCGACTACGCGGCAGTGCAGGCCCACGCTCATCATCTTCGGCGCGGTCTCGCCTTCCAGATAGAGGGCGTCGAAGGCGTCGCGCAGATAGGTGAAGAACTGCTCGCCGGTGTTGAAGCCCTGCGCCGCGGTGAAGCGCATGTCGTTGGCTTCCAGCGTATAGGGCACGATCAGCTGGGCGCGCCCGTGCTGGTCATCCCAGTAGGGCAGGTCGTCGGCATAGCTGTCGGCGTCGTAGACGAAGCCGCCTTCCTCGGCGACCAGGCGAGCGGTGTTGGGGCTGGTGCGGCCCTGGTACCAGCCCAGCGGCCGTTCCCCGGTCAGACGCTGCTGGATGTCGATGGCCTGCTGGATGTGCTCCAACTCCTGCTCGGGCGTGAAGTGCTGGTAGTCGATCCAGCGATAGCCGTGGCTGGCGATCTCCCAGCCCGACTTCATCATCGCCTCGACGGCGTCCGGATGGCGCTCCATCGCCTGGGCGACGCCGAACACGGTCAGCGGCAGGCCGAAGTCCTCGAAGAGGCGACGAATGCGCCAGAAGCCGGCGCGCGAGCCGTATTCGTACAGGCTCTCCATGGACATGTTGCGCATGCCCTGGATGGGCTGGGCGCCGACCATCTCCGACAGGAAGAACTCGCTGACCGGGTCGCCATGCAGGATCGACCGCTCGGCGCCTTCCTCGTAGTTCAGCACGAACTGCACGGCCACGCGCGCGTCGTTCGGCCATCGGGCCTGAGGCGGATGCTCGCCGTAGCCGATCAGGTCGCGGGGATAGGCGCTCATGCGAACACCTTGGCCGCCGCGTCGACGCCCGCGCCGGGGGGGGCCTGGAAGCCTTCCCAGCGCAGCACCGCCTCCAGCGCCGCCAGGGTCTGCAGGACGGCGTGCTTGCGGGCGTTCACGCCCATGGTCCCGATACGCCAGATCTTGCCGGCCAGGGGACCGAAGGCCGCGCCGATCTCGATCTCGAACTCGGTGCGCATCCGGGCCTTCACCCGGTCGTAGTCGACGCCGGCCGGAGCGATCACGCCGGTGACGTTGGTCATCTTGTGGGCTTGGTCGCCATAGACCGTCAGGCCCAGCGCCTCGATGCCGGCGACCATCGCCGCGCCCGCTTGAGTGTGTCGCGCGAAGCGGGCGTCGAGACCTTCCTCCAGAACGATCCGCGCGCATTCGCGCGAGGCGAACAGCATGCTGGCCGCTTCGGTGTGGTGGTTCAGACGCTTGTCGGACCAGTAGTCCATGATCATCGCCAGGTCGAAATAGTTGGAGGCGATGCGCCGGCCGTTGCCGGTCGCGCCCGCCGCCGCCAGGCCTTTCTCGACGTGGCGTCGGCCGAAGATGTGGTCGGCGGCGCGGTCGCTGATGGTGATCGGGGCCGAGCCCGAAGGACCGCCCATGCACTTCTGCAGCCCGGCGGTGACGATGTCGGCTTGCCAGTTATCCACAGGCACGCTCATGCCGCCCAGGGTGGCGGTGGCGTCGACATAGAGCAGGGCGTCGTGGCGGCGGCAGATCTCGCCGATCGCCTCGATCGGCTGGGCGATGGTGGTCGAGGTGTCGCCGTGGACGCAGGCCACCAGGCGCGGCTTCACACGGGTAACGGCGTCCTCGATGGCCTGCGGATCGACGGCCTTGCCCCATTCGCCCTCGACGAAGGTGACCTTGGCGTCGCAGCGCTCGGCGATCTCGGCCAGCAGCAGGCCAAAGCGCCCGGCATTGACCACCACGACATCGTCGCCCGGCGACAGGGTCGAGACCAGCGCCGCCTCGATGCCCGCGCGCGAGGTGCCGTCGACCAGGAAGGTCCAGCGGTTCGTGGTCTGGAAGACGCCGCGATACAGCGCCATGACCTCGTTCATATAGCCGGTGAACTCGGGGTCGAACTGGCCCAGCAACTGCACCGACATCGCCCGCAGCACGCGTGGGTGCACATTGATGGGGCCTGGACCCATCAGCAGGCGGGCGGGGTGGTCGAGCTCTTTAAATGTATCGGTCATGCGCGTTCGCGTCGTTCTAGCTTGTCGATGAAATGGAGCATGGCCTGGGCCGCCAGGGCGCAGTCGGCCTCGGTGACGGCCTCGGCCGGGTTATGGCTGATCCCGCCCTCGCAGCGGATGAACAGCATGGCGACGGGGCAGAGGTCGGCCATCACCATGGCGTCGTGACCCGCGCCCGAGGGGAGGCGCCGAGGCGAAAGGGAGAGGTCGGCGAGGGCCTCTTCCAGTAGACCCATCAGCGACGGATCGCAGGGGCTTTCGGCCAGGGCCTGCATCAGCTGGATCTCGGCCTTGAGGCCGCGCTTGGCGGCGATGGCGTGGATCTCGGCGCTGACGGTGATCACGGCCTCGTCACGTGTCGCCGAGGTCTCGGCGCGGATGTCCATCGAGAACTCGACCGCGCCGGGGATGACGTTGAACGCGCCGGGCAAGGCGGTCATGCGGCCGACCGTGCCCACCAGACCGCCGGTCCCCGCGCGGCAGATCCGCTCCAGGGCCAACATGCACTCGGCGGCGGCGGGGCCGGGGTCCTTGCGCAGGTTCATCGGCGTGGTGCCGGCATGGCCGGCGGTCCCGATGATCCTGACCATCAGCCGCTTCTGGGCGGCGATGGCGGTGACGACGCCCAGGGCCAGGCCCTCGGCTTCCAGCACTGGGCCCTGCTCGATATGCGCCTCCAGGAAGGCCAGCACGTCCTCGGGCTTGCGGGCGGCCGAGGCGATGCCGGCCGGATCGCCGCCGAACGCCGTCAACGCTTGCGCCACCGACACGCCCTCGGCGTCCTTCATCTCCAGGGCCATGGCGTCCAGCGTCCCGGCGATGGCGCGGCTGCAGCTCATCGAGGCGGGAAAGCGTGAGCCTTCCTCGTCGCCGAACGCCACGACCTCGATCGCGAAGGGCAGGCGGCGGCCGGCGGCGCGCAGCGCCTCGACCACGTCGACGCCCAGCATGATCCCGAGCGGGCCGTCATAGCGCCCGCCGTTGCGCACGCTGTCGATATGAGAGCCGATGATCAGCGCCTTGGCGCCCGGGCGCTCGCCCTCGTAGCGACCGATCAGGTTGGCGGCGGCGTCGCGGCGGACGCTCATGCCGGCGTCGGCCATCCAGCTGGACAGGGTCTCGAGGGCGGCTTCGTGCGCGGAGGTGAGGAACCGCCTGGTCAGCTGGCCCTCGGCCTCGCTGTAGGGCGGGGCGCCCAGCAGGTCGCAGCGCGCCTTGGCCCGAATACCGAGCAAGCCTCCGATGTCGACCGCGTCCGCCACCTTCGATTCGACCCCCGTACGTTCTGATCGCCGAGACACCAGGGATAGCAGGAGAGACTCGAAAGCCCCCGCCGGCAACCGCCCCCGCGCCGTCATTCCCGCGCGGGCGCCTCGACACGCGCCATCCACGAGCGGCGGCGCCTGTAGTTAAGTCATAAACTACTTACTTATGTGCGGCGAGAGGGCGCGGCCTTGGCGGCGGGCCGGCGGCAAAAAGAAAGGGCCGCGTCGATGACGCGGCCCCAGTTCAAGCGTTGGGAGGAAGTAACGCTTAGATCGGTCAGTAGACGAATCGGATGCCGGCGAAGATCGAGCGGCCCACGGCGGCGTAGCGCGTGGCGACCGGGTCGTTCTGGTAGGCCCAGCGGTTCTCGGCCTGGTTCGTCAGGTTCAGGGCGTCGACCGACAGGGTCATGTACTTGTTGAACTTGTAGGTCATCGAGCCGTCCAGGTTGAACGTGCTGCTGTTGCCCAGGAAGTCGTTGACCAGCGGCGAGTCGCAGAAGCCCGGCTCGCAGGTGCCGGTCGCGATCGGGTACTGCGTCCGGTACTTGGCGCGGTAGGCCGACGACAGGCGCACGCTGAACTTCTCGACCTCGTAGAAGACCGTGAAGTTGAAGGCGTCCGGCGAGGCGCCCGTGAACGGACCCTTGGCGGTGACCGCCGCCTGGTTCAGGCGGGCGTTGGCGGGGGTGACGATGTACTCGAGTTCCGACTCCAGGTGGGTGGCGTTGAACTGGACGCCCAGGTTCTTGAAGTACCAGGGCAGGAACGTCAGGTTCTGCTGGTAGTTGAACTCGATGCCGCGGATGTAGCCGCCCGGCGCGTTGCCGAACTGGCGGACGTCGAACGGGTTGTTGTTGTCGATATAGGCGATCGCCTGCGGGTTGGTCTGGGCCGCGCGCAGGGCCGCGATGGCGTCGGCGTCCATGAACGAGCTCAGGCTGGCCGACGACACCAGGGTCTGCGGGAAGCTCGAGATGTCCTTGTTGAACACGGCCACCGAGACCAGGGCGCCCGGCGCGAAGTACCATTCCAGCGACAGGTCCAGGTTGGTCGCGCGGAACGGATCCAGCTTCGGATTGCCGACCGTCAGCGAGCCACCGACCGTGGCGCCGTTGGACGGCACGCTGATCGAGGTCACGTTCGGCGCCAGGTTCGACAGCAGCGGACGGGCCATGACCTTGGCCGCGCCGAAGCGCAGCAGCAGGTTGTCATAGACCTCGTACGACACGTTCATCGACGGCAGGATGTCGTGGTACTTATTCGAGCCCGAGATCGGGCGCGAGGTGTTGGTCAGGCCGTCCGAGTCGACCTCGGTCAGGGCGTAGCGCGTGCCAACGTTGCCGCGCAGTTCGCGACCCAGGAATTCGGTGTCGAAGTCGAACTGGACGTAGGCGCTGGTGTCCTTCTCGTCGACCGAATAGCGGTTGGCCGCGCTGGCCAGATACGACAGGCGCCAGTCGCCGTACTTGTTGATGCAGTTGCAGTCGAAGCCGAACAGCTCGGTCATCTTCTTCAGGTCGGGCGCCAGGAAGGCGGTCGTGGTGCCGGCCGGGACGTTCAGGCCCGTGCCCCAGTTGATGACCTTGCTGACGGCCGCGACGTTCGAGCCGGCTTCCTTCAGGCTGGGGTTCAGGGTCTCGCCGGTCAGGCGGCGATATTCCGAGGTGCCGAAGCCGTACTTGCGCTGGCTGATGCCGAACTTGACGTCCGTGCTGTTGTCCAGGTGGTACTTGAAGTCGACGCGCATGGTCTCGTAGTCGTTGCGCGTATAGCGCTGGTAGTTCCGCAGGGCCGAGTAGCCCTTCACGAAGTCCCAGGCGCTGGCTTGGGTGGCGTCGAAGCCCAGGTTCAGGACCGGCATGTCGCCGCCGCCGCGCGCGTCATAGGTGACGTAGTCGTTGCCGGCCACGCCCTGGCCGCTGTCTAGGCGGATGAAGTCCGCCAGCAGGCCCTGGGTCTTGTTGTTCGACGAGGACTTACCGTAGACGGCGGTCATCGACAGGTTGTCGTTGAACTCGTGGTCCAGCTTCAGCGACGACTGGCGGAAATAGGTCGTGAAGAACGAGGCGTCGGCGGCCGAGCGCAGGTCGACATTACCCAGCTTCAGGTAGTCGGCGTTGGCGCCGGTGGGCGACAACGCGGCGTCGATCAACTTGACCGACGGGCGGCCAATGAACTGGGTCAGCATCGCCGTGCCGGTCGGGTCGGCCACGTAACCGACCGAGCCCGGGTTGTTGTAGTAGTCGTACGGGTCGAGGTTGTACGGGTTGTAGCTGTTGCTCATGCCCGAGACGAGCGCGCCGCCGTTCATCGACTGGCCGCAGTCGATGGCGTCCTGGATCGCGCTGGCGGCGCGGGCCGTGCAGCTGGCGTAGAGGGCGCGCTTGGCCGCGGCGGTGTCGCCGGCGGTGATGGTGTTCAGGGCGGCGTTGGTGTTGTTGCGATTCAGGCCGACGGTCTGGACCTGGTAGTTGACCGACGATTGCTCCAGTTCCGAATAGACCCAGTCCAGCGAGATGGTGGTGCGGCTGGTCGGGCGCCATTGCACGGCGCCGGTCAGGCCCGTGCGCTTCTGGTCCAGGTCCTGCTGGTTCAGCGTGGCCAGGGCCGGGATGCGGGTCAGGGCGCCGGGGGCGGTGATGCCCGAGCCGACGACCGTGGCGCTGGAGGGGTTGTTGACCAGGTTGTAGGCGGTCGGGTTCGAGCCGGTCAGGGCCGAGCAGACAGCGGCGTTAGTGATGTTGACGCCCGGGATCACGCCGTTGTTGCACGAGGTTCCGGTCGGGGCGGCGAAGCCCTGGCGACGCGGCGTCGCGGTGGTCGAGCCCGTGCCCAGGAACGTGGCCTGGCGGTAGGTGTAGTCCGACTGGCCAGCCTGGCGCTGGTAGCTGTCAATGATCTGGTTGCGCTTATTGTAAGCGACCGAGAACAGGGCGCCGAAGTCGCCCCAATTGGTTTCCCAGCGGTCCGAATAGAGGCCGGCGAAACGCGGCGAGTGGGTGCCGCCGTTCTTGTAGTAGGCGTCCTGCACCGACAGGGCCAGGCGACGGCCCTTGAAGTTCAGCGGCTTGCCGGTCTCCAGGTCGACCGTGGCGCCCAGCGAGCCTTCGTCGGTCTCGGCCGAGGCGGTCTTCTGGACCTTCAGGGCGCTGAACAGCTCCGAGGCGAAGGTGTTGAAGTCGAAGCCGCGCGAGCGGTTGGCGCTGTCGCCCGAGTTCGACGGACCGGCCGTCGACAGGGCTTCCAGGCCGTTCAGGCGGACGCGGGTGAAGTCGCTGCCCAGGCCGCGCACGGTGATGGTGCGGCCTTCGCCGTTCTCGCGGTCGATCGAGACGCCCGGCAGGCGCTGCAGCGATTCCGCCAGGTTGGCGTCCGGGAAGTCGGCGATGTCGTCGGCGTTGATCGCGTCGACCATCGTGTTCGAGTTGCGCTTCAGGTTCAGCGCGCTCTGCACCGCGGCGCGGTATCCGGTGACGACGATGGCGTCGACGGTGCTTTCCTCGGGAGCGGCCTCTGCGGGCGCGGGCGCGGCGGCGGGATCGGCGGCCGGCGCGGGGGCGGCTTGCTCCTGAGCGAGGGCGGCGCCCGTCGTCAGCGACAGGGCGGCGGCCACGGTCAGAGCCCCTAGCGAGGTCTGAGCCAGAAGCGCACAGGCGCGGCGATGCGTAGAACGAATTTGCACGGTTCCCTCCCGGAAAAGTTGAAAAGGGCCCGGCTCTTGTTATGAGCGGCCGGTCCCCGAAAACGGTGGTAGCGCTAACTGCAACCGGTGTCATTCGCAAGAGAAACCGGTGTCATTTGAAATTTTGTCGTTTTCGCTGAAAAAATAACGCCGCAATCCGGCCGCGTTCGGGATGGCGGAAATAATCGGTTATATACCGATCAAGGGGTTGAAAATTCTAAGGGAAGGTTGCGGCGGTTCGGGATACCCGCCGTTCGAAACGGACCCGTCGCAAGCTAGGCGCGGGCGCGATCCTTAAGGGCTCGGGGCCTTTGAATGTCGGGCAAGAGAGGTGTCATCCCGGCCGTGGCGCAGCGGATAGCCGAGACCCAGGAGCGGCCTCATCGCGCTTGGCCCCTGGGTCCCGGATAGCCTCCGTGAGGCTTCAGGGATGACGAGTAGAAGCGGAGGTTCTAGAGCCCCGCCCAGGCCTCGAGGTCCTTCAGCGCCCGCAGGCTCATCAGGCGTTTCTTGGCCCGGCCGCGCTCCTTCAGCGGGATCTTCTTGCCGTCCTCGTCGACCTTCGGCGCCTCGAGAGGGGGCAGCAGGCCGTAGTTGATGTTCATCGGCTGGAAGCTGCCCGGACCGTTGCCGGCCTCCAGATGGCCGCCGGTGATGTGTTCGACCAGCGCGCCCAGGGCGGTGGTCGGCGGCGGGGCGTCGATCGGCGCGCCCTTGCGGTCGGCGGCGGCGAAGCGGCCGGTCAAGAGGCCCATGGCCGCGCTCTCGACATAGCCCTCGACGCCCGTGACCTGGCCGGCGAAGCGCAGGCGCGGCAGGACCTTCATGCGCAGCGACCGGTCCAGCAGCTTGGGCGAGTTGATGAAGGTGTTGCGGTGCAGGCCGCCCAGGCGGGCGAACTGGGCGTTCTCCAGGCCCGGGATCATGCGGAAGGTCTCGGCCTGGACGCCGTGCTTCAGCTTGGTCTGGAAGCCGACCATGTTCCACAGCGTGCCTAGGGCGTTGTCCTGGCGCAGCTGGACGATGGCGTACGACTTCACGGTCGGATCGCGCGGGTTGGTCAGGCCGACCGGCTTCATCGGGCCGTGGCGCAGGGTCTCGCGGCCGCGCTCGGCCATCACCTCGATCGGCAGGCAACCGTCGAAATAGGGGACGTTCTCCCACTCCTTGAACTCGGACTTGGGGCCGGTCAGCAGGGCGTCGATGAAGGCCTCGTACTGCTCCTTGTTCATGGGGCAGTTGATGTAGGCGGCCGCGTCGCCGCCGGGACCCTCCTTGTCGTAGCGCGACTGGCGCCAGGCCTTGTCCATGTCGATGGACTCGAAATGGATGATCGGGGCGATGGCGTCGAAGAACGACAGCTGCCCCTCGCCGGTCATGTCCAGCACCGCCTGCGCCAGGGCGGGCGAGGTGAGGGGGCCGGTGGCGACGATGACGTTGTCCCATTCCTGGGGGGGAAGGCCGGCGATCTCCTCGCGCACAATGGTGACCAGCGGATGCTCGGAGAGGCGCTTGGTGACTTCGGCCGAGAAGCCGTCGCGGTCGACGGCCAGGGCGCCGCCCGCCGGCACCTGGTGCTGGTCGGCGCAGGCCATGATCAGGCTGTCCAGCTTGCGCATCTCGGCGTGCAGCAGGCCCACGGCGTTGAACTGCCAGTCGTCCGACCGGAACGAGTTGGAGCACACCATCTCGGCCAGGCCGTCGGTCTGGTGGGCGTCGGTGGTCACGCCCTCTCTACGCATCTCGTGCAGGATGACGGGCACGCCGCTCTGGGCGATTTGCCAAGCGGCTTCGGAGCCGGCCAGGCCTCCGCCAATGACGTGGACGGGCGAGTAGGTCGAATTCGTGGTCATGGTCGCGCCCTATACCCCCGGCTGTCGCTTGGCGAAACCTGCGTGTAGGCTCACGCAAGGATCAGGTCCTGCGCGCGTGGCGGGCATGGGAGGGGACATGGCGAGATTTTCCGTGGCCGAGGCGGCGACCGCCGGTCTTGGCGTGATCGGACGCAGGCCGCTGGCCGTCCTGGCCTGGGGATTGGTGATCTTCGTCGCGACAGCGGCGCCGATGTACCTGCTGCTCTGGGCGATGCGCCCGGACTTCGCGATGCTCATGCAGGTGGGGCAGCCGGGGCCGGCCAACGATCCCCAGATGATCGGGCGGTTCATGCGCCTGCAGTCGGGCGTGATGCTGTTCCAGCTGCTGTTCTGGCTGTGGGCCACCGGCGTGAAGGCGGTGATCTGCTCGGCCGTGTTCCGGGCCGTGCTGGAGCCCCAGGAGTCGCGTTTCGCCTATCTGCGGCTGGGCGCGCGCGAGGGCTGGCTGACCCTGCTGTTCCTGGTCGAGTACGTGCTCGCCTACATCGCCTGCTTCGTCCTGGCGCTGCTGGCCGTGGTCGTGGTGGCGATCGTCGCGATGGGCGGCGGCCCGCAGGCCCATGTAGCGGCGGTCTCGACGGCCGTGGTCATCGGGCTCGTCGCGCTGGTCCTGTTCCTGTGGCTGGCGCTGAAACTGTCGATGGCCGCGCCGATGACCTTCGTCGACCGGCAGTTCCGGCTCTTTGAGTCCTGGAGCTTCACCAAGGGACGCCTCGGCAAGCTGCTGGGCATGAGCGTGCTCCTGGTGGTGCTGCTGATCGGCATCGAGGTTCTGTTTGGCGGGTTGATGATGGGCGGCGTCTTCGCGCTGGGCGGGACGATGACCTGGCTGCTCGAGCCCGGCGCGGTGCAGGCGCTGGTGCGCGAGCCGCCATTGGAGATCGTCCGCAAGCTGGGCCCGGCCATCGCCATCGCCGGCGTGCTGCTGGTGGTGTTCTCCACCGTCGTCACCACCGTGTTCTGCGCGCCCTGGGCGGCGTCCTATCGGGCGCTGCTGAACGAAGATCCGGCGCGGGCGTAGCGGCGGCGCTACGACCGCTCGAAATCCGATTGCATCCGCGCGGCGCCATCGTCAGAACCGTGGCGAGGCCATAGATTGCGCGGGCTCGCGACGACTCGTCGGCGAGCCTCTTGCGAGAGGAACGGATCGGATGACGGACGGATCGGCCAGCGTCGGCGGCGCGTTGCGCGCGGGCGTGTCCGACCTGGGCGCGTCGATCAACGCGTGCTGGGCGGCGCTGCTGGTCGCGATCGTCCTGACCGTGGTCGCCGGCTATCTGCCGCCGGGCGCGCGCCTGCTGGCTGTCCTGGCCGCCGGCGTCATCGCCCAGGGCGCGCTATTCCGCCGCGCGTTCGGACGCGCTTCGGGCCTGAAGGGCCTGCGCTGGGGACGCGACGAGTGGCGGCTGCTGGGCGGGCATTTTCTGGTGCTGGGCCTCTTCCTGCTGATCGGCTCGATCCTGCTGGTGGCGATCGGCGCCGTCGCGCTGGGCGTCGCCCGCGCCAGCGCGCCCAACCTCGACGTCGGTTCCGCCCAGGCCTGGAAGGCCGCCCTGGCCAACGCCGGTCCGGGCGGCGTCGTCGCGGGCCTGGCTCCGCTGGCCGGCCTGGCCATTCTGGTCTGGCTGGGCCTGCGCCTGTCCTTCACCGCTCCGGCCACGGTCGAGCAGTCCGGCGTGCGGGTGCTGAGCGCCTTTCCGCTGACCAAGGGGCGCGTGCCGGCCCTCCTGGCGATCGGCGTGATCCTGGGCCTGCCGGTGGCGCTGGTCGGGGTCCTCTTCGGCCTGGCCCCGCCCCAGGGCGTCGGCTTTACGGCGGGCGCCGCCACGATCGTCTATCTCTATCTGGCGCCGGCCTGGGCTGGAGCGCTGACCCATATCTACCGCCAAAGCGCGGTCTCTCAGGACGCCTAGATGTCAGTTCGCCCCGTCGACGCCGCTCTCCAAGGCCTGCGGATCATGCGGCGCAAGCCGTTGCCGGTGCTGGCCTGGGCGACCTTCTCGCTGGTCATGCTGCCGATCCTGGGCCTGTTCGCCAAGATCGTGCTGGGCGACGAGGGCCGCGCCGCCCTGGCCGGACGCGCCGGATCGGCCGATCCCCGAGAAATCCTCGACCTCGTCACCCATCTGGGCGGGGTCATGGTGCTGCTGATCGCCCTGGCCCTGTTCCTGGGCTCGGTGCTGCAGGCGGCGATCATCCGTTCGGTGATCGAGCCCAAGAACGACCGCTTCGCCTATCTGCGCCTGGGCAAGGAAGAGCTTCAACTGCTGATCGTCTCTCTGATCACCTGGGCCGCGGCCCTGGGCGTGACGGTGATCCCGTCCGGCGCGGTGGTGCTGGGGGCCTCCCTGCTGTCGGGCGCGGCGGCCGGCTGGTTCGCCACCCTGGGCGCCCTGGCGGTGATCGGCCTGTCGCTATGGGTGGCCGTGCGCCTGTCGTTGCTGGGGCCGCACGCCTTCTCGCATCATCACATCGACCTCCGCGAGGCCTGGGTCCAGACCCACGGCCAGTTCTTCCGCCTGCTGGGGATGTACATCCTGGCCATCGCCCTGAGCTTCCTGGTCTCGATCATCGGCGCGACGGTCTCGAGCATCATCGGCAATGTGGTCGGCGGCGGCGTCGACCCGACGAGCGGCGGCGACGTGGTGGCCAGCCATCCGCGCCTGATCCTGGTGCTGCTGGCCAACCTGTTGCTGGCCCCGATCTTCCTGACCCTGCAGACCGTGATCCTGGTCGCCGCCCCGGCCCGCGCCTTCGCCCACCTGAACCAGGACGAGATCGACGCGGGCCTGCACGACTAGGGGCTAGGCGCCCGCGCTGGGCCTGGCCGCCATCCGTTCGCGCCAGGCCAGCACGTTCCTGGCCTCGGCCGGGGTCGCCAGGCCCACGAAGTCGGCGAAGTCCAGGGTGGTCTGGGCGACGATGTCGGCGATCGTATAGGTCTCGCCCGTGAGATAGGGGCGGCCATCGGACAGCTCGCGGTCCAGCCACGCCTGGGCCTTGTCGACCACCTCGCGGTTGGATTCCCCGAATTCGACATTCTGCTTCAGCAGCCGCGCGGTCAGCGGATGGGCGTGACGCCAGTACATGCCGACCGGGACCATCACCCGGAACTCGATCCGGCGCGTCCACATCTCGACCTGGGCCTGTTCCAGCGCTGAGACGCCGAACAGCGGCGGGTCGGGGTGCAGCGCCTCGAAATAGCGGCAGATGGCGACGGTCTCGCTGATGGTGGTCCCGTCGTCCAGCTCCAGCACCGGCACCTGGCCCAGGCTGTTGCGCGCCAGATGCTCGGGCGACCGGTGGCCGCCCTGGCGCAGGCCGATCGGGATCTCGGGAACCTCCAGGCCCTTCTCGGCCAGGAAGATCCGCACCCGGCGCGGATTGGGCGCGGGCATGGCCTCGCCATAGAGCTTCATCGCATCCTCCCGGTTCACGGCGGCGCTGATGGCCACCTTTCAAACGGATGTTAGACGCACTCGTGCTCGCCGCAACCCCGGACGAAAAAGCCGCGTTCGACACTGTCGAAGCGACGCGAACCTTGTTAGGGCTACGGCCTGTTCGCCAGCTGGATGAGCCCGCCATGTCCAAGTTCTCGCCCTCCGACGCGGCCTTCTCCGGTTTCCGACTGGTGCGGGAAAACCTGAAGACGGTGGCCCTGTGGGCGCTGATCATGACGGTGGTGTCCATCGCCTACAGCGTGGTGATGATCCACTTCTTCGGCGACGAGCTGAACGGGCTCTCGACCTACATGCAATCGGCCGGGAGCGAGCCGGACCCGAACGAGCTGGCGGCCGCGTTCGCCAAGGTCGTGCCGGTCACCCTGCTGTCCGTGCCGTATCTGGTGCTGGTCAACGCGGTGATGTTCGCCGGGGTGAACCGCCTGATCCTGCGCCCCCACGAGGGCGGGCTGCTGCGACTGCGGCTGGGCGGCGACGAGCTGCGCCAAGCCGCCATCTGGGTGCTGTTCAACGTGACCCTGTTCGGCGCGTTCCTGATCGGCAGCGTGCTGACCGAATTCTTCGCCGTGATGAAGGACGCGATCGGGGCGCTGCTGGCGCTGCTGGCCTTCGTCGGCACGCTGGGCGGCGTCGTCTACCTGGCCATTCGGCTGTCCCTGTCCTCGGCGGCGACCTTCGACGCCGGCAAGGTGGTGTTCTTCCGCTCCATGCCGCTGACCAAGGGCCAGTTCTGGCCCCTGATGGGGGCCTACTTCCTGGCCGTCGTCATGTGCGTGATCGTGTTCCTGCTGCTGTTCACGATCATCTCGGCCGTCGCCACGATCATTTCCGGCGATATCGGCGCCGCGGGGCGGTTGATGCAGGCCGACAGCAGCTCGCTGAAGGCGTTCTTCACGCCGATGGGTATCGCCCAGACGATGTTCTCGGGCCTGATGTCGGTGCTGACGACGCTGATCATCTTCGCGCCGGCCCCGACCATCTACAAGGCGCTGCGCGAGGGCCAGGCCGCCGCCGAGGGCAACGGCGGCTGGTAGGCTCGGAGGCCTCGTCCAGAAGACGAACGCCCCGGAGATCGCTCTCCGGGGCGTTGTTCATTTCAGGGATGGCGTGAAGCTCAGGCCCGCTTGGCCTTCTTCAGCTCGGCCACCCGCGCCTTGCGGCGTTCCTCGTGGCGGTCCAGCAGCTCCTTGAGGTAGCGGCCGGTCCAGCTGGCCTCGACCTTGGCCACGTCCTGGGGCGAGCCGGTGGCGACGATCTGGCCGCCGCCGTCGCCGCCCTCGGGGCCGAAGTCGATCAGCCAGTCGGCGGTCTTCACCACGTCCAGGTTATGCTCGATGACCACCACGGTGTTGCCCTGGTCGGCCAGCTCGTGCAGCACCTCCAGCAGCTTCTTGGTGTCCTCGAAGTGCAGGCCGGTGGTCGGTTCGTCCAGGATGTACAGGGTCCGCCCGGTGGCCCGGCGCGACAGCTCCTTGGACAGCTTCACCCGCTGCGCCTCGCCGCCCGACAGGGTCGTGGCCTGCTGGCCGACCTTGATGTAGCTGAGGCCCACGCGCTTGAGGGTCTCCATCTTGTCGCGGATCGGCGGCACGGCCTTGAAGAAGTCGGCGGCCTCCTCGACGGTCATGTCCAGGACGTCGGCGATCGTCTTGCCCTTGAACAGCACGTCCAGGGTCTCGCGGTTGTAGCGCTTGCCCTTGCAGATATCGCAGGTGACGTAGACGTCGGGCAGGAAGTGCATCTCGATCTTGATGACGCCGTCGCCCTGGCAGGCCTCGCAGCGGCCGCCCTTGACGTTGAACGAGAACCGGCCCGGGCCGTAGCCGCGCGCCTTGCTCTCCGGCAGGCCCGCGAACCAGTCGCGGATCGGGCCGAAGGCGCCGGTATAGGTCGCCGGGTTCGAGCGCGGGGTGCGGCCGATGGGCGATTGATCGATGTCGATGACCTTGTCGAACTGCTCCAGCCCCTCGATCCGCTCGTGCGGCGCGGGGGCGTCGCTGGCGTTGTTCAGGCGGCGCGCGGCGGCCTTGTACAGGGTCTCGATCGTGAAGGTCGACTTGCCGCCGCCCGACACGCCCGTGATGCAGGTGAAGGTCCCGACCGGGATCTCGGCCGTGACGTTCTTGAGGTTGTTGCCGGTCGCGCCGACGACGCGCAGCACCTTCTTCTTGCTGATCGGCCGGCGCTCCTCGGGCACCTCGATCTCGCGCGCCCCGGTCAGATAGGCGCCGGTCAGGCTCTTGGGGTTGGCCATGATCTCGGCCGGCTTGCCCTGGGCGACGATCTCGCCGCCGTGGACGCCCGCGGCCGGGCCCATGTCGATCACATAGTCGGCGGTGAGGATGGCCTCCTCGTCATGCTCGACCACCAGCACCGAATTGCCCAGGTCCCGCAGGCCCTGCAGCGAGGTCAGCAGGCGGGTGTTGTCGCGCTGGTGCAGGCCGATCGACGGCTCGTCCAGCACGTAGAGCACGCCGGTCAGGCCCGAACCGATCTGGCTGGCCAGACGGATACGCTGGCTCTCGCCGCCCGACAGGGTGCCCGAGCCGCGCGAGAGGTTGAGATAGTCGAGGCCGACGTCGACCAGGAACCGCAGGCGGTCGTTGATCTCCTTCAGGATCCGCCGGGCGATCTCCATCTGCTTGTCGGTCAGCTTGCCTTCCAGGCTGGCGAACCAGTCGCGGGCCGGACGGATGGCCAGCATCGAGACCTCGGCGATGTCCATGGCGTCGATCTTGACGGCCAGGGCCTCGGGCTTCAGGCGCTTGCCATGGCAGGTCTCGCACGGGGTGTCGGACTGGTAGCGGCCCAGTTCCTCGCGCACCCAGCTGCTGTCGGTCTCGCGCCAGCGGCGCTCCAGGTTCGGCAGCACGCCCTCGAAGGGCTTCTCGACCTCGTACTTCCGCGCGTTGTCGTCGTAGGTGAACTTGATCTTGGTCCCCTTGGACCCGTTCAGCACCACGTCGCGGGCGTCCAGCGACAGCTTGTGCCACGGCTCGTCCATCGAGAAGCCGTAGTGCCGCGCCAGGGCCTGCAGGGTCTGGGTGTAGAGCGGCGACGGACCCTTCGCCCAGGGCGCGACCGCGCCCTTGTGCAGGCTCTTGTCCTTGTCCGGGATCACGAGGTCGGCGTCGAAGGCCAGCTTCGCGCCCAGGCCGTCACAGACCGGACAGGCGCCCGCCGGATTGTTGAACGAGAACAGGCGCGGCTCGATCTCGGCGATCGTGAAGCCGCTGACCGGGCAGGCGAAGCGTTCCGAGAACAGGATGCGCCGCGGCTCCTTCTCGCCTTCCTCGATGTTGGCGAACTCGGCGACCGCGAGCCCGTCGGCGAGGCGGAGCGCCTGCTCGATGGAGTCGGCCAGACGCTGCTCCATGTCGGGCTTGGTCACCACGCGGTCGACGACCACGTCGATGTCGTGCTTGAACTTCTTGTCGAGGACCGGGGCGTCCTCGATCGGATAGAACTCGCCGTCGATCTTCAGCCGCTGGAAGCCGGCCTTCTGCCACTCGGCGATCTCCTTCTTGTACTCGCCCTTGCGGTCGCGAACGACCGGGGCCAGCAGGTAGAGACGCGTGCCTTCGGGCAGGGCGGTGATCTTGTCGACCATCTGGCTGATGGTCTGGCTCTCGATCGGCAGGCCGGTGGCGGGCGAGTAGGGGATCCCGACCCGCGCCCACAGCAGGCGCATGTAGTCGTGGATCTCGGTCACCGTGCCCACGGTCGAGCGCGGGTTGCGGCTGGTGGTCTTCTGCTCGATCGAGATCGCCGGCGACAGGCCCTCGATCAAGTCGACGTCGGGCTTGCTCATCAGTTCCAGGAACTGACGGGCATAGGCCGACAGGCTTTCCACGTAACGACGCTGGCCCTCGGCATAGATCGTGTCGAAGGCCAGGGACGACTTGCCCGAGCCCGACAGGCCGGTCAGCACGACCAGCTCGCCACGCGGGATGTCGACGCTGACGTCCTTCAGATTGTGCTCACGGGCGCCGCGAACGCGGATGAAGTTCAGTTGCTCAGCCATGTTTTCCGGAACGTTGGGCCGCACGATTGGTGGCGGCGCAGCGGCTATATGTAGGGCTCAAGGCGCGAATTAACACAAGAACAAGATGCGAACAAATGTCGCGCACGCGCGGCGTCGTTCCTGCTGACAGCGGATGTCAGCAGCGGCGCCCCGCACAAGGCGCCGCTTGGTCACGCGAAGGCCTCGAAAGCGGCGCCATCGGCGCGCGTCCTGCCGTCCAGCTTAACCAGAGGTGGCGGGGATGGCGCGGGGCGTGTGGACCAGACGATGGCTCGCCATCTCGGGCGGCGTCCTGGTCAACGGTCTGATCCTGGGCGCATTGGTGCTGATCGAGGAGCCGCCGCCGCATGTCGAGGACGCTCCAGTGCTCCTGCTGGACCTGGAGCGGCCCGACCGACAGAAGTCGCCGACATCGCGGGCCGCCGCCCGTTCACCCGCCGTGTCGGCGACGACTCAGGCGCCGAAAGCCCCTTCGTCGGCGCCGATCGTGGACGGCCTGGCCGTCTCGAACGAGGCCGCCGCCACGCCGCCCGCCATCGATCCGGCCTGGCGCATGGACCGGAAGACGATCGACCGCTGGCGCATCACGGAGGGCGTGCCCGAGTGGGGATGGGGCCGATACTATCGGGCGTGCAAGGGTCTCAGCAGCGAGCACATGACGCCGGACGAGAAGGAGCGCTGCTATGCCGGCTGGGGCGGCAAGCGCGACAGACGCCCATCGCCAGGATTCATCGGCCCGATCGACGAAACGCAGTGGGAAAGCCCCCAGCCGGAGCTTCCCTCGCGCTATGAGAAGGAAGGACCGCGCAAGCAGCGCTGCCGCGACTACCGCCGGGGGCGGACGCCCGGCTTCAGCGAACGGAACCTGGCCTCCACCGGCAGTCCCCCGCCCAGTCTTCGCGAAGGCGGCTGTTTCTGAGCGTCGCCGTTCGGATTTCCTAAACCCTGTTTGGAAGCGGGTTCTTCAGTCCACGCATGATCTAAGCGCCACGATCGGGCAGAAGCTCGACCTTGATACCGAGGAAGAACGGTCGTGGCCAAGAAGGACGGCGGCAGCGGAAAGCAGGACGCCAAGCAGCAGGCGTTCGACGCGCTGAAGGTCGGCAAGCCGCGCTCGGTGATCATCGACATGATGGTGTTCTGCGGCGGGATCGGTTCGCTGGTCTGGGTGCTGCACGCGATGGCTCCTACCTAGGCTGGCGACGGCCACGCTTGTCGCCTCGGGCGCGGGCGCGTAAAAACCCGCCTTCCCATCCGATGGAGGCTCTCATGATCAGCAAGACGGAAGACCGCTTCGTCCTTCCCGTTTTCCTGACCGTGGGTTCGCATGTTCTTCGTCACCCTGGATTCCGTTTCCGCCGCCACGCCTGACGGCCGGCTTCTTTTCGAAAACCTGAACCTTTCCATCGGGACCGAGCGCATCGGCCTGGTGGGCCGCAACGGTGCTGGCAAGTCGACCTTGCTGGCGCTGATCGCGGGCGCGCGTGCGCCGCTGGCCGGGACCGTCGCCCGCGCGGGGACGGTCGCGACCCTGGACCAGACGCCCGACGTCTCCGAGGGCGCGCGGCTGGTCGACCTGCTCGGCGTCGGCCCGGACTGGGATCGCCTGTCGCGCATCGAGCGCGGGGAAGCCGACGAGACCGATCTCTCCGAAGCCGATTGGGATCTGCCCGGACGCCTGGACCAGGCCTTGGCCGATCTCGGCCTGGCGGGCCTCGATCCCGAGCGGCTGACGGCGGCGCTGTCGGGCGGCCAGGCGACGCGAGCGGGCCTCGCACGCCTCCTGATCGCCCGGCCCGACGTGTTGCTGCTGGACGAGCCGACCAACAACCTCGACGCCGAGGCGCGCGGGATCGTGGCCAGGGTGCTGGCCCGCTGGCGCGGCGGGGCGGTGGTGGTCAGCCACGACCGGAGCCTGTTGCGCGGCATGGACCGCATCGTCGAGCTGTCGTCCCTGGGCGCGAAGTCCTACGGCGGCGGCTGGGACCTCTATGCCGAACGTCGGGCGGCCGAGGCCGAGGCCGCCCAGCGCGACCTCGATCACGCCGAGAAGGAGGTCCGCCGTGTCGCCCGCGAGACTCAAGTGGCCCGCGAACGCAAGGACCGTCGCGACGCCGCCGGCCGCAAGTTCGCCGACCGGGGCGGGACGCCGAAGATCGTGCTGGGCATGATGGCCGAGCGGGCCGAGACCAGCGGCGCGCGCGAGGGCCGGCTGGCCGACAAGCTGGCGACCCAGGCGGCGGAGGCCAAGGCTTCCGCCGAGGCCCGCGTCGAGCGCGCCCGGACCCTGGGCTTCGACCTGCCGTCCAGCGGCCTGCCGGAGGGGCGGACGGTGTTGACCTTCGACGACGTGGCCTTCGCCTGGCCGGACGGAGCGCAGGTGGTCCAGGGCCTGTCGTTTCGCATCGCCGGGCCCGAGCGCGTGGCGGTCTCGGGTCCGAACGGGACGGGCAAGACAACGCTGATCCGCCTCGCGACCGGCGATCTCTCGCCAACGGCGGGCGCGGTTAAGCTCTCGGTTCCCGTCGCCCTGCTGGACCAGCGGGCGGCGCTGCTGAACGACGACGAGACGATCCTGCAGAACTTCCGCCGCCTGAACCCGGCCGCTAGCCAGAACGACGCCCACGCGGCTCTAGCGCGGTTCCTGTTTCGCAACACCGCCGCCCACCAACTGGCCGGGACGCTGAGCGGCGGCGAGCGTCTGCGCGCGGCCCTGGCCTGCGTGCTGAGCGCGGCCGCGCCGCCTCAGCTGCTGATCCTGGACGAGCCGACCAATCATCTGGACCTGGCTTCGATCGAGGCCGTCGAGGCGGCGCTGTCGGGCTATGACGGGGCGCTGCTGGTGGTCAGTCACGACGCCGATTTCCTCGCGGCGATCGGTGTCGAGCGCTGGATCCGGCTCAAATCAGGTGACGCGCCGGACGATGTTCGCTAAGTCTATGTGACCGGTAACATTGGGCGTGACCCCATGACCCGGCGTCGCAGGGCGAGGACGAGATGGACGGCGGTCGGGACCACCCGCTTCGGGTGACGTTGAGCGAACTGATGCACCTGAGGGCGTTGCCGCTGGACCGCGCGCCGCTCCGCCTGCGCCAATGGGTGTTCCTGGTCGATCCCGATGCGCGAACGGCGGAGGCGGCCTTCGTGTCCCTGTTCGCGCCGGGACAGGATCCCACCCTGGGCCGGGTCGTCGTCGCTGACGAGGACGGCGGCTGGTTGTGGGAGCGGCACCAGGAGTTCTCGACCTGGACCTGGTTCGCCCACGGCCCCCTGGGACGCGACCTCGGTTTCCAGCCGCAACCGGAGGCGAGCTTCTTCTGGCTGGATGGCGCGCCGGGCCAGGTGTTCCGGGGCGTCGAGATCTCGGTCTCGGCCCCTGGCGTCGCGCCGCCCACCGACACGGATCTGGGCCGTCACATCGACCTGCAGCATTGCGTCTCGTGCGAGGCGTTCGACGGGGCGGCGCGGATCTGGACCGACTTCCGTCTGCGCGAGGGTGGGGCGGGCCGCATCCACGTCCAGAACCTGTCCCTGGCCAACGACGAGGTTTCGCGACTGGTCCAGACCCTGCTGGAGATCGGCAACTATCGGAAGCTGGCGCTGATCGGCTTCCCGCCGGCCCGCGAGCTCCTGGCCTGGCTGGACGGGGCCGAGGCGCGGCTGGCGGCGATCACCAGCGGACTGGCGGCCGGCGAGGATAGCCAGGCGGTGCTGGACCGCCTGCTGGCCCTCTCGGCCGAGGTCGAACTGCGCGCCGCTAGGAGCCGCTTCCGGCGCGGGGCGACCGAGTCCTATCACCGCCTGACCCTGGACCGGCTGGAGGCCCTGCGCGAGCGGCGGATCGCGGGCCACTCGACCATGAGCGAGTTCATCGCCCGCCGCCTCCTGCCGGCCATGCGCACGCGCCAGGCGGCCGACCGGCGGCTGGACGACCTGTCCCTGCGCATCGCCCGCAGCGGCGACCTGCTGCGCACCAAGCTGGGCCTGGCCCAAGACCGCCAGAACCAGGAGACCCTGCGCGGCATGGACGCCAGCCTGCAGCTCCAGACCAAGCTGCAGGGACTGGTCGAGGGTCTGTCGATCTTCGCGGTCGGCTACTACGTGCTGGGCCTGCTGGGCTATCTGTTGAAGCCCTGGTTGCACGGCTGGCCGGGTCTGGGCGAACACCTGCTGTCGGCCCTGGTCCCGCTGGTGCTGATCGCCGTGGCCGCCAGCCTGCACCGGCGCAAGAAGCGGTTGATCGACGGAGAGTAGCGCGATCGCGGCCGAGGTCTTAAGTCGGCGGCTGACCGCGAAGGACACGCCCCTGGACCTCGAAGCCTTCATCCGCGAGCGCCTGCCGCTGGACCCCGTTCCCGGCGTTCCCGAGATTCGCCTGCACCGCGCGGGGCCGCGCAGCGGGCTGATGCGCCTGGCGGACGCCGATCCGGACTTCGGTTCGCCGTACTGGGCGCGGACCTGGGGCGGTGGGCTGGCCCTGGCGCGCCACGTCCTCGACCATCCCGAGACCGTCGTCGGCAAGCGCGTGCTGGATCTTGGCGCGGGCTCGGGCCTCGTCGCCATCGCCGCCGCCCTGGCGGGGGCGGCCGAGGTGAAGGCGGCCGATGTCGATCCCTACGCGGTCACGGCCACGCGCCTGAACGCCGCCGCCAATGGGGTGAGGGTCGAGACGATCCACGGCGACCTGACGTCGGGCGCGCCGCCGGAGGTCGACCTGATGCTGGTGGGGGATCTGTTCTACGACCCCGACCTGGCGGCGCGGGTCGAGACGTATCTGCGGCGATGCCTGGCGGCCGAGATCGCGGTGCTGATCGGCGATCCCTGGCGCGCGCCGCTACCGGCCGACCGGCTGCGCGTCGTGGCGGAGTATATGGTCGCCGATTTCGGGGATCCGAACGGGGCGGCCAGGGCCGCCGCCGTCTTCTCCCTCGAATCCTAGGCCTTGCGGTTCAGGGTGATGGCCGCGCCCATCGAGGGGCGGTCGTTGACCATGCCGCCGGCGCCGTAGGTGGTGGCCGGGGCGGCGCGCTGGTTGGCGATCTCCTGGGCGACGGCGTGGACCAGGCCCTCGGTCACGGTCTTGGCGGCGTTCACGGCGCGCGCCTGGCGGGCCAGGACCGCGTCGAAGGCCTCGGTGGCGCGCAGCAGGCGCTGGCGCAGTTCGGGCCGGGCCGCCTCGACCAGGGCGACATTGGCGCGCACCCGCATCGACTCATGCCGGTAGACATTGGCCAGCTTGGCCGTCTCCTCGACATACTGCGCCGCCTCGTGCGGGCGGTGGGTCTCGAAGGCCTGGGCCTCCTTGGCGATCAGGTCGGTCAGGCGTTCGGTCAGCAGGGTCAGCTGATGGACGCGATCGTCGGCGTCGACGGCGGCGATAGCCATGGCTTGTTACTCCTTCAGACCTTGCATCTTCAGCATTTCGCGCTGGATGGTCGGCGCCAGGCCGATCCCGCCGGCCTTGGTCACCTGCTTGGACATCGCGTCCGTCAGCATCGACTTGAACATTTCCTCGCCGTTGCCGCCGCCGAACGGTTCCGAGGTTTTCACGCCCTCGAACATCTGCTGCATCATCACCGACAGGAACGAGGCTTCGAAAGTCTTGGCCGTCTCGCCGATCTTGGCGCGCTTGGCCGCGTCCTTGGCGGTGTCCTCGATCGAGGCCGCGGCGGACTTCACCGCCTGAGCCGCCGACTTCACCGTGGCGGTGGTCGCGCCGAGCTGCGGGACCAGGGTGGAAAGCTGCGACGCGAAGCTCATCACATCACCTCGATGTCGGCTTGCAGGGCGCCGGAGGCCTTCACGGCCTGCAGGATCGAGATCATGTCGCGGGGCGTGACGCCCAGAGCGTTCAGGCCGCCGACCAGGCTCTTCAGCGAGGGCGAGCCGCCCAGGGTGATCAGCTTCTTGCCCTTTTCCTCTTCGACATTGACGGTCGACTGCGGGACGACGGCGGTCTGGCCTTGGCTGAACGGGCCCGGCTGGCTGACGGCCGGGGTTTCCTGGACCGTGATCGTCAGGTTGCCCTGGGCGATCGCCACCTGGCTGATGCGGACGTCGTCGCCCATGACGATGACGCCGGCCACCTCGTCGATCACCACCTTGGCCGGGCTGTCGGGCTCGACCTCCAGGTTCTCGATGCTGGTGACGAAGCTGATCATGTCCATGCCGGCCGGGGCGCGGACAGCGACGATGGTCGGGTTCTGCGCCTGGGCGCAGTTGGGGAACTTGCCGTTGATGGCGTCGGCGATGCGGCGCGAGGTCGTGAAGTCCGGATTGCGCAGGGTCATGCGCAGGATGTCCATATTGACCATCTGGAAGCCGGTCTCGCGCTCGATGATGCCGCCCGAGGCGATCCGACCGGCGGTCGGCACGCCCTTGGTGACCGAGCTGCCCGAGGCGCCGCCGGCCGAGACCGAACCGGTCTGCACAGTGCCCTGGGCGACGGCGTAGGTCTGGCCGTCCGCGCCCTGCAGGCTGGTGACCAGCAGGGTGCCGCCCAGCAGGCTCTTGGCGTCGCCCAGCGCCGAGACGGTCACGTCCAGCTTCGAGCCCGCGGCCGAGAACGGCGGCAGATTGGCCGTGACCATGACCGTGGCGGTGTTCTTGGTGTTGAGGTTGGCGTCACGGACGTTGACGCCCTGGCGCTCCAGCATCGCCTCCAGGCTCTGCTTGGTCATCGGGGCGTTGCGCAGGCTGTCGCCCGTGCCGTTCAGGCCGACGACAACGCCGTAGCCGATCAGCTGGTTCTCACGAACGCCCTCGAAGGCGACGATGTCCTTGATCCGCGACTTGGCGAACGCTGGCGCGCCAAGGCCCAGGCAGGCCAAGGCCGAAGCGGCGGCGAGGGCGGTCAGAACGGTGCGAAAGAATGAACGCGGCATGGCAGTCCCGTGGCGGGGAAACGTCCCCGGCCCGCCCCATGCCAGAAGCGGGCCAGTTTTCCGGCCCCGCCTAGGGCCTTGTGACTCAAGGGATTCTGCATTTGGCGGTGGTCCGCCGGGCGCCTCGCGGCAGAATCTGCCCGGCATTAACCATACTTCAAGCGCGCGATCTGATTATGATGAGGCTGTGAGATAAGTGACTCGCACGCGTAAGCTTTTTGGAGCTGCCGGATGAAGGTTTCCAGCACGGGGGGCGTAGGGGCGACTGGCGCATCGCGGGCCAGGCCGGCCGGCGGTTCGTCGAGCTTCAGCCTGCCGTCGGTGAACGCCGCCAGCGGCGCGGCCAGCACGGCCTCTGTCGGCGGCCTGACCGGCGTCGGCTCGGTCGATGCGCTGCTCGCCCTGCAGGAGACGGGCGCCGTCGGCAGCCCCCTGGAGCGCCGCAAGCGCGCGGTGCGTCGCGCCGACCACATCCTGGACATCCTGGGCGAGGTGCGGATCGCGCTGATTGACGGCGACATTTCGCACGGCACGCTGGACCGCCTGACGCGCGCCATTCGCGAGCAACGCGAGAATACCGACGACCCCAAACTGGAAGGGGTCCTCAACGAGATCGAGACGCGGGCCGCCGTCGAGCTGGCCAAGCTGCAGGCGCGAGGCGGCTGACATGGCGAAGGCGGGGAGCAAGAACATCGTTCAGCCCTGCCACGCTTGGCCCGTTCGCGCGTTTTACACCTGTCCACGCCGTGGAAATGGCCCTTTCGAGCGAAGGGCGCGACCTGAGCGCGCCACTCACGCGAGGTTCATTGAACGCGGCTCACCTTTTGATATAAGCACGCAGCCTTCGAGGGCTGAGTTCATTGGGGCGTGAGGCGTTAATGCAAACGGCCACTGTTCTAGTAGAGAAATCCGATTACCGTCCTTCCGAGGACGAGCCTTTTATGAACGAGCGGCAGCTTGAGTACTTCAAGCAGAAGCTGCTGGCATGGAAAGAAGAGATCCTCCGCGAATCTCGCGAGACGGTTTCCCATCTCCAGAAAGAAACCGAGAACCACGCCGATCTCGCCGATCGCGCGTCCTCGGAAACCGACCGTGCTCTCGAGCTTCGCACTCGCGACCGCCAGCGGAAGCTGATTTCCAAGATCGACCAGGCCCTGCGCCGCGTCGAGGACGGCTCCTACGGCTACTGCGAGGAGACGGGCGAGCCGATCGGCCTGGCCCGGTTGGACGCTCGCCCCACGGCGACGCTCAGCCTGGAAGCCCAGGAACGGCACGAGCGCCGCGAACGCGTCCATCGCGACGACTGATGCGGCCTCCACAGGGGGACTGATGTGTTTCAAGCGGCCTCGGGGGTGACCCTGGGGCCGTTTTTGTTGCGGGCGCCGGCGAACCGGAACCCGCTGGGCGAACTTTGTCATCCGAGCCGTTGCGCCCTAAGCTCGCGCATCGCCAGGGAGGACCCGTGAGCTTCTTCGAAAGTCTTCTCGTCCTCGTGGCGGCCGCGGTGCTGCTGCTGCAGGTGTCGCGCCGCATCAAGGCGCCGTATCCGACGATGCTGGCGGCCGCCGGCGTCTGTCTGGCCCTGGTCCCCGGCGCGCCGAAGATCTCGATCGAGCCCCACACGGCCCTGGCCCTGTTCCTGGCTCCGGCCCTGGTCGACGCAGCCTTCGATTTCCCGGTCGCCGAGGTGCGCCGCCTGTGGCGGCCGTTGTTCGCCCTGGTGGTGGTGGCGGTGCTGCTGAGCGCCGGCGCGGTCGCCTGGCTGGGCGTGACCATGGCCGGCCTGCCGATCGCCGCCGCCCTGGCGCTGGGCGCCATCGTCGCCCCGCCCGACGCGGCCGCCGCCACGGCCGTGCTCAGCAGCGTGCGCATGCCGCGCGGCTCGATCGCGGTGCTGAAGGGCGAGAGCCTGCTGAACGACGCCTCGGCCCTGCTGCTGTTCTCGGCGGCGCTGGCCTTCCAGGCCCAGGGCGGCATCGACCAGGGGCTGGCCGTCCAGCTGGGCCTGGCGGCGCCGGGCGGGATCATCCTGGGCATCGTCATCGCCCGCGTGCTGCGCTTCGTCAGCCCGCTGACCAGCGGCACCCTGGGCGGCAACCTGTTCGAGTTCGTCACCGCCTTCGGGTCCTGGATGATCGCCGAGCGGCTGGGTGTGTCGCCGGTGCTGTGTCTGGTGGCCTTCGCCATGACATTCGCCCGCACGGCGGCCTTGCGTACGCCGCCGCGCGTGCGGATCCACAGCTTCGCCGTCTGGACCTCGGCGGTGTTCCTGCTGAACGTCGTGGCCTTCCTGCTGATGGGGTTGCAGGCCCGCACCATCGTCGCCGGCATGGACCGCGACCGGCTGATGGTGGCGGTCGGCTTCGCCTCGGCCGTGGTCGTCTGCCTGATCGTGGTGCGCATGGCCTGGGTGCAGCTCTATCTCGTCCTGGCCCGGCGGTTCCCCAGCCTGCGCGGCGGCTATCCGGCGATCAGCCTGCGCAATGGCGTGCTGGTCGGCTGGTGCGGCATGCGGGGCCTGGTCACCCTGGCCACGGCCTTCGCCCTGCCGGGCAACTTCCCACAGCGCGACCTGCTGGTGCTGACGGCCTTCGCGGTGGTGCTGGCCACCCTGGTGGTCCAGGGCATGACCCTGGCGCCGCTGGTCCGTCTCCTGGGCCTGGACCGCGAGGACGGGCTCGGCGAAGAGTTGATCCGCCTGCGCGCGGACCTGGCGGGCGCGGCCCTGGCGGCGCTGGACGGCAAGACGGGCGAGGCGGTCGAGCACTGGCGCTATCGTTTCGCCGCCGTGCCCAGCGGTTCGCCGCCCGCCACCGGCCCGCTGGAAGCGCGCCGGACCATCGGCCTCAAGGCCCTGCACCGCCAGCGGCTGCGCCTGGAGGAGCTGCGCGGCGACGGGACCGTCAGCGCCGACGCCTTCCTGATCCTACAGGAGGAGCTGGATTTCGAGGAGGTCTCGATCAGCCGCGAGGACCAGCGCCAGATCGAGGAGAGCTGAGCGCTCTCACCACATCGTCTTGGCCGCGCGCTCGGGCCAGTCTCGGTCGTAGGTCTCGCCGCCGACCTCGCCGGCCGTGACCGCCGCCAGCATGGCGCCGGGCGACGGTATGGACCTGGGATCGACATGGCTTTCGGCCTTCCAGAGTCCCGAGCGGACGATGGCGCGGGCGCACTGGAAATAGGCTTCCTCGACGGTCACGACCGTCACCGTGCGCGGCGGCTTGCCGTCGACGGCGAAGCTCTCGAGCAGCGCGGGATCGGCGCTCAGCACGGCGCGGCCGTTGACCCGGAAGGTGGTGCCCGAACCGGGATCAGGAACAGCAGGGCCACGCGCGGGTCGCGGACGATGTTGCGCAGGCTGTCGGTGCGATTGTTGCCGCGCCGGTCGGGCAGCATCAGGGTCCTGGGATCGGCGATGCGGACGAAGCCGGGCAGGTCGCCGCGCGGGCTGCAGTCCAGGCCCTCGGGGCCGACCGTGGCCAGGGCCACGAACGGCGAGGCCTGGATCAGCGCGGCGTAGTGCGGGGTGATGTGGTCGGCGACCTTGACGGTCGAGGCGGCGACAGGGGCGGGCTGATACAGCGCCTCCAGGGCCTCGAGGGTGGTGATCTCGTGCATCGCGTCCTCCCGTCCGTGGCTTGTAGCGGCGGGCGGCGGGGAGAACAACGTCAGGTCGTTGACGCCCGCGCGCAGGCTTCCGCCAGGATGCGGGCCGAGATCGGCTTGTCGACGATCGGGGTCAGGCGGCCCTGCAGCTGGTCGGCGTTGCCGGTGACGTAGACGACGGGGATGCGGCCCAGTCGGCGCTGGATGGCCTCGACGGCCTCGACGCCGGTGCCGCCCACGATGCGATAGTCGGCGGTGATCAGATCCGGGGGATTGGCGATGGCCAGGGTCAGCGCATCGGCCGCGCTGTCGGCGATATCGAAACTCGTGAAGCCCATCTCCGCCAGAAGAGCCTCGACCTCGAACGCGACGAGGATTTCATCCTCGATAATCAACACGTGTCGGGCCTTCGCGTGCTCGGTCATTCGCCGTAGCTTTCTGTGTCGTCCCAGGACTTATTTCAACGGCGCGCCGCGCTCGCGCGCCAGTCGCGTTTTCGTGATCGGTGCGACCGCACCGGTTGCATCGGCCAGCTCGGCTGCACGACGCGGGAAAGCAGGCTATGGAGGGACAAAACCAAAGAAACGGCAGGAGCGTCCTTAAATCCCATGTCTCAGTCCCTGATCCTCACCGAGAAACGCGGCCACGTCGCCATCCTCACCCTGAACCGGCCGGAGGCGATGAACGCCTTGGGCGCGCCGGGTGATGGCGACCAGGTGGCGGCCGCCTGCGAGGCGATCAACGACGACCAGGACATCCGCTGCGTGATCCTGACCGGTGCGGGCAAGGCCTTCTCGGCCGGCGGCGACGTCAAGGCGATGAAGGCCCGCGAGGGGGCGTTCGGCGGCAACGGCGTGGCGGTGCGCGACGGCTATCGCAAGAACATCCACCGCATCGTCCGGGCCATCTACGGTCTGGAGGTCCCCTCGATCGCGGCGGTGAACGGGGCGGCGATCGGCCTGGGCTGCGACGTGGCCTGCATGACCGACATCCGCATCGCCGCCGATACGGCGAGGTTTGGCGTCACCTTCCTGAAGCTGGGCCTGATCCCCGGCGACGGCGGGGCCTGGCTGATGCCCCGCACGATCGGCATGAGCCGCGCCGCCGAGCTGCTGTTCACCGGCGACGTCATCGACGCGGCCAAGGCCGCCGAGTGGGGCCTGATCAGCAAGGCCGTGCCCGCCGAGACGCTGATGGACGAGGCCATGGCGCTGGCGACCAGGATCGCGGCCCAGCCGCCGCACGCCCTGCGCATGGCCAAGAGCCTGCTCAAGCACGGCCAGACCGCCAGCTACGACACCCTGATGGAGATGAGCGCGGCCGCCCAGGCCATCGCCCACCACACCGAGGACCACATGGAAGGCGTCGACGCGATCCTCGAAAAGCGCACGCCGACATTCAAGGGCGCATAGAGACATGGGCAAGGAAGCGAGTGGCGTCTGGGGCCAGCTGTCGGACGGCGAAAGCGAGGGCAAGCTTCTGTGGGAGCCGCCCAAGCTGATCTTCCGCGGCGCGGTGCGCGGCATCTACCAGGGGCATGCCCTGCGGAACCTTCGCACGGAAGGCGACGACCTCGTCCTGAGCGACGGCACCCGCTTCACCCTCGAGCCTGGCCAGGCCGAGAAGTGGCTCCACGCGATCCTCAATCCGCCCTCGCGCCTGGACAAGCTGGGCGTGAAGCCCGGCATGACTGTGGTGGTCGACGGCGTCGAGGACGATGAGTTCCTGGCCGAGCTGTCGACCCGTGTCGAACCGGTCGAGGCCGACGAGGCCGATGGGGTCGACATCCTGTTCCTGGCCGCCGAGGACCTGGCTGATCTCGACCGGCTGGAGGACCTGATGTGGACCCTGGCTGACAAGGGCGCGATCTGGATCGTCACCCAGAAAGGCAAGGGCGCGCCGCTGAAGGACACCGACGTGCTGACCGCCGCGCGGGGTTTCGGCCTGTCCGACACCAAGGTCTGCGCCTTCTCCAAGACCCACACCGCCCTGCGGTTCGTGAAGCGCAAGACGCCCAAGGCCGCGCCGGCGCCGGCCGTCGATGCGGAAGAGGTGTTCGACGAAGAATAGGCGCGATACCCAACGCCGCTCATCCCCGGGAAAGCGGGGACCCATACGGCGTTCGACATAGGAGCGGTGGTGGTCTTCAGGCCTCGGCTTGGGTCCCCGCTTTCGCGGGGATGAGCGGATTGTGGTGAGCCTCCAGCAGCCGTTTCTGCTCGGCCCGACTCCTGTAGAGGAAGTCGTATGGCAGGCCCAATCGCGCGCTGGCCTGGCAAGGCGGGGAGCCCTTCACCGGGATCCGGTCGGCCAGCTTGCCGGCCGCCTTCAGAGCCAGGGTGTCGACGAGCGTCAGGTCGTATTCGCGGCCCAGCGCCAGCTTCTGGCGCACGATCGGCGGCAGCAGCGACACCGCCGCGCGGGCCAGGGCCTTGTGCAGGAACTTGGGCGCATTCGGCGCGGCCTTTCCCGACTGGATGATGGCCAGGAACTCCTCGACGATCGGGTGCGGCTCGAAGCGCGGCGCCAGCCTGTCCATCATCGCCATGAAGTCCGCCTGGGAGCCGGGCGAGGACTTCACGCCGTACAGTCGCGCGATCGGCCCGGCCTCGCCGTAAAACCGAGTCTTCTCGGCCTCGCTCAACGGCGCGACGAAGCGGTCATAGGCGTTGAGGAAGCCGTAGCCGGCGGTGGCGCTGACCCAGTCCAGCAGCTCGGGATCCAGCGCCTTGTAGGCCTCGCCCTTGGGGGTGTTTCCGACCACCCGCGTATGCATGTTGGTGACGCCCTGGATCACCCGCCGCGCGGCGGCTTGCGGGCCGTAGACCCCGACCATGGCCGCGATGCCCGTGCGCTTGGAGCGCCCGATCGGGTCCGCCTTGTAGGTCGAGTGGTCCCAGACGCCCGAACGGATCCGCGCGTCGGCGAACTCCAGCAGCACGGCCGCGACGCCGCCGACCGCCAGGGCGATCGGGTTCTTGTAGATCCGCCAGTGAACCGAGCCCGGATCCAGATAGGCGGGCTCGCCGGGCGGGCTGGCGTAGTCGATCTTCCAGCCCAGGTACGAGGACGGTTCGGCCATGCGGGTCTCCTTCCCCTGAAAGGTCGGAGGCTGGACCGCCGGTCGCAACCTATCGAATCCGATAGGGAAGCTAGGCGGCCTTGGCGGTGACCGGCGGCGCCTTCGCCCCCGTCTTGCGCCCGAACGTCATCACCCCGTCGTCGACCTTGCCGAAGCGCAGGGCCACCAGGTCGAGGGCGTAGTTCTGGTGCACCTTCCAGGGTTTGCGCAGGCCCTGCTTCGGGAACTGGTCCATGGCGCGGGTGACGTAGCCCGAGGTGAAGTCCAGCCACGGCGCGGCCTCGACCGCGCTGTCGGCGTGCGCCACGCAGTAGTCGACGCCCGTGCGGTTCATGTGGTTCAGCAGGCGGCAGACATATTCGCTGGTCAGGTCCGCCTTCAGGGTCCAGCTGGCGTTGGTGTAGCCGAAGGCGGAAGCCAGGTTCGGCACGTCGCTGAACATCATGCCCTTGTAGCTCATCGACTGGGCCAGGTTGGCGACCTTCCCGTCGACCACGACCTCCATGCCGCTCAACAGCTGCATCTGCAGGCCGGTGGCGGTGACGATGATGTCGGCGTCCAGGGCCTTGCCGGACTTCAGCTGGATCCCGGTCTCGGTGAAGGTCTCGATGTGATCGGTGACCACCGAGCTCGTCCCGGCCTTGATCGAGTCGAAGAGATCCGCGTCAGGCACCAGGCACAGGCGCTGGTCCCACGGATTGTAGCGGGGCGTGAAGTGGGTGGCGACGTCGTAGTCCGGCCCCAGGTGCTCGCGCACCAGGCCCAGCAGCCGCTCCTTGGTCTTCTCCGGCTTCTTCCGCGCCAGGTTGAAGAACAGCATCTGGAAGAGAACGTTCTTCCAGCGGGTGATGCCGTAGGCGGTCATGGCTGGCAGCTTTGAGCGCAGCCAGTTGGCGACGCCATCCTCGGCTGGACGCGAGACCACATAGGTCGGCGAGCGCTGCAGCATGGTCACGTGGGCGGCCGTCTTGGCCATCTCCGGTACCAGGGTCACGGCGGTGGCGCCGCTGCCGATCACCACGACCTTCTTGCCGGCGTAGTCCAAGTCCTCGGGCCAGTGCTGCGGGTGGACGACGCGACCCTGGAAGCGCTCGGCCCCCGAGAAGTCGGGCGTGTAGCCGGCTGAATAGCGATAGTAGCCGGAGCACATGTAGAGGAAGCCGCAGGTGAACTTGACGGTCAGGCCGTCGTGCTCGGCCTCGACCGTCCACGTCGCGGTCTCGGTGGACCAACTGGCGCGCTTGACCAGGTGGCGGAAGCGGATGTGGCGGTCGACGTCGTTCTCGCGGGCCGTCTCGCGTACGTAGCTCAGGATCGACGGGCCGTCGGCGATGGCCTTGGCGGCCTTCCACGGCTTGAACGAGTAACCCAGGGTGTACATGTCGCTGTCGGAGCGGATGCCCGGATAGCGGAACAGGTCCCAGGTGCCGCCGATCGCCTCGCGCCCTTCCAGGATCGCGTAGGTCTTGCCCGGGCAATGCTTCCTCAGGTGATAGGCCGCGCCGATCCCCGAAAGCCCCGCGCCCACGATCAGTACGTCGACATGTTCCATGGCCATCCGTTTCCGCCCCTGTCTCCAAGTCCGGTGGTTGACCCGCCGTGACCGTATGTGAACAGTGTTCACCAACAAACGACCGTTTTGACCGAACGTCAACCGGGGCTTATCGGATCACTTCATGTCCCTTCGCGACTTCGGCGTCCTGATCCTCGTCTGCCTGGTCTGGGCCAGCAGCAACATCATTTCCAAGCTGGTGGTCGCCCATTGGGGCGTGCCGCCGCTTTACTACGCCGCTGTGCGCTTCGCGGTGGTCGCGATCCTGACCCTGCCTTGGCTGCTGCCGGCGCCGCGGCCGACCTGGCGGATGGTGCTGGTGGGCCTCTTGATGGGCGGCGGCAACTTCGCCCTGCTGTTCATGGGCTTCAAGACCGCTTCGCCGTCAGCGGCCTCGGTGGTGATCCAGGTCGGCGTGCCGTTCACGACCCTGCTGTCGGTGCTGATCCTGGGCGAGAAGATCCGCTGGCGGCGTGGCGTGGGCATCGCTCTGACGCTGCTGGGCGCGGTGGTCGTCATGTGGAGCCCGCACGGCCTGGAGCTGTCGGCCGGGCTCTGGCTGATCGTCGCGGCCGCCTTCACCGGCTCGCTGGGGGCGGTGATGATGAAACAGGTCGAGGGCGTGAAGCCGTTGCAATTCCAGGCCTGGGTCGGCTTTTCGTCCTTCTGGCCGCTGGCGGCGATGAGCGCCGTTATGGAGCCCGGGCAGGTCGCGGCGGGCTTCCACGCCGGCTGGCCGTTCGTCGGCGCGGTGGCGTTCTCGGCCCTGGTGGTTTCGGTCGTGGCCCATACGGCCTATTACGGGCTGATCCAGCGCTACGAGGCCAACCTGATCGCTCCGCTTACCCTGATGACGCCGCTGTTCACCATCGGCATGGGCGTCGTGGTCACCCACGATCACTTCGATCTGCGGATGGGGATCGGCGCGGCCCTGGCGCTGCTGGGCGTTCTGATCATCGCGCTTCGGCGGAATCAGGTCATGCCCTTGCTGATGTCGATCCGGAACCGCGCCCTATGAGTCTGTCCATCATCGAGGCCCCGTCGCCGAACTTCGACGCCCGCAAGGCGGTGCCGGACATGGTGGTGCTCCACTATACCGGCATGGAGACGGGCGAGGCCGCGATCGAGCGCTTGCGCGACCCCGAGGCCAAGGTCTCGGCCCACTATTGCGTGGAGGAGGACGGCCGCATCTTCCGCCTCGTGCCCGAGGAGCGTCGCGCCTGGCACGCCGGCGCGGCCTTCTGGAAGGGCGTCAAGGACATCAACTCGGCCTCGATCGGCATCGAGATCGTCAATCCCGGCCACGAGTTCGGCTATCGCCCGTTTCCGGAGGCGCAGATCGCCTCGGTGATCAACCTGCTGGCCGACGTGCGCTCGCGCTGGATGATCCCCGACAGCCGGATCCTGGGGCATTCCGACATCGCCCCCGCCCGCAAGATCGATCCGGGCGAGCTGTTCCCGTGGAAGCGCCTGGCGCAAAGCGGCCACGGCTTGTGGATCGAGCCCGCGCCGTCGCCCGGCGCGCCGCTGGGCCAAGGCGAGGAGGGGACCGGCGTCTTCGCGCTGCAGGCCGGCCTGACCCGCCTGGGCTTCGACTGCGCCCCGACGGGCAAGTACGACGAGTGGACCACGACCGTGGTCTCGGCCTTCCAGCGTCACTGGCTGCAGAACCGCTTCGACGGCATCGCCGACGGCGAGACCCGGGCGCGGCTGGTGGGATTGCTGCGCGCGGCGGCCGAGTAATGCACCCGGCGCCGGCCTTCCGCGTCGAGGACCGGGCGGTCCTGCTCGACTTCATCCGAGCGCATCCGTTCGTGACCTTCGTCGCCAGCGTCGGTGGCCGGCTGTTCGTGGCCCAGTCGCCGGTCGTGATCCGCGACCTGGACGGCGAGGTCGCCCTCGACTTCCATCTATCGCGCGGCAACCTGCTGACGCCGCATCTTACGCAGGGCTTCCGGGCGGTGGCGCTGGCCACGGGCCTCGACGCCTATGTCAGCCCCGACTGGTACGAGAGCGCCGACCAGGTGCCGACCTGGAACTATCAGTCGGTCGAGGCCGAGGGTTCCGTCGCGCCGCTGGACGAGGCGGAGCTGGTCGCCCTGCTGGACGACCTCTCGGCCCAGGAGGAGGGGCGTCTGCTCCCCAAGAAGCCCTGGACCCGCGACAAGATGAAGGCCGGCAAGTTCGAGAGCATGCTGCGCGGCATCCAGGGCGGGCGGTTGTTCGTCGAGCGGCTGCAGGGCACGTTCAAGCTCTCGCAGAACAAGGCCGACGCCGATCGGCTGGGCGCGGCCAAGGGGCTGGGCGATCATCCGATCGCGCAGCTCATGAGAGACGTCCCCTAGTCCGCTTCCCCAGCGAAAGCCGGGGCCCAGATTCATCCTGAGCGGTTTGAGTGCGCGCGCCTAAGGCCGTGCTTCATGCTGATGCGCGCGTGGGTTCGATCTGGGCCCCGGCTTTCGCCGGGGAGATCGAATGTTTGTTGACGTTTCCATGTCGCCCCGTCAAACACCGTGCCGGACCAGATGGTCGGGCGGTCGCGTCGTCTTCGGACGCCGAGGAAAGTCCGGGCTCCACGGTGACAAGGCGGTGGGTAACGCCCACCGGGAGCGATCCCAGGGATAGCGCCACAGAAAGCAAACCTCCTCCCTACGGGGCGGGAAGGGTGAAAGGGTGGGGTAAGAGCCCACCGCGGACCTGGCGACAGGGACGGCATGGCAAGCCCCGCCTGGAGCAAGACCGAATAGGGATCCCGCTCCGGCCTCGCGTCGGATAGGCCGTCACTGGCCGAGAGGATCCGGGTAGGTCGCGAGAGCCGTCCAGCAATGGCCGGCCTAGAGGAATGATCGTCGCCGTTCTTTCGGGAACGGAACAGAACCCGGCTTACAGATCATCTGGTTCCAATCCTCCCCTGGCGGGGGGAGGGCGGCGCCGGCGCGCGTCGATCCCCAAAACCACCTTCGATGGGATCCGATGACACCGCGCGGAACGTCTACTCAATCAGTTCTGTGTATGTTCTGTGGATTAATGATCTCACCTCGTGAACAACAGGTGAGACACCTTTGAAATCTCGATGAAACGGGTTTGGTGTCATTGTTTCCCAATTCATCCCATGTTAACCCAATTCGCGTCGGGGCGATGCGTTTGGGTCGCCGACCGACGTGGGTTTGGTGGGGTTCGGCTTCAGTGTTTCTCTCGACGTTCGAGAAACAGCTCGACAGCAAGCGGCGCATCGTCGTGCCGCAGGAATTCCGCGCGGCCGTCTCGGGCATGTTCGACGGGATCTTCTGCTTCCCCTCCATCGAGGCCGATTGCCTGGAAGCGGGTGGAAAGGCCCTGTTCGACCGCTACCTGGGCGTGATCGAGGAACTGGAGTTCGGGGATCCGATCCGCTCGGCCCTGGAAACCAGCGTTCTGGGCGGCATGGCCAAGCTGTCGTTTGATACAGCTGGTCGCATTACGCTTCCCGACCACCTGTGCGAAATGTGCGGTCTCACGGATTGGGTGACCGTCGTCGGTATGGGTGAGCGTTTTCAGATCTGGTCCCGCGAGGCCTTCCAGGCCCATCGCGCGGCCCAGCGCGATCTGGCCCGGGAAGGGCTGGCGGCTCTGCGCGCCCAGCAGCGCGCGGCCAAGCTGGGGGCTGCCTCGTGAGCGACGCCCCGCACATCTCGGTTCTTCTCGACGAAGTGGTCGAGGCGCTGGACGCCAAGCCGGGCGACGTCGTGGTCGACGGCACCTTCGGGGCGGGCGGCTACACCCGCGCGGTCCTGCCGACCGGCGCCAGCATCGTGGCCTTCGACCGCGACCCCACCGTTCAGGCGTTCGCCGAGGGCCTGCCGGCCGACCGTTTTCGCCTGGTCCAGGCCCGCTTCTCCGAGATGCTCGACGAGCTGGGGCCTTCCAGCGTCGATGGCGTGATGCTGGACCTGGGCGTCTCGTCGATGCAGCTGGACCAGGCCGAGCGCGGCTTCTCCTTCATGCGCGACGGTCCGCTGGATATGCGGATGGGCGATACGGGGCCGACCGCCGCCGACTTCGTCAACACGCTGGAGCAGGTCGAGCTCGCCCGCATCCTCTATGTCTACGGCGAGGAGCACGCCTCGCGCCGCATCGCCAGCTTCATCGTCCGTCGCCGCGAGGAGCGTCCGTTCGAGCGCACGCTGGACCTGGCCGAGGTGATCGAGCGCGCCGTCGGCGGCCGCAAGGGCGCCAAGGTCCATCCGGCCACCCGCTCGTTCCAGGGCCTGCGCATCGCGGTCAATGACGAGCTGGGCGAGCTGGAGGCTGGTCTGGCCGCGGCCGAGCGCGTGCTGAAGCCGGGCGGCCGCCTGGTGGTCGTCACCTTCCATTCGCTGGAAGACCGCATCGTCAAGGCGTTCCTGGCCGAACGAGCGGGCCGGACGCCCGGCGGCTCACGCCATGCCCCGCCGGTTGCGGCGGGCGCTGCGCCAAGCTTCCAGCTGATCTCCAACAAGGCCATCGCCCCCGGCGAGGCCGAACTGGCCGTCAATCCCCGCGCGCGCTCGTCGAAGCTGCGCGCCGCCGTGCGCACGTCCGCGCCGGTCTGGGAGGGCGCGGCATGACCGTCGCCGGCGTCTTCAATCGCCGCGTCCGTGGATTCCGGGTCGTCGAGGTCGTGGGCGGGGGCATCCTGCTGACTCTGGTCACCAGCGTCTATCTGGCCAAGACCTTCGCCGGCAGCGAGCGACAGCAGATCGCCCGCATCGAGCAACAGATCCAGGAAGAGGGCGTGCGCAAGCGTCTTCTGGAAGCGGAGGTCGCCCACCTGGAACAGCCCCGTCGCATCGAGCAACTGGCGCAGATGATGCAACTGCAGCCGATCGCGCCGGACCATGAGATCACCGAGGACGCCCTGATCGACGTGGCGCGTCGTCGCGAACTGCCGCGCGCGCCGATCATCGCCGCACCGGTCTCGCCCGAGGCCCTAGCCGCCGACGCGCCCGAGGCCCTGCCGGATGACGCGTCGGTTCCACCGCCCTCGCCGCCTCCGCCGCAGGCCCAAGCGCCGAGGGCGCCGCGATGAGCCTCTCGAACCTCGGGCCCAACGGTTTCCAGCCCGCCGCCTGGCGGTGGCTGATAGAACGGGTCTGGCGCCTGGAGCACGCCTTCGAGCGCTCGCGCGCGGCGGCCAAGCCCGAAGACGACACGCGCATCCGCATCTTCCTGGTCATGGCCTTCTTCAGCCTGTGCTTCGTGGGCGTGGGCGTGGGCGCGGGCTGGGCGGCGCTGTTCTCGAACGCCGGGCGCGGCAACGGCTACGCCCAGGGCGCGGAGGGCGCGCGCGGCGACGTGGTCGACCGTAACGGCAAGCTGCTGGCCGTCGACCTGGCCCACTACGCGCTCTACATCGACCCGCGCGAGGTCTGGGACGCCAAGGAAACGCGCCGCGCACTGGGCAAGGCCTTGCCGCAAGTGCCGGCCAAGCGCCTGGACAAGGCCGTGTTCGGCGATCACCGCGCTTTCGTCCTGGGCGGCCTGACGCCCGACGAGAAGGACGCGATCTTCAATCTCGGCCTGCCCGGCGTCTCGTTCGAGGAGCAGGAGCGGCGGATGTACCCGCTGGGGCCGACGGCCGCGCACCTGATCGGCTTCGTCGACAGCGGCGGCAAGGGTTTGGCCGGCGCCGAGCGCGCCTTGGACGATCCGATCCGGAAGGCCGCGGGCGGCGACGGCGGCCCGACCCAGCTGTCGATCGACGTGCGCATACAGGCCGCGCTCGAAGACGAGCTGCGAAAGGCCGCCGCCGAGTTCACGCCCAAGGGCGCGGTCGGCCTGGTCACCAATGTCCACACCGGCGAGATCCTGGCCCTGGCCAGTCTGCCCGACTACGACGCCAACAAGGCCGGCGAGGCCACCGACGACCAGCGCCTGAACCGCGCCGCCGCCTCGGTCTACGAGATGGGCTCGACCTTCAAGACCTTCACGGTGGCGATCGGCCTGGACACGGGCGTGGCGACGCCGGCCTCGACCTTCGACGCGCGCGAGCCCTACAAGCTCGGCTACCGCACGATCCACGACTATCACGCCGCCAAGGCCATCCTGAACCTGGTCGAGGTCTTCCAGCACTCGTCGAACATCGGCACGGCCATGCTGGCCGAGCGGGTCGGCGGCGAGCGCCTGTCCAAGTACTTCACGGCCCTGGGCCTGACCAAGCCGGCCAAGGTCGAGCTGATGGAGTCGGCGCGGCCGCTGACGCCGCGCAAGTGGGACATGGACGCGGTGGCCTCGACCTCGTTCGGTCACGGCATCAACGTCAGCCCGCTGGCCCTGGCGCAGGCGATGAACGCCCTGCTGAACGGCGGCGAGATGCGGCCCCTGACCATCCGCAAAATGCCGGCGGGCGTGCGTCCGGAAGGCGTGCGGGTGGTCTCCGAGAACACCTCGGCCGAGATGCTGAAGATCATGCGCGCCAACGTCATTCCGGGCCAGGGCGGCAGCGGCGGCAAGGCCGACGTGCCCGGCCTGTCGGTCGGCGGCAAGACCGGCACAGGCGAGAAATACGATCCGTCGATCCGGGGGTATAATCACCAGCGCCAGGTGTCGTCGTTCGCGGCGGTGTTCCCGACCGACGGCCCGCTGGAGGCCGACCGCTACTTCGTTCTGATCCTGATGGACGAGCCGCACGGCACGGCCAAGTCGTTCGGTTTCTCGACCGGCGGCTGGGTCGGGGCGCCGCCGGCCGGCAAGGTGATCGAACGCATCGCGCCGTTCCTGGGCGTGCAACGCAAGACCGAGCTGGTGACGATCGCCAGCCAACCGAAGAGCGCCGGACCGGAGGCGGGACTATGACCAGACACCTGTCGGAACTGTTCAACCGCCCCTTCGCCAACGATCCAGTGATCGCCGGCGTCACGGCCGACAGCCGCAAGGTCACCGCCGGCTGGCTGTTCGCCGCCCTGCCGGGGACCAAGGTCGACGGTCGCGACTTCGCGCCGGGCGCGGTGTCCAAGGGCGCCGCCGCCGTGCTGGCCCCCGAGGGCGGCCTCGAAGGCCTGGGCGTGCCGGTGGTCCGATCAGAGGACGCCCGCCGCGCCTACGCCCTGGCCTCGGCCGCCTTCTGGGGCAAGCAGCCGGCCATGTGCGTCGCCGTCACCGGCACCAACGGCAAGACCTCGGTCGCCGGCTTCTGCCGCCAGATCTTCGCTAAGCTGGGCCACAAGGCCGCCAGCATGGGCACCCTGGGCGTGGTGGTCAGCGAGGCCGGCAAGCCCGATCAGCAGCTGACCCCGCCGGGCCTGACGACGCCGGACGCCGGCGACGTGGCCGAGATGGTCGCGCGCCTGGCCGAGATGGGCGTCACCCACCTGGCGCTGGAAGCCAGCTCGCACGGCGTCGACCAGCGTCGTGTCGACGGCGTCAAGCTGCGCGCCGCCGGCTTCACCAACTTCACCCAGGACCACCTCGACTATCACGGCTCGATGGAGGAATACCGGGCCGCCAAGCTGCGCTTGTTCGACACCCTGACGCCGAACGGCGCGACGGCGGTGCTGAACGCCGACAGCGAGGCCTTCCCGAACTTCGCCGCCGCCGCCGTCACCTCGGGCCAGAGCGTGTTCTCGGTCGGCGAGGACGGCCAGGGGCTGCGCCTCATCTCGCGCACGCCGACGCCGGCCGGCCAGGACCTGGTCGTCGAGATCGACGACGCCACGCATCACATCCGCCTGCCGCTGGCCGGCGCCTTCCAGGCCTCGAACGTGCTGGTCGCGGCCGGCCTGTGCATCGCCGCTGGCGAGAGCCCCGCCAAGGTGCTGAAGGCCCTGGAAACGCTGGAAGGCGCGGCCGGGCGCCTGCAACGCGTCGGTCGCGGCCCCAAGGGCGGCGAGGCCTATGTCGACTACGCCCACACGCCGGACGGTCTGGAGACGGTCCTGGAAGCCTTGCGCCCGCACACGCGAGGCAAGCTGATCGCCGTGTTCGGGGCCGGCGGCGACCGTGATCGCGGCAAGCGTCCGCTGATGGGCGCGATCGCCGCGCGCCTGGCCGACATCGCCATCGTCACCGACGACAATCCTCGTTCCGAGGAACCTTCCTCGATCCGCGCCGCCATCCTGGAGGCCGCTCCGGGCGCTCGCGAGATCGGCGACCGCCGCGCCGCGATCCGCGCTGCCGTGGCGCTGCTGGGCGAGGGCGATGTGCTGGTCGTCGCCGGCAAGGGTCACGAACAGGGCCAGATCGTCGCCGGCGTCGTCCACCCGTTCGACGACGTGGCCGAGACGCTGGAAGCGCTGGAGGGCGTGCATGCCTGAAGCGCTCTGGACCGCCCAGGAAATCGCTGAAGCCACCGGCGGCGAGGTCGCCGGCGACTTCACCGTGACCGGCGTCTCGATCGACACCCGCACGGTCGAGCCGGGCGACCTGTTCGTACCCCTGGTCGGTGCGCGCGACGGCCATGACTTCGTCCTGCAGGCCGTGGCCAATGGCGCGGCCGGCGTGCTGGCCGCCAAGCCCGTCGGCTTCCCGGCGGTGATGGTCGAGGACACCTTCAAGGCCCTGGAAGCCCTGGGCGTCGCCGCCCGCGAGCGCGCGCCGCAATGCAAGCGCGGGGCGGTGACGGGCTCGGTCGGCAAGACCAGCGTCACGCGCGCCGTTGAGGCGGGCCTGCGACTGGCCGGCAAGGCCCACGCTTCGGTCAAGAGCTACAACAACCATATCGGCGTGCCCCTGACCCTGGCCCGGATGCCGCGCGACACGCAGCGCGCCGTGTTCGAGGTCGGCATGAACCACGCCGACGAGATCACCCCCCTTAGCCAGTTCGTCCGGCCGCACGCGGTGGCCATCACCACGGTCGGTCCGGTCCACCTGGAGAACTTCCCGAACGAAGAAGGCGTGGCCCGCGCCAAGGCCGAGATCTTCGCGGGGCTGGAGCCCGGCGGGATCGCCGTGCTGAACGCCGACAACAAGTGGTTCGACCTGCTGAAGGCCGAGGCCGAGAAGGCTGGCGCGACCGTCTGGAGCTTCGGCGGGGCCGCCGACGCCACCGCGCGCCTGACCGGCTTCGCCGTGCAAGGTGAGGGGGCCAAGGTCTCCGTCACGCTGCGTGGCGAGGCCCTGACCTTCCCGATCCGCCAGACCGGGGTGCACTGGGGGCCCAACAGCCTGTGCGTCCTCTTGATGCTGGAAGCCCTGGACGTACCGCGCGAGACCGCGCTGGCGGCTCTGGCGGCGTTCGCGCCGATCGAGGGGCGCGGGGCCGAAAAGACCGTCCGCATCGACGGCGGCGCCTTCACCCTGGTGGACGAGAGCTACAACGCCAACCCGGTCTCGATGCAGGCCGCGCTGAAGACCCTGGGGGCGCGCGAGGTCGCCGGCCGTCGGGTCGCAGTGCTGACCGACATGCTCGAGCTTGGCGAGAGCAGCGGCCGGTTTCACGCCGAGCTTGCGGACCCGATCGCGCGTGCAAACGTTGACGTCGTTTTTCTCGCGGGCGTCCACATGAAATCGCTGTGGGAGGCGCTTCCGCCGACTCGGCGAGGCGGCTACGCGGAAGTTACTGAAAAGTTAACGGCGCAGCTGGCGGGGGCGATCCGGCCGGGCGACGTGGTGATGGTGAAGGGGTCGAATGGCTCCAGGGCCGGCGTTCTCGCCGGGGCCCTGGCCGCGCTCGACCTTGGGGAACAGGGCTGATGCTGTACTTCCTGTACGAATGGCTGGCGCGCACGCAAGAGCACGTCCCGGCGCTGAACCTGTTGAAATACCTGACCTTCCGGTCGGGCATGGCCATGCTGACGGCCTATGTGGTCGCGGTGGCGATGGGCTCACGCTTCATCCGCTGGATGAAGGCCAAGCAGGGCAAGGGCCAGCCGATCCGCACGGACGGCATCGCCCGCCATGTCACCGAGAAGGCCGGCACGCCCACCATGGGCGGCTTCATGATCCTGGCGGGCCTGTTCGTCGGCGCCCTGCTGTGGGCCGACCTGCGCAACATCCATGTCTGGGTCGTGCTGCTGATCACCGGCAGCTACGGCGTGCTGGGCTTCATGGACGACTACGCCAAGGTCACCAAGCAGACCACCGCCGGCCTCTCCAGCGTCCAGAAGCTGGTCGCCCAGTTCGCGGTGGCCATCGTCGCGGCCGTCATTCTGATCCTGTTCGCGCCCAAGTCACCGATGACGCCGGGGATGGAGACCAGCGTGGTCTTCCCGATCTTCAAGGCGCTGGTGATCAATCTGGGCTGGTTCTACGTGGTCTTCGCGGCGGTCACGATCGCCGGTTTCTCTAACGCTGTGAACCTGACCGACGGCCTGGACGGCCTGGCCATCGTGCCGGTGATGTTCGCCGCCTCGACCTTCGGCCTGATCGCCTATCTGGTGGGCAACTACAAGTTCGCGGACTATCTCAACCTGCACTTCGCGCCCGGCGTCGGGGAGCTGGCGGTGCTGTGCGGCGCGATCATCGGCGGGGGCATGGGCTTCCTGTGGTACAACGCCCCGCCGGCCAAGATCTTCATGGGCGACACCGGTTCGCTGGCCCTGGGCGGCGCGCTGGGCGCGATCGCCGTCTGCGCCAAGCACGAGCTGGTCCTGGGCATCGTCGGCGGCCTGTTCGTGGCCGAGGCGCTGAGCGTCATGATCCAGGTCGCCTACTTCAAGAAGACCGGCAAGCGGGTCTTCCTGATGGCGCCGATCCACCACCATTTCGAGAAGCTGGGCTGGGCTGAATCCACCGTCGTGATCCGCTTCTGGATCGTGGCGATGATGCTGTCCTTCGTCGGCCTCGCCACGCTCAAGCTGCGTTAGGGAGAGGCGTACACATGATCCCCGTCCGCGGTTTCGAGGACAAGACCGTCGCGGTGTTCGGCCTGGGCCGCACCGGGCTTACGGCGGCGCGCGCCTTGATCGCGGGTGGGGCGAAGGTGGCTCTGTGGGACGAAAAGCCGGCCAGCCGCGAGGCGGCCGCCGCCGAGGGCTTCCCGGTCGTCGACCTGGAGGCCGCAGACTGGAGCCAGTTCGCCGCCCTGATGCTGTCGCCGGGCGTGCCGCTGACCCATCCCAAGCCCCACTGGACCGTCGAGAAGGCCAAGGCCGCCGGCGTCGAGATCCTGGGCGACGTCGAGCTCTTCGCCCGCACGGTCAACGCCGCGCCGGTCCACAAGCGCCCGAAGATCATCGCCATCACCGGCACCAACGGCAAGTCGACGACCACGGCCCTGATCGGCCACCTGTGCGCCTCGGCGGGCCGCGACACCCGCATCGGCGGCAATATCGGCCTGGGCGTGCTGGGCCTGGAGGACATGCACGGCGGCGCGGTCTACGTGCTGGAGCTGTCTTCATACCAACTGGACCTGACCTCCAGCCTGCACCCCGACGCGGTGGTGCTGTTGAACATCTCGCCCGACCACCTGGACCGCCACGGCGGCATGGACGGCTACATCGCCGCCAAGCGTCGGATCTTCCTGAACCAGGGCAAGGGCGACACGGCGATCATCGGGGTGGACGATCCCTGGTGCCAGCAGATCTGCACCGAGATCACCGCCGCTAACCGCCGGACCATCTGGCCCATCAGCGCCGGCAAGGCCATGGGCCGGGGCGTCTACGCCCTGCAGGGCGTACTCTACGACGCCACCGGCGAGCGGGTCGTGGAGGTCGCCGACCTGCTGCGGGCCCGCAGCCTGCCGGGCCGCCACAACTGGCAGAATGCCGCGGCCGCCTACGCCGCCGCGCGGGCCATCGGCATCCCGATGCACGACGCGGTCGACGGCCTGATGAGCTTCCCGGGCCTAGCCCACCGGATGGAGACGGTCGGCAAGATCGGCAAGGTCCGCTTCGTCAACGACAGCAAGGCCACCAACGCCGACGCCGCCCGCCAGGCGATGTCGTCCTATCCCAAGTTCTACTGGATCGCCGGCGGCGTCGCCAAGGCTGGCGGCATCGAGGACCTGAAGGACCTCTTCCCGCGCATCGCCAAGGCCTACCTGATCGGCGAGGCCGCCCAGCCGTTCTCCTGGACCCTGGCCGGCAAGGCCGAGGTGATCATGAGCGGCACGCTGGAGAAGGCTGTCCAGCAGGCCTATGCCGACGCGGCCGCCAGCGGCGAGGACGCCATCGTCCTGCTCTCGCCCGCCTGCGCCTCGTTCGACCAGTTCAGCGATTTCGAGGCCCGCGGCGAGGCGTTCCGCGTGGCGGTCAACGGCCTGGTCGGCGGGGCCAGCAAGTCGGCCGTGGCCTAGATCATTGCGGCGCGGGCCGCCAGGTCGAAGCGCCGCCGCCCTCGCCAAAACGCAGCTCAACGACTTTGCCGGCGGGATCCAGCACGGCCTCGGCCAACGAACCGTCCGAGGCGAAGCGGAAGCGGGTCGGACTTTCGGCCAGCAGCTTGTCGCGCGGCAGCCCGGCTGGTGGATCGACCATCAGGACGTCGCCATCGCGCCGCACCACCAGCGTGACCCCGGGACGATCCGCCAAGGCGTAACGCCCGACATAGCGGTCCAGGACGGTCGACGGCAGGATGACGGTGGCCTTAGGGCGCGCCAGCAGCGGCGTGGCGGCCCGCAGGGCCGGGTCGCCCAGGAAGGTCCAGCGATCGTCGCGCCGCCAGGCCTGGTCGAAGACGCCGGAGGCGATCCAGCCGCGATCGGGCGCTCTTCCTCGAGGCTGAGCCGGCCGGCGGCCGTCGCCGACCCACCAGTCGTAGGGATTGGCGATGGAGTCGCCCATGACCGCGACCAGCGAGAACGGCTCCCACGCGAACAGGCCCGCCGCCGAGGTGGCGGCCACCGAGAGCACGTATCGGTCCGCCGCTCGAGGGCTGGGGCGCAGCATGACGGCGTAGGCGTCCTTGGCCTCAAACCGCCGGCCATCGATCGTGATCGAGTCCGCGGCCACGGCTAATGGCAGGTCGCGGCGCAGCCGGGCCGAAACGGCGTTGGCGTCGGGTCCGCCGAGCAGAATCAGGGAAAGGCTTTTCGCCTGCTCCGCCGTCAGAGCCCTGTCGTCGACGATGCGCGGCTCGCCGCCGTAGACCGAGCGCCAGAGGCCCGCCAGGACCTGGGCCTTGTCGCGGATCGACGCCCGCATGTCCGGATCGTGCGCCGTCGTGCCGACGACGATGACGAACGGCGTCGACAGGATGTCGAGGACCCCGCCCGGCAAGGCGGGCGTCTTGAACGTGGCTCCCCTGGGCGCGTCGGGGGCGGCCAGGACGAAGCGGCCGTCGGATCCGGGCGCGATCTCGAGGGGGCGGCCGTTCCAGACGACCTTTAGCGCAGCGTCGCGCCGCAAGAGGCTCGGGGGCGGCGCGAGGTTCAGGCGGGCGACGTTTCGAGTGTCGAGACGTAGCACGCCGGGCTCGGTCATCTCGGCGTCGACCTGGATCATCGACAGCGGGGCCATCGCGCGATCGACGGTCAACCAGTGGGCCCGGGCGGCGCGCAGATCGGCGGCGCGAAGGCGGACCTTGGTCGGCGCCTCGGCCTGGCGATGTTGCAGGAACCAGCCGACGATGTCGTCCAGTTCGCCCAGGGCTTCGTGGCCGCGCCCCGGATATTCGCGATAGCGGACGTCATAGCCCCAGCGCTGCAACAGAGTGGTCGCGTGTCGGGCTTGGCGGACGTCGGCGGCGACGTCTTCATCGCCCTGGTGGATGAAGACCGGCGTGTTGTTCAACGCCTCCAGTCCGGCGAAGTCGCTCTCGGCCTCGCGCAGCCAGCGCTCCATCGGCCGGTCGGCGGCGGGGTCGTCGCGGCCGGACTTGGAATCGAGGCGCGGATCGGCGCCGCCGAACACCGGGGCCAGGGCCGCGAACCGGCCGGCATGGCGTGCGCCGAGCTGCCAGGTTCCCTTGCCGCCCATTGAGCCGCCGGTGAGATAGGTGCGCGTGTCGTCCACGTTCAACCGGGCGCGCGCGGCTTCCAGGCAGTTGATCACATCCAGCTCGCCCGGGCCGAGATAGCCGTTCGTGCCGCGCCCGTGCGGCTCGATCCAGATCATCGGCCACCGCTCGGCGACGCCGCCATGACGGACGTCGACGTTCCAGTAGCGGACATAGGGCGGCGCCGCGCCGTTGGCGCCGTGCAGGTACAATACCGCCGGCCAGGCCCGCCCCTGGTCGTAGCCGGCGGGAAGATAGGCGCGGCAGAACTGAGTGGACCCGTCCAGCGGATCGATCCAGGCCAGACGCACGAAGCCGGAGGCGCGGATCGCGGCTTTCGGCCCCATCCGCATCTCCGCCGCCTCCATCAGCGCCGAGTGGACCGGCGCGTAGGCGCTCTTCAGGCGCGACAGATCGGCGCCGGCGCGGTCGGCGACCAGGGCGCCCAGCATGCGCCAGTGGCCGGATTCGGCGTCGGCCCCGGTCGCGCCGGCGGCCTGGTCGAGCAGGGCCCTGGCCGCCGGCGCCATGTCGCCCTTGAACCAGGGGGCGAAGGCCAGCAGGGGTTCGCCGGCGGCGTTGGTCGCGCGGACAGCGACCTCATAGGGGCCGTCCGGCCAACCCTCGGTCGGCAACGCGGCGATCGATCCACGCGGCGCGCTGACGCGGCCGACCACGCGCCCGCCCGGCGCGGTGATCACTACCTCGACGGTTCCCTGGCGAGGCAGGGAGTCCGTACGCACCTGCAACTGGCCGTCCTGGTCCCAGGCGCCAGGCTCGAGCCGGACATCGGCCAAGGGTTGGCCGGGAGACAGGATCCGCGCCGAAAGCAGAGTCGCCCCGGAGTCACGCTCGGCCCGCAGCAGCAGGACGTTGTCGCCGGCGCGCAGCCGCACGGGGACCCTGACCGCGTCGCGGAGGCCCGTGGGCTGCGTGGGAAGCGCGACGGGCTCGCCGTTGACCCAGGCCGACAGCGGCCCGCCGGCGCCCAGCGAAAGCTCCGCCGGACCTTCGGCGTCGCGCCGCACCAGCGCTGAGGCATAGAGCCAGCGCCCTTCGGCGCCGGCGGCCGTCAGGTCCGTCAGATCGTCCCAGGCGACAAGCGGCTTCCAGTCGGGGGTGGCCAGAAGCTTGGCTTCGTCGGCCGGGGGCGCGGCCAGGCCCTTCACCATCCAACGCCGCAGGTAGAGCGCCTCGCCCGGCGACCAGAGGGCGCGTTCGGCCTCGCGGACCGCCTCGGGTTTCACCGCGCCGGGCGGGGCGGGCGCGGTCTGGGCGTTCGCCAGGGTCGCCGCCAAGACAAGCGCCATCGTCGACGCCATCAGCCGAAAGCTCGTCACGCCCCACGCCTCCCTGTTTGGGATAGCGCTAACATGGTTATCTGAGGTTGTGCAGGGGGCGCTTTGCCGGCGCTGTCACCCCAGCGGCATGAATGCGTCGATCTTGTCGAGCGACGACAGGGGGGAGCGGATCGAGCAGCGCAGGCCTTCGGCGCGGTAGTCCACCGCCACAGCGCCGCCCAGCTCGGTGGGCAGGGCGGTCTCGACGATCCGCGAGCCGAAGCCGCGACGTTCGGGCGGGCGCACGGCCGGGCCGCCGCGCTCGGCCCATTCGATATAGAGCTGGTCTCCGGGCTCGATGGACCAGCGGATGTCCACGTGGCCGCCGGGGGCGGAGAGGGCGCCGTATTTCAGGGCGTTGATGGCCAGCTCGTGGAAGGCCAGGGCCATGACCACGGCAGGCTTGGGCGAAACCCGCAGGTCCTGACCGCTGATGGTCAGCTGGCCGGCGTTCGAGCTGTAGGGCGTCACCGAGCCGTCGATGATCTGGCGCAAGCTGGCCGCGGACCAGTTCTGGTCCGTCAGCACGTTGTGGGTGGTGGCGATGGCCATCAGCCGGCCCTCCAGGGCGTCGCGCACCGACGGCTCGACGCCGGCGTTGCGCAGGGACTGGTTGGCGATCGACTGCACCGTGGCCAGGGTGTTCTTCACGCGGTGGTTCAGCTCGTTGACCAGCAGCTGCCGGTGCGCCTCGGCGGTGCGCTCGCCCGTCACGTCACGCGAGGTGGCCAGGACGCGGGTGACGCGGCCGTCTTCCAGAATCGGCGAGACGGTGGTGTCCCACCAGCGCGGCGCGCCCTTGGCGGTGGGGCAGTAGGCGCGGAAGGCGACGGCGTGGCCGGCCTGGGCCGCGCGCAGGGCCTGTTCGACCGTCTCGCGGCTCTCGGGCGGCCACATGTCGGGCCAGTAGCGGCTGCGGTTCCGGCCGTCGAAGTCCTCGATCTCGAACAGCGACTTGCCCTGGGCGTTCATGTATTCGACCGCGCCGTCGGGGCTGATGACGCGGATGCAGTCCTGGCTGGCCTCGACCACGCTGAGGAAATAGACCCCGGCGCCTTCCAGAACGGCCTTGTCAGATCCTTCGCCGGACACCATACGCCCCTGCCGCCCGGGGCCATGATCACTGCCTGACGGGCGATTACAAGCGTCGCCGTTCAGCTTATGCGGGAACGGCGTTCTCTGACGGGTGTTGGGACGAAGAAGGAGGGTGGTCGATGTCTCAGGTCGTGTGCGTCGCGTGCGGCGCCGGCAATCGCCTGCCGCGGGATCGCGATCCGTTGTCGGCCAAGTGCGGGCGCTGCAAGGCGTCGCTGTTCACCGGCGCGCCCACGGCCGTGACGGGCGCCGACCTCGATCGCCATCGCCGGCTCACGACGGGCGTGGCCCTGCTGCTGGACGTCTGGGCGCCGTGGTGCGGACCATGCCGGACCATGGCGCCGAACTTCGAGGCCGCCGCTCGCCAGCTGGAACCGGCCGCGCGCCTTCTCAAGCTGGACTCCGAGGCCGAGCCGGTCGCCGCCGGGGCGCTGAACGTCAGCAGCATCCCGACCCTGATCCTGTTCCGCGACGGCCAGCCGATCGCGCGCCAGGCCGGCGCGATGAGCGCGGCCCAGATCGTCGACTGGACGCGGCGCGCTCTGGCCTAGGCGCCGTCGCCGGAAGACTGTTCATCCTGAGACGTGGGACGCTTGGCGGCGGCCTTCTCGGCGGCCTTGGCCGCCTTCTGGCGTTCGCGTTCCTTGCGCTCGAAATCGTAGTTGGGCTTGCGGGCCATCTAGGCGCGGGCCTTGCGGGCGGCGTAGCGGGCGTCGCGCTTGGCCTTGGCCTCGGCGTTCGAGAGCGCCTTGCGCTCCTTGCGTTCGCCGCGCTTGGCGCTCAGGGCTTCCGCGGCGAGGGCGGTTTCGGCGTCGACGATCGCCTGGGCGCTGTCGGCGGCGGCCTGCCGGACCGCGGCCTTGGCCACGGATCGGGCCTCGCGGACGGCCTTCAGTTCGGCGGCGCGCAGCGCGGCGCGGTCGGCGAACAGGGGATCGGTGCTGGTCGCGCGCGGCTTGAACTTGGCCAGCAGCGCGGCCTTCGCGTCGGCGGCCGTCTTCTGCCGTTGCGCGTGGCCGATGTCTTGAGATGCGTTCATGGTCGCTTTCGTTTCCGGCCGCTGGGGCGGGCCGGGGAAGGGAAGAGCGGCCGGTCCGGACGATTCGTCGGACCGGCCAGTCCTTTAGGCGGCTTGCAGCTGGCTAGCGGACATCTTGCCGCTGCGCTGGTCGCGTTCGAGTTCGAACGACACCTTCTGGCCTTCGTCGAGCGAGCCGAGGCCCGACCGTTCGACGGCCGTGATGTGCACGAAGACGTCAGCGCCGCCGTCGTTGGGTTGAATGAAGCCAAAGCCCTTGGTGGAGTTGAACCACTTCACGGTGCCGGTCGCCATGGGATGTATTCCTTGGATGCGAGAAGACGCGCGGCTCGGCGAGCCACGTGATCAAATTTTCGGAGAGGATTGGGGAGGCTCGGGGCTCGACCCGAAGAGCAAGCTTGGAGAGCGGCCGAACCGGTTCCATATTCGATGAAATATATCCTGCGTCATAGCGTGAAATAATGCAAGAAATTTTTCAATATTATTCAGCTGAAAGCCGTTCGATCCTGTAGTTAAGGAGCATGAATTTCAGTTTTTCAGCACGTATATCATGTCGATAGTCAAGGTTCAGAAGGGCGCGCGCAGCGGCGTCGGCGCGCTGACGATCGGGCGCGAGGAGAGGGCGGTGACCTTCTCGCTGGTGATCACCAACGGGGTGGCGGGGCGCAAGGGCGGCAAGGGCAGCCTGACGGGCGATCCGGATATTCTGCGGCAAGCCTTCCGGGCAGGGGACTGCCGTCTGACCCTGGATGACGGCGCGGCGCTGGGTATCGCCGTCATCGCCCACACCGAGGGTGGCGACGTGGCTTACTTCGAACTGCGGTGAGCCGTCCGCGCTTTTCGACGCCTGTCCACCGGCGTAGAACGGCGCAGCAAGATTTGATTAACCCTGCGGTCCGAATCTGCCCGCCATGGCCTCCAACCCGACCCATGCCTTCGCCCGCACCGACCGCACCGCGATCGGCCTGTGGTGGTGGACGACGGATCGCTGGCTCTTGGGCGCCACCGCGCTGCTGGTGACCCTGGGCATGCTGCTGTCGTTCGCCTCCAGCCCGGCGGCGGCCCAGCGGATCGGCATCGACGACCAGTTCCACTTCGCCATCCGCATGTGCTTCTTCGCCAGCGCCTCGACGGTGCTGATGCTGGCCGTGTCGATGCTGTCGCCTCAGGGCATCCGGCGGGCGGCCTTCTTCATCTATATCGCGGCGATCGCGGTGATGATCGCCCTGCCGTTCATCGGCCACAACGCCAAGGGCGCCACGCGCTGGCTGCAGTTCGGCGGGTTCACCCTGCAACCGTCCGAGTTCATGAAGCCGGCCCTGATCGTGCTGGTCTCGTGGATGTTCGCCGAGGGCCAGAAGGGCGAGGGCGTGCCGGGCGTGTCGATCGCCTTCCTACTCTATTTCATCGCCGTGGCCCTGCTGCTGATCCAGCCGGACGTCGGCCAGACGGTGCTGATCACCATCGCCTTCGGGGCCGCCTTCTGGATGGCCGGCGTGCCGATCTCGTGGATCATGGGCCTGGGCGCGGTCGCCCTGGCGGGCCTGGGTTCGACCTATTTCCTGTTCGACCACGTCCATGCCCGGGTGCAGAAGTTCCTCAGCCCCGACCAGGCCGACACTCACCAGATCACCCGCGCCGCCGAGGCCATCCGCGCCGGCGGCCTGTTCGGGCGCGGCCCGGGCGAGGGCGTCATGAAGCGCCACGTGCCCGACCTGCACACCGACTTCATCTATTCGGTGGCCGCCGAGGAATACGGCCTGATCTTCTCGTGGGCCCTGATCGCGCTGTTCGCCTTCGTGGTGGTGCGCGGGCTGTACAAGGCCATGAAGCTGAACGACCCGTTCGAGCAGGTGGCGGCGGCTGGCCTGTTCGTCCTCGTGGGCCAACAAGCTATCATCAACATCGCGGTAAACTTGAACATGATCCCGACCAAGGGCATGACGCTACCGTTCATCAGTTACGGGGGCTCCTCGATGCTCGCGATGGGTTTGACGCTGGGCATGGCCCTGGCCTTGGTGCGCAAGCGCCCCGGCGCCTACGGGGCGACGGGCGAGTTCGGTCTCGACGGCGCTTTCGCGTAAGATGAGCAAGCTGGCTATCGTCGCCGCCGGGGGCACCGGCGGCCACATGTTCCCCGCCCAGGCCCTCGCCGAGGCTCTGGCCCAGCGTGGCTGGCGCGTCGTGCTGGCCACGGACGACCGCGGCGCGCTTTACGCCGACAAGTTCCCCGCCGAGGAACGCCTGGCCCTGTCGGCCGCCACCGCCAAGGCCAATGACCCGCTGGGCATGATCAAGGCCGGCTTCGTGGTCATGCAGGGCGTGCTGGAGGCCCGCGCGGCCTTCAAACGTCTGGACCCGGCCGTGGTCGTGGGCTTCGGCGGCTATCCGGCCCTCCCGGCCTTGCTAGGCGCGCTCAGCCAGAAGCGCCCGACCGTGATTCACGAGCAGAACGCGGTCCTGGGCCGCGTGAACCGCTTCCTGGCCCCGCGCGTCGACGAGGTCGCCTGCGCCTTCCCGACCCTGCAGATGGCCAAGCCCGCCGTACAGGCCCGGGCTCACGTGGTCGGCAATCCCGTGCGCCCGCCGGTGCGCGCGCTCTACGACACGCCCTACCTTCCGCCGGACGTGCAACTGCGGGTGCTGGTCACCGGCGGCAGCCAAGGCGCGCGCCTGCTATCGGAACTGATCCCCGAGGCGGTGGCCAAGCTGCCCGAGGACATCCGCTCGCGCCTGAAGGTGTTCCAGCAGGCCCGCGCCGAGAGCATGGAGCAGGCCCGCAAGACCTATCGCAACGCCATGGTCGATTGCGAGGTCGCGCCGTTCTTCCGCGACATGGCCGGCTATCTGCGCCAGTCGCACCTGGTGATCGGCCGCTCGGGCGCTTCGACCTGCACCGAACTGGCCGTGGCTGGCCGACCCTCGATCCTGGTGCCGCTGAAGATCGCCGCCGACGACCACCAGCGCTTCAACGCCAAGCTCCTGGAAGAGGCCGGCGGCGCGGCTGTGTGCCTCGAGGACGAGCTGACGGTCGACGCCATGGCCGGAGCGCTGAACGCCCTGCTGAAGGATCCCGAACGTCTGGGTCGGATGGCGGCCGGCGCACGGTCGGTGGCGACGCCCGACGCGGCCGAGGCGCTGGCGGACCTGGTGGAGCGGACCGCGCGGTAAGCCTGACCTTAGGATCGGCCAGCCACCGTCGGGCACTACGGCGCGGGCCTGAACCGTCCTACGGTTCCGCGCCCGTCTCGATCAGCGGCCGGCCGATCCTGACCGCGTCCTCGATACCGGAGGCGAGCGGGACCGTCTTGAACGGCCGCCAGCCGTCACACACCACCTTCGCCACCGCCTCGTCGGCGCTGCCCGCCGGCAACGGCGCTGCGGGACGGAGGTCGCCCGTCACTGGGCCCTCGCGGCCGCCGGCGCGGATGCTGCCAAAGCCCGCGTGGGCGATCGTGCGGGCGTCGCAGTCGATGACCTCGTGACGCCAGCCGCCCCAGAACTCTTCCGCGCCGGCCTTGAAGCCGCCTTCGGTCACCTGGAGAACGCGGAGCCTGGCGCTGCGACCGGTCCACTGGACGCCGCCCATGTCGACGAACACGGCGAAGCGCCCGACGTCGGCGAGGCGCAATTCAAGCGGCGCCTGAAGCTGGGCTTGGGCGAGGGCGGGCGTCGTCCACAAAACGACCGCCAGGAGGGCGTTTCGCGGCGCGCGGAATTGGTCTAATCGGCTCTTCATGATCCAGCGTCGACGCCCCGTCCCCTTCGAACTCGGCCCCGTGCACTTCATCGGCATCGGCGGCATTGGCATGTCCGGCATCGCCGAGATCATGCTGCGTATCGGCTACACCGTCCAAGGCAGCGACGCCAAGGCCAGCGCCAATACCGACCGGCTGGAAAAGCTGGGCGCGCGCATCTTCATCGGCCACGACGCCGCCCACGTCGAGGGCGCCTCGGCCATCGTCTATTCCACGGCCGTGAAGGCCGACAATCCGGAGATGGTCGCCGGCCGCGACAAGCGCCTGCCGCTGGTGCGCCGCGCCGAGATGCTGGCCGAGCTGATGCGCTTGCAGTTCTCGGTGGCCGTCGGCGGCACGCACGGCAAGACGACGACGACCTCGATGGTCGCGGCCCTGCTGGACGCCGGCGCCCTGGACCCGACGGTGGTCAACGGCGGTATCATCAACGCCTACGGCACCAACGCCAAGGTCGGCGAGGGCGACTGGATCGTCGTCGAGGCCGACGAGAGCGACGGTTCGTTCCTGAAGCTGAAATCCACCGTGGCCATCGTCACCAACATCGACGCCGAGCACCTGGACCACTGGGGCGACTTCGACGCGGTGAAGAAGGGCTTCCAGGACTTCATCGAGAACATCCCGTTCTACGGCTTCGCGGCGGTCTGCACCGACCACCCGGAGGTCCAGGCCCTGACCTCGCGAATCCAGAACCGCCGCCTGGTGACCTACGGAACCAACCCGCAGGCCGAGGTTCGCGTCTCAAACATCGAGATGGGGCCAGAGGGCGCCAAGTTCGACATCGTCGTCTCGCCGCGTGATGGCGAGCAGGTCCGCTACGACGGCCTGAAGATGCCGATGGCCGGCCATCACAACGTGCTGAACGCCACCGCCGCCGTGGCCGTGGCCCGCGAGCTGGGCGTCGACGCCGCGTCGATCGCCAAGGGTCTGGCCGGCTTCGGCGGGGTCAAGCGCCGCTTCACCACCACCGGCGTGGCCAACGGGATCCGCGTCATCGACGACTACGGCCACCACCCGGTCGAGATCGCCGCCGTGCTGAAGGCCGCTCGCGCGGTCACCCAAGGCAAGGTCATCGCGGTGGTCCAGCCGCACCGCTACACGCGCCTGCGCGACCTGATGACCGAGTTCTCCAGCTGCTTCAACGACGCCGACACGGTGATCGTCGCCGACGTCTACACGGCTGGCGAGCAGCCGATCGAGGGCGTCGACCGCGACCACCTGGTCGAGGGCCTCAAGAAGTTCGGCCACCGTCGCGCCCTGGCCCTGGAGAGCCCCGCGGCCCTGCCGGCCCTGATCGCCGAGGAGGCCAAGAGCGGCGACCTGGTCGTCCTGCTGGGCGCGGGCGACATCACCCAGTGGTCCTATGCCCTGCCTGGCCAGCTGGAAGCCCTGGCCAAATGAGCTGGAAGACCGATCTCCCCGCCGTCCGGGGCAAGTTGCTGATCGACGAGGCCCTGGCGCCGTTCACCTGGTTCCGGGTCGGCGGTCCGGCCGACGTGGTGTTCCTGCCGGCCGACGAGCAGGACCTGTCCGACTTTCTGAAGGCTTTGGACCCGAGCGTGCCGGTGCTGGCCATCGGCGTCGGCTCGAACCTCCTGGTCCGCGACGGCGGCGTCGACGGCGTGATCGTCCGGCTGGGCAAGGGTTTCAATACCGTCGAGGCCCTGGGCGACAACCGTATCAAGGCCGGCTCGGCCGTTCCGGACGCCATCTTGGCGCGCAAGGCGGCGGAAGCCGGTATCGCCGGGCTGGAGTTCTATGCCGGCATCCCCGGCACGGTCGGCGGCGCGGTGATCATGAACGCCGGCTGCTACGGTTCCGAGACCGTCAATGTCTTAAAGTCCGCGCGGGTGATGAACCGCGCCGGCGAGGTGTCGGAAATCTCGGGCGAGGGCTTTGGCTATACCTATCGCCACAGCGATCTGATGGGCGCGGACCTGATCGTGCTGGACGCGATCTACGAAGGGACCGCCGACGAACCCGAGGCGATCAAGGCTCGCATGGCCGAGATCACCAGCCGTCGCGAGACCACCCAGCCGATCCGCGAGAAGACCGGCGGCTCGACCTTCAAGAACCCGCCGGGACACTCGTCCTGGAAGCTGGTCGACGAGGCCGGCTGGCGCGGGAAACCGTTCGGCGGGGCGATGTTCTCGCCGCTGCACAGCAATTTCCTGATCAATACGGGCGAGGCGACCGCCGCCGACCTGGAAGGCCTGGGCGAAGCCGTCCGCGCCGACGTCAAGGAAAAGACCGGCGTCCAGCTGGACTGGGAGATCAAGCGGATCGGGCGCCCGGCTTAGAGGCGCCCGCCACACTTCAGCCCATTGCTGACTCCCCATGGCAGGAACCGGTGCTATGACTCCCGCGCCATTGGGGAGAATCCTTGCTCATGTTCCGTAGTTTGCTGGCCGCTTCCGCCACCGTCGCTCTGCTTTCCGGCGTGGCGCACGCCCAAGACGTCAAGACCGCCGAGGCCCTGCGCGACAAGGCGCTGCTGGACCGCACCGCCTGGGACATCACCGAGGATCTCACCACCACCATCGGCCCGCGCCTGGTCGGCTCGCCAGCCATGGAGCGCGCCAAGGACTGGGGCGCGGCCAAGTTCAAGGCCCTGGGCTTCACCAACATCAAGATCGAGCAGTTCGCCAAGCCGTCGTGGACGCGCGGCGAGGAGAGCGCCGAGCTGGTCGGTCCCTATCCGATGAAGCTGGGCATCGTCGGCCTGGGCCGCACGATCCCGACGCCGGTCGGCGGCATCGAGGCCGACGTGGCGCTGTTCCACACCTATGCCGAGCTGATCGCCGCGCCGGAAGGCTCGCTGAAAGGCAAGATCGTCGTCATCACCCAGCCGATGGTCAAGGCGCAGGACGGCTCGGGCTATGGCGTCGCGGGCATATCGCGCCGTTCGGGTCCGGTCGAGGCCGCCAAGCGCGGCGCCGTGGCCGTCCTGATCCGCTCGATCTCGACCTCCGACTCGACCGTGCCGCACACCGGAGTCACCGCTTTCGGCGAGGGCGTCGTCTCCATCCCCGCCGCCGCGATCGGCGTGCCGGAGGCCGAGCAGCTGGAGCGCCTGGCCAAGAAGGGGCCGCTGCGCATCAAGCTGAAGCTGGCCTCGACCGTCGACCCGAACGATGTCGCCTGGAACATCTCGGGCGAGATCAAGGGCTCGGAAAAGCCGGACGAGGTGATCGTCATCGGCGGCCACCTGGACAGCTGGGACGTTGGCACCGGCGCCCTGGACGACGCCACGGGCATCGCCATCACCACCTCGGCCGCCAAGCTGATCGGCGACCTGCCCAAGCATCCCAAGCGCACCATCCGCGTCGTGATGTGGGGCTCGGAGGAGAGCGGCGGCTCGTCGGAGGCCTATATCGCCGCTCACAGGGACGAGGTTCCGAAGATCGTCCTGGCGGGCGAGAGCGACACCGGCGCCGACCGCGTCTTCGCGTTGAAGCTGCCCACCGGCGCGGCCGCGCACCCGCTGGCCACCACAGCCGCCAACGTGCTGGCGCCGCTGAAGATCTATGTCAGCCGTGCGCCGGCCACCCACGGCGGCGCGGACATCGAGGGCCTGGAGGAAGCCGGCGTGCCGTCGGTCGAGCTGGACCAGGACGCGTCGCGCTACTTCGACTACCACCACACCGCCGACGACACCCTGAACAAGGTGCGCCCGGACGAACTGGCGCAGAACGTCGCCGCCTGGGCCAGCTTCATCTACCTGGTGGCCGATAGCGACATCGACTTCCGCGCGCTGAAGGCCGCGGCGCCGGCGGCTGGGCACTAACCTTCAAAACACCATGTCATCCCGGACGCGCTTGCGCGATCCGGGACCCTGGGGCCAAGCGCAATGTGGCGGCCCCTGGGTCCCGGCTCTCCGCTTCGCTGCGGCCGGGATGACACGCTTTGTTTGGTGATTGGAGAGTTGGCAGGGTCCTCGACGCTGACTAGGAGTGGCTGACAATTCGCCCCTCCAAGAGTCCGCGCTCCATGACCGACCACCCCCAGAACGCCCCCTTGGCCGGCCGCCATATCGCCGTCCTGCTCGGCGGCCCTTCGTCGGAACGCGAGGTCAGCCTGGTCTCGGGCGGCGCCTGCGCCGACGCCCTGGAGCGGCTGGGGGCCAAGGTCTCGCGGATCGATCCGGGCAAGGACATCGCCCAGGTCCTGACGGCGACCAAGCCGGACCTGGTGTTCAACGCCCTGCACGGTGAATGGGGCGAGGACGGCTGCGTCCAGGGCGTGCTGGAAACCCTGAAGCTGCCGTATACGCATTCGGGCGTGCTGGCCTCCGCGCTCGCCATGGACAAGGCCAAGGCCAAGGCCGTGCTCGCGGCCGCCGGCGTGATCGTTCCGGGCGGCGGCCTCTACAATCGACACGATGTCGCGCGCGACCATGTGCTGCAGCCCCCCTATGTCGTGAAGCCCAACGCCGAGGGATCCTCGGTCGGCGTGTTCATCGTCAAGGAAGGCGCCAACCGTCCGCCCGAGGAATTGGCCTCTCCAGCCTGGACTTTCGGCGAGGATGTGATGGTCGAACCGTACATCCGGGGGCTGGAACTGGCCGTCGCGGTGATGGGTGAGCCAAATGGTCCCAGGGCCCTGGCGGTAACCGATATTCGTGCATCCACAGGTTTCTATGATTACGAGGCCAAGTACTCCGAGGGCGGTTCGATCCACGTCCTACCGGCCCCAATCCCTGATAGCGTAAGGGATCGCGCCATGCGGATGGCCGAGTTGGCGCACTCCGCTCTTGGTTGCCAAGGTGTGACCCGATCCGATCTCCGTTATGACGACATTAACGACATTCTGGTCCTTCTAGAGGTCAACACGCAGCCCGGCATGACGCCGACCTCGCTCGCACCCGAGCAGGCCGCCCATGTCGGGATCCCGTTTGACCAGTTAGTTTTGTGGATCGTGGAGGACGTTCATGCCCGCCGTAACGCGGGGGGGACCGCCTAAGCCTAGGCGACCCCGGGCCGAAGCGCCCGCAAGTCCGAGCAAGGGAAGGCCGGCGCCGCGGGGGGCGCGTCCGGCCGCGAAGCTGCACGCCGCCAAGGGCGTGGGCCTGTCGCCCGCCGTCGCCCTGACCGTGGCGGGCGCGGCCCTGGGGCTCGGTCTCGTGGTGATGCTGGCGACCGGCCATCGGGCCGAGCGCATCGGCATGTCCATGGTCCATGGCGTCGACAACAGCTTCGCCTCGGCCGGCTTCAAGCTGAAGACGGTTCACATCCGGGGCGCGTCCTCGACCGCCCAGGCCGACATCCTGAAGGCCTCGGGCCTGTATCTGGACCAGCCCACCCTGGGCATGGACCTGAACGACGTCCGCGCGAAGGTGCAGGGCGTGGGTTGGGTGAAGGACGCCAAGGTGGTGCGCATGCTGCCCGACACCGTGCTGATCGCGGTGGAAGAGCGGCCGGCGCTGGCGGTCTGGCAGAACCAGGGCCGCATGAAGGTGATCGACGGCGAAGGCCGGGTGATCAGCGAGGCCGACCCGGCCCGTTTCCCCCAGCTTCCGCTGGTGGTGGGGCAGGGGGCGGACCAGGCCGCGGGCCTGATCCTGCCGGCCGTGGCCTCGCGTCCGCGTCTGCGCGACCGTCTGGAAGCGCTGGTGCGGGTCGACGATCGCCGCTGGGACTTGAGACTGAAGGACGGCTCGCTGATTCAGCTGCCGGCCATTGACGAAGAATCCGCGCTGATTCAATTGGATCAGCTCGACCAACGGCAGCGAATCCTCGACATGGGTTTTGCGCGGATCGATCTGCGCGACCCCGAAATGGTGGCTGTCAGACCTCGCGACGCGGCGCTGCCTGGGCAGCCGGCCGCTGGCGGGGCGTAATGGACGTGATGAGGTGACGATAGCGATGTCGCGAATGGAGGAACGGAAGCAAGCTCGCGAGGGCCTGAAGGCCACGCTCGTGCGCCAGCCCGCCATCGCGGCCGTCGACCTGGGCGCGTCCAAGGTGACTTGCTTCATCATGAAGCCCGACGGCGTGCACCGGGACAACCGCACCCTGACGACGGCCGGCGTGGGCTATGTCCAGTCGCGCGGCGTGCGCGGCGGGGCGATCGTCAACCTGGACGAAGCGGCCCAGGCTATCGCCCAGGCCGTCGAGCGCGCCGAGACCGTGGCCGGCGTCAACGTCCAGGGCGTCAGCGTCTGCACGGCCGGCGGCCAGCTGGCCAGCAACCGCGTCCATACTCAGGTCTCGCTGGGCGCGCGCCCGATCGGCGACGGCGACCTGTCGCGCGCCATCGCTTCGGCCCTGGCCCAGGTCCGCATTCCGGGCCGCAAGCCGATCCATCTGCTGCCGATCGCCTGGTCGGTCGACGGCCAGCGCGGCATCCGTGATCCGCGCGCCATGTTCGGCCGCTCGCTGGGCCTGGAGCTGCTGGTGGTCTCGGTCAACGAGAACATCTTCCACACCCTGGCCCACTGCGTCGAACGCGCTCACCTATCGTTCGAGGGCATCGTCGCCGCCCCCTTCGCCTCGGCCCTCGCGGCCCTGGAAGAGGACGAGATGGATCTCGGCGCGGTCTGCATCGACATGGGCGGCGGCTCGACCTCGGTGGCCGTGTTCAACAACGGCGCCCTGTGTCACGTCGACAGCCTGTCGGTCGGCGGCGGTCACGTGACGCAGGACATCGCGCGCGGCCTGCAGACCTCGGTGGTCGGCGCCGAGCGCATCAAGACCCTGCACGGCAGCGCCATCGCCTCGGCCAACGAGGACCGCGAGATGATCGAGGCGCCGCCCCGCGGCGACGATCCGGGCGCGGGTCCGGTGATCGCGCCCCGGTCCTTGCTCAAGGGCATCATCCAGCCGCGCGTCGAGGAGACCCTGGAACTGCTGCGCGAGCGCCTGCGGGCCTCGGGCGCGCCGGTCGAGCCGGGCGCGGGCATCGTCCTGACGGGCGGCGCCAGCCAGCTGGCCGGCGTGCGCGAAGTGGCCGTGCGTGTCTTCGATCGTCCGGTCCGCCTGGGGCGTCCGCGCCGGGTGCCGCACCTGGCCGACGCCGCCTCGGGCCCGGCCTTCTGCGCCGCCGCCGGCACCCTTCACCGCACGGCCTTCGGCCCGCGCGAGGCCGTCTCGTCGAAAGCCCTGGCCGGCGGCCCGGTCCGCAAGCGTCCGCTCGATCCCAACGCCAGCCCGATGGCCAAGGCGGCCGCATGGCTGCGCGACAACCTCTAGCTTGGGCGTTCGGCCAAGCTCCCAGACTTAAGCGTTGGTCCGAAAAGTGGGGACCGGTTTTCGGGTTAACCAACGCTCCAAGACTTAAGCGTGATTAACTCTACTGTTTAACCTTGAAGGCCCGGCCGAGCTTCTCGCCGGGCCTTTTTGCTGCTCGAAACAGCCGATATTCGTCAGAATTCGAGGTTAGCGTCGTTCGGTCGCACGCGCCTGTGGATAGCGCCAGAGCCCTTGGTTCGCCTGGAGTTTCTGTTGATAGACCACAATTTATCCCACGGCCGCGCTCGACCGGACCACGACTCAGATTATGCAGTTAACTGCCGATTAACGATGGTGGTTGTTCTGTTAACACGATCGTCGAGGCATCCCCGGCGATTGGGTGTCGCCGAGGTCTAGTTTGACGATTTCGGCGTAAGGACGCGAGGGTCCCATGGCTATTTCTCTTTCCGCGCCGCGTACGACCGAGCTGAAGCCGCGTATCGTGGTGTTCGGTGTCGGCGGCGCTGGCGGCAACGCCGTGAACAACATGATCGAGGCTGGCCTCGAGGGTGTTGAGTTCGTGGTGGCCAACACCGACGCGCAGCAACTCCAGTTCGCGAAAACGGATCGTCGCATCCAGCTCGGCGTGCAGATCACGCAGGGCCTGGGCGCCGGCGCGCACCCGGAAGTGGGCATGAGCGCGGCTGAAGAGTCCTTCCCGGAGATCGGCGAGCACCTCGACGGCGCGCACATGGTCTTCATCACCGCCGGCATGGGCGGCGGCACCGGCACCGGCGCGGCCCCGATCATTGCCAAGTGCGCCCGCGAGCGCGGCATCCTGACCGTCGGCGTCGTGACCAAGCCCTTCCACTTCGAAGGCCGTCACCGCATGCGCCTCGCCGATAGCGGCATTCAGGAACTGCAGCGCTACGTCGACACCCTGATCGTCATTCCGAACCAGAACCTGTTCCGCGTCGCCAACGAACGCACGACCTTCGCCGAAGCGTTCGGCATGGCCGACCAGGTCCTGCACTCGGGCGTCCGTTCGATCACCGACCTGATGGTCCTGCCGGGCCTGATCAACCTCGACTTCGCCGACGTCCGCACGGTCATGACCGAGATGGGCAAGGCGATGATGGGCACCGGCGAAGGCGCTGGCGAAGACCGCGCCCTGATGGCCGCCCAGAACGCCATCGCCAACCCGCTGCTGGACGAAGTCTCGCTGAAGGGCGCCAAGGCCGTGCTGGTCAACGTGACCGGCGGCATGGACATGACCCTGCTGGAAGTCGACGAGGCCGCCAACGCCATCTCGGACCAGGTCGATCCGGAAGCCAACATCATCTTCGGCGCGGCCTTCGATCCGTCGCTGGAAGGCGTGATCCGCGTGTCGGTGGTCGCCACCGGCATGGACGGCGCCTCGATCGCCCAGATCGAGCCCAAGCCGGTCACCCGCAACACCACGACCCAGCCGCTGATCGCCGACACCGCGCGCGCTCCGGCCCCGCAGCCGGAACCGGCCCGTCCGACCGCCCGCTACGAAGCCGCGCGTCCGGCCGAGCGTCCCTCTTCGGCGTTCTCGTCGGCCTTCGCCCCGGCTCCCGAGCCGGCGCCGGAGCCCGAGATCGTCATGTCCGCGCCCCAGCCGGAGCCGGAAGCCGAGCTCTACTACGACGAGCCGGCCGTCGCTGAAGAACCGCGTATCGCCCAACCGGCCGCCCGGCAGGTGACCCGCATCGTCGACCCGCTGGTCGATGACGGTGCGGTCTCGGAAGAGCCCCTGTTCCCCGAGAACAACTATTACGAAGAGCGTCGGCCCCAGAAGCAGGGCGGTGGCTTCTTCTCGATGTTCGGCGGTGGCCGTCAGCGCTACGAGCAGCAGTCGTCGGCCCCGCAGCCGCAGGCCCGCTCGACCCAGAGCGTGCGTCCGCAACTGCAGCCGATCGAGACGCCGCAGACCGACGACGGCGAGGACCTGGAAATCCCGTCGTTCCTGCGCCGCCTGGCCAACTGAAAGGGCGACCCCGGCAAGGGGCCGCCCAAGAGATCCAAGTGATTGAAGCGCCCCGGAGGAAACTCCGGGGCGTTTTTCGTTGGCGACTCCCGCCCGCTTGGCCAGAGTGCCGCCTTCGATCGCGCCGGGGCGCGCTTCGTTCGGGTTTCTCGGGGGAGTGTTGATGCGGAAGTCTCTGTATGGTCTGGCGGGCTTGGCCTTGTTCGCGACCACGGCAATGGCCGCCCCGCCGACCCAGGATCCCGGCAAGCCCGCCCCGGTCCAGTACGAGGTCTCGTTCGACAACGCCGCCCACCACGAGGCCCAGGTCGTCGCGACCTATCGCAACGCGCCCAAGGGCCCGCTGCGGCTGAACATGTCGCGCTCGTCGCCCGGCCGCTACGCGATCCACGAATTCGCCAAGAACGTCTATCGGGTCAGCGCCGTCGACGGCGCGGGCAAGCCGCTGAAGGTCGAGCGGACCGATCCCTACGGCTGGACGGTCAGCGGCCACGACGGCACGGTGAAGGTGACCTATACCCTCTATGCCGACCGGGGCGACGGCACCTATTCGCAGGTCGACGCCACTCACGCCCACCTGAACATGCCCGCGACCTTCCTGTGGGCCGCCGGCTATGACGACAAGCCGATCCGGGTGGCGTTCAAGCCGGCCGATCCCAACTGGCGGATCGCTACCCAACTGCCGCCCGCCAAAGGCGAGGCCCACACCTACTGGGCGCCGAACCTGCAGTACTTCATGGACAGCCCGACCGAGATCAGCGCCTTCACCGTGCGCGAGTGGCAGGTCACCGACAACGGCCGCGCATACACATTTCGCCTGGCCCTGCATAACCCCGGCACGGACGAGGACGCCGACAAGTTCGCGGCGAAACTGAAGGCGATCGTGCCCGAGCACATCAAGGTGTTCGGCGAGCTGCCAAAATTTGACCACGGCGAATACACGTTCATCGCCGACTACATGCCGCAGATCACCGGCGACGGCATGGAGCACCGCAACTCGACCTTCATCAGCCAGCCGCGCTCGCTGTTCCGGGCCAATTTCGTGCAGTTGAACACGGCCAGCCACGAGTTCTTCCACGCCTGGAACGTCGAGCGCATCCGCCCGGCCGAACTGGAGCCGTTCGACTTCACCAAGGCCAACCCGACTCCGTCGCTGTGGCTGGCCGAGGGCTTCACCCAATACTACGGCCCCCTGCTGATCCGCCGCGCGGGCCAGTCGACGGTGGACGAGTTCCTGACCGGCCTGTCGGGCACATTGAACGGCGTCGTCAACGGTCCGGGCCGCCAATACGGATCGCCGCAGGAGATGAGCCTGCGCGCCCCGTTCGTCGACGCCGCGGCGGCCCTGGATCCGACCAATCCGAACATCTTCACCTCGTACTATCCGTACGGCGCGATCATCGGTCTGGCGCTGGACCTGCAGCTGCGCGGGCGTGACAAGCCGCTGAGCCTGGACGACTTCATGCGTCAGATGTGGCGCGCGCACGGGGCGCCCGAGAAGCCCTACAAGCCCGCCGACGCGCGCGCGGCCCTGGCCAAGACGACCGGCGACGCCGCCTTCGCCGACGGCTTCTTCAAGGCCAGCATCGAGGGCTCGGCGCTGCCGGACTTCGGTCCGTTGCTGGAGCGGGCCGGGCTGAAGCTGCGCCAGAAGTCGCCCAAGAAGGCCTGGCTGGGCGCAGCCCGCGTGAAGGTGAACGGCGCCGAACTGATCCTGGACCAGCCGCCGGCGCCCAACAGCCCGCTCTACGCGGCCGGCGTCGAGGTCGGCGACCGGATCATCTCGATCGGCCGCTTCGAATTCGCCAATGAGGCCGACTGGACCGACGCCCTGGACCGCCTCAAACCCGACGAGGCCACGACGGTGAAGTTCGTCCAGCGCGGCCAGACCCGCGAGGCGTCGCTGAAGATCACCGCCGATCCGACCCTGGAGGTTGTCCGCTTCGAAAAGGCCGACCTGAAGCCGACCGACGCCCAACTGGCTTTCCGCAAGGCCTGGTTGGGGGCGGATACGGAGGCGACGAAGTGATGTCGCCACGCGCCGCTCGCTGAGGGCGGGCCTCAGACCGGAGGCGCGACGCGCGTCCTGGCCTTCAGTACTCGAAGTGGCGGCGGCGTGGGGCCGGCGTGGCCGCCTGTCAGGTCGAACGCGACGATGATCTGATAGCTCTGGCTCCGCGCTGCGGCGGGAACACGGAGGCGGATGGTTTCCTCGGCGCCCGCCCTGGGTCTGAAGGTCCCGATAGGGACGGAACCGACGGCCACCGCCACGCGGCGATCATGCGCAGGGGGCGTTTCCCCGGCGACGACCAGGGTCAGTTCCACATCGCCGGCGGCCGTGGAGGTGGGGAGGGCGAGATAGGCCGTCTGAGCGATCGAACGCGCGCCCTGATTCAGGACCGGACGATCCCAGCCTGCGCCCAGCACGCCCGCATTGGCGGCGCGGTCCAGCAGCACGTCAATCTCGCGGCCATCGCGGCGGACGGCCGTGACGGTATCGGCGGCGACATTGGCGCGGTGAGCGAGCTGGACCAGTAGGGTCAAGGACACCAGGGCTGCGAGGCCGGCCAGCGTGGCGGTCGCGATGTCGCGCGGGCTCACGAGGCGAACCCCAGGCCCAGCGTCCAGGGTACCATCATGAAGCCGTTCAACATGGCCAGGACTGGCACACAGATCATCGCCGCGCGAGGCCTGTCGGCCAGGACTTTGGCCAGCGCCATCCATAAGGGCAGGATGACGAGCGCATAGCGGGCGAACGACGTCAGGCCGGTCGCCAGCGGGACCAGGGTCAAGAACAGGGCCAGCGACAGCAGCGTCCAGCGGCGCATGGTCGCCAGTACGATCAGCAGGCCGATCGCCAGCCAAGCGACGGTGAAACTCACGAGATCGCCGTCAAGGATGCTCGCGGGTTTCGCCAGACCCCGCAGCAGGCCCGCGAACGGGGCGTCCAGGCTGCGGCTCCAGGCGCTCTGGACATGGAAGAAGGCCAGGGCGTCGCCGGTTCTGGCGTGCAGATAGGCCATGAAGCCTACCAGCGCGGCGATGGGGGCAAGGCCGCCCAGACCGATGCGCAGAAGTTCGGCCAGGCTCGGCCGCGCTTCCGATTTCGTCCCGAAGCCGCTGATCAGGCGCTCCAGGGCCGTCAGGCCGTAAGGCAGCAGCAGGCCCACGCCCAGGTTCCGCGTCAGGGTGGCGGCCGCCGCGGCCAGGCCGACCAGCAGCCACCTGCGGCTGCGCAGCAGCAGCAGGCCGCCGGTCACGCAGACCAGGAACAGGGCCTCGGTATAGGCCGACGAGAAGATGTAGCTGCCCGGCGCCACGCAAAGCAGCACGACGCAGAGGTCGGCGGTCTTCCTGTCGAACTCGGCCCGCGCCAGGCGGTGGGTCAGGATCAGGGCGATGAAGAAGCTGACGTTCGAGATCGCCAGCATGGCCTGCAGCGGCGTCAGGCCCGTCGCCTGGACCAGCCACGCGGCCAGGGTCGGCAGAGCCGGGAAAAACGCCCAGTTGGCCTGGCCGTCCGCGCCGGGGGCGCGCTGGTATCCGTTCAGGACGATGTCCAGGTACCAACCGGTGTCCGCCGCGCCCCAGATGTTCAGGGCCTGCTCCTGGCTGAGGCGCAACGTGTTGCCGACGGTGGTGAACGGACGGATATGGATCTGGGTCAGCAAGCCGATCGCCAGCAGCATCAAGCGGCTCGCCAGGAAGCTCCAGATGACGACGGCGTGGGCCTTCACGGCTTCGACGCAGGCGCGCGCCGCCGGGTGCGCGAAGACCGTCGTCTGCTCCGCTTTGTCCACGCTCAAGGAGTCCTCCGCCACGTACAAGTCCGCCAGGTAGCGACCGACGCCTCTAGTCGATCTTCACGAACGGCGTCGAGCCGCCGGTGACCTTGGGCAGTTCGCCGTTCCACTTCTCGATGGCCAGCTGCTGCAGGACCTGGGGATTGGCCCGCAGGGCCTCGCCCTTGATGCGGATGGACTCGGCCTCGCCACGGGCCTTGGCGATGGCGGCGTTGGCCAGGGCGGTTTCCTTGGCCTCCAGGGCCTTGGCGGCCAGGGCTTCCTGCTCCAGCTGGGTCTTGGCCTGCATCTGCTGGATGATCGCCGCCGGGTAGCGGATCGAGCCGATCCAGTCGAGCTGAGAGACCGTCACGCCATGGCGGGCCCACTTGTTCGACACCCGTGCATAGGCGCGCTGGATCACCTGCTGGCGACCGCCGCTGTACAGGGTCTCGACCCCGACCTTCTCGGCCTCGGCGGCGACGGCCGATCGGACGTCGTTGCGGATCGGCCCATCCAGCAGTTGGTCGAACGACAGGCGGTAGGTCTGATAGAGGTTCGGGGCCGAGGCCGGATTGACCTGCAGAGTCACCGAGATGTCGGCCGTCATCGGCAGGCCGGTGTTGTCCGAGAAGGTGATTTCCTCGTTCTCGTTGCCGCGCTCGTCCTTCTCGCGGGTGTAGCTGTAGGTGCGCTGGATCACCGGATATTGGATGATCCGCTCGCCGACGCCCCGGAAGTACCAGCGGGCGGGCAGGGGCTCGGGCGCGACGCCGGCCGAGGCGCCCAGGGTGCGGATCTTCACCCCGACATTGCCCGGCTCGACCGTCGTGCTGTGCGAGAGCACGCCGCACGAGCCCAGGAGGAGCAGCAGCACGACGGTCGTTCCGATCAGGACTTTCCGGCCCTGCTGCTGGAACGGCGTCTTCAGCGACTTGGGCGAGGCGAAGGGGCTTTCGGGCATTCTGGATCCTGGCGTTGCGCGTCTCGTCCCATGGTAGAGCGTCAAGCGGCGCCGTGCGCAAGGCTCGTCTCCTCTCGAACCGCGAAACGCGCTATGCCGTCATTTCCTGCCAATCCTTAGCCAAAACCGGTCACGATGAAGCTCACCCGCGCCGATCGGAAGATCCTCCAGATCCTGCAGGAGGACGGCAAGATCTCGAACGTCGACTTGGCCGAACGCGTGGGCCTGTCGCCCAGCCCGTGCCTGCGGCGGGTCAAGCAGCTGGAGGCGGCCGGCCTGATCAGCGGCTATGTCGCCCTGCTGGACCGGCGCAAGGCCAGGCTAGACGTGCTGGCCTATGTCGAGGTCCAGGTCGACCGGCATACCGAGGCGGCGGCCGAAGCGTTCAAGCAGGCCGTGATCCGCGAGCCCGAGGTGGTCGGCTGCTACGTCATGACCGGTGGCTACGACTATCTGCTGCGGGTGGTGGTGCCCAGCCTCGACGCCTATGCGGATTTCACCATGAAGCGGCTGCTGAAGATGCCGGCGGTCAAGGACGTGCGCTCGTCTTTCGTGCTGGAGACGGTCAAGGATTCCACGGCCCTGCCGCTGGACTATCTGGACTGATCACATATCGCCGGAATTGATCCGTATCATTGGCATGATATGACCGACATGCCGTCCCGATCGGCCATCATCGCCACGTTCTGACTTAGGATCCGCGATAGGCTGCCTTCCGTCGAGTTTCCGGAAAGCGCCATGACCCCACCCTCCGTATTCGCCGGCCTGGCGCCCCAGGCTCCGGATTCCCTGCTGTCGCTGATCGGCGCCTATCGCCGTGATCCTCGGCCCGGGAAGATCGACCTGGGCGTCGGCGTGTTCCGCGACGACGACGGTGCGACGCCGGTGCTGGAATGCGTCAAGGCGGCCGAGCAGACGCTGCTGACCGGCCAGTCGACCAAGGCCTATCTGGGTCCGGAAGGCGACATCGGCTTCCTGGACCTCTTGAAGCCGATCATCTTCGGCGACGCGGTCGACCACGAGGTGTTCGGCGTGCAGACGCCGGGCGGCACCGGCGCGATCCGACTGGCCTGCGAGTTGCTCAAGGCCGCCAAGCCCGACATCCGCATGTTCGTCGGCGCGCCGACCTGGCCCAACCACACTCAGATCCTGGACCAACAGGGCATTGAGACCGTCACCTTCCGCCACTACGACCAGCGCGCCCAGCGCCTGGGCTTCGACGAGATGATGGCGACGCTGGAGACGGCGCGAGTCGGCGACGCGGTCTTGCTGCACGGCTGCTGCCACAACCCGTCGGGCGCCGACTACAGCCTGGAGCAATGGGCCGCGATCGCCGAGCTGGTGACGCGCAAGGGCCTCGTACCGGTGATCGACCTGGCCTATCAGGGGCTGGGCCTTGGGCTCGAGGACGACGCGGCGGGCATGCGCCTCGTGCTGGCGGCGGCCGATGACGGCCTGCTGGCCTATTCCTGCGACAAGAACTTCGGCCTCTATCGCGAGCGGGTGGGCGCGCTCTACACCCTGTCGCGCGACGCCGAGACCCTGGACCTGGCCGCCAGCAATATCCGGGCCCTAGCGCGCACCAATTGGTCGATGCCGCCGGACCACGGCGCGGCCGTCGTCCGCGTCATCCTGGAATCCGAGGCCCTGACCGCGCTCTGGCGGGCGGAACTGGAGGCCATGCGCGTCCGTGTGGCCGACCTGCGCCAGCGCCTGGCCAAGGCGGTTCCGGCCCTGGCGCCGCTGGCCGGGCAGCATGGCCTGTTCGCCCTGCTGCCGCTGTCGCCGGGAGAGGTCGCCAAGCTGCGCGAAGACCATGGGATCTACATGGCGGGCTCGGGCCGCATCAATCTGGCCGGTCTGACCGTTACCAACATCGACACGTTCGCGCGGGCGCTCGACGCCTGCCTGCAGGGAGAACCCGCATGACTCTCGTGACGGAACAGAACCCATTGGGCCTCGACGGCTTCGAGTTCGTCGAGTTCACCAGCCCCGATCCCGCGGCGATGAAGGCCCTGATCGAGCAACTGGGCTTCACGCCGGCCAGCAAGCACCCGACCAAGGCCGCGACCCGCTACAAGCAGGGTCGCATCAACCTGATCGTCAACGAGGAGACGGCCGGTCAGGTCGCCGATTTCCGCGAAGACCATGGGCCGTCCGCCAACGGCATGGCTTTCCGCGTCGAGGACGCCGAGGCCGCCTTCGCCGAGGCTCTCAAGCGCGGCGCCAAGGCGGCCGACGCCTCGCGTTCATTACTGGGCGAGGGCGCCAAGGTGCTGGAAGGCATCGGCGGTTCTCTGCTCTATCTCGTCGACCGCTACGGCGACGCCGGCACGATCTATGACAGCTGGGAGCAGGTTCCGGGTGCGGCCCTGGCCGAGGCCAAGAACAATGTCGGCCTCGACCTGCTGGACCACCTGACCCACAACGTGAAGCGCGGCCAGATGCGCACGTGGTCGACCTTCTACAATCAGGTCTTCGGCTTCGAGGAGCAGAAGTACTTCGACATCAAGGGCCAGGCGACCGGCCTGTTCAGTCAGGCGATGATCGCGCCGGACAAGGCCATCCGCATCCCGCTGAACGAGAGCCAGGACGACAAGAGCCAGATCGAGGAGTTCATCCGCCAGTACAATGGCGAGGGCATCCAGCATTTGGCCCTGACGACGGAGAACATCTACGAGACCGTCGAGAAGCTGCGCGCCCGGGGCGTGAAGCTGCAGGACACGATCGAGACCTACTACGAACTAGTCGACAAGCGCGTGCCCGGCCACGGGGAGGACCTCGAGCGCCTGCGCAAGAACCGCATCCTGATCGACGGCAATGTCGGCGAGGAAGGCCTGCTGCTGCAGATCTTCACCGAGAACCTGTTCGGTCCGATCTTCTTCGAGATCATCCAGCGCAAGGGCAACGAAGGTTTCGGCAACGGCAACTTCCAGGCCCTGTTCGAGAGCATCGAGCTGGACCAGATCCGGCGGGGCGTGATCACGGTCTGAGGCCGGGGCGCCAAGTCGATGGACGGCGTTCGTGCTCCGTCCCACTATCACGCTCTCCCCGGCGAAAGCCGGGGTCCAGGTGAAACCCACCAACCGTCCAGGCTGAACCTGGGTCCCGGCTTTCGCCGGGAAGAGCGGGGTGGGGGAGGACGCAATTGACCAACACCGACGCTCTCAAATACCAGGCTGGCTTCCTCGCCCACTTCGCCACCGAGGCCGTCCCCGGCGCCCTGCCGGTGGGCCAGAACTCGCCGCAGCGGGTTCCGTTCGGGCTCTATGCCGAGCAGCTGTCGGGAACGGCCTTCACCGCCCCGCGTCACGAGAACCGCAGAAGCTGGCTCTACCGCCTGCGGCCCAGCGCCGGGCACGGACCCTACCGACCCTACGCCCAGCCCTCCCTGATCTCGCGGTTCGAGGGACCGGTGACGCCCAACCGCCTGCGCTGGGATCCGCTGGACATCCCCGCCGCCACGACCGACTTCGTCGACGGCCTCGTCACCCTGGCGGGCAACGCCGAAGCGTCGATGCTGTCGGGCATCGGCGTGCACGTCTATCTGGCCAACGCCTCGATGAAGAATCGCGTGTTCTACGACGCTGACGGCGAGCTCCTGATCGTCCCGCAGCAGGGCGTGCTGACCCTGGTCACCGAGCTGGGCGTGCTGAAGGCCGGCCCCGGCCACATCGCGGTCATCCCGCGCGGGGTTCGCTTCCGGGTCGAGATCGACGGCCCCTCGCGCGGCTATGTGTGCGAGAACTACGGCGCGGCCTTCCGCCTGCCGGAGCTGGGACCGATCGGCTCCAACGGCCTGGCCAATCCGCGCGACTTCGAGACCCCCGTGGCGACGTTCGAGGACGTGGATGAACCGACCCTGGTGATCCAGAAGTTCCAGGGATCGCTTTGGGCCGCCGAGTGGGACCACAGCCCGCTGGACGTGGTCGCCTGGCACGGCAATCTCGCGCCCTGCCGCTACGACCTCTCGCGGTTCAACACGATCAACACGGTCAGCTTCGACCACCCCGATCCGTCTATCTTCACGGTCTTGACCTCGCCCAGCGACACGCCGGGCACGGCCAACTGCGACTTCGTGATCTTCCCGCCGCGCTGGATGGTGGCCGAGCACACGTTTCGCCCGCCGTGGTTCCACCGCAACGTGATGAGCGAGTTCATGGGCCTGATCCACGGCGCCTACGACGCCAAGGAAGGCGGCTTCGTGCCCGGCGGCGCCAGCTTGCACAACTGCATGAGCGACCACGGCCCCGACGTCGCCAGCCACCATAAGGCGACGGAGGCCGAGCTGGGGCCCCACAAGATCGACGGAACCATGGCCTTCATGTTCGAAAGCCGCTGGGTGATCCGGCCGACCAAGTTCGCTCTGGAGACTTCCGCGCTTCAGGGTGACTATGACGCCTGCTGGACGGGCTTCCCCAAGGCGCGTCTGCCCTAAGTGAACGAAACAAGCCTGGAACTGGGAAAAAGGAAGCGCCGATGAAGCTCGCGTCTCTCAAGGGCGGCCGCGACGGCCGGCTGGTGGTGGTCTCCAACGACCTGGCCTGGTTCACCGACGCCGGGACGATCGCGCCCACCTTGCAGGCCGCGTTGGATGACTGGCAGCGCTGTGGGCCGATGCTGGCGGGCTTGGCCGAGAGCCTCGAGCACGGCGCGGTGCCGCGCGAGCGCTTCCACGAGCACGACGCCCTGAGCCCGCTCCCACGCGCCTTCCAGTGGGTCGACGGCTCGGCCTACGTCAACCACGTGCAGCTGGTGCGCCAGGCGCGCGGCGCCGAGATGCCCGAGAGCTTCTGGACCGACCCGCTGATGTACCAGGGCGCGTCGGACGGCTTCCTGGCCCCGCGTGATCCGATCCCGCTGGCCGACGCCGCCTGGGGCTGCGACCTGGAGGGCGAGGTCGCGGTGATCGTTGACGATGTGCCCCTGGGCGCCAGCCGCGAGGAGGCTCTGGCCGCTATCCGCCTGGTCATGCTCTGCAACGACGTCAGCTTGCGCAACCTGATCCCGGGCGAACTGGCCAAGGGCTTCGGCTTCGTCCAGTCCAAGCCCGCCAGCGCCTTCTCGCCGGTGGCGGTGTCGCTCGACGCCCTGGGCGACGCCTGGAAGGACGGCAAGCTGCACGGCGCCCTGCTGGTCGAGCTGGACGGCAAGGACTTCGGCCGCGCCGACGCCGGCGTCGACATGACCTTCGACTTCGGGACCCTGGTCGCACACGCGGCCAAAACTCGGTCCTTGAGCGCCGGCACCATCGTCGGCTCGGGCACGGTCAGCAATCGCGGCGCCGACGGCGGCCCCGGCAAGCCGATCAGCGAGGGCGGCGTCGGCTATTCGTGCCTGGCCGAACTGCGCACGGTCGAGACCATCCTGCACGGCGCGGCCAGGACACCGTTCCTGCTGGGCGACGATACGATCCGCATCGAGATGAAGGACGCCAAGGGCCACTCGATCTTCGGCGCCATCGAACAGACGGTCGAGCGGGTTTGAGCGACGAGGCCGCCGCCGCGATCTCCTCGGGGCGGGTCTGGTCGACGCCGGCCGAGGTCAATCTCGGTCCCATCGACCTGATCGCCGATGGCGCGGCCCGAAACTACGTCCTCCAGATCGGCGGTGCGCGCTTCCACGGCTTCGTGGTGCGGCGGGGTGAGGCGGTGTTCGGCTATGTCGACCGCTGCCCGCACCAGGGCCTGCCGTTGGCCCAGCAACTGGATCAATACCTGACCCCGGATGGTGGCATGATCGCCTGCTCATGGCACGGCGCGGTGTTCACGGTGGAGGAGGGGGCCTGCGTCGGCGGGCCCTGCGCGGGCGCGCGGCTGACGCCGTGGCCGGTCGAGATGCGGGAGGGGCGGATCTTCACCGCCTGACCTCCAGACAAAAGAACGGCCGCCTTCCAGGAGAAGAAGGCGGCCGAGTCATTGGGAGGAAACGCCCGAAAGGGCTGAATTCCATATAGCCGTTTGAAATCGGTCTGACAACGTTGTCACGAAAATAATTTCGCGAAGCGATGAAATCCCTTACGCCGTAAGGCCTTACTTCTTCTTGGCGGCCTGGACCTCGATCTCGACCAGCATGCCGTCAGCGACCAGCGAGGTGACCTGGCTGGTGATGCGCGACGGCTTGTTCGGCTGGGCGGCCGTGCCGAAGTAGGTCTTGTAGCCTTCCATCATGCCCATGAAGTCCATCTTGCCTTCCTTGGCCGGGTCGCCGACCAGCAACACGCGCATCATGACGACGTCGGCCATGGTCGCGCCCTGGCTCTTCAGCGCGGCTTCGATGCGCCCCAGCACGCCCAGGGTCTGGGTCTTGGTGTCGCCGAACTTGGCCACGCCCGTGGCCTTCTCGTCGATCACCGGCGGGGTCATGCCGCTGACATAGATGGTGTCGTAGCCGGCCGGCACGGTGACGACGCTGGCGATGGCGGCCTTGGGATCGCCGCCGCGGACGATCTCCTGAGCTTGTGTGGCCGAGGCGGCGCCAGCGAGGGCGGCGATACCGGCGGCGAGGGCGACGAGGCGTTTCATGATCTTCTCCCTTGGGTGGTTCGAAAGACTAGTGGGCCTGGAGGCCGCGAGCCTTGGCCCCGGCCTTGGCGGCGACGCGGGCCTTGGCGACGTCGGCGGGCTTGATGGCCGCGCCTTTGTTGCCCCAGGACGAGCGGACATAGGTCAGGATGGCCGAGAGGTCGGCGTCGGAAAGGTCGTCCTTGAAGGCCGGCATGCCGGCGCGGCCGTTCAGCACCGTGGTGGTCACCAGCTGCGGATCGCCCTGCACGAGCGGCGAGCCGGCCAGGGCCGGGAAGGCGCCCTTGACGCCCTTGCCGGTGACCTGGTGGCAGGCCGAGCAGTTGTCGTTGAACAGCGACTTGCCGTCGGCGAGCGCGATCGCCGGAGCGGCGAGGCCCGCCGCGAGGGTCAGGGCGGCGAGACGATAGGCGAAAGTCATTCGTTTCCTCTGAATCCTGGTTGTCTCAGGCCTGCTGCACGCGGGCGTGGATCCTGGCGATCTGCTGCCAGGCCGACTCGATGGCGCCGGCCTGCCAGCCGCCAAGGTAGCTGAGGTGCTCTCCGGCGAGATAGAGGCGGCCGTCGGGCTGGCAGAGGACCGGATAGGCCTCCTTGCGGCCCGCCTCGCCCCACTCGGCCCAGCCGCCCAGATTGTGCTCGGCCAGGTGCCAGCAGAACGAGAAGGCGCTCTCGTAGTTCTCGGCGTATTCCGGGAAGACCTTCTGGCCGGCGGCGACGGCGTAGGCCGCGCGGTCGGCCGGGCTCTTGGCGCTGATCCGGGCGGCCTCGCCCCCGAACATGTAGTAGCCCAGCAGCACGCCCTTCTGACCCTGCCAGCCGTAGGAGGGCAGGGTGATCGAGTTGATGGGCGTGTCGGTATAGACGTGGCCGCCGTAGATGTGGTGCTTCTCTTCCCAGAAGCGCGTCTTCATCTGCAGGCCGATCTTGTTGACCGGCGCGTAGGCGACGCCCTCCATCGCCGCCTTGAACGGGGCCGAGGCGTCGACGTCGATCTGCTTCAGCACGCTGAGCGGGATGGTGCACAGGCAGTAGTCGGCGGTGACCTCGCCGGGCTTGCCGTCGGCGCCCTTGAACGACACCGTCACGCCGCTGGGCGACTGCTTGATCTTCTCGACGACCGTCGAGTAGCGGATCATCGAGCCGACCTGCTTTTCAAAGCCCTTGGCGATCTGGTCCATGCCGCCGATCGGCTGCAGCATGGTGCGCTGCTGCTCGTAGCCGGTGACCGAGCTCAGGACGCGCCAGGCGTTGCTGTCCAGCACGTCCTTGAAGGCGAACGGCGGCAGCTCCTTGCCGGGACCGGGATCGACGCCCGCGCCGGGGTGGATCGAGAAGCCGCGCCCCTCGGTGCCGTTATAGGCCAGGTCCTTGGTGAGGCGGCCTTCGTTGACGACGTAGGCGATGAACTTCTCGCGGTCGAGACCCGACAGGGGCGCGTCCAACTGGCCCTGGCTGGCGGCCTTGGCGACCAGTTCGGCGGTGTAGCCACGAATGTCGGCGGCGATCTCGCCCTTGCGGATCGGCTTGCCGGCCAGAGCGCCCGCGCCCTTCTCGTAATAGACGTACGACGCGTCGTTGTCGTTGACGAAGCTCTCCAGCGGCACGCTGAACAGCTTGGTGTAGTGAAGGGTCGAGCGGTGGTGATACGGGATCCGCCACGGGCCGTGATTGATGTAGTGGCCCTCGTCGAACTCGCAGGTCTGGGTGTTGCCGATCAGGTCGGTGTGCTTGAAGCCCTTGCGCGCCGTCTGGCAGCGTCCGCCGGCGAAGGACCGCGCCTCCAGCACCTGCACCTGATAGCCGGCCTTGCTGAGTTCGTAGGCGGCGGTCATGCCCGCCAGGCCCGCGCCCAGGATGACGACCTTGGTGTTCTTGGCCCCGCCGCTCAGGTCCGGCGGCAGCTCGGTGGCCGAGGCTTGGCTGAAGCCCAGGGCTTCCATGCCCGACAAGACCAGCGACATGCCGCCGACAGCGGCCAGGCTTTCGAAGAAACGTCGACGTGTGAGTACGCCACCCGCCGTTACAGCGTCCAATCCACTCATAACATCCCCGCCCGTTGTTGTTGGCCGGCGTCGATCGGACGACCGGCTCCGCCCCGGACGGCGACGCCGCGCCGGAACGGGGACATCTCGAAATTCGGACCTTCGCCGCGCAATCCACTTTCGGTCAAGATCGTGGCCGACCTGTCCGACGCCTGACCATTGGGCGCCTGGCGACGTCTTTGAGCGATCGGTGGGCGAGGTCGAAAGATCGCTGCGGACTCGCCGAATCCTTGTTTTTTCACCGCCCAGCCATCCCGTCATGGAAGCCTGATGAACGCGTCCGCCCCCGCCCTCCGCCTGCGCCTGGCGCGCCCCGACGACATGCCCGTCCTGTCGGTCCTGATGGATCGTGCGATCGGCGAGCTACTGAGGGCGTTCCTGCCGCCCGAGGGGGTGAAGGCTTCGTTCGAGATCATGGGGCTGGACACCCAGTTGATCGCCGACGCCACCTATTTCGTGGTGGAAGACGGAGAGGCCATCGCCGGCTGCGGCGGCTGGAGCCGGCGCGCCACCCTGTTCGGCGGCGACCACTCGGCCGGGCGCGACGCGGCGTTGCTGGATCCGAAGACGGACGCCGCGCGGGTGCGGGCCATGTACACGCACCCCGATCACACCCGAAAAGGCGTCGGCCGGATCATCCTGGACGCCTGCGAGGCCGCCGCGCGGTCCGAGGGGTTCACGCGCGTCGAGATGGCCGCGACCATGGGCGGCGTGCCGCTGTACCGAGCCTGCGGCTATCACGACATCGAGCCGTTCGAGGCGGTGACTTCGACCGGTTATCGCGTGCCCCTGATCCGGATGGGCAAGGCGCTCTAGGGGCGCTCGCCCAAAGCAAAAGGGGCGGACCTCGCGGTCCGCCCCTTCGCATTTCAGTCCGTGACCTTGGCTTAGAAAGCGTAGGTCAGACGGCCGTAGTAGTAGCCGCCGTTGATGCCGTAGGGCGAGAACGAGGGGTACTGGGTCACGCAGCCGCCGCCCGAAGCGATACAGGCGGTCTGATAGGCGGCCGAGAACTTGTCCGGATACTTGTTGAACAGGTTGTTGGCCCCGATCGCGGCGGTGACGCCCTTCGGGAACTTGTAGGACAGTTCGGCGTCGGTGATCGCCGCGGCGCTGGCCACGGTGTTCAGCAGCGGGCCGGTGCCGGGATCCGACAGGGCCGAAGCCTTGCCGTAGAAGGTCTCGGTCAGGCTCAGCGTGATCTTGCCGAAGCTGTAGAGGCCGTTGAGGCCGATCTTGTACTTCGGCGCGGCCTTTTCCAGCAGCGAGGCGGCGTTGCCGGCGAACAGGACCTGACCGCTCGGGAAGGCGGTGCTGGTGGTCGCCAGGGCGGCCGGGGCGGCCTTGACCTTGGTGATCTTGGTCTTGTTGAAGTTGCCGCTCAGCGTCCAGTCGATGCGGCCGAGATCACCCAGATCCGTCGGGTACGAGACCACGAAGTCCAGGCCGCGGGTGCGGGTGTCCAGGCCGTTCGAGAAGATGTTGATGCCGGTGCTGGCCACCGTGCTGTCCAGCACGTTGCCGTTGGCGGCGATCGCGGCGTTGACGTTGCTGTTGACCACGACGCCGTTACGCAGGCCGTAGACCGAGCTGGAGCCGAAGATCCGGTCCTTCAGATTGATCTGATAGACGTCGATCGTGGCCGTCATCTTCGGGATCGGGTGCGCCACGATGCCGAGGCTGTAGTTCTTAGACTTCTCGGGCTTCAGGGCGTCGATGCCAAGCAGGCGAGCCGCCGGCGAGTTCGGCGCCAGCTGCACGAAGGCGCTGGTCGGCGAGACGTTGGTGGCCGAGTAGAACGATTCCGCCAGGGTCGGGGCGCGGAAGCCCGTCGAGACCGTGCCGCGGATGGCGAACATCTCATTGAAGTCATAGCGGCTGGTCAGCTTGGCGACGGTCGTGTCGCCAAAGTCGCTGAACTTCTCGTAGCGGACGGCCGCGTCGATCTTCCAGGCCTCGACCGGGCTGGCGGCGACATCGCCGTACAGGGCCCAGCTGGTGCGCGAGTGGCCGCCGGCGTCGGTCTTCTGGAAGCCCGGATACGACTGCGAGCCTTCCTTGTAGGTCGAGGCCGCGTCGCCCGCGCCGATACGATAGGTGTCACGACGCTGCTCGTAGCCGACGGCGACGTCCAGCGGGTTGGCCAGGCCGACGTCGAAGCCGCGACGCAGGTCCAGGTTGTTGGTCCACTGGGTCGTGCGCCAGCTGCCGGCGTGGAACGAAGTGGGGGTGAAGCCCTTGGTCGTGGTGGTCGAGGTGTCGGTGTAGAGGCTGGCGTTGGCCGAGTCCTCGACGCGGACCTCGATGTCGTCCTTGCCGTAGGTCGACGACAGGTCCATGTCCCAGCCGGCCAGCTTGCCGGAGACGCCCAGGGTCAGGCCGTAGTCGTCCTCGATGATGCGCTCGCGGGGCGAGAAGCCCAGCGGGAAGGGCCGGTCGGCCGCGCCCATCTTGCCCTGGATGCGGTTGTAGCGGCGGTAGTTTTCATAGGCCGAGGCGTCCTTGTGGCCCACGGTGCCGAACGAATAGACCTCGAAGTCGGCGGGCAGCTCGACACCGGCGTTGAACGCCAGGTTCTGCAGGCGATACTCGGCGTCGCCCGAGATCAGGTTCAGGTTCGGATAGCCTGGAATCTTGCTCTCGACGGCGTTGTTGGCGGCCGAGTAGCTGGGGCTGGCCGGGTTGGCGACGCGCTGGTCGGCCAGGCCGCGGTTAGAGAAGCCGTGGTACTTGGCCTCGACCGTGACGTTCAGGTAGCTGTTCTCGGTCGGGGCCATGCCGATGTTGACCGAGCCGCCGGCCGTCTTGCCGCCGCCGTCGAAATATTCGCCGCCCGTGGCCGAGATCGAGCCGCCCGACGGGTTCTTCTTCAGGATGATGTTGACGACGCCAGCGATAGCGTCGGTGCCGTACTGGGCGGCGGCGCCGTCGGTCAGCACTTCGATGCGGCCGATGCCGGCCATCGGGATGAAGCCGAGGTCGGCGGCGGCGGCGCCTTGGTACACGCCGGAGAGCACGGCCAGGTTGCCGGTGGTGTGGCGGCGCTTGCCGTTGACCAGCACCAGGGCTTGGTTGGGCGACAGGCCGCGCAGGCGGGCCGACAGGGTCAGGTTGGCGGTGTCGCCGCCGAAGGCCTGGGCGTTGAACGACGGCACCAGATTCGCCAGGCCGAGGCGCAGATCGACCGCGCCGGTGCGTTCCAGGGTGCTGGTGTCGACCACTTGGACGGGGGCTGGGCTGTCGATGACACGCAGGCCGGTCTGGCGCGTGCCCGTGACGATGACGACATCAACTTCGGTTTGGTCCGCCGGCGCATCGGGCGCGGCGGCGAAGGCTTGTGCAGAGTAACCAAAAGTAACGGATAGCACGGAAATACCCGCCAGTAGGGCGGGTTTAAAACGTCGAGTCATTAGTAACCCCCTCATTGTATTTATTGACGCGTGACGATTCCCTTCTCCACGACGTTTTTCTCCCCACGATTATATTTTTGGACGCGGGTACTAAAAGCTATCGGATACTCTCCCGATGAATTCATGGGGAGGCAGGTTTCGGCGTTCGGCAATGGGAGGCTGTCGGGAAAACGCCACAACCGCGCCGGCGCCCGGCGGGCGCCGTTTTGCGCGGCGGACGATCTCGGATTTTAGGCAGTTGGGTACGGCGCTAGCGCACGCGAGGGTCGCGCGCGGGGCCAGATTTCACGCACAGAGGCGCATCGGCGGGGCCATTTCGTCGGTGTCTTCGGTCTCGAACAGTTCGAACGCCTCCTCCCAGATCTCGAGCCGGGAATCGCGCAATTCGGCGTCATCGGTGACGCGGACGATCTGGTCCTCGCGGTCGTTCCAGACCAGGCCGATGTCAGTCACGCGCTCCACGTCGCGGCCCAGCAGCAGGAACATGTCGGCCTTGGCCGCGCGCTCGTGGCTGATCCGGCGCAGGGTGCGTCCGCCGCCCAGGTCCCGATGGATGTCGGCAAAATCCAGCACGGCCGAGATCAGGGCTTGGTTGACGGGGGCGACGGCCCAGGGGGAGCAGGTAAAGCGCGACATCCAGGACTCCTTTGGGGGTTCTCCAGTCTCGACATCCGCAGAATGTGCGGGCATTGCGACAGAAACGGTCGTAAGCTGTCCTTCCACCTGGAAAACGCATGAGACACGAGAAAGCTACACGCCTCCTGGACCTGGCCCGGATGCTGGCTGGTTCGGCCGAAGGGCTGACCTTGGACGAGATGGCCCGGAACCTGGACGTCGGCCGCCGCACCGCCGAGCGGATGCGCGACGCTGTCTGGACCGCGTTCCCGCAGATGGAAGCGATCGACGACCCGCCGACCAAGCGCTTCCGCATCCCGTCGGGCCTGGACGGCGTCTTCCAGACCCCGACCGCCGAGGAGTTGGCGGCGCTGCGCACGGCGGCGGACTCCTATAAGGCGTCGGGCGCCGAGGCCCGGGCGGCCTCGCTCTACGCTTTGGAGGGCAAGCTGTTGTCGGCCTTGCGCGGCGCGGCCCGCCGGCGCGTGGCCCCCGACGTCGAGGCCCTGGTCCAGGCCGAGACCATCGCCGTCCACGCCGGCCCGCGTCCGTTCGAGGACCAGGCGCTGCTGACCGCCATCCGCACGGCCATCAAGGGACTATCGGCCCTGTCGTTCCGCTACGAGGGCGGCAGCACGCCGGGGCGGACGCGGGAGGTGACGCCGCTGGGCGTCCTCTTCGGCCGCAGCAACTATCTGGTGGCGCTGGAGGGCAAGGGCGGCAAGCCGCGTTCCTGGCGCCTGGATCGGATGAGCGACCTGAAGGTGCTCGAAAAACCGGCGCCGCCTCCCGAGGACTTCTCGCTGCAGGCCTTCGCCGACGAGAGCTTCGGCATCTATCACGACGAGATCCAGGACGTGGTCCTGCGGATCAAGCCCAGTCGCGCCGAGGACGCCCTGCGCTGGCGCTTCCACGCGACTCAGAAGGTGGTCCAGGAGGCGGACGGCTCGGTGACGGTCACCTTCCGCGCCGGCGGCCTGCGGGAGCTGTCCTGGCACCTCTTCACCTGGGGCGACGCCGTCGAGATCGTCGCGCCCCAGGTGCTGAAGGACATGATGGTCCAGGAACTTCGCGAGGCTGGTCGCGCCCACGGGGCGTGGTAGAGCGGACGCATGAACTACCGCCACGCCTTTCACGCCGGCAACTTCGCCGACCTGCACAAGCACGCGATCCTGCTGAGCATGCTGTCGGCCCTGCAGGGCGAAAGCGAGGCCCTGTCGGTGATCGACACCCACGCGGGGGCAGGCGGCTATGATCTTTCCGGCGAGATGGCCCGCCGCTCGGGCGAGGCGCAGGCGGGGATCTTCCGGCTGAGGGCCGCCACCGATGCGCCGCCGGTGTTCGGCCCGTTGCTGAAGGCCGTGGCCGAGATGAACGGGGGAGGGGCGGGGGATCTCTATCCTGGCTCGCCGGTGCTGATGGCGCGAGGCCTGCGCAAGGCCGACCGCTACGCGGGCTGCGAGCTGCGGCCTGACGACGCCCAACTGCTGCGCGAGACCCTGGCGCCCTACGCCAACGCCCAGGCGCTGGAGGCGGACGGCTTCGCCACCGCCGTCCAGCGGGCGGGCAAGGGCGGCCGGGCCTTCGTGGTCATCGATCCGCCGTTCGAGCGGCCGGACGACTACCAACGCATCGCCGAAACCACGAAGGCCGTGCTGGCGCGCGCCCAGGACGCCGCGTTGGCCATCTGGCTGCCGATCAAGGACCTGGAGACCTTCGACGCCTTCCTGCGCGCGATGGAAACCGTCACGGACCGCCTGCTAGTCGCCGAGCTCCGCCTCCGCCCCCTGACGGACCCCATGAAGATGAACGGCTGCGCGATGGTGATGATCGGGGCGCCGGCCGGCGTCGACGACGCGGCGACCCAGGCCGGCGACTGGATCGCCGCGCGCCTGGGCGAGGCCGGCGGCCGCTCGCGCGTCTGGCGGACGTGACTTGAAGCTCAAGGCCGCCCCCAGCTTCGCGCAGGCCCTGCCGGTCTGGCTGAAGATCGGTCTGCTGGGCTTCGGCGGTCCGGCCGGGCAGATCGCGCTGCTGCATCGCGAGGTGGTCGAGCGGCGCGACTGGGTCGACGACGACGAGTTCGCGCGCGCCTTGAGCTTCTGCATGCTGCTGCCCGGGCCCGAGGCTCAGCAGTTGGCGACCTGGCTGGGGTGGCGACTGCACGGGATCCGCGGCGGTGTCGCGGCGGGCCTGCTGTTCGTGCTGCCGGGCCTGGCGGTGATGCTGGGCCTCTCCGCGCTTTATGTCGCCCATGGTCGCTCGGACTGGGCCGGTCCGGTGCTGCTGGGGCTGAAGGCCGCGGTGGTGGCCCTGGTGCTGCAGGCCCTGCTGAAGATCGGCAAGCGGGCGATCAAGGATCGCCTGGCCGCCTTCGTCTGCGGCGCGGCCTTCGCCCTGCTGGCCTTCACCACCGTGCCTTTCCCGCTGGTGATCCTGGCGGCCGGCGTCCTGGGCTGGGCGACGGCCAAGGACACGGGCCAGCCGGTCCTGGCCGGCAAGCCGCTGAAGGGGCAGGGCAAGACCGCGCTGGCGTGCCTGGCGCTGTGGCTGGCGCCGATCGCCCTGGCCTGGATCGTCGCGCCGGGCTCGACCCTGGCCTGGATGGGGCTGTCGTTCGGGGGGCTGGCGGCGATCAGCTTTGGCGGCGCCTACGCGGCCCTGGCCTATATCGGCCAGGCGGCCTCGGCGTTCGGCTGGCTGTCGGCGACTCAGATGCTGGACGGCCTGGGCTTGGCCGAGACCACGCCGGGCCCGCTGATCCTGGTCTTCGTCTTCGTGGGCTTCGTCGGGGCCTTCCAGGCCGCGCCGGCCGAGTGGGCCTGGGTCCTGGCCGTGCTGGGCGGGCTGATGGCGGCGTGGGTGACCTTCGCCCCCTCGTTCCTGTGGATCTTCGCCGGCGGGCCCCTGTTCGAGCGCTGGGGGCGGCGACCGCGCCCGTCGCGCGCGCTGTCCCTGATCTCGGCCGCCTCGGTCGGGGTGATCGGCCAGCTGGCCCTGTGGTTCGCCATCCATCTCTTCTTCCGCAGCGGCCAGACGATGGAGGTCGCGGGCGTGCTGCGGGTGATGCTGCCCGACCTCGCCAGTCTGGACTACGCGGCTCTGGGCCTGACCGTCCTGGCGCTGATGCTGACCTTCGCCACGCGCCTGCCGATGCTGGCGATGATCGCCGTCCTGGTGGTCGCGGGCGTGCTGCTGAAGGCGACGGGACTGAGTTGACCTAAGGGGAGCATTTTTGCGGTTGCGAACGCGTTTTCCGTGTTATGTTGCACCGCAATAGATCGCTGACGCCCCTCTGGCTCTGGGAGCAACTCCCCATGGTTTCGATCTTCACTTTTCTTCCCGAGTTCCAGGCCGACAAGGTCGAGCCCGAGACCGCGCCGCGCGTGGTGGTCGGGGCGGTCTCGCCGCTCTGGCTGATGTTCGGCGGCGCGGCCGCCGCGGGGGCCACCTACTGGTGGTGGGCCAACCGCTGGCGCGAGGCGGTGAACCTCGAAGCGCTGATGGCCTTGACGCCCGAGCCCGTGGCTCCGCCGGTCGAGAGCGTCGCGGTGCTGGAAGCCGCGCCCGAGCCGATCATCGAGGCCGAGCCGATCATCGAGGCCGTCGCCCTGGTCGCCGAGACGACCGAGGCGGTGCTGGACGAGGCCCAGGACATAGTCGAGACGGCCGCCGAATCCGTGGTCGAGGCCGTGGTCGCCGCCAACGAGGATGTCGCCGAGGCGGTGGTCGCGCCCGTGATTGAGGCCGAGCCCATCGTCACGGAGACCGTTGAGGCGGTCGCCGAGGCGCCGGTCGAGGTCGCCGAAGCCGCCGCGCCGGTGGTCGAGGCCGTCGCCGAGACCGCGCAGGGCGCCGCCGACGACCTGACCCGCCTGGTCGGTGTCGGTCCCAAGCTGGCCGCTTCGCTGGCGGAACTGGGCGTCACCACCTTCGGCCAGATCGCCGCCTGGACGCCTGACGAACTGGCCTCGTTCGACCAGCTGCTGAACCTGAAGGGCCGCGCCGAGCGCGACGCCTGGATCGCCCAGGCCAAGCGTCTGACCGCCACGCCCGCCGAAGTCTGAAAACTCTCGCAAACACCTAGAGGCCGCCGCTCGCCCCGGCGGCCTTTTTCGCGCGCGCCGATGGCGCTCGTCGATGTCCTTCCGCGCGCGTAATGCTTTCAGAAGGCTTCGGAATACGTACGAGAATGCGGCAAGTGCGTGCCGGATGCCACACTTCGCCCAAAATGCGACAAATAAACGACGCCGAGATTGCAGTGGAGCGACGAAGCAGATTGGTTGGCGTCTGCGGTAATTCGTCGCGTGCCAAGGGGGCTTGGTGGGGAGGCGTGCCGCGCATCCGCAATTCAAGGCGAAAATCCTCCAATGCTCACCCATCGTAGACATCTTCTGGCCTCGACGATCATCGCAGGGCTGGCGGTCGGCGTGGCCCTGCCGGCCATGGCCCAGACGGCCGCGCCGCTGCAGACCACCGAAGACGCCGCCAAGACCTCGGACAACGCCGAGGTCGAAGCCGTCGTGGTCACCGGCTCGCGCATCAAGCGCAACGAATTCAACAGCCCCGATCCCGTGCAAGTGATCACGGCTGACCAAGGCCGACTGAAGGGGATCGGCAACACGGCTCAGCTGCTGCAGTCGTCGACCATCGCCTCGGGCTCGCCGCAGATCACCGCGGCTGTCTCGAGCGCCTTCGTCACCGACGGCGGCCCGGGCTCGGAAACCATCTCGCTGCGCGGCCTCGGCGCCAACCGCACCCTGGTCCTGCTGAACGGTCGTCGCGCCGGCCCGGCCGGCGTGCGCGGCGGCGTGTCGGCCTTCGACCTGAACGTGCTGCCGGTGGCGGCCATCGACCGCGTCGAGATCCTGAAGGACGGCGCCTCGTCGATCTACGGTTCGGACGCTGTGGCCGGGGTGGTCAACATCATCACCAAGCGCGGCCAGGATGGCTTCACCGTCGACGCCTTCGCCAGCCAACCGCAAAAGCACGGCGGCGCCGAGTTCCGCAGCAGCGTCGGCTGGGGCAAGACCTTCTCGCGCGGCTTCTTCAACATCACGTACGATTACGCCAAGAAGACTGAGCAGACGAACGGCCAGCGCGGCTACACCAACTGCGGTCAGCAATACATCTTCGACGCCAGCGGCAAGCGCAAGGACACGATCGACCCGCGCACCGGCAAGACCCAGTGCCGCGACCTGCTGTACGATCAGGTCTGGCTGTACACCTTCCCGGACTTCGACGCCCCGAACGGTAAGCTGCAGTACAACTACGGCAACAACCTGGGCCAATACATCCCGCAGTATCCGGCGGGCGGCGCGGCCAACTATCCGGGCCTGCCGGCCAACTGGTTCGTGGTCGGCGACAGCCTCGACCCGGCCAACCCCGACATGGGCGTGCTGGACTACAACAGCCCGTATAACCTGGCCTCGTCCCTGACCCCGCGCACCGAGCGCAACACGGTCTTCGCCCAGGCCTCGTTCGACGTGAACGACCACGTCGAGGCCTATGGCGAAGTGCTGCTGAACCGCCGCGCCACCAAGACCAACGGCTATCGCCAGTTCTGGACCTACCTCTACACCGAGGACCTTGGCGACCCCTTCAGCACCGGCTTCACGGGGGACTTTGTCCTCAGCCCGACCCCGGTCACGCCGCTGAACCGCGCCGGCCAGAAGGTCGATTACCAGCGCTATGTCGGCGGCCTGCGGGGCGACTTCGGCAAGACGGGCTTCCTGAAGAGCTGGGACTGGGACATCTTCGCGCAGTACAGCCACAACAAGGGCCTGTATTCGCAGGACGTCATCCTGGCCGACGCCGTCAACAGCGCCGACGGCCGCAGCGACTTCGGCTCTTTCGGCCTGGGCCAGGCCAACTCGATCCCGCGCGCCACCGCCTCGTGCGTCGGCTACACTACGCCGGTCAGCAAGCGTAAGTGCGTGGACGTGAACTGGATGTCGGCCGACTTCCTGGCCGGCAAGTACACGCCCGAAGAGCAGGCCTTCCTGTTCGACACCGAAACCGGCAAGACCATCTACAAGCAGCTGGCCATCGAAGGTTCGGTCTCGGGCGACCTGTTCAAGCTGCCGGCCGGCATGGTCGGCGCCGCCTTCGGCGCGGCCTACCGCCGCGACGAGATCAATGACACCCCCGGTCCGATCACTCGGGCCGGCAACATCTGGGGTTCGTCGACCGCGGGCATCACCGCGGGCAAGGACAAGACCAAGGAGATTTACGGCGAACTGAGCGTGCCGATCTTCAAGGATCTTCCGTTCGCCCAATCGGTCGATCTGTCGCTGTCGGGCCGCTACACCGACGTCGACAGCTACGGCAGCGACGAAACCTACAAGATCGGCCTGAACTGGCAGGTCATCCCGTCGATCCGTCTGCGCGCCACGCGGGGCACCTCGTTCCGCGCCCCGGCGCTGTTCGAGCTGTACAAGAACGCCGAAACCTCGTTTGTCTCGCAACGTAACCTCGACCCCTGCATCCGCTGGCAGGCGGCGCTGACGGCGGGCACCCTGCCGCAGTACGTCGCCGACAACTGCAAGGCCGCCGGCATCCCGGGAACCTACACCGGCGCGGGCGCCCAGGCGACCGTGACTTCCGGTGGCGGCGCCGGTGCTCTGCAGGCCGAAACCTCGAAGGCTACGACCTACGGCGTGATCTGGACGCCGAAGTTCGCCGACCTGAAGGTGGCGGTCGACTACTTCGACATCGAGGTAAACGACGAGATCACCCAACTGGGCGCGGCCCGAATCGTCACGGGTTGCTACCGCTCGCTGAGCTTCCCGACTGATCCGCTGTGCTCGCTGTTCAAGCGCGGCCCGTCGGGCCTCGTCACGGCGGTGACCGACAATTACCTGAACATCGCCTCGCAGCTGAACAAGGGTCTGGACCTGACCGTCAACTACGGCCAGGATCTGCCCTGGGATGTCCGTCTGGACATGGAGCTGCAGTCGACCTGGCAGTTCAAGGACACCACGGCCCTGTTCGCTGACACCGTCGTCGACAGCAACGGCTTCGTGGGCGATCCGGACTGGACCGGCCAGTTGAACTTCCGCTTCACCAAGGGCGACTGGGCGGCTCTGTGGGGTATCGACATGGTCGGCAAGGCGTCCGACGCCGAAGACTATGCCGACAGCAACACGACCAAGACCACGTTCTACAAGGTCCACACCGAATTCACGGCCTATCACAGCATCTCCCTGCAGAAGAAGTTCGAGGACTTCACTCTGCTGGGCGGCGTGGCCAACCTGTTCGATGAGGCGCCTCCCCAAGTCAGCCAAAACGCCGGCAACTACAACATGGTCGGCCGCTCGGTGCTCTCGTCGCAGTACGACTACATCGGTCGTCGCCTGTTCGTCAGCTTCCAGGCGAAGTTCTAAGGGGCGGGCGGGGCGCGATCGCCGAGAGGCGTTTCGCGTCCTGTCGCCTCGGTCTACTCTAGAGGGGCGGCGGAGCGATCCGCCGCCCTTTGTTTTTCAGCCGCGGCCGCCGCGTCGCCTGATGGGAAGCCGCTTTCGTGAACGCCATCATCCGGGGCAAGCCCGACAATCTCGACACCATCGGCGAGCGCTTCGACCGGGCCCGCCTGGCTCAACCCGTCTTCCTGAACAGCGTGCCCAAGGCCGGCACCCACCTGATCCGCAACATCCTGCGGATGTTCGTCGCGCACGATCAGCATTGGCCGCGCGAGTATATCCAGCACGCCCTATTATCGCGCAGCCGCGACGCCTTCGATCCCAAGAAGCCGATGATCAGCTGGGGGCACATGCTGTTCTCGGACGAGTCGGCGGTGGCCCTGCGTGACGTGCGCCACATGGTGCTGGTGCGTGATCCCTACGATTGGGTGCTGGCGCGGGCGCGCTTCTACCTGTCCGACGAATTCCAGGGGAACCTGAACCACATCAAGGACGGCGGCGCCTCGGTCGAGGACGTCATCATGATGATGATCCTGGGCGCGCATGGCCGCGTGCCCGATCTGCGCGACATCTTCGCCATGAACGCCGTGGCGTGGATGGGCTCTCACGCCGTGATCGTCCGCTACGAGGACATCGTCGCCAACCTCAAGGACCTCGGCTCCAAGCGGGCCGAGGCCTTCTTCGGCCGGCTGCTGGCCGATTGCGGCCTCGAGCTGCCCGCCGACTGGCGCGAGCGGGTCGAGGCCGGCGCCGATCCCCGCGAGAGCCGCACTGCCCGCGAGAACCTACAGGTCACCGTCGAGGTGCCCAAGGTGCTGTCGGAGACCCACAAGCGGGTGGTGGACTTCCATGCGCCGGGCCTGCGGGCGCTTCTGGGGTATCAATAGGATAGGCCGTGGCGCCCGCCTCGACGGCGGACGCCACGGGCTGCGGTCTAGCGTGACGCCAGCGACTGGGGCAGGGCGGCGAGGTCGGCTTGCACCTTAGCCAGATCCTTGTCCGTGATGGCGCCGCCGAACTTCGGCGCCAGCGTGCGAAGGCTCTCGCGTTTGAACTTGTCGTACGCTGGATGGGTGGTCAGGCCCGGAATGTCGGCGTCGAGCGCCGCCTTGGCTGCCGGCGCCGCGACGAGGGTCTCGATCGGCGTGTCGATGCTCAAGGCCGGGCTGGGTGCTGGCGCGGCTTCGGCCGGGGGCGGCGGGACCGGTTCGGACTGCGCCAGGGCGGCGTTTCCGCCGACGAGGGTCAGGATCGCGGCGACCACGACGGGACGAATGGTAGGCATGGGGTCTCTCTCAAGAATTGGCGCCGCGACCCGCTTGGATAGCGTCGATCTAGGCGCTCCGTGGCTTGATGAATCCCGACGCTCCGCGCTTCGCCAAGCTGCGCGGTTTCACCCGCGCGCGTCGTTCGTGGAGCTGCCCTTTTTCTGAGCGCCGGATGCTTAGAACGTCCGGATCCGGGCGCTGGCCGCGGCGGCGGTGGGAGCTAGAGCCCGAACGCCGTCAGCAACCGGTCCGCCGCCAACGAGGCCGGCAGTTCGCCCTGCCGCACCGCCGTCTCCAGTTCTGGCGCGAGGGCCGCCACGGCGGGCGCGGTCTTGAAGGCGTCCTCCAGCCGATCGCGGACCATGGCCCACATCCAGCGGGCGTCCTGGTCGGCGCGGCGGGCGGCGCGGGCGCCGTTGGCGGTCATCACCTCGCGGTGGCGCTGGATCTGGGTCCAGATGACGTCGAGACCCTGGCCCGTCAGGCCCGAGGCGGTCAGCACCGGCGGCGTCCAGTCCGGACTGGCGGGCGTGAGGATGTGCAGGGCGTTGCGATAGTCGCGCGCCGAGCGCTCGGCCTTGGCCGGGTCGGCGTCGGCCTTGTTGATGACCAGGAGGTCGGCCAGCTCGATCAGGCCCTTCTTGATGCCCTGCAGCTCGTCCCCGCCGCCGGGGATCAGCACGGCCAGGAAGATGTCGACCATGTCGGCGACCACGGTCTCGGACTGGCCGACGCCGACGGTCTCGACGATCACCACGTCGAAGCCGGCCGCCTCGCACAGCAGCATGGCCTCGCGGGTCTTGCGCGCCACCCCGCCCAGGGCGCCGCCCGACGGCGAGGGGCGGATATAGGCGTTGGGCTGGACGCTTAGCCTTTCCATCCGGGTCTTGTCGCCCAGGATCGAACCGCCGTGCCGGCCTGAGGAGGGATCCACGGCCAGCACCGCCACCTTGTGGCCCGCCTCGACCAGGTCACAGCCAAAGCGCTCGATCGTCGTCGACTTGCCCGCGCCAGGCACGCCGGTGATCCCGATCCGTTGGGCGCGGCCGGTCAGCGGCATCAGGTGCGACAGCAGGGTCCGCGCCGCGGCCTGATGGTCGGCCCGTCGGCTCTCGACCAGGGTGATGGCGCGCGCCAGGGCGGCGCGGTCGCCGGCGACTAGGCGCTGCTCCAGGGTGTCGATGTCGAGGGCGGGGCTCACGAGACCTCGCTTAAAGGACGGCCGCGGCTCCGGAAACCAAAAGGGTCAAGACAGCGCGGAAAGCCGGCGGCGCTTGAAGCGCTCACCCGGGCCACGATCTTAGGCGTGAGCGCAACGGCGCGGCGGGAGAAACGTTCTGAGACCATGAGCGACGACATCTCCCTCTCTTCGGCCTATGCCGATCCGCAGGCCGATCCGAGCGCCAAGGCCCACCGGGCCTGGCGCGCGGCCGAAACGATCAAGCGCCTGTCCGACCGGCTGATCGGCGTCGGACCGGTGGGGATCGGGCTCGACGGCGTGCTGGCCTGGGTGCCGGGCGTCGGTCTCGCCTACGGTCTAGGCGCCGGCGGGCTGCTGCTGGTTCACGCCTTTCACGCCAAGGCCAGCCCCTCGACCCTGGCGCGGATGGCCGCCTATCTCGCCGCCGACAACCTCTCCGACACCGTGCCGGTCCTGGGCTGGGCCGTCGACACCCTGTTCCCCGGCCACCTGATGGCCGCCAAGGCCCTGCAGAAGGACATCGAGGCCCGTCACGGCCTGCCCGAGGACGTGGCCCTGGAGCGCGGGAAGAAGCGGCGCGGGCTGTTCCGCAGGAAGGGCGGCTAGGCCGCTTCTTGCGTGTAGCCCAACTGGCGGTTCAACTGGTCCAGCAGTTCGATCGCCGCCTCGGCGATGACCGTGCCGGGCGGGAAGATCGCCACGGCGCCGGCGTCGCGCAGGGCCTGGAAGTCCTGGGGCGGGATGACGCCGCCCACGACCATCAGGATGTCGTCGCGGCCCTGCTTGGCCAACTCCGCCTTCAATTCCGGGGCCAGGGTCAAGTGGCCGGCGGCCAGCGAGCTGGCCCCCACCACGTGGACATCGTTCTCCACCGCCTGGCGGGCGGCCTCGGCCGGGGTCTGGAACAGCGGGCCGATATCGACGTCGAAACCCAGGTCGGCGAAGGCGGTGGCGATCACCTTCTGGCCCCGATCGTGGCCGTCCTGGCCCATCTTGGCGATCAGGATGCGCGGGCGCCGGCCGTCGGCCTGTTCGAAGGCCTCGACCATGGCCTTGGCGCGGGCGGTCGTCGGATCGCTGCCGGCCTCCTTCATATAGACCCCCTGGATCGACTTGATCTCGGCCCGGTGGCGGCCGAAGACCTTCTCCATGGCCAGGCTGATCTCGCCGACCGTGGCCTTGGCGCGGGCGGCGTCGACGGCCAAGGCCAGCAGGTTGCCGGTCCCGCGCGCGCCATCCTCCAGCGCCTTCAGGGCGCGTTCGGTCTCGGCCGGGTCGCGCTCGGCCTTCAGGCGGGCCAGCTTCTCGAGTTGTTGAGCCCGCACCGAACCGTTGTCGACCTTCAGCATCGGGATGTCGTCGGCGACCGCGGGCTTGTAGCGATTGACGCCGACCACGCTCTGGCGATTGGCGTCGATGCGGGCCTGGGTCTTGGCGGCGGCTTCCTCGATGCGCAGCTTGGGGATGCCCTGCTCGATGGCCTTGGCCATGCCGCCGGCGGCCTCGACCTCCTCGATGTGGGCCAGCGCCTTCTGGGCCAGCTCGTAGGTCAGGCGCTCGACATAGTAGCTGCCGCCCCAGGGGTCGGCGACGCGGGTCGTGCCGCTCTCCATCTGCAGGAACAGCTGGGTGTTGCGGGCGATGCGGGCCGAGAAGTCGGTCGGCAGGGCCAGGGCCTCGTCCAGAGCGTTGGTGTGCAGGCTCTGGGTCTGGCCGTTCACGGCGGCCATGGCCTCGACGCAAGTCCGCGAGACGTTGTTGAACACGTCCTGGGCCGCCAGCGACCAGCCGCTGGTCTGGCTGTGAGTGCGCAAGCTGAGCGAGCGGTCGTCCTTGGGCTCGAACTCGCGCTTCATCAGGCGGGCCCACAGCAGGCGGGCCGCGCGCATCTTGGCGACCTCCATGAAGTAGTTCATGCCGATCGCCCAGAAGAACGACAGGCGCGGGGCGAAGGTGTCGATGCTCATGCCCGCCGCGACGCCGGCGCGGGCGTATTCGACGCCGTCGGCCAGGGTGTAGGCGAGCTCCAGGTCGGCCGTCGCTCCGGCTTCCTGCATGTGGTAGCCGCTGATCGAGATCGAGTTGAACTTGGGCATGTTCGCCGAGGTGAAGGCGAAGATGTCCGAAATGATCCGCATCGAGGGCGCGGGCGGATAGATGTAGGTGTTCCGCACCATGAACTCTTTGAGGATGTCGTTCTGGATCGTCCCCGAAAGCTTGTCGGGCGTGACGCCCTGTTCCTCGGCCGCGACGATGTAGAGCGCCAAGATCGGCAGCACCGCGCCGTTCATGGTCATCGAGACGCTCATCTTGTCGAGCGGGATGCCGCTGAACAGCGTGCGCATGTCCAGGATCGAGTCGATGGCCACGCCCGCCATGCCGACGTCGCCCTTCACCCGTTCGTGGTCTGAGTCATAGCCCCGGTGGGTGGCCAGATCGAAGGCCACCGACAGGCCCATCTGACCGGCCGCCAGATTTCGGCGGTAGAAGGCGTTGCTGTCCTCGGCCGTCGAGAAGCCCGCGTACTGGCGCACCGTCCACGGGTTGGTCACGTACATGGTCGGGTAGGGGCCGCGCACGAACGGCGCGACGCCCGGGAAGCCGCCGGTGAAGTCCAGGCCCGCCGCGTCGTCCGCGTCATAGGCCGGGGCGACCGCGACGCCCTCGGGCGTGTTCCAGGCCTCACCTTCCGGCGCGGGCGCCGAAGGGACCTCGGCGAAGTCAATCTTGGTGAAGTCGGGGAACTTGCTCATAACCTCAAGCTCCTTCGAAGGCGGCGGCGAAGCGCACCGGCGTCAGGGCCGGGCACTTGCTGTCGGGGCCGGGCAGGCGGACGTCGGGACCGGCGACGGCGAAGGCGGCCGCGTCGGGGGTCTCGACCTCCGGCGTCTTGTCGTCGGCGTTGGGGAAGACGGTGACGCCCAGGATCTTGCGGCTCTTGTCGGCGAAGGCGGCTTCCTGGACGCCGCGGGTCTTGGCGACGGCGTTGGCGACAACACCGCTCTCCAGCGCCTTGACGACCCCACCGGCGGCCTCGATGGCCTGGAAGCCGCCCCAGGCGGCGCGGGCCAGTTGGTCGGTCAGGCTGTCCAGGTACCAGGCCCCGCCGGCCGGATCGGCGACGCGGCCCAGGTTGCTCTCTTCCATCAGCACCAGCTGGGTGTTGCGGGCCTGGCGGCGGGCGAAGGCGGTGGGCAGGCCGATGGCGTCGGTGAAGGCGTCCAGCACGATGGCGTCCGCCCCGCCGACCGCGCCGGCGAACCCGGCCGAGGTCAGGCGCAGCAGGTTCGTCCAGGCGTCGGCCTTGGCCAGCATCCGGCGCGAGGAGCGGGCTTCGATCCGGGTCGCGACGCTGACGCCGCAGGCTTCCGTCAGTCGCGCCCACATCGCCTTGGCGGCCCGAACCTTGGCGACGCCCGTGAAGTATTCGCCGTCCAGGCTGACGCCCAACACGATGCGGCCGAAGGCGTCCTCCATGGACAGACCCGAGCGCACCAGGGCCTTGGCGTAGGCCAGGGCGCTGGCGGTCATCACGGCTAGCTCCTCGGTGTTCGAGCCGCCGGCCTCGTGGGCGGCGCGGCCCGTGGCCAGGAACAGGCTGGCCTTGGCGTAGGTCCCGGCCAGGCGCGCGGCGACCGTGGCGGCGTTGAAGACATGGCCCTCGATCGGACCAGGGCTCGCGCCGGTCTGGGCGAAGGCGGTGAGGGGGTCCAGGTGGAAGGCCAGCGGCGCGTTCGGCGCGGCCTTGGCCAGGGTTCCCAGCCAGTCGGCGGCCTTGGGGCCCAGAAAGCCCGCGTCCAAGGCGACGGGGGCCAGGTCCAGCAGCACGCCCGACAGCGCCTTGGCCAGATCATCGACCGACCCGATCGCGACGCCGTTCGCGCCAGTCGGGTCCAGCTGCAGGAGCGCCGAGGCCGCGCCGTTCTCCAGATCGATCAGGATGTCCTTGCCCGCATGGGCCGGATCGGGATGGGCGGCGCGGACGCGCAGGTCCCAGGGACGCTCGGGATCACGGGCCCGCAGGTCCCGGGCGACGGCCACGCCGTCTCGCGCGGTGTACAGCGGCTGGATCGTCAGGCCGTCGGGGGTGGTGACGGTGAGGGCCTCGTCGAAGCTCTGGCCTTTCAAGGTCTTTTCGACCAGCGTCATCCAGCGCGCGCGGGTGGCGTCGTCGCCTTGAGCGCCAAAATCCTCGGCCAGGGGCGTCGTCGCCACGGTCAAAGCGTCTCTCTCCTGCGGTGCAGCATTTTTTGCTTTTCGTTCGTGATGCGCCCCTGCCGTTAGGGCCGTCAAGCCTTGCGCCAAGTCTTCTCTTCACCTTGCATCTGGGCCAAACGCGCGTTTAATCTGATCGGTGATCACATATTCGGCGTCTCAAGCCGACCTCCAAAGGGGAGCCTCTTCATGGCCTTGCCGCCCATCCTGCGTGACCGTCTGCGCCTGCCGGTCATCGCCTCGCCGCTGTTCATCATCAGCAATCCCGACCTGGTGATCGCCCAGTGCAAGGCCGGGATCGTCGGTTCGTTCCCGTCGCTGAACGCCCGGCCCCTGTCGCAACTGGACGAGTGGCTGGCTCGGATCACCGAGGAGCTGGCGGCCTATGACAAGGCCCACCCCGAAGCGCCGTCGGCGCCGTTCGCGGTCAACCAGATCGTCCACAAGACAAACAACCGCCTCGAAGACGACATCGCGATGTGCGTCAAATACAAGGTGCCGGTGGTCATCACCTCGCTGGGCGCGCGCGAGGACCTGAACCAGGCGATCCACTCGTACGGCGGCATCACCCTGCACGACGTCATCACCGACCGCTTCGCCCGCAAGGCCATCGAGAAGGGCGCGGACGGTCTGATCCCGGTCGCGGCCGGCGCCGGCGGTCACGCCGGCACCCTGTCGCCGTTCGCCCTGATCCAGGAGATCCGCCAGTGGTTTGACGGGCCGGTGGCGCTGTCGGGCTCGATCGCTTCGGGCCGCTCGATCCTGGCCGCCCAGGCCATGGGCGCGGACCTGGCCTATATCGGCTCGGCCTTCATCGCCACCGAGGAGGCCAACGCCATCGAGGGCTACAAGCGGGCGATCGTCGAGGGCCAAGCCGACGGCATCGTCTATTCGAACCTGTTCACCGGCGTGCACGGCAACTACCTGCGCGCGTCGATCGTCAACGCGGGTCTCGATCCCGACAACCTGCCGCAGAGCGATCCGTCGAAGATGAGCTTCGGCTCGGGCGGCAACCAGGAAGCCAAGGCTTGGCGCGACATCTGGGGTTCGGGCCAGGGCATCGGCGCGATCAAGGAAGTGCTGCCGGCCGCCGAACTCATCGCCAAGTTCGCGGCGGAGTACGAGCAAGCCAAGGCCGAACTGGCGGCCAAGACGGCGCTTACCTCCGGAAATCACTTGGCTTTCGCCGCCGAGTAGACGGGTGAAGCACGGGGGTGGAGCACGCTTCGTCCCCGGTCCTCGCGGCGACGTGATGCTGGGAGCGATCTCAATCCGCTCCCGGAGCCGCACCCAAATGCCCGACCCGATCTTCGATGACGTCACGCCTCGCCTCGGCCTGCCCTATGTGGTCGCCGCCCAGGCGCAGAAGCACATCCCGATCAACGAAAGCCTCGCTCGGCTGGACGGCCTGGTGCAACTGGCTGTCGAGAGCCGCGCGGTCGTGGTCCAGCCGGGCAGTCCCGCCGCTGGAGGCGTCTGGATCCTGCCGGCCGGCGCGACGGGCGCGGCCTGGGCGGGGCAAGCGGCTGGAACCCTGATGCGCTTCGAGGCGGGCGCTTGGGAGGCCATGGCCCCCGCCGAGGGCGTGCTGGCCTGGGTCAAGGACGAGAACCAGATGGTCGCCTTCGACGGCGTGGCCTGGATCCCGCTGTCGGCCACCTTCCGCAGCACGACGGCCGCCGCCTCGCCGAACCTGGCCAACACCCGGCTGGAGATTGTCGAGCAGGAGGTGACGCTGACGGGCTCCTCGACCGCGACGACGATCGTCATTCCCAATCGCGCCATCGTGCTGGCGGTCTCGACCCGCACCACGGTCGCGGTGACGGGGGCGACCGCTTACAACTGTGGGGTCGCGGGCGAGGTCGGCAAGTTCGGCGGCTCGCTGGGCGTTGCGAAGAACGCCAGCAATATCGGGGTGATCGGGCCGACGGCCTACTATGCCGACACGCCCGTGCTGCTGACGGCCGTGGGCGCGAATTTCACGGCCGGCAAGGTGCGGGTGGCGATCCACGTTCTAAGGTTCGACGCGCCGGCCGCGGTCGCCTGATGCGCTGACTTGGCGCGTTGACGGCGCGGGCTCCCTCGGCTAAACGCCGCCTCACCTTTGGGGAGTAGCCGCCCGCGCCTATCAGCGGGCCCCGCCGTCAACATACTTGATCTCCGGATCATGGCGCGGGGAAGGGAAGCGGACTTGCAGCTTCCTTGGCGAGACCAATGGCGCCGATTTCCATCCGGGCCGGGTGGGCGTCGACGCTATTGGCATGCGCCCGGCCCGGAGGACTTTTTCAGTGGAATCCCTGCTCGTCTCGACCCTGGTCGTGGCTATCGCCGAGATCGGTGACAAGACCCAGCTGCTGGCCATCATCCTGGCCACGCGGTTCAAGAAGCCCGTGCCGATCATCCTGGGCATCCTGGTCGCCACCCTGGCCAACCACGCCCTGGCCGCGACCGCCGGCTACTGGGTCGCGGACTTCCTGAGCGGCGCCTGGTTCAAGTGGGCGATCGCCGTCTCGTTCATCGCCATGGCCGCCTGGGCCCTGATCCCCGACAAGGCCGATAACGAGGAAGGGACCAGCGCCGGCCGCTACGGCGTGTTCGTGACCACGGCCATCGCCTTCTTCCTGGTCGAGATGGGCGACAAGACCCAGATCGCCACCGTGGCGCTGGGCGCCAAGTTCCACTCGATCTTCTGGGTCGCCGCCGGCACTACCCTGGGCATGATGCTGGCCAATGTCCCGGCCGTGTATCTGGGCGAGGTGGCGACCAAGGTCGTGCCGCTGAAGTATGTCCGCATCGGCGCGGCGCTGATCTTCCTGTTGCTGGGCCTGTGGCAGGTGGCCGAGCTGACTGGGTTGTTGAAGTAGGCGCCTCGCGCTGGCTATGAGGGGCGGAGCAAGGAGTTCCGCCCCTCATGACTGAGCACCCGCGCGGCTGGGAATTCTGGATCGACCGGGGCGGCACGTTCACCGACATCGTCGCGCGGCGGCCGGACGGGTCGCTGATCACCCACAAGCTGCTGTCGGAAAATCCCGAGCACTATGCCGACGCCGCCGTGGCGGGCGTGCGGGCGCTGCTGCCCGAGGGCGCGGCCATCGACGCGGTGAAGATGGGCACCACCGTGGCCACCAACGCGCTGCTGGAGCGCAAGGGCGAGCCGACGGTGCTGGCGATCACCAGAGGTCACGCCGACGCCCTGCGGATCGGTTACCAGGCGCGGCCCAAGCTGTTCGAACGCCACATCGTCAAGCCGGAAGCCCTCTATGACCGCGTCGTCGAGATCGACGAGCGGGTGAGCGTCGAGGGCCAGGTGCTGCGGCCGCTGGACGAGGCCGCCGCGCGGGTGGGTTTGCAAAGCGCTTATGACGCGGGCTTCCGCGCCATCGCCATCGTGCTGCTGCATGGCTTCCGCTTCACGGATCACGAGGCGCGGGTCGCCAAGATCGCCAGCGAGATCGGCTTCACGCAGGTTTCGGTCAGCCACGAGGTCAGCCCGCTGATGAAGCTGGTCGGGCGGGGCGACACGACGGTGGTCGACGCCTACCTGTCGCCGATCCTGCGGCGCTACGTCGACCAGGTCGCGGGAGCGCTGGGTCACGACTCCCGGCTGCTGTTCATGCAGTCGAACGGCGGCCTGACCGACGCGCGGGCCTTCCGGGGCAAGGACGCCATCCTGTCCGGTCCGGCCGGCGGCGTGGTGGGCATGGCGCGGACGGCGGGCGAGGCCGGCTTCGAGCGGGTGATCGGCTTCGACATGGGCGGCACCTCGACCGACGTCTGCCACTATGCCGGCCAGTACGAGCGGGCCTTCGAGACCGTGGTGGCCGGGGTGCGGATGCGCGCGCCGATGATGAACATCCACACCGTCGCGGCTGGCGGCGGCTCGATCTGTTCGTTCGACGGCGCGCGGCTGCGGGTGGGGCCAGCCTCGGCCGGCGCGGTCCCGGGGCCGGCGGCCTATCGCCGGGGCGGGCCGCTGACGGTCACCGACTGCAACGTCATGCTGGGCAAGCTGCGGCCGGAGTTCTTCCCCAAGGTGTTCGGGCCCAACGCCGACCTGCCGCTGGACGCCGAGGCCGTGGCGCGCGGCTTCGAGATCGTCGCCGTCGAGATCGCGGCGGCGACCGGCAAGGCCATGACCCCGCACGACATCGCCGAGGGCTTCGTCACCATCGCCGTCGAGAACATGGCCAAGGCCGTGCGGCAGATCTCGATCCAGCGCGGCTACGACGTCACGCGCTATGTGCTGGCCTGTTTCGGCGGAGCGGGTGGGCAACATGCCTGCCTGGTGGCCGACGCCCTGGGCATGACCAAGGTGATGATCTACCCGTTCGCGGGTGTCCTCTCAGCCTACGGCATGGGTCTGGCCGACCTGCGGCTGATCCGCGAGGAGACGGTCGAGCGGCCGCTGGACGCCGTGGGTGACCTGGCCGAACGCGCGAAGGTGCTGGCGGCCGAGGCCGAGGCGGCCTTGCGCGCCCAGGAGGTGCCGATGGCCTCGGTCGAGACGATCGCCAGCCTACGGGTGAAGTACGCTGGCACGGACACGCCGCTGGTCGTGCCGTTCGGCGACACGGTTCGCGAGGCGTTTGAAGACCTGCACCAGCGCCGCTTCGGCTTCACCTCGCCGGCGACGCCGCTGGTGGTCGAGACGCTGTCGGTCGAGGCGATCGGACATTCGGACGCGGGTGACGCAGCGGGCTGCAAATCCGCTACGTCAGGTGATATCGAGCCTCTCGCCACCGTCGAAACCCGCATGGCCGGCGCGCTCCACACGACGCCCGTCTTCGACCGCGAAGCCCTGGCCATCGGTACGGCGATCCTCGGCCCGGCCATCATCCGCGAGGCCACCGGCACGACCATCGTCGAGCCCGGCTGGCGCGCGATCGTGGACCCCCATCTGAACCTGATCCTCGACCGCGTCGTCGCCCTGCCTACCCGTAAGGCCATCGGAACCGAGGCCGATCCGGTGATGCTGGAGGTGTTCAACAACCTCTTCATGGCCGTGGCCGAGGAGATGGGCTTCGCCCTGCAGAACACGGCCTATTCGGTCAACATCAAGGAGCGGCTGGACTTCTCCTGCGCGCTGTTCAGCCGCGACGGCGACCTGATCGCCAACGCCCCGCACATGCCGGTGCACCTGGGCTCGATGGGCGACAGCGTGCGAGCCATCCGTGACGCGCGCGAGCATGACGGACGCGGCATGAAGCCCGGCGACGTCTACATGCTGAACGCCCCTTACAACGGCGGCACCCACCTACCGGACGTGACGGTGGTCATGCCGGTGTTCGACAAGAACGCTGCCCTGCTGTTCTACGTCGCCGCGCGAGGGCACCAGGGCGACATTGGCGGGATCACGCCAGGCTCGATGCCGCCGACCAGCAAGACGGTCGAGGAGGAGGGTGTCCTCATCGAGAACTTCCTGCTGGTCGAGGGTGGCCGGTTCCTGGAGGCCGAGACGCGGACCTTGCTGGCCTCGGGCAAGTGGCCGGCGCGCAATCCCGACCAGAACATCGGCGACCTCAAGGCCCAGATCGCCGCCTGCGCGCGCGGAGCCGAAGCGCTGACCGGCATGGTCGCCGAGTTCGGCCAGGACGTCGTCGAGGCCTACATGGCCCACGTCCAGGACAATGCCGAAGAGGCGGTCCGCCGCGTGCTGGCGACGATGGAGAGCGGGTCGTTCGCCTACGAGCTGGATGACGGTTCGGTGGTGAAGGTCGCCATCGCGGTCGACCAGCAGGCCCGCACCGCCCGCGTCGACTTCACCGGCACCAGTGACCAGGTCCCGACCAACTTCAACGCCCCGGCCTCGATCTGCCGGGCGGCGGCGCTGTACGTCTTCCGCACGCTCGTGGACGACGAGATCCCGATGAACGACGGCTGCCTGCGGCCGGTCGAGCTGGTCATTCCTGAGGGCTCGATGCTGCGGCCGCGCTATCCGGCGGCGGTGGTGGCCGGCAATGTCGAGACAAGCCAGGTGGTGGTCGACGCCCTCTATGGCGCCTTGGGCGTGATGGCCGGGGCGCAGGGCACGATGAACAACTTCACCTTCGGCGACGAGCGGCGGCAGTACTACGAGACCATCTGCGGCGGCTCGGGGGCGGGGCCGGACTTCGCCGGAACCGACGCCGTCCAGACCCACATGACCAACAGCCGCCTGACCGATCCCGAGGTGCTGGAGACCCGCTTCCCGGTGCTGGTCGAGGCCTTCTCGATCCGGCGTGGATCGGGCGGGACGGGCGCGCATCGCGGTGGCGACGGGGTGGTGCGCAAGATCGGCTTCCGCGAGCCGATGACCGCGACCCTGCTCTCCAACCGCCGGCGCGTGCCGCCTTTCGGGCTGGAAGGCGGCGGGGCGGGCGCTTTGGGCGCAGCGCATATCGAGCGCGCCGATGGTAGCGTTTCGCCGATGGCCGCCACCGACCTCGTCGAGGTCGGCGCGGGCGACGCCATCGTCATCGAGACGCCGGGCGGCGGTGGTTGGGGAAAAGCGTGATGGCCAAGGCTTCGGTACTCTTCGTCTGCCTGGGCAACATCTGTCGCTCGCCCTTGGCCGAAGGCGCCTTTCGGGCGGAAGCCAAGATGCTGGGTCTGGACGTCTTGGCCGACTCCGCCGGCACCGGCGGCTGGCACACGGGCGAGCCGCCCGATCCCCGCTCCATCGCCGTGGCCCGCCGTAACGGCGTCGACATCAGCCGGCAGCGCGCCCGCAAGGTGACGAAGAACGACTTCAAGACCTTCACCCACATCTACGCCCTGGACCACACCAACCTCACGGGCCTGCAGGCCATGGCGCCGCGCGACGCGACGGCGGAGCTGGGGCTGCTGCTGGACCTGGTTCCCGGCCACGAGGGGCGGGCGGTGTCCGATCCCTACTATGGCGATGGCTCTGACTTCGATGCGACCTGGCGCGACGTGGTGATGGCGGCGCAGGCCCTGGCGGGGCGGCTGGCCCGGGAGGGCTGGCGGGGCTAGTGGAAGGTCGGCCGCCGGATCGGCTGAACCGGTCGTTCCGGTTCGTCGAAGCGCATCGGCAGGGCCTTGCCGTCATTGGCCAGGGCGGTGTTGAGGAAGCGCGCCATCACAGTCACGGTCTCGGGCGTGACCACCAGGCCCTCGATCAGGCGGCCGGCGATCTCGGGCGAGGCGGGGCAGACGCCGCAGGCGGTGATCAGGCGCTGCTCGTCGTCCGCATAGCCGCCGCAGCAGGGCGCGGAAATGCAGAGCGGACGCCGGACCTGACCCTCGATGGCGGTCATCATCAGGATGAAAGCGGCGGCGACCCGGGGGGAGACCAGGCCGCCAGCCTTGTTCGACAGCCGCGCGCCAGGCTCTTCGCCCAGCACCCGGGCCGTCACCCATTGTCGCAGCATCCAGAGAAGAATCCGCTCGCCCTCGGCCAAGCCGACGGGACCGCAATGGTCGAGTTGAGCGTCGACGAAAGGATCGGGGAAATGGTCGGGCCGCACGCCGGAAATCTCCTCGCCAAGCAGGGGGCCGACACCCGCCGTGGCGAACCGACTTCGGTGAGCGGCCCGACGCGCTCTTGCGAACACCTCGCAACTAGATAGGACTAGTAATTGCGAGTCAATCGCAAAAATGCAGGCGCCGGATCAGCCGCCGAAACCGCCCTTGTATCCGCCGCTGTGGGCGTAGCTGCGGCCGCCGCCGAAACCGCCGCGCGAGACGACCGAGGTGCGGGTCTGGATCTTGGGCGGCGCCTGCCGAATGACGTCCGGCGGGTCGATGCTGGTCTTGCTGATGACGGTGCGGCCGGTGCCGTAGTCGCGGCCCAGGCGTCCGCCCCAGGTCGAATAGTAACCGCCGCCATAAGCGTCGTCCCGGCGATAGAGGCCGGTCCCGCGATAGTAGCCGCCGCCACCGTCCAACATCCGGCCGATCACGAAACCAGCCAGCAGGGGCGTGAAGAAGCTGCCGCCGCCATTGGCCTCGCTGCGCGGCACGCAGTTGCCGACGCCATAGACGTCCTCGCACGAGGCGCGAGCCTCATAGCGCGGGGCGTTCTTCTGGTCGTCCTTCTGGGCGGTGGCGTACGAGGTCTCGCACTGCTGGTCGGAGACCTCATTGGCCGCCTTGCACTCTTCCAGGGACTTGTAGCTGAAGGCCTCGACCTGTTCGCCGCGATTGGGATCCCAGCTCGCCTGGGCGCCGGGGTCGTCGCAGCCCGACAGGGTCAGCGCGGTCGCGCCGGCCAGCATGGTGGTCAGCTTCAGTGAACTGGAGCGCTTGCGCGTGGTCATTGCTCCGGCCCTCACGAAGTCATGCAGGCGGCGTTCAGCACGCCGACGGCGATCGAGATGCCGGCCAGGTAGACGCCGATCGAGACCTCGTTGTTCTCGATGCGGGCCTTTACGTCGGGCAGGGCGACCAGGCGCACGCCGGTGAAGGCGGCGATCTGGATCACGCCGGCGAGGGCGGCCCAGGCGGCGAACTCCGGCAGGCTGACCGTGTGGCTCAGCGCCGAGGCCAGCGGCAGGACGTAGCCGATCAGCGCCCCGGCCAGGGCGATGGCGGCGGCGGTGTTGCCCGCGCGGATCAGCGCCTTCTCGTTGTAGGGCGTCACCCACTGGTAGATGTACTTGAAGGCGATGGTGAACAGGCCGGCCACGACGAAGGCCAGCAGGAACGCCGTCGCGCCGTCCTGGAATGCGCTGAAGTCGAACATCTGGCTGTAGCTCCCCTTAGGCCCGGAATTCGCCCACCGACAACGGCAGGCCGATCATCGTCTCGTGCGTGACGTCGCTGCTCTCCTCCGGCTCGGCCGTCAGCGCCAGCAGCAATTCGCGGCCGTCGCCGCCGGCGAGGTCGCGGTGGAACAGCATCGTGGTCTGGAACAGCCGCCGGTCAGGCGTCTGGGCTTCGCGGTCGTAGAAGACGTCTTCCCACAGCGTCACCGGATCCTGCTGCGGAGCCTCGTCGCCGAACCACAGGCGGCGGTATTCGGGCAGGCCCTCGACCTGGAATGTCCGGGCGCGCAGACGTTGGGCCCACAGGTCGCGATCGGCGCGGTCGGCCGGGTAGTCGCTGGCCCACGGGACGAAGACGGTAAAGTCGTTGGCGCGCTGGCCCTCGCGATCGTCCGAGACGACCTGGAACAGGATCTCGTCGTCCGTGTAGAAGCGATGCACGAACGCGCCGTCGTTCAGCTGGATCAGGCCCTGGGCCGTGATCTCCAGCGTGTCGCGGTCGAGCGCGAACTTGGTCTCGGCCCCGAAGCGCCGCCAGGCCAGCGGGTCCAGCACCACCGTCCGGCCGATCGTCACGTTGCGGATGACGGGCAGAGCGGGGCGCGACGCGTCCTTCCTGCCGAAAAGCTTTCCGAACATCGCGGTCCGCGAGCCCTCGAATACCTGGCCGGCGCGCCTATCTAAGAGGCGACGCCGAATTGCCCGACGGCGCGCTTGCCCTCAGGTTAAGTCGGTCGCAGGATGACGCCGAACGGTGTCTTGTCAAGCGTACATGTTATGCGTACATGTAACGCATGGCCGTGAAACCGACGAGAAGCGCTCAAGCCGCTGAAAGGACCCGCGCGTGGCGCGAGGCCCGTCGGAATGCGGGCTTCGTGAAGATCGAGGTCTGGGCGCCGGCGGCGTGCAAGCCCGACATCCTCTCGGCCGTCCAGTCGATCGTCGTGGAGTCGGTTCGCGGCCCGGCCTTGAAGACCAACCCCAATCCCCCCAAGGGCGTCAGACACATGGATTCCGTTATCGACACCGCCTGGACGATCCACACGCTGCGCGACGCGCTGGTGGAGAGCGCTCTCGTCCGCGAGGACGAGATGACCGTCACCGTCGTCGAGGGCGTCGAGCCCGTGCTGCAGGTCGTGATGCACGAGTTCGGCGACCTGCCGGTCTATGTCAGCGGCGGCGCGCTGCAGCTGGTCGTCTCGACCCTCCTGTGGCCTTGCGACGAGCAGAACCACCGCGCGGCCTTCAACGAGTTCCTGCTCAAGGCCCAGAAGATCGTGCCGTTGTCGAACTTCGGCATCACCACGGTCGACGGCCGTGACTATTACGAGCTGATGGGCGAGATCTCGTCCAAGACCACCCTGCAGACGCTGATCATCGAGCTGCGCACCCTGGCCGACAACGCCATCGCCGCCGCCAGCGACCTGCGCGATTCCTTCGAAAAGAGCCGCGTCGCGGCCGCTTAAAGACAGAGACCGGAGACTTACTGATGTCGATCTGGAGCAAGCTCTCGGCCCTGTTCCGCGGGACCGCGCATGACGGTGCGCAGACCATCGTGGACGCGAACGCCCTGCGGATCCTGGACCAGGAGATTCGCGACGCCGACAACGCCCAGGGCAAGGCTCGCGACGAACTGGCCAAGCTGGTCGCGCGGCGCCGCAGCCTGGAGACCGAGGTCGCCCAGCTGACCGACCAGTCGCGCAAGTACGAGTCCTCGGCTCGCGCGGCGATGAACAAGGGCGATCAGGCCCTGGCCCTGGAAGTGGCCCAGCGCATTGCCGACCTCGAGAAGGACGCCGGTCAGAAGTCGACCCAGATGACCGAACTGCGCGCGGCCGAGGAAAAGCTGCGCACGATCATCGCCCAGACCGACACCAAGGTCGAGGCGCTGCGTCGCGAGATCGAGATCGTGAAGGTCAACGAGAGCGTCCAGAAGGCCCAGGCCGCCGTGATCTCGCGCTCGGGCTCGGCCAGTGGCGTGGTCGGCTCGGCCGCCGACAGCCTCAAGCGCATCAAGGAGCGCCAGTCGGTCCGCGAGGAGCAGTTCCGCCTGCACAGCGAGTCGGAAGACCGCAAGACCGGCGCCGATCTCGACGCCAAGCTCGCGGCCGCCGGCATCCTGCCGGGCGGCGGCGGGGCCGAGGACGTGCTGGCCCGCCTGATGGCCCCGAAGGACGAGGCTCTGCCCGCCCCGATGCTGGCCATCGAGGACAAGGTGAAGGTCAACAAGGACGGCTCGGACGCCTGATGCGCCGCCTCACCCTGACGCCTCGACCGGACTGGAAGTCCAAGGCCGAGGCGGTCGGCTTCACCTGGCATCACGCCGATGGCCGCCGCTACTGGGACGAGCGGGCGGCCTACGCCTTCACGCTCGACCAGATCGAGGGCCATATCGAGCCAGCCACCGAGGCGCTGCACAGGCTGTGCCTGGAGCTGGTTGAGGACGCCGTCCAGAGCGACGCCCTGATGGCCCGGCTCCAGATCCCGGAAGCCTCGCGTGACGTGGTCGCCGCCTCGTGGAAGGCGCGTGATCCCTCGCTCTATGGCCGCTTCGACTTCTTCTACGACGGAGAAGGGCCGCCCAAGCTCTACGAGTACAACGCCGACACCCCGACCAGCATCTACGAGGCGGGGGTGTTCCAATGGCTGTGGCTGGAGGACCTGATCCAGCAGGGGAAACTCCCCGAGAGCACGGACCAGTTCAACAGCCTGCACGACCAGTTGGCCGAGCGGTTCAAGACGATCTTCCCAAGCGGCGGCTTCGTCCACTTCGCCAGCGATCCCGACTTCGTCGAGGATCGCCAGACGGTGCGGTTCCTCGAGGACATGGCCACGCTGGCCGGCCTGGAGCCCAAGTTCGTGCCGATCCAGCAGATCGGCCTCGACGCCGACGGGCGCTTCGTCGACCAGGACAACTACCTGATCGGCGCGATCTTCAAGCTGCACCCCTGGGAAGAGATGCTGCGCGAGCCGTACGCGGCCAATATCGCCGGCTCCAAGACCCTGTTCCTGGAGCCGCCGTGGAAGGCAGTGCTGTCGAACAAGGCTCTGCTGCCCTTGCTCTGGGAACGCCATCCGGGTCATCCGAACCTGCTGGAGACCTATTTCGACGACGACCCCAGGGTCGAGCGCCTGGGCTCCAGCTACGCCCGCAAGCCGCTGTTCAGCCGCGAGGGGGCGAACGTCGAGCTCTGGAAGGACGGCCGCAAGGGCCGGGTGCTGGACCAGGGCTATGGCGAGGAAGGCTGGATCCGCCAGGAACTGAAGCCGCCGCCGAAGTTCGGCGTGAACTATCCGGTGGTGGGTTCGTGGGTCATCGGCGATCAGCCGGCTGGGATCGGCGTGCGCGAGGATCGGGGGCGGGTGACGCGCGACCGCTCGCGGTTTATTCCGCACATCATCGAGGGCTGATTTCAGACCCGTTTCATCGCCGTAGGAAACCGGTATCATTCCCGTGACACAAGGGCGTCCAACGACAACGACGCCGTCGGGGAGAGACGTCCGGATGACCTATCGCGCCGCAGCCATCGGCCTGTTCCTGTCCGCCAGCATCCTGGCTGCGCCCGCCTTCGCCGGCGTGATCGGAACCAACGTCCCGGCCCAGCCGATCACCGCCGAGCGGATCGCCAAGCTGCCGGCCGCCCAGCAACCGGCCTGGAAGGCCTATCTCGATCGCTCGACCGCCCAGGAGAAGGCCGACCGCGCCGCCCTGGCCGCCGAGCTGAGGCCGGGCGAAGCCGCCCCGCCGCCGCCTCCGACCGGTCACGGCGACGGCGGCATGCCGTTGGACAGGGACGCGGCCTGGTACGCCTCGCCCGAGGCCCGCCACGTCGCCGACGTCATCGTCAGCTTCCAGACCCCGGCCGGCGGCTGGAGCAAGAACCAGGATCGCACCGGACCCCTGCGACTGCCTGGCCAGCCCTGGGCCTCGGACAACAATTCAAAGCACCTCAGCGAAGCTGACTTCGACGCCGCCCGCGACCCCAGGTGGGGCTATGTCGGCACGCTGGACAACAACGCCACGATCACCGAGCTGCGCTTCCTGGCTAAGGTCGCGGCCCGGGCGCCCGGCAAGGACGGGGAGGTCTATCGCCAGAGCTTCCTGAAGGGCGTGCGCTATCTGCTGGCCGCCCAGTTCCCGAACGGCGGCTGGCCGCAGGTCTGGCCGCTGGAGGGCGGCTATCACGACGCCGTCACCTTCAACGACAACGCCGTCTCCGAGGCCGCCGCCCTGCTGACCGAGGTCTCCGAGGCCAAGCCGGAATTCGCCTTCGTCCCCGCCGACCTGCGCGCCAAGGCCGGCGCGGCGGCCAGGAAGGGCCGCGAGGTCATCGTCGCCTCGCAGATCCGCGTCGACGGCAAGCCGACCATCTGGGGGCAGCAGGCCGACCCGTTCACCCTGGCCCCGGTCGCCGGTCGCAACTTCGAGCCTCCGGCCCTGTCGACGGGCGAGAGCGCCGACCTGTTGCTGTACCTGATGAGCCTGCCCGACCCGACCCCGGCGGAGGTCGCCGCCGTCCATGCGGGCGTGGCCTGGATGCAGGGCTCGGCGATCCTGGGCAAGGCCTGGATCGGCGGGAAGGGCGACCCCGAGGGCCGCCGCCTGGTCGACCAGGCGGGCGCGGGTCCGCTGTGGTCGCGCTATTACAGCACGGCCGGAAAGCCGGTTTTCGGCGAGCGCGACAAGACCCTGCGCGACGACGCCAACGAACTCTCGCTGGAGCGCCGCAACGGCTATGCGTGGTTCGGGACCCAGCCGGCCAAGGCGATCAAGGTCTACGAGACCTGGGTGAAGAGCCACCCGGCGAAGTAGGACGCTAGAGGTCGCGCAGGATCCGCGAGACCGCCGCCACCGCCGCCTGATCGGTGTCGCGCATCTCGGCCGGCACGAAGCCCATCGTCACCAGCCGGGACGCCGGATCGGAGCCAGGGATCGGGCCGCCGAACGAGCCGTGGACCTCGCGCACGCCGGTCCGTGCGACCAGTTCGGCCACGTTCGAGGCGCGCACGCCCGCGCCGGCCAGGATGCGGATGCGGCCATTGGCCTGGGCGACCAGCTCGGCGATGCGCTCGGCCCCCGCCAGAGCGGTGAGGGCCCCGCCCGAGGTCAGCACGCGCTCGAAGCCCAGGGCGATCGCCGCCTCCAGCGCCGCCGGCTGATCCGTGACGAAGTCGAACGAGCGGTGCAGGGTCATACCCAGGCCTGCGCTGTGTGCGACCAGCTTTTCCAGCACGTCCAGATCGAGCTCGCCGTCTGGCTGGTTCGCGCCGATCGTCACACCGGCCAGCCCGTACTGGCGCACGGCGTCGATATCCCGCCGCATGGCGTCCAGGTCGCCGGCGTCGAAGCAGAAGTCGCCATTGCGCGGCCGGATCATCGGATAGATTGGAATCGGCGCGCCGGCCGCCAGGGCCATCAGGCCGGGGGCGGGAGTCAGGCCCTGCAGGCCCAGGGCCGCGCAAAGTTCGATCCGATCCGCGCCGCCCGCGATTGCCGCCGCCAATCCGGCGGGCGTATCGACACAGACTTCCAGCAGGACGCGGTCGGCGGTCATCGTGTCTCTCCGGGGTCGTGCTAGGGAATCGGCGCGGTCTTCTTGGAGCACACGGGAATGATGAATCGTAGAGGCCTGATCGGCGCGACCCTGGCCGGATCGGCGATGATCGGCGCCAAGGCGTCGGCGGCGGAGGCCGTGACCAAGCTGCAAGGCCCCTGCGTGATCTCCACCTGGGATTTCGGCGTCGCCGCCAACCAGGCCGCCTGGGCGGTGCTGTCCAAGGGGGGGCGGGCCCTTGACGCGGTCGAGGCCGGGGCGCGCGTGCCCGAGCAGGATCTGAAGAACCACAGCGTCGGTCGGGCCGGCTATCCCGACCGTGACGGCCATGTCTCGCTGGACGCCTGCATCATGGACGAGCTGGGCAACTGCGGCTCGGTCGCGGCTCTGGAGCATATCGACCATCCGATCTCGGTGGCTCGCAAGGTCATGGAGAAGACCCCGCACGTGATGCTGGTCGGGGCAGGGGCCCTGCAGTTCGCGCTGGAGCAGGGCTTCAAGTACGAAGAGCTGCTGACGCCGGAGTCGAAGGCCGCCTGGGAGGCCTGGAAGAAGGACGCCAGGTATCAGCCCAAGGCCAACAGCGAGGTCGGCGACTACGGCAAGACCACCGGCCAGCTGGGCACGCCGGGCGGGGCGAACAATCACGACACCATCGGCATGCTGGCCATCGACGCCAAGGGGAACATCGCGGGCGCCTGCACCACCAGCGGCATGGCCTGGAAGATGCGCGGCCGGGTGGGCGACAGCCCGATCATCGGTGCAGGCCTCTATGTCGACAACGAGGTCGGCGGCGCCACCTCGACCGGTGTTGGGGAAGAAGTGATCCGCAATGTCGGCAGCTTCCTGGTCGTCGAACTGATGCGTCAGGGCCGCTCGCCCGAGGCCGCCTGCCGCGAGGCCGTCGAGCGGATCCTGAAGAAGAAGCCCCAGGCCAAGGACATCCAGGTCGGCTTCCTGGCCATCAACAAGGCGGGCGAGGTCGGGGCCTGGGCTATCCAGTCGGGCTTCAGCTACGCCCTGTGCGACGGCCGCAAGCAGGACCTGCTGTTGCCTGGTAGAGCGACTTATCAGGTCGCCACTTAAAATGGATGGGCTGACGGATAACGCGGTTATAGCGTACCAAGCCGTACATTCAGGAGGAGACCGCCATGTGCGATGACGACATCCACCCGGGCCTTGTTCATGACCCCCGTCTGTCCCGCCGCGCCTTCGGCTTGATGACCGTCGCCGCCACCGGCGTCGCTTCGGTCGCCCGCGCCGACGGGACGGTCGAGGAGAAGGACGTCGAGATCAAGACCGCCGACGGCGTCGCCGACGCGGCCCTGTTCTATCCCAAGGCGAAGGGCAAGTACCCGGCCGTGCTGGTGTGGCCCGACGTCATGAGCCTGCGCCCGGTGTTCCGCGACATGGGCCGCCGCCTGGCCGCGGCCGGCTATGTCGTGCTGGTTCCCAACCTCTACTACCGGGTCAAGAAGGCTCCGGTGGTCGAGGGCGCGTTCAACTTCGCCAATCCCGACGACCGCGCCAAGCTGACGCCGCTGCGCGCCTCGGTGACGCCCGAGGGCACGTTCAAGGATGCGGCGGCCTATGTCGCCTTCCTGGATGCTCAGGCCAAGACCGACAAGACCAAGAAGGTCGGGGTGCAGGGTTACTGCATGGGCGGCCCGCTGTCGTTCCGCACCGCCGGCGCGGTTCCGGGCCGGATCGGCGCGGTGGCCACCTTCCACGGCGGCGGCCTGGTCACGGCCGACGCCGACAGCCCGCACCTGCTGATCCCCAAGACTCACGCCGACTACCTGATCGAAATCGCCGACAACGACGACCAGAAGGAGCCGGACGTGAAGGACAAGCTGAAGGCCGCCTTCGCCGAGGCCAAGCGCCCGGCCCAGGTCGAGGTCTTCGCCGGCGCCGCCCACGGTTGGACCGTCAAGGGCAGCCAAGTCTACAACGAGCCCGCCGCCGAGAAGGCCTGGAGCAACCTGCTGGCGCTGTACAAGAAGGCGCTGGGGTAACAGCCGACGCGGCGCTGAGCTGATCCGTCGCCTCTTGACCCGGCCCCTGGGGCCGGCCCCATAGAGGTGGCGGTCAGCAACAGCGGATTGAAACATGCGTGCTTCCGTCGACGCCCTGAGCCCGTCCGAAGCGGCCCGCGACCTTGGCGTCTCGGCCAAGGCGCTTCGCCTCTACGAGGAACGTGGTCTTCTTCGTCCGGCGCGTACCGCCACGGGCTGGCGCGCTTACGGGCCAGACGACCTCCGGCGCGCCGCCGAGATTGTCGCCCTGCGGTCGCTGGGCTTCAGCCTGAGGCAGGTGGAGCGGGTCATGGGGGGAGCGGCCGAGGGGCTGGAACCCGCGCTGGCGGCTTTGCAGACCGGGCTTGAACTGGAATTCGACCAACTCGGCCAACGACTGAAGAAGGTCGACACCTTGAGGCGAGCCCTGGGCCAGGGCCAGCCGCCCACCGTGCCGGACCTCGCCGGCCTGGCGGCGCCCGACGCCCTGGTCGTGGGCTTCGATCTCCCGTGGCCCTGGGGCGGCGAGTGGTTCGAGGTGCGCGGCGTCCGCGCGCTCAACTATGTCGTCGGCCCCCTGGGCAGCGGGAAGACGAGGCTGGCGTGGACGCTGGCTCGCCATCTGCCCAACGGCGTCTTCCTAGGGCTGGACCGTATCGACCGCCGCGCCGAGGTCGAGCGCGCCATGGAGGCCGACCCCGTGCTGCGCGAGCGCGTGGAGGCGTCGATCGCGTGGCTGGTGGAGGAGGGCGCGACCGTCTCCGACGCCCTGCGCGTGCTCGTGGTCGGCCTGGAGCAGGGGCGCCCGAACAGCCTCGTCATCGACATGATCGAACAGGGGCTGGATGAAGCCACGCAGCGGGCGGTGATTGCCGACCTGCGCCGGCGCGCGCATCAGCGCTCGCCGCTGTTCATGCTGACCCGCTCCTCCGCCATCCTCGATCCGGAGGAGGCCACGGAGGATGAGGCGGTGATCTTCTGCCCGGCGAACCACGCGCCGCCCTTCAGGGTTCGAATCGCGCCCGGAGCGCCAGGTTACGATGCGCTGGTCAGCTGCCTTGGATCGCCCGAGGTCCGGGCCAGGACCGATGGGATGATCGCGATGATGCCTCGCTTGACAGGTTAAGGCCGTCCCACGGCCTCGCTCTTGCGGCGGAATAGGTAGGATGCTATCTAAATTAGATAGGAAGCTACCTATTGATAAATATCGTCGTTCCATGACCCAGCCTCGCACCCTCGATGAACGCGCCTTCGCCCAAGGCCTGCTGCGCCTGGCGCGGGTCTATCGGCGCGAGGTCAATCGCGCCCTGGCCGCCCACGGCATCTCGGACGCCAAGGCCCTGCCGGTGCTGCATATCGCCCGCGCCGGCGGCGGCATGCGCCAAGGTATGCTGGCCGAGGAGATCGGGGTGGAAGGGCCGTCGCTGGTCCGCATCCTGGACCAACTGAGCCAGGCGGGCCTGGTCGAGCGCCGCGACGATCCTTCCGACAAGCGGGCCAAGACTCTGCACCTGACGGCCGACGGCCTGGCGCTGGCCGCCGTGGTCGAGGACGCCGTGCAGGTGGTGCGCGCCCAGATGCTGGCCGAGGTCGCCGACGCTGACCTGGCCGCCGCCGTTCGCACCTTCGCGGCCTTCGAGGCCGCCCTGGACGCGGCCGCGGGGCAGGGGGCTGAACGCTAGTCCCATGTTTCCGAAATTCGATCGGCACACGTTGCTGTTCTCGGTGAACAGCTTCGCGGCGGCGATGCTCGCCCTCTACATCGGTTTCGCCCTGGGCCTGCCGCGCCCGTACTGGGCGATGACCACGGCCTATATCGTCAGCCAGCCGCTGGCCGGGGCCGTGCGGTCCAAGGCCGTCTATCGCGTGCTGGGCACCATCCTGGGCGCCATGGCCGCCGTCGCCCTGGTGCCGAACCTGGTCAACGCGCCGTGGCTGCTGTCGCTGGCCCTGTCGCTGTGGGTCGGCGGCTGCCTGACCATCTCGCTGCTGGACCGCACGCCGCGCAGCTACGTCCTGATGCTGGCCGGCTACACGGCCGCGATCATTGGCTTTCCCAGCGTCGGCCAGCCCGGCGCGATCTTCGACGTCGCCGTCTCGCGGGTGATCGAGATCGGCCTGGGCATCCTGTGCGCCACCCTGGTCCATAGCCTGGTCTTCCCGCGCCCCGTCGGCGCGGTGCTGCGCTATCGCCTCAAGACCTGGCTGGGCGAGGCCGACCGCTGGGCGCTGGACGTGCTGCGCGGCGAGGACGGCGAGGCCATCGCCCGCGACCGCCGCCACCTGGCCGCCGCCGCCAGCGAGATCCAGATGCTGGCGACGCACCTGCCGTTCGACACCTCGCGCCTGCGCGAGACCTCCGGCGTCGTCGGCGCCCTGCACGAGCGCATGCTGCTGCTGATCCCGCTGCTGTCGGGCCTAGCCGATCGCATGGAAGCCCTGCGCGAGGTGCGCGACGACCGCGTCCGCGCTGCTCTCAACACCGTCATCGCCTGGATCGAGGCCGGCTCGCCGCGCGAGCGGGGCCTGGACCTGGTCGAGCGTCTCGAGGACCTGGCCGCGCGCCGTCGCGGCTCGGCCTGGTCCAACCTGCTGATCGAGAGCCTGCTGGCGCGTCTGGCCGAGACGGTCCGCGCCCTCGGCGAGGGCCACGCCCTGATGACCCGCCTGGCCGACCCGGACGCGCCGCTGTCGCCCGAACTGGACGCCGCCGCCCGCGCCAGGAGCCAGCGGCCGATGCACGCCGACCTGCCGCTGGCCCTACTGTCGGGCGGGGCGGCGGCGATCGCCATCCTGCTGTCCTGCGCCACCTGGATCCTGGCCGGCTGGGGCGACGGGGCGGCCGCGCCGGTGATGGCCGCGGTGTTCTGCTGTTTCTTCGCGGCGATGGACGACCCCGTGCCGGCCATCAAGAACTTCGGCCTCTACTCGCTGTTCTCGCTGCCGCTGGCGGCGGTCTACATGTTCGCCATCCTGCCGGCGATCGACGGCTTTCCGATGCTGGTCCTGGCCATGGCCCCGCCGCTGCTGCTGCTGGGCCTGTTCATCCCCAATCCCGCGACCATGGGCTCGGCCCTGGCCGTGCTGATGGGCTTCTGCAACGCCCTGGCCCTGCAGGAGACCTTCAGCGCCGACTTCGCCGGGTTCTTGAACGGCAATCTGGGCCAGTTCGTCGGCCTGCTGTTCGCGATCATGGTCACGGCGGGCCTGCGCTCGATGGGCGTCGACGCCAGCGCCCGGCGCCTGCTGGTCCGCACCTGGAAGGGCCTGGCGCGTCTGTCCCGCGCCCGCCAGGCGCCGGAGGCCGCCGCCTTCGCCGCCATCCTGGTCGATCGCCTGGGCATGCTGACGCCCAAGCTGGCCCAGGCTGGCCCGCGCCACGACTTCGTCGGCGTTGACGCCCTGCGCGACCTGCGGATCGGCATGAACCTGGTCGCCGTCCAGGCCGCCCGCCCTGACCTGCCGCCCGAGGGCAAGGACCAGTTGGACGCGGCCCTCGACGGTGTCGGCGATCACTTCGCCGCCCTGGCCGCCGGCCAGCGTCGCAAGCCCGGCGAGGACCTGCTGGGCCGCATCGACGCGGCTCTGCGCGGCCTGTCCATCGCCCCCGCCGCCTCGGCGGTGCAGGGCGTGTCGGGCCTGGTGGGCCTGCGCCGCAACCTGTTCCCGGAGGCGCCCGCCTTCGTTCCGGAGGCCGCCCGATGACCGGTGAGCTGAACATCGACGGGGTCTTCCTGTCGTCCGTTCTGGTCTCGGCCCTGATCGCCCTGGCCGCCTCGTTCCTGTTGCGCCGCGCGCTGTCGAAGGTCGGCGCTTACCGGTTCGTCTGGCACCCGGCGCTCTTCGATACCGCCCTGTTCGTCATCCTGTGGGCCGCCGTCGTGACGGTCCCTTCGCCCCTCAAATTCTGAACCTGACCATGCCCCCGTTGAAAACCACCCTGATGTACACCGCTCGCGTCGCCGTCACTGGCGCCGTCGTGATCGCCGCCCTGATCGGCGGCAAGGCGCTGTGGACCCACTACCAGGTCGATCCCTGGACCCGCGACGGCCGCGTCCGCGCCGACGTCGTGCAGGTGGCCCCCGACGTGTCGGGCCTGGTCACCCGCGTCGAGGCGGTCAACGACCAGACGGTCAAGGCCGGCCAGCCGCTGTTCTATGTCGACCGCGAACGCTATGCCCTGGCCCTGCGCCAGGCAGACGCCGCCGTCGAGGCCCAGCGCGCCGCCCTGGCCCAGGCCCGCCGGGAGCTGTCGCGCAACCGCGCCCTGGGCGACCTAGTCGCCGGCGAGATCACCGAGCAGAGCCAGTCCAAGGTCGAGCTGAGCCAGGCGGCCCTGTCCCAGGCCCTGGCCGCCCGTGACGTCGCCGCCCTGAACCTCGAGCGTACGGTGGTCGTCGCGCCGACCGACGGCTTCCTGTCGGACCTGACCCTGCGCACCGGCGACTACGTCACCGCCGGCAAGCCGGTGCTGGCCCTGATCGACAGCCGCTCGTTCCGGGTCGAGGGCTATTTCGAGGAGACCAAGCTGTCGTCCCTGCGCATCGGCCAGCCGGTCTCGGTCAAGGTGATGGGCGAGGAGAGGCCCCTGAAGGGCCACATCCAGTCGATCGCCGCCGGCATCGAGGACCGCGACCGCGCCGCCAGCGGCAACCTGCTGCCCAACGTCAACCCGACCTTCAGCTGGGTGCGCCTGGCCCAGCGGGTGCCAGTCCGGGTAGCCCTGGATCAGACGCCGCGCGATCTGCGCCTGATCGCCGGCCGCACCGCCACGGTCGCCGTCGTCGGAGCCGGTCGATGAGCCCCCAAGGAAGACTGGTGCGAGCCCTGGCGGTCGCCGGCTCGCTGCTGGCCCTGACCGCCTGCGCGGCCGTCGGCCCGAACTACAAGCTGCCGGAAGCGGCCAAGATCAACGCCCCCACCGCGCAGGGACCGTTCATGGGCGCGGCCTCGAAGGCTGTCAGCCAGGACCCGGTCCCGGCCGGCTGGTGGAAACTCTATGACGACCCCGTGCTGAACGGCCTGGTCGAGGAGGCGCTGAAGGCCAATACCGACCTGCGTGTCGCGGCCGCCAACCTGGCCCGCGCCAGGGCCGTGGCCGGCGAGGCCGACGACGCCGGCGGCTTCACGGTCGGGGCCTCGGCCGCGGCGATGCATAGCCGGGAGTCGGGCGAGCAGTACCTGTTGTCCGAACAGCTGCCGGTCGAGAACCTGGCCGATGTCGGGGTGAAGGTCTCCTACCAGGTCGATCTGGTTGGCCGGATTCGGCGCGCCGCTGAGGCCGCCCACGCCGACGCCGAGGCCAGCCAGGCGGCCCTGGACCTGGCCCGCGTCAGCGTCGCCGCCGACGTCGCCCGCGCCTATGTCGAGGCCTGCGCCAACGGCCACGAACTGGCCGTCGCCCAGCGCACCGTCGACCTGCAGAGCCGCAGCCTGGACGTCACCCGTAAGCTGGTGAAGGCGGGCAGAGGCACGGCCGTCGACGTGACCCGCGCCCAGGCCCAGCTGGACCTGTCGCGGGCCAGCCTGCCGACCTACCAGAGCCGGCGGCGCGCGGCGCTCTACAGGCTGGCGACCCTGACCGGCAAGCCGCCGGCCGAGTTTCCCAAGGCGGTCGAGGCTTGCGTCCATCCGCCGACCCTGACCCAGGCGATCCCCGTCGGCGACGGCGCGGCCCTGCTGAAGCGCCGGCCCGACGTGCGCCAGGCCGAACGGACCCTGGCCGGCGCCACGGCGCGGATCGGCGTCGCCACCGCCGCCCTCTATCCGAACGTCACCCTGGGCCTGGGCGCGGGCTCGACGGGCCTGTTGGCCGACATCGGCCAGGCGCCGGCCAACCGCTGGGGTCTGAGCTCGCTGATCACTTGGACCCTGCCGGGCGAAGGCGAGCGGGCGCGGATCCGCCAGGCCGAGGCCGGCGCCGACGCGGCCCTGGCCCGGTTCGACGGCGTGGTGCTGACGGCCCTGCGCGAGACCGAGACCAGCCTGGACGCCTACGCCCACGACCTCCAACGTCAGGCCGCCCTCAAGGCCGCGCGCGACCAGGCCGTGCTGGCCGAGGGCCAGGCCCAGCGTCTCTACCGCGCGGGCCGCAGTCCCTATCTCGCTGGCCTCGACGCCCAGCGCACCCTCGCCGGGGCCGAGGCGGCGCTGGCGGCCTCCGACAGCCAGGTCGCGGCCGACCAGGTGACTCTGTTCCTGGCCTTGGGCGGGGGCTGGGAGCGATAGCGTTGTTCGAAACTTTGGGCTAAACCGTACAAAACGGTCGTAGTAGAGTTTCGGAATGTTGTTCGACGCCCCGTCGCCTCCGGTTTCCACTGTCGTGGTGGAGGCGCCGAGACTGCCGCCGCTCGCGGGCCAGGAAGCCTTCTCGACGGCCGTGTACGATCAGGCTCAGCTGAGCGCTCAGGCGCGGCTGGACGACGTCCTGAAGACCACGCCAGGCGTCTCTCTGTTCCGCCGCACCGGCAGCGACGCGGCCAATCCGACCATCCAGGGGCTCTCGCTCAGGGCTGTGGCTCCGTCCGGCGCGGGCCGGGCGCTGGTCACGCTGGACGGCGCGCCGCAGAACGATCCGTTCGGCGGCTGGGTGATCTGGACCGCCTTGCCGGGCGAGGGCCTGTCCGGCGCGACCGTGGTGCGCGGCGCCGGGGCGGGACCGTATGGCGCGGGCGCCCTGACCGGCGTCGTGGCCCTGCGCGAGCGCGCGGCCGGCGGCGGGCTGACCAGTTTCACGGCCGAGGCCCGCCAGCGTGACGGCTGGCGCGCGGCCGGGACCTTCGGGACCGACCACCTGCTGCTGACCGCCAGCGGCTCGCGCACCGACGGTTACCGGCCCGTGCGCGGTTCGGCGGCGGGGGCGGCCGATGTCCCCACGACCCTGGAGGACGGCTCGATCGCCGCCCGCGTCCAGGGCGAGGCCGGCGGTGTGCGCTGGGCCGCGCGCGTGGCGACCTTCCAGGAGAAGCGCGGCGCGGGCCTGTTCGGCGCCAAGTCCAACGCCACGGGCAGCTCGCTGGCCGTGACCCTGGCCGGCGAGGCCTGGCGCGTGCAGGCCTGGGCGCGGAGCAGCGATCTGGAGAACACCTCCGCCGCCGTCGCGGCCGGGCGCACCGGCACGACCCCGGCCAACGACCAGTACTCGACCCCGGCCAGCGGCTACGGCCTCAACGCCGCCTGGCAAGGCCGGCAAGGCGACTGGTCGTGGGAGCTGGGCGGCGACGTCCGGGCGACCGAAGGACGGACCCACGAACTTTTCCGCTACATGGGCGGCGCCTTCACCCGCCAGCGGACGGCGGGCGGGCGGACCCTGGTCGGCGGGGTCTATGCCGAGACCGCCTACAGCCGCCCCGACTTCTCGCTGGCCGCTGGCGCGCGGCTGGATGGCTGGCGTTCCTACGGCGGCGTCCGGCGCGAGCGGGATGCGGCGACCGGCGCCCTGACCTTGGACGCTCCGCCGGCCAGCGCCTCCGGGACGACCCCGACCGCCCGCGTCGGTGTGCGCCAGCGCCTGTCGGGCGAGACCTGGGTGCGGGCCGCCGCCTATGCCGGCTTCCGCCCGCCGACGCTGAATGAGCTGCACCGGCCGTTCCGGGTCGGCAACGACGTCACCGAGGCCAACGCCGCCCTCAAGCCCGAGACGCTGTACGGCGTCGAGACGGGCCTGACCGGCGAGGGGACCGTGCGGTGGAGCCTCGGCGCCTTCTACAACCAGGTGCGGGATCCGATCACCAACGTGACCATCGGCATCGGCCCGGGGACCTTCCCGATCGCCGGCTTCATCCCGGCCGGCGGCGTGCTGCGCCAGCGCCAGAACGCCGGCGAGATCAACGCCTATGGCCTGGAAGGCGATGTCGCCGCCGACCTGACGCCGGCCTGGACCGCGCGGGCGGCCTTCTCGGCGACTCATGCGCGGGTCAACGGCGGCGGGACGGCGGCGCAGCTGGACGGCAAGCGTGCGGCCCAGGCCCCGGCGATGACCGCGACGGCCGGCGTCCGCTGGCGGCCTGTCCAGCGTCTGACCCTCGACGCCGACCTCCGCTACGAGAGCAAGCGCTACGAGGACGACTTGAACCTGCGGGTGCTGAAGGCCGGGACGGGCGTCGACCTGCGCGCCGGCTGGGCGCTGTCGCCGACGTCCGAGGTCTATCTGGCCGCCGACAACGCCCTGGACGCCGACCTCGCCGTCGGCCAGACCGCCGACGGGGTCACCAGCTACTCGGCGCCGCGCACAGTCTATGTCGGCTTCGCCCTGCGGCGCTGAAGTGGAATTGTCCTACAATAGGCGTTGATAGCGCTATCATGGCCGTGTAGCCCTGCTTCCAACGAAGAGGGAGACACACCATGCGCCTGTCGCGCCGCGCCCTGCTGGCCGCCATCTCCAGCCTGCCGCTGGTCGCCAATGCCGCGACGGCGCCGCGCGTCATCGCTCTCGACGCGCGGAAGACGACTGGACCGGTCGACCGCTTCTTCGACCTGTCCGTCGGCTCGGACTACCCCGGCACCCTGATCCGTGACGACAGCCAGGCGCAGCTGAAGAGCACGGTCGACGAGCTGGGCTTCCGCTACATCCGCTTCCATGCGGTGTTCCACGACGTGCTGGGCACGGTGAAGGTCCGGGACGGCAAGATCGTCTACGACTGGACGAAGCTGGACAAGCTGTACGACGCCCTGCTGGCCAAGGGGATCAAGCCGTTCGTCGAGCTGGGCTTCACGCCCGAGGCCATGAAGACCTCGGACCTGACGATCTTCTACTGGAAGGGCAACACCTCCCATCCCAAGCTCGCCCCCTGGCGCGACCTGATCGACGCCTTCGTGCGCCATGTCCGCCAGCGCTATGGCGAGGCCGAGGTGCGGACCTGGTTCTTCGAGGTCTGGAACGAGCCTAACCTGGACGGCTTCTGGGAGAAGGCCGACCAAGCCGCCTATTTCGAGCTCTATGACGTTACCGCCCGGGCCATCAAGGCGATCGATCCGACCCTGCGGGTAGGTGGTCCCTCCACGGCCGGCGCGGCCTGGGTTCCGGAGTTCCTGGCCCATGTGAAGGCCAGCGGCTCGCCCGTCGACTTCGTCACCACCCACACCTATGGCGTCGACGGCGGCTTCCTCGACGAGAAGGGCGTGCAGGACACCAAGCTGTCGCCGTCGCCCGACGCCATCGTCGGCGACGTGCGGCGGGTGCGCGAGCAGATCGAGGCCTCGGCGTTTCCTGGCCTGCCGCTGTACTTCACCGAGTGGAGCACCAGCTACACGCCACGCGACAGCGTCCACGACAGCTATGTCAGCGCCGCCTATATCGTCGAGAAGCTGAAACGGACCCAGGGCCTGGTCCAGGGCATGAGCTACTGGACCTATACCGACCTGTTCGAGGAGCCGGGCCCGCCGACCAAGCCGTTCGAGGGCGGCTTCGGCCTGATGAACCCGCAGGGAATCCGCAAACCCGCCTGGTTCGCTTACAAGTACCTGAACGCCATCAAGGGCCAGGCCCTGGCCAGCGACGACGGCCAGGTGTTCGCCGCGCGCGACGGCGACCGGGTGGCGGTGCTCGCCTACGCCTGGCGCCAGCCCGACCAGCAGGTCAGCAACCGGCCCTACTACCAGCGTCTTCACCCGACCTTCGACGTCGAGCCCCTGAAGCTGAAGGTGGCGGGGCTGAAGTCGGGATCCTACCGGCTGCGCGCGCGCCGCACCGGCTATCGCGCCAACGACGCCTACAGCGCCTATATCGACATGGGCCTGCCCAAGGCCCTGACGCCGGAGCAGCTAGCGACGCTCCAGGGCCTGACCCGAGACCAATCTGAAATCGAGAAGGTCATCAAGGTGCGCGGCGAGGCTGTTGTCGACCTGCCGATGCGGGCCAACGACGTCGTGCTGATCGAGCTGGAGCCGGTCTAGCCGACGCCGGGACGAGCGGGCGACCGCCGAGGCGGCCGCCCTTCAAGGTCAGTGCAGGTCCAGACGGTCGGCGTTCATCACCTTGGTCCAGGCCGCCACGAAGTCCTTCACGAACTTGCCCTGCGAGTCGGCGCAGCCATAGACCTCGGCGAAGGCCCGCAGTTCGGCGTGGGAGCCGAAGATCAGGTCGACGCGCGAGGCGGTCCAGCGGGGCTGGCTGCTCTTGCGGTCATGGCCTGCGAAGGCGTTGACCGCCGTCGGGCTCCAGGTCGTGCCCATGCTGAGCAGGTTGACGAAGAAGTCGGTCGTCAGCACGCCGGGACGGTCGGTGAAGACCCCGGCCTTGGAGCCGCCCGTGTTCGCGCCCAGCACCCGCAGGCCGCCGACCAGCACCGTCAGCTCCGGCGCCGACAGGCCCAAGAGCTGGGCCCGGTCGATCAGCGCCTCCTCGGGGGCCATGAACTGGGTCCCTTCGCGGCGATAGTTGCGGAAGCCGTCGGACAGCGGCTCCAGCGGCGCGAACGAGTCCGCGTCGGTCTGTTCTGCCGAGGCGTCCATGCGGCCCGGCGAGAACGGGACCTCGATCGGCGTTCCGGCGTCCTTGGCGGCCTTCTCGACCGCCGCCGAGCCCGCCAGCACGATCAGGTCGGCCAGCGAGATCTTCTTGCCGCCCGAGGCCGAGCCGTTGAAGTCCTTCTGGACGCCTTCCAGCGTCGACAGCACCTTGGCCAGGACGGGCGGGTCATTGACCGCCCAGTCCTTCTGCGGCGCCAGGCGGACGCGCGCGCCGTTGGCGCCGCCGCGCTTGTCCGACTTGCGATAGGTCGAGGCCGAGGCCCAGGCCGTCGACACCAGCTCCGGGACCGACAGACCCGACGCCAGGATCTTGTCCTTCAGCGCCTTGATGTCGGCGGCGTCGACCAGCGGATGGTCCACGGCCGGGATCGGATCCTGCCAGATCAGCGTCTCCTCCGGCACCAGCGGGCCCAGGTAACGTGGCTTGGGGCCCATGTCGCGGTGGGTCAGCTTGAACCAGGCGCGGGCGAAGGCGTCGGCGAACTGGTCTGGGTGCTCGAGGAACCGGCGCGAGATCTTCTCGTATTCGGGGTCGAACCGCAGGGCCAAGTCCGTCGTCAGCATCTTCGGACGGTGCTTCTTGGCCGGGTCGTAGGCGTCCGGGATATCGGCCGGCGCGCCCTTGGCTTCCCACTGCTGGACGCCAGCGGGGCTCTTGGTCAGCTCCCACTCGTTGTTGAACAGGTTCTCGAAGAAGAGGTTGCTCCAGCGGGTCGGCGTCTGGGTCCAGATGACTTCGGGCCCGCCGGTGATGGCGTCCGGGCCGATGCCCGTGCCGTGCTTGCTCTTCCAGCCGAAGCCCTGGTCCTCGATCGCACCGCCCTCGGGCTCGGCCCCGACGAACGAGGGATCCCCCGCGCCGTGGGTCTTGCCGAAGCTGTGGCCGCCGGCGATCAGGGCGACGGTCTCCTCGTCGTTCATCGCCATGCGGGCGAAGGTGGAGCGGATGTCGTGCGCGGCCGCCTTCGGATCGGGATTGCCGTTCGGCCCCTCCGGATTGACGTAGATCAGGCCCATCTGCACCGCGCCCAGCGCCGGGTGCAACTGCCGCTCGCCGCTGTAGCGCTCGTCGCCCAGCCATGAGCCTTCGGGACCCCAATAGAGCTCCTCGGGCTCCCACTGGTCGACCCGGCCGCCGCCGAAGCCGAACGTCTTGAAGCCCATCGATTCCAGGGCGACGTTGCCGACCAGCACATAGAGGTCGGCCCAAGAGAGCGCGGCCCCGTACTTCTGCTTGATCGGCCAGAGCAGCCGGCGCGCCTTGTCCAGGTTGGCGTTGTCCGGCCAGCTGTTCAGCGGGGCGAAGCGTTGCTGCCCGCCGCCCGCGCCGCCGCGGCCGTCGGTGATGCGATAGGTGCCGGCGCTGTGCCAGGCCAGGCGGATGAAAAGACCGCCATAGTGCCCGAAGTCGGCCGGCCACCAGTCCTGCGAGTCCGTCATCAGGGCGTGCAGATCGGCGATCACCGCGTTCAGGTCCAGGCCCTTGAAGGCCTTGGCGTAGTCGAACGCTTCGCCCATCGGATTGGAGCGTGGCGAGTGCTGGTTCAGTCCCTCGAGACGCAGATTGTCCGGCCACCAATCCCGGTTGCCTCTGCCGCCGCGACCGCGCCCCATCGGGCATTGGCCCTGAACGCTGTCTTCGACTTTCGCATCCATCGTCGTCTTCCTCCGCTTTGGCTTCCACCCAGCGCCGACCCCCGACGTCATGCACAGTGCGCCCAACGGGACGCTGGTAAAATTGATTGTTCCTATCGCTCCGATAGACGGAGCCATTGCCGGGGCGGTGCGCCACAGGGCACCGAGGGGCATGAACTGCCCCGTGGGGCGGCGCCTGGCCCCTATCGAGAGCGGAAATGCCTGTCGCCAGGTTGCGCGGTCGTACGAAGCGGCCCGAACGTCGTTCCGCCAACATTCGCCATCCGCGAGGGCCCGTTGAAGCAGAATCGCGCCGAGATCGTCGCCTTCGTCGGCGGCCAGATCCTTCCGCATGAAGCCGACGTTCGCGCCTGGCTGCGACGCTCCGGCAGTCCGCCCGCCGACATCGACGACGTGGTCCAGGAGACCTATTGCCGGCTGGCCGCGCTGGAGAGCGTCGCCCACATCGTCAACGGGCGCGCCTACTTCTTCCGGACGGCGCGAAACATCGCGATCGAGAAAATTCGACGCGCGCGCGTCGTTCGTATCGATTGCGTCACGGAAATCGACGCCCTGAACGTCGTAGATGAGGGGCCCTCTCCCGAACGGGTGGTCGCCAGCCGCCGCGAGCTGGGGAGGGTGCAGCAGCTGATCGAAGGACTTCCCGAGCGGTGTCGACAGATCTTCACCCTGCGCCGGATCCACGGCCTGTCGCAGAAGGAGACCGCCGCGCGGCTGGGGGTCACCGAGAATGTCGTGGAGATGCAATCGGCCCGGGGCTTGCGTTTAATCCTGCGGGCCTTATCGGAAGCGACGACGCAAGATCATCCGGCAGTCGGCGAGGCCCATGAGCTCCATTCCGTCCGCAAGCGAGATTGACGAGGAGGCGGCCGACTGGGCCGCCCGCGTCGACGCGCACGGGCTGGATGTCGAGCACGATCCCGATCTGCAGGCCTGGCTGAGGGGCGACGCGCGCCGGGCGGGGGCCTTCCTTCGCGCCCAGGCCGCGATCAGCTTCCTGGATCGAGGCCGCGCCCTGGCCAACGCCACGCCGCCCGTCGCCGCCGTCTCCGCCAAGCGTCCCAACCGCCGCGCTTTGCTCGCCGGGGCGGGCGGGGCCGTGGCCGCGGCGCTGGTCGGCGGGTTCGGCGCCTGGTCCCTCAGGCCCCAGCGCCTGGACACCCGCTTGGGCGAGATCCGCCGGGTGCCGCTGGCCGACGGCTCGCTGGTGGCGATCAACACCAAGACCGCCCTGGACGTGACGATGAAGCCCAAGTCGCGGCGGATCGTGCTGCAGGAGGGCGAGGCCTGGTTCCAGGTCGCCAAGGATCCCGAGCGGCCCTTCGTAGTGGCGGCCGGGCCGGTGCGCGTGCGCGCGGTCGGCACCGCCTTCTCGGTCCGGCGCGGCGACGAGGTCGGCGCCGGCGTCGATGTGATGGTCACCGAGGGCGTGGTCGAGACCTGGGTCGAGGGCGATCCGAACTCGCGTCGGCGACTGGCGGCCGGCGAGCGGGTGATCCTGGCCAGCACGGCCGCGCCGACCGTGGCGGAGTCGCCGTCGGAGATCGAGCGCAGCCTGGCCTGGCGCAATGGCGAGATCGCCCTGGACGGCGAAAGCCTGGAGCAGGCCGCCAAGCTGTTCAATCGCTACAATAGTCGCCAGATCGTGATCGAGGACCCAGCTCTCGCGCGCGAGCGATTTGTTGGTTTATTCCAGACGAACGAGCCCGAAAGTTTCGCAGCCGCTGTCGCCGCGACACTCGGCGCCGTGGTCGATGACGATGCGCGCACCATCCGCATCGCTCGCGCTCATATTTCCTGAGCATATATTTTAAACGCTGATTAGAACTGCATTGAATATAACTCATTCGTCCTGACGATATGAGTAAATCTTACTTCCTGATCATGTATATTGACTCAGTATAGGGCGCGACGCGCGTCCTATTGTCCTCCGATTTCAAAATCGGGGGTGTTCATGAAAGTTTTGGAAGGTTGGAACTCGGCGGAAAAGACTTCCGTCGGGCTGGGTCGTCGTGTCGTCGCGCATGCGAAACGGGCGCCGGATGTCGAAGCTGGCGCAAAAGCGGGCGGGTTGGGCCGTGATCGGATCAAGGACGCGTCCAGCCCCCGGAAAATCGGCGCCCACCCTTCGTCATGTCTGGAGGCCGCGTGTGGCTGGCCTCGGAACGATGGGGGATTGTCGATGCGTGTGTGGACGAACCGTTCCGCAAGGCGGGGGATGCTGCTGGCCGCCTCGGCCGTGTGGGCGCTGAGCGCCGGAGCGGCCCTGGCCCAGGCGACGTTCAAGATCGAGGCCCAGCCGGCGGCGGCGGGCATTCGCCAGTTCGCGCGCCAGGCGGGCGTGCAGATCCTGGTGCAGTCCGACGCGGCCGAGGGCAAGCGCACCGCGCCGGTGAGCGGCGCCCTGCCGGTCGATCGCGCCCTGCAGCAGCTGCTGAGCGGTACGGGCCTGACGGTGGTCTCCAACGACGGCAAGACGATCATCCTGGCCCCGCCGCGTACGGGCCTGATCCGCACCGGCTGGTCCGGCGCGGCCAGCGCGGTCTCGGCCCCGGCTCCGGAGCCGGCTCCGCCGCCCGAGCCCGAGATCAGCATCATCGAGGAAGTGATCGTCACCGGCACGCGCTCGACCTCGCGCACGGTGACCGAGAGCATGGCGCCGATCGACGTCATCTCGGCGGCCGAGCTGACCAAGAGCGGCAAGCAGTCGACGCGCGACTTGATCTCGACCCTGGTGCCGTCGGCCAACACCTCCAACAGCGGCGCGGGCGCCAGCTTCGCGATCAAGACGGTGTCGCTGCGCGGCCTGTCGGCTGACCAGACCCTGGTGCTGGTCAACGGCAAGCGCCGGCACAACACCGCCATCCTGTTCGTCAATGGCACGACCCAGAACGGCCAGTCGCCGCCCGACCTCGATCTGATCCCCTCCAGCGCGATCGAGCGGATCGAAGTGCTGCGTGATGGCGCCTCGGCCCAGTACGGCTCGGACGCCCTGGCCGGGGTCATCAACGTCATCCTCAAGAAGAGCCCCGAGGGCGGCTCGATGACCGCGCTCTACGGCAAGACCGCCGAGGGTGACGGCGAGACCGGCCAATTCTCCGGCAATCTCGGCATGAAGCTGGGCGAGTCCGGCTATCTGAACCTGACGGCTGACGTCCGCGTCACCGACCCGACCGATCGGGGCGACAAGACGCTCAACACCACTCAGATGTACTTCCCGCTGAACGCCGCCGGCCAGCCGGTCAAGGTGGGCACGGCCGGTTCGACCCTGGATCCGCGCGAGGCCACGGCCAACCGCCACACCAGCCATCCGGGCTCGCCGCAGGTCCAGCTGTTCTCGCTGGGCTACAGCGCCGGCTCGCCGCTGAGCGACACGATCGACCTCTATTCGTTCGGCACCTTCTCCAGCCGCAACACCGCCGCCTGGCTGACCTTCCGCAACCCGAACGCCGCCAACAACAACATCGCGGTCTATCCTGACGGCTACACCCCGCGCCTGTTCCTCAAGGACCGCGACTTCCAGGTCTCGTTCGGCGCCAAGGGCACGGAACTGCTGGGCTTCGACTGGGACCTGTCGAGCAGCTTCAGCCGCGACGACGTCGACTACTACGAGAACTCGCTGAACGCCTCGCTGGGCCCGGCCAGCCCCAGCTACTTCTACCTGGGCACGCTGAAGTTCCAGGAATGGACCTCGAACCTGGACCTGACGCGCGAGGTCGCGACCGGCGTCTTCGCCGATCCGCTGTTCGTGGCGCTGGGCGCGGAATATCGCGACGATAAGTTCGAGATCGTCGCGGGCGAGCCGGCCTCGTACATCAATGGCGGCTATGTCGCCCCGGCCGGCAGCCCGCAGGCCGGCGTCGTCTTCGCTGGCGGCTCGCAGGGCGTGACCGGCTTCCCGCCGTTCTCGGCCGGATCGTTCTCGCGTGACAACATCTCGGCCTATCTGAACGTCGAGCAGAAGCTGACCCAGGCCTGGGAAGTCGCCGTCGCCGGCCGCTTCGAGCACTATTCGGACTTCGGCGACGCCAAGACCTTCAAGCTGTCCAGCCGCTACGCGATCCTGCCCAACCTAGCGATCCGCGGCACGGCCAGCACGGGCTTCCGGGCGCCGTCGCTGCAGCAGCAGCACTACGCCTCGTCCAGCACCATTGGCGTCATCGTGCCGCCGGCCACGACGACCCAGCTCTATCCGGTGCAGTTGCTGCCGCCGGACAACCCGGCCGCCATCGCCCTGGGCGCCAAGCCGCTCCGTCCGGAGAAGTCGGTCAACTACTCGGTCGGCATCGTCGCCGAGCCGCTGCCCCGGCTGCACGTCACGCTGGACGTCTACCAGATCAAGATCGACAACCGCATCCTGCAGAGCGGCACGCTGGGCCCGAACGCGGCGGTCAGCACCGCCCTGGCCAGCCAGGGCCTGAACCCGCAACAGGCGGCCTTCTACTACGGCAACTTCGCCGACACGAAGACGCAGGGCATCGACTTCGTGGCCGACTACCGCACGGACTTCGGTGACTTCGGCTCGGTGCGGTGGACGTTCTCGGCCAACCACACCAAGAACAAGTTCACCCGCGTCGTGCAGCCGCCGGCGGCCCTGGCGGCGGCGGGCATCGTCTATATCGATCGCGTGAAGATCGGCGACCTGACCGTCGGCACGCCCAAGGACAAATACATCCTGGGCGCTGACTGGACTCTCGGGAAGTTCGACACCAACCTGCGCCTGACCCGCTACGGCGAGGTCATCCAGCGCACCTCGCTGGCGGCCAACGACGAGACCGTCTCGCCCAAGCTGATCGTCGACCTCGACCTCAGCTACGCCGCGACGGACAGCATCACGGTCAGCGTCGGCGCCAACAACCTGCTGGACGCCTATCCCGACAGCGTTCGCGCCGCCAACCGCGGCACGCCCGCCTTCGCCTACTACAATCAGTACTCGCCGTACGGGATCAGCGGCGGCTTCTACTACGCTCGCGTCGCGGCGAAGTTCTAGGGTTGGCCTGGCCGGTCCGGCAGCCCCCGGACCGGCCCTTTTTGCGAGTTGACGATGACCAAGAGTTCCAAGCGCGGCGTCAGCCGCCGCCGGCTTTTCTCCATCGGCGGCGGGGCGATCGCCGCCTCGGGCGTCGCGGCCCTGATTCCGCCCGGCGCGGCGGCGGCCGACCAGCCCGTAGCCAACGACACGCGAAGCGTCACGGCCAGCGAAGGCACCAACATCTGCGCCACGGTCTCCCCCGACGGGAAGACCGTGGCGTTCGACGTCTACGCCATGCTGTGGCTGGTCCCGATCGAGGGTGGCCCAGCCAAGCGGCTGACGGATGAGATCTTCGAGATCGCCCAGCCAGACTGGTCGCCGGACGGCAAGACCATCGCCTTCCAGTCCTATCGCGACGGCAACTTCCACGTCTGGACCATCGGCGCGGACGGGCAGGGGCTGAAGCAGCTGACCAAGGGATCGTTCGACTGCCGCGAGCCGCGCTGGTCGCCGGACGGCAAGACGATCGCCTTCTCCAGTGACCGGGGCGGGCGCTATGGCGTGCACCTGCTGGACGTCGCGACGGGCGGGATCACCGCCTTCAGCGCGGGCCCCGGCGACGAGTTCGAACCCTCGTGGGCGCCGGACGGCAAGAGCATCGCCTTCACCGTCGACAAGGTCCGCATCGAGGTCCAGGGCGTGGACGGGACGCGGCGGACGGTGGCCCAGGTCAAGGCCTCGGCCGACCGCTTCAACGCCGCCTCGCTAGCCAGCCCGGCCTTCGCGCCGGACGGCAAGGACGTGATCTTCACCGCCATCGAGAACGGCAAGGCCGAGCTGCGCAACGCCGCCGGCGCGGTGGTCGGGGGCGAGGACGTCTTCCCGTTCCGAGTCTCGTGGCTGCCGTCGGGCGGGTTCGCCTACACGGCCGACGGCAAGATCAAGCTGCGCTCGCCCGGCGGCGAGGCCAAGGTCGTGGCCTTCACGGCGACCGTCCCCGTGCTTTCGCCGAAATATACCAAGAAGAGCCGTGACTTCCTGTCGGCCAAGACCCGGCCCGTCGTCGGGATCGGCAGCCCGGCCCTGTCGCCGGACGGCCGCCAGGTGGTGTTTCGGGCGCTGAACGACCTCTACCTGCTCGACATCGGCGGCGGCCCGGCAAAGCCGCTCATCAAGGATGGCTTCAGCAAGGTCGACCCGGCCTGGTCGCCGGACGGCAAGACCCTGGCCTATTCGACCGACAAGGGCGGCACGCTGGACATCTGGCTGCGCGACGTGGCCACCGGCGCCAGCCGGCAGCTCACCCACTTCGACGGCGCGGCGGTGTCCAGCGCCTGGTCGCGCGACGGCAAGTCGATCGCCTTCCTCAGCCAGAACGGCGGCCTGTTCGTCGCCGACGCCGCGACCGGCGAGACCCGTCGCGTCTATGGCGACCTCTGGGAGCCCGGCAAGCCGACCTGGGGACCGGGCGACAAGACCATCGCCTACGCCGCCTTCAAGCCGTACTCGGCGCGGTTCCGCGAGGGCCTGAGCGAGATCCTGACGGTGGACGTGGCGAGCGGGAAGGGGACCTACGCCCCGATCCTGCCCGACCGCTCGCTGGGCACGCGGGGCGACGACGGCCCGGCCTGGTCGCCGGACGGCAAGACCCTGGCCTATGTCTTCGCCAGCCGCCTGCACCTCTCGCCGGTGGACGAGGCCGGCAAGCTGCTGGGCCCGCCCAAGGCGCTGAACGACGAGGTCACTGACGCCGTCAGCTGGAGCGGCGACGGCAAGAGCCTGATCTACGTCTCGGCCGGCCAGCTGAAGCTGATCGCCGCTGCTGGGGGCAAGCCCAGGACCGTGCCGCACGGCCTGACCTGGGCCAATGTGCGCCCCAAGGGGCGCCTGGTGGTCCGCGCCGCCAGCCTGTGGGACGGCAAGTCGCCGGAGCTGCGCAAGAACGTCGACGTGCTGATCTCCGACGGTCGCATCGCCGGCGTCGCCCCGCGCGGCGAGGTTGCGGCCGACGTCAAGGTCATCGACGCGCCGACCGGCACGGTGATGCCCGGCCTGATCGACATGCACACCCACCGCCAGATGCAGGGCTATGGCTATGGCGACCGGGAAGGGCGCCTCTGGCTGTCACTGGGCGTGACCACTACCCGCTCGCCTGGCGGCCCGGCCTATCACACGGTCGAGGACCAGGAGGCGATCGAGTCCGGCAAGCGGGTCGGCCCGCGTTACTACGCCACCGGCGAGGCGATCGACGGCTCGCGGATCTTCTACAACTTCATGCGGCCGGTCACCGAGCCGGGCCAGATGGCGCTGGAGCTGCAGCGGGCCGAGGCGCTGTCCTACGACCTGATCAAGACCTATGTCCGCCTGTCGGGCGAGCGCCAGAAGGAGGTCATCGCCTGGGCTCACGCCAAGGGCCTGCCGCTGACCTCGCACTACCACTACCCGGCCTTGGGGCTGGGCATGGACGGCATGGAGCACCTGGGCGCGACCAGCCGCACCGGCTATTCCCGTACCGTCAGCGCCCTGGGCAACATCTACCAGGACGTCAACGCCGCCTTCGTGACCAGCAAGGCCGCGCGCACCCCGACCCTGTTCACCTCGACGGCCCTCTTGGGCGACGACCGCTCGCTGGTCGACGATCCCCGGGTCAAGGCGCTGTATCCGCCGTGGGAGTACGCCCGCCTGCTGGAGCGGGCCAAGCAGATGGCCGCCGCGGACCGCACCACCATCCTGGCCACGCTGTCGCGCAACGTCGCCGAGGTGGCGCGCACCGTCCGGGCGGGCGGTCGTATCACCACCGGCACGGACTCGCCGATCGACTTCAACGCCGTCAGCCTGCACATGAACCTGCGGGCCATGACCCGGTTCGGCATGACGCCGTACGAGGCCCTGGTCACCGCCACCAGCGCCTCGGCCGAATATCTGGACGAGCCGCTGGGGTCGATTACGACGGGGAACTACGCCGACCTCGTGCTGGTCGACGGCGATCCCCTGGCGCGCGTCGAGGACGCCGCCAAGGTCGTGACGGTGATCAAGCACGGCGAGGTCTACAGCGTCGCCGACCTGATCGGCCCGTTCGCCGAGCACGCCCAGCACGCGGCCCTGGGCGGCAAGCGGCGCTTCGTCTGCGAGGCTTCGGCCGAATACTGGTGGCACGAGCCGGACTTCCTGGCCCATGCCCGCGCCTCGTGCTGCGACGGGGCGTGCGGCTTCACGCCGACCTTCAGCGCCTTGGCCTAGCCGGGAGAAACGATCGCCTGGCGGAAGTGCTCCGCCAGGCGTGGGCCGTCGACGCTTAGCAGGGTCCGCACCGAGGGACCTTCGGCCGCCCATGCGGTCTGGCCGATGCGCTCGCCCTGCTTGGCCACGGTCACCGGCGCGAACCTGGGCGAGAACAGCTCGGGCGCGGTCAGGCTGACCAGCGCCGCGACGTCGTGCAGCACGCAGCCCTCGAGGCCCTCGTGGCGGGCGTAGGCGGCCGCGTAGCCGCGCGTGACCTCCAGGGCGAAGCGCCCCGTGTCACCGCCGTCCCTCGCCAGGTCGTGGGCGGCCGCGTCGGTCAGGACGCAGGCCAGGGTCGCGTCCAGTGGAACCAGGGTGACGGGCCAGGGCGCGGCCAGGACCTCGGCGGCGGCGTCGGGATCGTTGTGGATGTTGGCCTCGGCATAGGGGGTGACGTTCCCCCGCCCGAAGGCGCCGCCCATGATCGTCACCCCGGCGACCAGGCTGGCGATGTCTGGCGCCGCGCGCAGGGCTTGGGCCAGGTTGGTCAGCGGTCCGATCGCCACCAGGGTCACGGCGCCGGGATGGGCGCGGACCAGGTCCACGATCCGCTCGTGCGCCGCGCCGGCGTCGGGCGGCGGCAGGTTGTGGTCGGAGAGGTTGATGTCGCCCAGGCCGTTCTCGCCGTGCACATGGACGGGCGCGCGGCCGCGCGGGCGGCTCAGCGGCCTGTCGGCGCCGCGATGGACGGGCGCCGACAGGCTAAGGCGCGCGCGCAGCCAGAGCGCGTTGCGGGTGGTGGTCCCGACGTCGGCGTTGCCGAACACCGTGGTGATCGCCAGCAGCGTCAGGTCGGAGCGGGCGCGCAGATAGAGCAGGGCCAGGGCGTCGTCGACGCCGGGATCGGTGTCGAGGATCACCAGCCGAGGCGGAGGGCTCATCCGTAGACCGCGCGGCAGACCGCCTCGCACTTGGAGAGATCGAAGGCGCCGTCGGTGCGGACCCCGGACTCCATGTCGATCCAGTAGAGCGCGCCCTGCGGCGCGGCGATGCGGGCCAGGATGTCGCCGACCGTGTCGGGACCGATGCCGCCCGAATAGCCGCCGAAGGGACCGCCGGCGGCCGGCGGGGCGGGCCAGCGATTGGGGCGGACGCCCGCGCCGAACGAGACGTCGAACAGCCAGTCGACCCCAGTCTCGGCGGGAAAGTCGCCCTGGCTCTGCAGCACCGTCCGCACGCCCAGGCGGCGGCCGTAGTCGCGGGCGGCGGCGACCTGGGCGGCGTCGCTGCCCTGGAAGCCGTGATTGACCTGCACCCGCTGGACACCGGCCGGGGCGAGGGGGGCGGACATCGGATCGGCGACGATCGCCCGGGCCGCCGCGCCGCAGACATGGGCGGCCCAGCGCAGCTCGCGCGCGGCCAGCAGCGCGGCGCGGGTCTCGGCGTCCGGGAACGGCGCCTTGTCCTCCTGGGCCGGGTCGACCAGCACGCCCCACTCGATCGGATAGCGCGCCGACAGCCTCAGCATGCCCGGCAGGAGGTCGGGATGATCGACGCCGGTGAAAGCGATGAAACAAGGCGGCTGCATTGGGCGATCCGATAGCGAAATGTCCTTGCAAACTAACAAGTGAAACGTTTCAGTCAAGCGATGCGAACGAGGGAGTTTTCGGCATGGTGGCGGTGGTGGTCGCGGGCTTCGCGACGATCGACTACGTGGCGCGGGTCGAGGGCGACTTCACCGGACGCGGCACGCTGCTGATGCGCCAGGGGGCGGAGGACGCCTGGCCGCGCGCCGGCGGTGCGGCGCTGTTCGCCAGCGCCGCCCTGGCCCGCGCGGGTGTCGCGGCCGCGCCCCTGACCTGGATCGGCGACGACGCGGATGGCGAGGCCTATCGCGAGGCCTGTCGCGTGGCCGAGGTCTCCCTGCAGGGGGTGGCGACCACGGCGGGCGCGCCTTCGACCCGCTGCCTGCTGATCTACAACGCCGACGGAACCTATGGTTGCCTGCTCCGGCCAGGACCCGCCGCCCTGACCGAGGGGCAGAAGCGCCTGGCCGCCGGGGCCGGGTGGCTGGCGGTCGCCGCCGGGCCTCCCGAGATCCTGCGCCGCCTGCTGGACGGGGTCTCGCCCACGACCCGGCTGGCCTGGATAGCCAAGGACGACCCGGCCTGCTTCCCGCCGGATCTGGCGGCGCGGCTGGCGCGGCGGGCGGACGTGGTGTTCTGCAACGCCGGAGAACGCGCCTGGCTGGAGGCGGGGCGAGAAGGTCCGGCCCCGGCCGGACAGCTGCTGTTCGAGACGCGCGGCGCGGACGGCGTGCGGGTCGAGGCCGCGGGGGAGGTCTTCGATCTGCCGGTCGCCGCCCTGGCCGTCGACGACGCCACCGGCGCGGGCGACACCTTCGCCGGCGCGACCCTCGCGGTCTTGGCCGGCGGCGGCTCGCCCCGCGCGGCGGCGAAGGCGGGGATCGCGGCGGCGGGGAGGTTGCTCGCTGGTCGCGCCTAGCGGCCGTCCAGCTCGTCGATCCGCTTCTGAAGCCGCTTGGCGCCCCACTGGTTCAGCGCCCAGACGAAGCCCATGAATACGGCCATGACGGCGGCCACCACGAGGATGATCAGATGGTCGGTCTCGATCGGACGCCCACGCGCATGTGACTGGAACCAGCGACCCGCGATCACCAGAGCCAGGCCGGGGAGGAACGGGGCCAGGTACCAGCGACCGACCGTTCGAAGGGCGTCGCGCTGGCGGACCAGCTCCTGGCGATGGAAATCGACGATCGGCGCGCCGCCTTCCGGCACCGCCCGCGCCGAGGCCATCCGGTGCAGATGGCCCAGCACCATCACCGTCGCGACGATGATCAACGCCGCGCCGCCCTGCATCATCCAGCTTCCGTTTCGCAGCAGCACCGGCGCGAAGGCCAGGATCACCAGGACCCCGGCGACGTATTCGGTCAGGTTGCGACGATGGACCTTGCGTTCCATCTTCCGCGCACGCTGGTGGATCTCGGCCAGGGTCATGGGCTGGTGCTCCGTGGGTTGGGCCCGCCACAGGGCCTGAAGCTCGTCGGAGGGATCACCGGTCATCGGGACCTCCCTGGTTGATGCGTTGGACGAGAACCGCCTTGAGGCGCGAGAGCTTGGTGGCCACGGCGCCGGCGGACAGACCGCAGATCTCGCCGATGGCCCGGGCTTCCAGGCCTTCGAGATAGAGCAGGACGATCTGCCGGTCGGGCGCGGCCAGGGTCCGGACCAGGGCCGTCAGCCGGGCCACGGCGTGGCGCTCGGCGACCTGCAACTCGGGATCGGGCTGGCCCGGATCGGCCACGGTCTCGAGCTCATCGAGGGTCAGCAGCTTGCCGGTCCGCGCGCGGCGGGCGTGCGAGGCCGCCACGTTGTGGGCCACCCGATACATCCAGGTCCGCTCCGAGCAGCGGTCGTCGAAGCGCGCGAAGCTGCGCCAGAGCGCCAGGTGGATCTCCTGCAGCAGGTCTCGCCGCTGTTCCGGGTTGGCCTCGCTGGCGCGGGCCAGCCGTTCCAGCGCCGGGCCGAAGGCGGCCGCGACGCGGGCGTAGCGCTCGTCCTGCGAGGCTTTCGAGGAAGGAGGGATCGGTACGCCCATACCTAGTTAGTCGCCGACCGCGGCGCTGTCTTACAACGGTCGGCGAAAACCGGCGTCAGCCCCCGATCACGCCCATGATCGTCGCGGTCAGGCAGGTGGTCAGGAACGCCGCCGCCAGAGCCTTGAAGCCCAGTTCGACGACCTCGCCGACCTTGTCCGGGGCCATGGACGAGAGGCTGCCGATCAGGATCGCCACGCTGCCGACATTGCCAAAGCTGCCCAGGGCGTAGGTCAGGATCAGCAGGCTCTTGTCGCTGAGCGCACCGGGCGGCAGGGCCATCATGTCGCTGTAGGCCACCACCTCGTTGGCGGCGACCTTGGTCCCCAGGATCGCGCCGACGGTCTGCATGTCCGAGAGTGGCGCGCCGGTCAGCCAGACGATCGGGGTGAGCAACCAGCCCAGGATTGCGCCGAGCGTCAGCGGCGCTCCAGCATGCGGAATGGCGCCCAGCCCCATGTTGATCAGGGCGATCAGGCCGACGAAGACGATCAGCAGGCCGGCGATGTTCAGCACCATCTTCACCGCGTCCAGTGTGCCGAAGGTCAGAGCCTCGAGGCTGCTGCGATAGGGGCTGGCCAGGACGATCGGCTCATGCGCCGTGGAGGACGCATCACCGGGAATGATCAACCTCGCCATGCCGATGGCCATCGGGGTGCTGATCAGCGAGGCGATCAGCAGGTGGCTGAAGGCGTTGGGCACCTTGGCCGAGATCAGCGAGCCCAGCACGATCATCATCGAGCCGCCGATCACCGACAGGCCGTCGACCATGATGATGAAGATCTCGGCGCGCGTCAGGCGTGGCAGGAACGGCTTCACCAGCAGCGGCGCCTCGACCATCCCCAGGAACACGCAGGCCGAGGTCGAGACCCCGACCGGGCCGCTGACGCCGAACAGCTTGCCGAACGCCCAGGCCGCCGCCCGGACGATCCAGATCAGCACCTTCCAGTGCCACAGCAGGGCCGACAGCGCCCCGACCAGCAGGATGGCCGGCAGGGCCTGGAAGGCGAAGATGAAGGCCGCGCCGGGGTCCTCGACGCTGAACGGCGCGCGGCCGCCGCCCAGATAACCGAACATGAAGCTGGAGCCGGCTCTCGACGCGGCCTGCAAGGCGTCGACCGCGTGGGTGGCGGCGGCGAAGGCGGCGGTCACGGCCGGGATCTGGGTTAGCAGCAGGGCCAGGGCGACCTGGCAGGCGAGGCCGACCAGAACGGGCCGCCTGGGCAGGGCGCGCCGGTTCTCCGACAGCAGCCAGCCGATCCCCAGGAACACGACGACGCCCAGCAGCGCCCGCGCGGTTTCGTTGTCCGGCATGTCCCCTCCGACCACCAGTTTGCCAACTCTATAGAGTGAAACGTTTCAAGGAAATAGCGTGCAATCCGAGGGCGAGCGCCCGGATTCTATGGAGTCTCCTACGCATGTCCGGCAGGGCGATTGCTTGGAAAACTCGCCAAATAGCAAAGGGTGACGCACGATCGGGCGCCGGAAGGAGCGTGGCCGCCTGTGATGAAATTGTCATTGAACTTGAATATGAAACGTTTCACTAAATAGTACCGACATCCGCCGAGGCGGACTTGAGGGGGCTTTGAACATGAAGACGTCCATCTGGCTGGCTTCGAGCGCGTTGTGCCTGGTGATGGCCGCGCCGGCCATGGCGCAACAGGCTGCGGCGCCGGCTGCAGCGACGACCAGCGACACCATCGACGAGGTGGTGGTCACCGCCGAGCGGTTCGGCTCTGGCCTGGCTCGCGCGACCTTCACGATCGGCGCCGAGGACATCCAGGAGCGTCCGCTGGGCGCGGAGATCACCCAGGCCCTGGTCAAGGTGCCGGGTGTCCAGGTCTCGACCGGCGATGCGCGCGGCGGCAGCTTCTCGTTCGAGATCTATATGCGCGGCCTGGGCGACGAGCAGATCGGCCTGACCCTGGACGGCATCCCGACCGGCGACAGCCGCTTCAACGGCGGCTCGCCGCCGCAACGGTTCATCGAGAGCAGCAATATCGGCAAGATCACCGTCTCCCAGAGCGCCGGCGACATCGGGGCGCCGTCGCGCTTCGCCCTGGGCGGCTTCATCGACTTCGTCACCGACGCCCCGCGCAAGGACTTTGGCGCGACGGTCGAGGCCGGCGTCGGCTCGTTCGACTTCCGCCGCCTCTACGGCCGCATCGACAGCGGCGAGATCGCGCCGGGCCTCTCGGGCTACTTCACCTACTCGCATCAGGAGAACGACATCTGGGCCGGTCGCAAAAGCCGGGGCAGCGAGCGCGACCATTACGAGCTGAAGGTCGTGAAGGACTTCGACAACGGCTCGTTCGTGAAGGCCCGCGTCTCGTACAACGACCAGACCGACAACGACTTCAACATCGTCACCAAGGGTGAATTCGAGGCGTCGCCGCGCAGCGACCGGGCGCTGGACGCCATCACCGGCGTCCCGGCCAAGGACATCGACTTCGGCGGGGCCTTGGGCGGCTGGCGCAAGGATTGGCTGACCTACGCCAACAGCCACTTCGTGCTCAGCGATACGCTGAGCCTCGACGTCAATCCGTACTACCAGAACCTCAAAGGCGAGTCGTTCCGCTACCAGGACCGCCAGCGCGTCCTGACTGGCGGCGATCCGCGCGCGGTGACCAGCTACAACGCCAATGGCGGGGCGGTGCGCCCGACCCTGACCACGCTGCGCAACAGCAATGTGGTCGGCGGCCCGGCCGACATGCGGGTGACGCCCCGCGACCGTGATCGCTACGGCGTGACCGGCGAGCTGAAGGCCCGGTTCGGTGGTCACAGCCTGCGCTTCGGCGGCTGGTGGGAAGGCGGCGACTCCACCGAGAAGCGCAACTTCTACCCGATCATCAATTCCGCCCAGAGCATCGCCTATGATCGCTCCAAGCTGAACTATGTCGAATACGAGCGCTCGGCCTCGGTCGAGACCACCATGCTGTACGCCCAGGACGAGTTCCGGCTGCTGGACGACAAGCTGAAGGTCGACCTGGGCCTGACCTGGTACGACGTGAAGTACGACGCCAAGTCGCCGCTGGAGTACAAGGCCAACGTCAAGTTCTCGCAGCACTCGGACATCAATCCGAAGATCGGCGCGACCTACCAGTTGGCCGACGCCTGGGAGCTGTTCGGCGGCTACGCCAAGAACTTCGCCGGCATCCCGGAAGACGCCTTCCTGGGCTCGACGGCGGTGATCAACCCCAAGGATCTTACCCCGGTCGAGACCCAGAACGTCGATCTGGGCCTGCGCTACGTGAAGCCGAACGTAGCCTTCTCGATCCAGGCCTATGACGTGGACCTTAAGAACAACGTCGGCATCGTGACACGCGACCCGACGGCCGTCCTGGATCCGGAAGAGATCGTCCGCGGCAACGTCGCGACCAAGGCCGTCAACATCGCCGGCATCAAGACCAAGGGCGTGGAGCTGACCGGCTACTACGACTTCGGGTCGGTCGACCTCTACGGTTCGTACTCGCGCCAGGACGCCAAGCACGACAACCCGGCCGTCGGCAGCGACGCCCGCAAGGCTCTGGCCTCGGTCGCGGTGATCGGCGGGGCGGGCGTGCGCGACATCCCCAAGAACAGTTTCTTCGGCCAGGTCGGCTGGAAGCCCCTCTCGGGCCTGAAGATCGACGCGAATGTCCGCTATGTCGGCGACCGCGTGGGCGGCCACATCGTGGCCCCGACCACCTTCCAGGAGATCGGCGTCGAGATGATTGACGGCTATACGCTGGTGGGGCTGACCGCGACCTACGACCTGAAACGCGCCGGCGTTCCGGACCTGCGGTTCCAGTTCAACGTCGATAACCTGTTCGACGAGGACTACATCGGCGCGGTCAGCGGCTCGACCGCCACCCAGCCGGAGTTCGGCTACACGGCCACGACGCCGAACAACCGCACCCTGGACCGCTACTTCGTCGGCATGCCGCGCACCTACACCGTCTCGGTGCGCGCGCGGTTCTGATCCAGACGCGGGGCGTCGTCCCCCCTTGTTCGGCGCCTCTCGCGGGGCGGGTCTCCGGATCCGCCCCGATCCCTTCCTTGACGCCCGTCGTGAAACCTTTCACGTCCAGGGCGAGCAACGGAATCCCGCATGGCCAAGTCCGACCCGCCGACGACCGATCCGCCCCGCAGGGCGACCCTGAAGGAGGTCGCCAAGGCCGCCGGCGTGTCGCTGGCCAGCGCCTCCTACGCGATCAACGGCGCGGGCTCGGTGGGCGAGGCCACGCGCGAGCACATCCTGAAGGTCGCCGCCGAGCTGGGCTACCGGCCCAACCAGAGCGCCAAGGCCATGAAGACCGGCAAAACCGGGGCCATCGGCCTGATCCTGCCGGACCTGACCAACCCGTTCTTCCCCAGCCTGGCCCAGGTAGTGATCCAGGCCGCGCGGGCCCACGGCTACAGCGTCTTCCTGACCGATACCGAGGGCTCGGCGGAAGCCGAACAACGGGCGGTCAGCCTGCTGGTCGACCATGGCGTCGACGGGGTGATCTGGTTCCCGATCGCCGACGACGGCCCGGTGGGCAAGCTGATCGAAGGCGTGCCGACCGTGGTGCTGGACCGCAACCTGCCGGGCTATGACGTCATCCAGGCCGACTACGCCGAGGGCGGGCGCCTGGCCGCCGAGCACCTGATCGCGGCGGGTCATGTGAACATCGGGGTGATCTCTGGTCCCCACGCGGCCTCCAGCGCCCGCCAGCGCGCCGAGGGGGCCATCGCCACAATCCGTGAGCGCGCCAAACTGACCTGGCACGTCCACAACGCCTTCTCGCTGGACCTGGAGCCCCCCGTCACTGAGGCCCTGGAGCGCCGCGCCGCCACGGCGGTGATCGCCGGCGCCGACCTGATCGCCATCGGGGCCATGCGCCACATTCGGTCGATGGGCCTGTCCGTGCCGCGCGACGTCTCGGTGGTCGGCTTCGATGACATCCCCTGGGCTCAACTGCACACGCCGGCTCTCACGACCATCGACATGCCTGTCGAGGACATGGCCGCCGCCGCCGTCGAGACCCTGATCCGCCGCATGGGCGCGCGGGCCGAGCCGCGTCGCCGGGTGGTGTTCAATGTCGAGCTGGTCGAGCGCGAGTCCGTGCGCGTCCTGAAGTGAGCGTCCTTCGGTGAATTGGGCTGCCGCCCTCGGCCTGGCGCTGGCCCTGAAGCTGGTCGGGACGCTCGACCTGCCCAAGGACATGAGCGTCGACGGCGCGCCGTTCGGCGGCGTCTCGGGCGTCGACTACGACCGCCGGACCGGCGACTGGCTGATGATCTCCGACGACCGTTCGGACAAGGCGCTCGCGCGCTTCTTCGTCGGCCGGCTGGACTACGACGCCACGGGCGTGAAGGGGCTACGGCTGACGGGGCAGGTCCCGCTGCGTCGCCAGGACAGGGCGACCTTCTCGGCGGCCGAGGGCGAGCGTCCCGACGCCGAGGCCTTGCGGATCGATCCCCGGAGCGGCGACCTCGTCTGGGCGACGGAGGGCGACGTCGCGCGCGGCTTCGATCCGGCTGTGCGATGGATGGGGCGCGACGGCGCGGCGAGAGGGACCATCCCGACGCCGCCGGCCTTCCGCTTCACGCCGACGGGCGCGCGGCCGAACCTGACCTTCGAGGCCTTGAGCTTCTCGCCCGACGGCCGCGGGTTGTGGCTGGCGATGGAGGCGCCGCTGGTTTCGGATGGGCCGGTCAGCACCATCGCCCAGGGCGGCCTGACGCGGATCACCCGGCTGGATCGCCAGGGCCGCGTCTCGGCGCAGTACGCCTATCGCCTGGACCCGATCCAGGCCGCGCCCGCGCGGCGGGGCGACAACGGAATCAGCGAGATACTGACCGTCGACGACCGCCGGCTGCTGGTGCTGGAGCGCTCGGGCGTCGAGGACGGGCAGGGGCGCTTTGCGTTCCACTGCCGGCTCTATCTGGTCGACGTTAGCGGGGGCGAGGACGTCGCCGGGCGCGCCAGCCTGATCGACGGACCCGCGCCCCGGGTCCTGTCCAAGCGCCTGCTGGTCAATTTCGATCGCCTGCCCGGCGCGGGGGCCAATCTGGAGGCGATGGCCTGGGGCCGCGACCTGGCCGGGCGACGCACGCTGGTGCTGTTCGCCGACGACAATTTCAACGCCGTCGAGCCCGCGCGGGTGGTGGTCTTCGAAGTCCGCTAGCGGTCGATGTGATTATGTAACGCGTTCTCAACTGGATCGCTCGCGGCTATGACAGCCGCCATGCGACGGATGACGACATGCTGGCGGAACCTGGGAGGCCTTCTGGCCGCCTGCGTCCTGGCGCTGCTCGTGATCGCGCCCACGACCGGCTTGGCCGCCTGCCTCTGCATCGAGGACACGGTCGCGCCGGCGAGCGCCAGCGCCGTCCAGACGGTCCACACCGACCAGCGAGAAGACGGCGCGCCATGCAAGGCGGCCTGCTGCGTGGGCGGTCACTGTCACCATGCCGGCTCGCTGTTCGTCGCGCCCATCGGGGCTGTCGTCGCGCCGGCCCCCAAGGCGGCCAAGGTCGCTCCGGCTCCGGGGCGCGCCCTGGCCTCGCGCCCGCTTTCCGCTATCGACCGACCGCCTCGCGCCTGACGACCCGCGCGCCTTTCGCGCGCCGTCGTCCCATCATCGCGAGGAATCTTCATGTCATCGACCCGATGGCCGCTGCGCGCGGCCCTGGCGTCCGCCGCCTGCGGCGCGCTGTATGGCGCGGCCGCGGCCCAGACCGCGCCGCCGCTAGAAACCCTGCTGCGCGAGGCCGCCGCCCCGCGCCTGATCGTCGGCGAGGCCGAGACGCGCGCCGCCGAGGGCCGCGCCCAGCAGGCCCGCGCTCGCCCTAACCCGATCTTGGGCCTGCAGGTCGAGAACGTCGGCGGCGACGGCCCCTATCGTGACTTCCAGAGCGCCGAGACCACGTTGTCGGTCGGGCAAACCCTGGAACTGGGCGGCAAGCGCGGCGCGCGCGTCGCCACGGCACGGGCCGAGGTCGACACCGCCAGATCCCGCGCCGGCCTGGGTCGTGTCGCCTTCGCCCACGACCTGGTGGAGGCCTACGCCGCCGCCGAGGCGGCGGGCGAGCGGCTGAGCGTCGCCAAGGACAGCGTCGACCTGGCCGAGGCCGACGCCCGCGCCGCGCGACTGCTGGTCGACAATGGCAAGGAGGCCGAGCTGCGCGCCCTGCAGGCCAGGGCGGCGGTCTCGGCGGCGCAGGCCGAGCTCGCGCGCGCCGAGGCCGAGCAGGGCGCGGCCCTGGCCCGCCTGGCGGCCTTGACCGGCGGCGATCGGACCTTCACCGCCGTGACGCCCGGCGTGCTGGACCAGGCGTGGCGCGCATCGGGATCCGTCGCGCAAGCTCCGACGGTCGCCGTCGCGGAGGCCGAACAGCAGGTCGCCGCGCGCAAGCTGGACTTGGAGCGCCGCCGCGCCGCGCCGGACGTGACCGTCAACTTCGGCCTTCGCCGGCTGGCCGGCGACGACGCCACGGCCGCCGTGGCCGGCGTCTCGCTGCCTCTGCCGCTGTTCGACCGCAATCGGGGCGCGGTGCGGTCGGCTCAAGCCGACGCCGACGCCGCGCGAGCGCGCCTAGCCATGGCCCAGGCCGATGCGGTCGCCGACCGTCGCAGCGCCGAGGGCGAGGCCAAGGCGGCCGATCGCGCCGCGTCCGCCGCCCGGGAGGGCGAGGCCGCCGCGCGCGAGGCCTATCGCCTGGCGCGCCTGGGCTACGAGGCCGGCAAGCTGCCGCTGATCGAGCTCCTTTCCGCGCGGCGAGACCTGGTCGCCGCCCGCCAACGCAACATCGAGGCGCGCCTGGCGCGCGCCAAGGCCTCGGCGGATCTCGCCCAGGCCAACGGACAGATCGCTTTCGGGGACGCCCCATGACCAATCGCACATGGATTCTGGCTGGCGCGGCGACCGCGCTGACGGCCGCTCTGGGCCTAGGCTACGGCGTCGGCCGCTTGACCGACAAGGCTCCGGCGCAGGCCCCCGACCACGGCGAGAAGGAAGCGCCGCCGCACGAGGAGGGCTTCGTGGCCCTCGGCGCCGCCGACGCCGCCAAGGCCGGCGTGCTGACCGTTCCGGTTGGGCGCGGCGGCGGTTCGGAACTCGTCCTGCCCGGCCGCGTCGCCCTGGCCGCCAACGCCTCGGCCGCCCTGGGCGCGCCGGTGTCGGGGACGGTCGAGCGCGTGCATGTCGCCGCCGGCGACCGCGTGGCGGCCGGCGGCGCGATCGCCACCCTGCGCAGCGCCGAAGGGGCGGGCGCCAGGGCCAGTGTCGACGCCGCCGAGGCCGGCGCGCGCGCCGCCCGGGCGGCCGCCGCCCGCGACCGCCGCCTGTTCGAGGCCGGGGTCGTCGCCCGTCAGGACTGGGAAGCCAGCCAGGCCGCCGCCGACAAGGCCCAGGCCGAGCTGCGCGCCGCCCGCGCCCAGGTCGCCGCCCAGGGCGCGCCCAGCGCCGGTGGCGTCGCGGTCCTGCGCGCGCCGATCGCCGGGGTCGTCACGAGGATGGACGCCCGCGTCGGCGGCTTCCTGACCCAGGGCGGCCTTGTCGCCGAGATCGCCGACCAGGCGCAGGTCGAGTACGTCCTCGACGCGCCGCCGGCCTCGGCCGACGCGATCCATGTCGGCGACCTCATCGCGGTCCAACGGCCCGACGGTGGACAAGCCGGCGCGCGCATCATCGCCGTCGCTCCCAGCGCTCTCGGCGCCGGCGCGGCGGTCGTTCGCGCCAAGCCCACCGGGCCCGCGCCGCAGATCGGCGCGATCGTCTCGGCGCGCGTGGTCCTGGCCAAGGGGGAGGGCGGCCTGACCGTCCCATCCGAAGCCGTCCAGACCCTGGAAGGCCGCTCGGTGGTGTTCGTCGCCGAGCCCAAGGGCTTCCGCGCCACGTCCGTGGTGACCGGCCGCACCGCCGCTGGATCCGTCGAGATCCTCAAGGGCCTGAACGGCGGGGAGACCCTCGCCGGCAAGGGGGCCTTCCGCCTGAAAGCCGAGCTCGGCAAGGGCGAAGCGGGACACGAGGACTGACCGTGCTGAACCGTCTCATCGACCTCTCGGTCCGCCATCGCTGGATCGTCGTCCTGCTGGCCGTGGCGCTGCTGGCGTTCGGCCTGCAGCAACTGTCGCGCCTGCCGATCGACGTCACGCCCGACATCACCAACCGCCAGGTGCAGATCAACACCATCGCCCCCGCCCTCGGCCCCGAGGAGGTCGAGCGACAGGTCACCTTCCCGCTGGAGACGGCCCTGGCCGGCGCGCCGGGGCTGGTGGAGACCCGCTCGCTGTCGCGGCACGGCTTCTCGCAGATCACCGCCGTCTTCACCGACAAGACCGATCTCTACTTCGCCCGCGCCCTGATCAACGAGCGGCTGCAGGCCGCGCGCGCCAAGCTGCCCGACGGGCTGGAGCCCAGCATGGGGCCGCCGGTCACCGGTCTGGGCGAGGTCTATATCTGGACCGTCGAGTTCAAGGGCGCGGCCGCGCGTCCCGGCGCGGTCTATGTCACGCCCGAAGGCGAGACCCTGCGCACCGACATCGAGAAGGCCACCTATCTGCGAACGGTGCAGGACTGGATCGTCGCCCCGCAGCTGAAGACGGTCGCCGGCGTCGCGGGCGTCGACGTGTTGGGCGGCTACGTCAAGGAGTACGCCGTCCATCCGGACCCGGCCAAGCTGGCTGCGCGGGGCATCAGCCTGCCGCAGCTGGTCGAGGCCCTGGAGCATTCCAACCGGATCGCCGGGGCGGGTTATGTCCAGCGCGGCGGCGAGGCCTATATCGTCCGCACCGACGCCCGGGTCAAAAGCCTGGCCGAGCTGGCCGACACGCCGATCGGCCGGCGGGCCGGCGCGATCGTCAAGGTCTCGGACGTCGCCACGGTCGCGATCGGCCGCGCCCCGCGCCTGGGCTCGGCCAGCGAGAACGGCCGCGAGGTGGTGATCGGCACGGCCCTGATGCTGGTCGGCGAGAACAGCCGCACCGTCGCCGCCCGCGTCGATGAACGGCTGAAGACCATCGGGGCCAGCCTGCCGCCCGACGTGACGGTCAAGCCGGTGCTGGACCGCACCCGCCTGGTCGATGCGACCATCCGCACCGTCGAGCACAACCTGACGGTCGGCGCCCTGCTGGTCATCGTGGTGCTGTTCCTCGCCCTGGGGAACTTCCGCGCCGCCTTGATCACGGCGCTGGTCATCCCGCTGTCGTTCCTGATCGCGGCCATCGCCATGCGCCGGTTCGACATTAGCGGCAACCTGATGAGCCTGGGAGCGCTGGACTTCGGCCTGATCGTCGACGGCGCGGTGGTGGTCATCGAAAACACCCTGGGCCGCCTGGCGTTACGCCGCGAGGCCGAGGGCCGCGCCCTTACCGCCGGCGAGCGCCTGTCGATCGCCGCCGAGGCCGCCAAGGAGATGGCCCGCCCCGCCGCCTTCGGCCAGGCGATTATCCTGCTGGTCTATGCCCCCCTGCTGGCCTTCGAGGGCGTCGAGGGCAAGATGTTCACGCCCATGGCCGCTACGGTGATGTTCGCCCTGGCCGGGGCGTTCGTCCTATCCCTGACCCTGGTTCCGGCCTTCACCGCCCTGGTGGTGCGCGAGCCCCAAGACGCCAATGGAGGCCACGGCGAGACCCGCGCCATGAAGGCCGTGCGGACACGCTTCGAGCCGCTGCTGCGGGCCGCCGTCGCCCGGCCGGCGGCGGTGGCGGCCGGGGCGGGGCTGGCCCTCGTGATCGGTGTCGTCGCCTTCTTCGCCTTGGGCCGGGAATTTGCCCCGACGCTGGACGAGGGCGACCTGCTGGTCCAGGCCAGCCGTGTGCCCTCAATCTCGCTGGAGGAAAGCCAGGCCATGCAGTTCGAGGTCGAGAAGGTGCTCTCGGCCCAGCCCGAGGTGGCTCTGGTCTTCACCCGCACCGGCACGGCCGAGATCGCCTCGGACCCGATGCCGCCCAGCGCCTCGGACACCTTCGTGATCCTGAAGCCCCGCAAGGACTGGCCCGATCCGAACCTGTCGAAGGCCGAGCTGGTCGAGCGCCTGGAGGATGATCTCAGCAAGCTGATCGGCAACGCCTACGAGTTCACCCAGCCGATCCAGATGCGCTTCAACGAGCTGATCGCGGGGGTGCGCTCGGGCGTGGCGGTCAAGGTCTATGGCGACGACTTCGCGGTCATGAGCCGGACCGCCGACCAGATCGCGGCTGCGCTGCGCAAGGTTCCCGGCGCGGCTGACGTCAAGGTCGAACAGATCTCGGGCCAGCCGACGATCACCGCCAGCGTCGACCGCACGGCCGCCGCCGCCCTCGGCGTCCACGCCAGCGACGCGGCCGACGCCCTGGAGATCGGCCTGGGCGGCCGCGAGGCCGGCCATATCCTGGAAGGCGACCGCCGCTTCGACGTGGTGGTGCGCCTGGACGACGCCCTGCGCGCCGATCCGGCCGCCATGGGCCAGTTGCCCGTGGTCTCCGAAAGCGCCGACGGCGGCGCCTCGGCGGCCATCCCGCTATCCAGCATCGCCCGCTTCGACACCGCCGAGGGACCCAACCAAGTCAGCCGCGAGAACGGCAAGCGCCGGATCGTGGTTCAGGCCAACGTCCGGGGCCGCGACCTCGGCGGCTTCGTCGCCGAGGCGCAGGCCGCCGTGGCGCGCGAGGTCCGGCCGGCGCCGGGCTCGTGGCTGGAGTGGGGCGGCCAGTTCAAGAACCTGGAACGGGCCAGCGCGCGGCTGGCGGTGATCGTGCCGGTGGTGTTCCTGGTCATCGCCGTCCTGCTGTTCATGGCGCTGGGGTCGGTGACCGAGGCGGCGCTGGTTTTCGCCTGCGTGCCCCTGGCCCTGGTCGGCGGCGCGTTGGCGCTGCTGCTGCGGGGCATGCCGTTCTCGATCTCGGCCGCTGTCGGCTTCATCGCGGTGTCGGGCGTCGCCACGCTGAACGGCCTCGTTCTGATGCAGAGCATCAAGTCACGGATCGTCGGCGAGACCGATGTGGCCGCCGCCGTGATCGACGGGACCGTCGGCCGCCTGCGGGCCGTGCTGACCACGGCGCTGGTCGCCATCCTGGGCTTCATCCCCATGGCTCTGGCGATCGGCGCCGGCGCCGAGGTCCAGAAACCCCTGGCGACGGTGGTGGTCGGCGGCCTGCTGACCTCGACCGTGCTGACCCTGCTGGTGCTGCCGACCTTCTTCGTCTGGCTGGCGCGACGGGGCGGCGGAAGCGATCGAAGGAGCGTTGAATAGCCACAGCGAAAGATCAGGTCCGGCGCATCGCGCCGGCCCATCGGCCCAATACAAACTATTAGAGAATTTTATAAAAATCCAATTGACGGTTGTATCGGGCTGTTCTTCTCTACCCTGACGAAGCGTGGCGAGACGCCGCGACGCCAGACGCGGGGAGGGGCAGATGATCAAGATCGCCATCGCGGGGGTGGGGAATTGCGCCAGCGCGCTGATCCAGGGATTGCACTATTACGGCGGTGACGCCGCGCCGGATTGCGCCGGCCTGATGCACGCCGACATCGGCGGCTGGCGGCCGCAGGACATCGACATCGTGGCCGCGTTCGACATCGACGTGCGCAAGGTCGGCCGGCCCCTGCGCGAGGCGGTGTTCGCCCCGCCCAACTGCGCCCTGGTGTTCTGCCCCGACCTGCCGCGCGCCTCGGTCAAGGTCAGCATGGCGCCGCTGTTGGACGGCGTGGCCGAGCACATGGCCGACTATCCCGACAGCCAGGCCTTCCGGCCTTCGGGCGAGCCGCCGGTCGACGTGGCCAAGGTGCTGAAGGCCTCCGGGGCCCAGGTGCTGCTGAGCTATCTGCCGGTCGGCTCCGAAGCCGCCGCGCGCCATTACGCCCAGGCCTGCCTCGACGCGGGCGTGGCGTTCATCAACTGCGCGCCGGTGTTCATCGCTTCGGACCCCGCCTGGGCGGCGCGGTTCAAGGCGGCGGGGCTGCCGATCCTGGGCGACGACATCAAGAGCCAGCTGGGCGCGACCATCGTCCACCGCATGCTCTCGCGCCTGTTCGGCGAGCGGGGCGTGGTGATCGACCGGACCTACCAGCTGAACACCGGCGGCAACACCGACTTCCTCAACATGCTGGCCCGCGAGCGTCTGAGGTCCAAGAAGATCTCCAAGACCCGCGCGGTGACCTCTCAGATCGCCCAGGACATCGCCGCCGACAACGTCCACATCGGACCGTCGGACTACGTGCCCTGGCAGAAGGACAACAAGATCTGCTTCATCCGCATCGAGGGGCGCGGCTTCGGCGACGTGCCGCTGGAGATGGACCTGAAGCTGTCGGTCCAGGACTCGCCCAACAGCGCCGGCGTGGTCATCGACCTGATCCGCCTGGCCCGCATCGCCCGCGACCAGGGCCTGGGCGGTCCGCTCGAGGCGCCGTGCGCCTACTACATGAAGCACCCGCCGCAGCAGATGAACGACGAGATGGCCAGGAGCCTGACCGTCGAGTTCATCCGCCAGGCCCAGCGCCAGGCCGAGACCGTGTGAGCCGGCGCGATGACCCTGGTGGCGCACCTCTCGGACCTGCATTTCGGACGTGAGCGCGCCGTCGTCGTCGAGGGCCTGTTGGCTGACCTCCGTGCGCTGCGGCCGGACCTGATCGTCGTCAGCGGCGACCTGACCGAGCGGGCTTTCCATTGGCAGTTCCGCCGGGCGCGCCGTTTCCTGGGCCGCCTGCCGAGACCGTGGATCGCCACGCCGGGCAATCATGACGTGCCGCTGCTGCCGCTGTTCGAACGTCTGGGGCGTCCCACCGCTCGCTTCGCCCATCACGTCGATCCGGACCGCGTCCCCGTACGCCGGGCCGGCGAAGCCTGGGTCGCCGGCCTCTGCACCGCCCACGGCAAGACCTGGAAGGACGGCCGGATCCCGCCGGACCTGCTGGAAGAGGTCTGCGCCTTGGCGGGGGGCGCGCCGCCGGAAGCGCGCCGTATCGTGATCGCCCACCATCCCTTCCAGCCGCCGCCGGACGATGCGCGCTACCGGTTGGTCGACGGCTGGGAGGAGGGGCTGCGACGCCTGTCGGCCGCCGGAGTCGACATGGTGCTGGGCGGCCATATCCACCGCGCCTATGCGATCGATGTTGCCGGCGCGCTGGGGCTGGATCGGCCGCTGCTGGTCGTCCAGGCGCCGACGGCGGTCTCGCCGCATCTGCGCGACCGGCCAAACGGCTACAACCTGCTCAGGCTGGACGACGCCCGTGTCGAGATCGCCGCCCGCTACTGGGACGGACGGGGCTTCACTGAGGAGGCCATCGGGCGCTGGACCCTGGCCGAGCGCTCGCCGCCGGACCTGAAGCGAAGGGCTGTGGCATGACCGACCGTCCGCGCGTGCTGATCATCTGCGCCCACTTCCACGGCGACCGCAGCTTCAAGCGCGACCTGTCGCTGCTGCAGCCCTCGGCCGGCCTGCAGATCGGCTCGCTGATCGACCCGGAACGCTACGAGATCAGCATCTATCAGGAGATGTGGCACGGCTCGCTCACTCCTGATCGCCTGCCGTCGGCCGACATCGTCTTCCTGAGCGGCCTGGCCAAGGACTTCGACCGTCAGCGCCAGCTCTCGTACGTCTATCGCCGGCGCGGCGCCAAGGTGATCGCGGGCGGCTATTTCTGCACAATGTTCCCCGAGTTCGCCGCGCGGTTCTTCGACGCGGTCTGCGCCGGCGGGGTCGACTCCGTCGTCGATGTCATGGCCGATCTCGAGGCCGGGACGCTGAAGTCGATCTACCGCTCACCCCAGACCCGGCTCACCGACTACCGGATCCGCTACGAGATGCTGGCCGAGAACGACCTCCATCCGGCGTCGCATCTGGTCGAGGCCTCGCGCGGCTGCAATTTCAAGTGCGACTTCTGCGTCATCCCTGCCGAGGGCGCGCGGCACACCAAGTACGGGGTCGAGCGGGTGACACAGGCGATCAACGACGCCGTCGCCGCCAGCCCCTTCTGGTCCGTGCGGCGCTGGCTTCCGACCGTCTGGTTCATCGACAACAACTTCGGCAACGACCTGCGCTATCTGCGCGAGCTGTGCGCTGAACTGGCCAAGGACCGCCGGCTGAAGGGCTGGGGCGCGCTGGTCACCCAGGACATCCTGAAGAACCGCAAGATCATCGACCTGCTGGCCCAGAGCGGCTGCGCGGTGCTGTTCACCGGCCTGGAGTCGCTGGACCTCGATTTCCTGCACCGTCACGACAAGGTCCAGAACCTGTCCAAGAGCACCAACTTCGTCGACGACATCGCCTACGCCCAGAGCCGGGGGATCGTGGTGATCTACGGCTATCTGTTCGACCCCAGGATCACCTCGGTCGAGGCCATGCGCGCCCAGTTGGACACCATCCTGTCCCACCGCGCCCTGCTGTTCCCGAGCTTCATCGCCATCGTCTCGCCGCTGGTGGGCACCAAGCTGTTCTGGCAGGCGGCGCGGGCGGGCGAGCTGCGGCCCAACCTGCGCCTGCGCGACATCGACGGGCAGACGGTGGTCTATGGCGACTGTCAGGACACGGACGATCGCCTGACGGCCTTCCTGACCCAGCTCTTCCGGCGGCCCGACACCTTGGTCAATCGACCGCGGCACCTGCTCGACTTCCTGCGTCGCGCCTGGACCCTGCGCCGCGCCTCGCCCCTGGCCCACGTCGTTCACTTCCAGGCCCATTTCCGACTGTTCAACCTCGCCAAAAGGCGCAAGGGCGGGTTGGGCCTCAACTACATCGCCGGCGAGCAGCCGCTGGACGGCCACTACGACCACGCTCCGCCGGACATCACGCCGGAGGACCGGGCGCTGTACTTCGATCCCATCCTGGTGACCGACGCGGCGGGCGCGCCGGCGTCCTGGCTGGAGCCCTATCAACCCCAGCCCGCCAGGGCCCCGGCGATGGTCAGCTGACATGGACCTGCGCGAGCGCCTCGGCTTCGTCGACAACAACGTCTGGCTCTGGGGACGCGTGGGCGCGCAGGCCTGGTGGGACGCGCGCCAGGCGCGCGCCGCCCTGGCCCGCGACCCGGACCGCTATGCGCAGGTGAAGGTGTTCTGCAACTTCATCGGCTATCCGCGCAGCGGCCACAGCGTGGTGAGTTCGATCCTCGACGCGCACGCCGCGGCGGTGTTCTCGCACCGGCTGGACGCGCTGGGGCGCCTGAGCGCCGGGGTCGCGCCCGAGGCGGTGTTCCACATGATCGCCCGCAACGCCGAGCGGTTCGCGCGGGACGGTCGCAAGCTGACCGCCTACGCCTATCCCGTTCCCGGCCAGCACCAGGGCCGCAGCGGCCGGCCGACGGTGATCGGCGACCAGGAGGCCAAGTGGGCGACGCTGCGCCTGAGCCGCGATCCCGAATTGCTGGCCCGCGCCCGGTTCCGCCACGCGCCTCGCCTGGCCTTCATCCACGTGGTGCGCAACCCGTTCGACAACATCGCCACCCTGGCCAACCGGACCCAGAGCGCCCTGGAGCCAGCCATGGAAACCTATTTCCGGCTCTGCGCCGGGGTCGAGCGGGTTAAGGCCCGCTATCCGGAGCAGGTGCTGGACATCCGCCACGAGGACCTCGTAGCGACGCCGCGCCCGCAGATCCGGCGACTGGGCGCGTTCCTGGGACTGCCGGTCGACGAGGCCTATCTCGAGGCCTGCGCCGGCCTGGTCTATCCGGCCGCCAGCCAGTCGCGCGCCAGCCGGTCCTGGTCCGGCGCCCTGGTTCGCGACATCGAGCAGCGGTCGCGCCGACACCCGCATCTGGCCGGCTACGCCTATGACCGCTGAGCCGCGTCCCATGACCCTGAGCCTGCCGCCCCTGAGCTTGTTGCCCAAGCACTCGCCGGCCATGCGCCCGCTGGATTTCGCGCAGGTGGCGCGGCGGGCTCGCGACCCCGACGCGCGCTTGCAGGCGCTGTGGGGCGAGCGCCTGCCCGGCAAGCGGGTCTTCGGCATGCCGGCCGGGCGCCACGCGCTGTGGGCGTTCCTGGACGCGGCCAAGATCCCGCGCGACGGCGAGGTGATCGTCGCCGGCTACAACTACTATGTGGTCGTCCGCCTGCTCGCGCAGTGGGGACTGCGGCCGGTCTTCGTGGACATCGACCTGGCCACGCTGAGCCTGGACGCGGCCGAGGTGGCCAAGGCGGTGAACGAGACCACGCGGCTGGTGCTGGTCACCCACATGTTCGGCGCGCCGGCCGACATCGACGCCATCCTGGCGATCTGCCGCCCTCGCGGGATCAAGGTGTTCGAGGACTGCGCCCACGCGGTCGGTAGCCGCGACCGCCACGGCCAGCTGGGCGCGCGCGGCGACGGCGCGCTGTTCAGCTTCGGACCCCAGAAGCTGGTCAACTGCTTCGGCGGCGGCATGCTGGCGCTGGACGAGACCCTGGCCGAGGGTTGGACGCCGCCGCCGCAGCCCAAGGTCGCCTGGACGGTCGCCGCCTCGACGCCGGCCAAGGCGCTGCTGTCGGTCTGCATGACTCCCAGCCTCTATCGCTGGACGCTGCGGCCGCTGATCAGCCTAGGCCGGTTCCTGGCCGCCCGAGGGCTGCCCTGGCTGCGCGACCTGGCCTCGCCGTCCAAGGACGTGGCGGGCTACCGCTTCGACCCGGCCTCGCGGCCGCCCTTCGCGCCGTTCATGCCGTTCCTCTGCGCGCGCCAGCTCCAGCGGCTGGACGGCAATGTCGAGGCGCGACGAGCGGTGGTGGCGCGGATCAAGGCCGCCACCGCGCATCTGGGTCCCTATGAGTTTCTCGACGAGGACCGCTTCGGCCGCGCCAATGGTTCGTACTTCGGCGTGCTGGTCGACGACTCCGAGGGCTTCACGCGCGCCATGCTGAAGGCGGGCGTGGAGGTCGAGCCGCACGAGTTCTACGACTGCGCCAGCCTGCCGCAATTCGCCTCGTTCGCCGCGACCTGTCCACGCGCGCGGTTGGCCAGCGACCATCTGGTTCGCCTGCCCAGCTATCCGCAGCTGACGGGTCGCCGGCTGGACCGGATCATCCGGGCGATGGAGCGCTACGCGCGACGCACCCAGCCCGTCGCCACGGAGACCGCGCCATGCTGACCCAGATCAAGTCCAGCTTCGCTCCGCTGGTGGCGGCGCCGGCTCGCGGCCTCATCCGCCTGGGCCTGACGCCCAACGCCGTGACCCTGGGGGCGCTGGCGATTTCGCTGGCGCTGTGCGGCCTGCTCGCCTGGACCAAGGCCGTCCTCGTCCTCGTGCCGCTGCTGGGGTTGTCGCTGCTGCTGGACGCCTTGGACGGACCGGTGGCGCGGCTGAGCGGCAGGGTCAGCAAGACCGGCGCCTATTTGGATGCGCTGTGCGACCGCGTGTCCGATGGCGCGCTGTGCCTGGCTCTGGCGGCGGCCACCGGTCACTGGAAGCTCTATTTCGTGGTCGCGCTGGGCGCGGGCCTCTTCAGCTACGCCAAGGCGCGGGCCGAGATGGAGGCGCCGATCGGCAACGAGGCCTGGCCCGACCTGATGGAGCGCACCGAGCGCTGCGCGGCGCTGCTGATCTCGGCCTTCGCCTACGCCCTGTTTCCCAACTGGTCGGCGGCCGGACTGGATGTCCTGGATTGGGCCCTGGCCCTGCTGGCGGCGCTGATCTGGGCCTCGGTGATCCAGCGCGTCCTGCGCGCGGTCGACTGGCTGGAGCGGGTCGACGACCCTACGAAGCCGGCGCGCTCGCCCAAGGCTTCAGGTCCAGCCGGCGTGCGAGCGCCGAGAGCACGCGGCCTTGCGGGTCGTAGGTCCTGACCGCCTCCCGCCAGCGGTCGAGGTCGGGGTACATCCGCGCCATCTGGCCGGGCCGCAGGCAGCAGTCCTTGGTCAGGTTGACCCGGCCGCCGGCGGCGATCACCGCCTCGCTGCCCTGGTCCAGCCAGGCCAGGGCGCGCGGCGACCAGGGCGTCTGGAAGTTGATGGTCGCGCCGGCCATGGGAAACGACAGCAGGCCGCCCGAGGCCAGCGGGCCCATCGGCTTGATCACCGCCGCCAGCATGGGGGCGTCATGACCCCGCGCCAGGGCCACGAAACGCTCGACCAGCGCGGGGAAGGCCGCGCGCGAGGCGGCGAACTGGTACTCGATCATGCCGCGAAGACCGTACAGCTGGTTCCAGCCATAGAGGTGCTCGTGCAGGCCCGAATAGTTGAAGTCGCGGCGGTGAACGAGGGTCTCCGCCGGCTCGCGGGTGGCGTTCAGCACGATCCGGCCGACGGTTCGCACGGCGCCGGGGGTGATCACCGGCAGGCGGGGCAGATCGATCCGCCGGGCGATGCGCGGCGGCGGCGTCGCCTCGGCGGTGCGATCGGCCTGGAACACCAGCCCGCGGGGTCGGGCCTGGGCCAGGTCGAAGAAGGTCGCGAACGCGTAGTCGGGCGGCGTGTCGGGCCAGAGCAGGGGCCACAGGGCGTCCAGGTCCGCGACCTGGCGACGGCGCACCCTCAGGGTCGGGCTGGCGCGCGGGCGGACCTTCAGGGCGACGCGGGTGATCAGGCCGGTCAGGCCCATGCCGCCCAGGGTGGCGTGGAAGAGATCGTCATGCAGCGACCGAGAGCAGCGCAGCGTCTCGCCCGAGGCCAGCACGATGTCGAGCGCTTCGACATGGCGGCCGAACGAGCCCTCGTCGGGATGGTTCTTGCCGTGGATGTCGCCGGCCGCCGCGCCGCCGACGCTGGCCCATTGGGTGCCGCCGTAGATCGGGAACTCGAAGGCCGTGCCTTCCAGCCGGCGATGCGCCGAACCGACGCTGTCGCCGGCGTCCATCCAGAGCCGGTGGGTCCCGGTGTCGAGGTCGAAAGCGCCGCCTCGGGGCGCCTGGCAGGTCAGGCCCTCGGGCACGCCAAAGGCCGCATCGCCGAAGCTGCGGCCCGCGCCGCGCGGCGCCAGGGACAGGCCGCGCGCGCAGCCTTCCAGCCAGCCCTGGCCGTCGGGCGCGCACAGGCTGGCGCCCGGCAGGACCTTGGACCAGCTGGCGTAGGATCGGCGGCGAAGGCCCGCCTCGCGCGGGTGTTTCATGGGCGCCAATCGGATGAGCCTGGACGGAAGGGCGTGGGAGGACGGCGATGATCGAACTTTTGACCGAGCAAAGGCTGGCCGCACCGCCCTCGGCGGTCTGGCGAGCTTTGATGGATTTTCCGGCCTATGGCGCGTGGAACCGCTATGTGCGGCGCATCGAGGGCGCGGCCGAACTGGGCGCGCGCCTGGCCGTCAGCGTCGCTCCGCCCGGCGGCCCGCCGCGCACCTTTCACCCGATCGTCACCCGGCTGACGCCCGAGAAGGTGTTCGCTTGGCGGGCGGTGATCGGGACGGCGGCCATCTTCGCCGGCGAGCACATCTTCGAGCTGGAGGCGACGGCGGAGGGGACGCGGCTGATCCACCGCGAGGAGTTCTCGGGCCTGATCACGCCGCTGCACCAGCGTCTGCGGCTGGCGGTGACGCGTCGCGGCTTCGAGGCGATGAACGCCGATCTCGCGCGGCTGCTCGTGCACGATCAGGCTCCTACGCCGTCGCGTCTTCGTGACGCCCCCGGATCCGCAGCGGCGGAATGACCGCCGAGGTGTCGCCCAGCAGGCGCAGATAGGCCTGGGCGTGATGCTGGGCGCCCACCTGCTGGTACCAGCCCAGGCCGCCTTGGTGCGCGCCCGCCAGGGCCAGCCGATTGGCCGGGGGCTGCACATAGGCCATCCCCGCCGCGCCCAGGGCGCCGGCGAACAGGTCGATGACCAGGCTGGCCGCGGCCGGGGTGTGGAGGCCGTAGGGGCGGTAGATGGTCTTGACCGCTGGGAGGTCCGACCAGCTGTTCGGCACGACATCCAAGGTGTTGTAGTACTGCTGGCTGTCGGCGAAGCGCTGGGTCACCAGGTCCGCGAAGGCGGCGTTGCCGGCGGTGGGGGCGGCGAAGGTGACCAGGCGGATTGGCGTGTCGACGCCGTTGCGCGCGAAGTCGTCGGCCAGCCACACCGCCATCACCGTGGCCAGGCATCCGCCCAGGCTGTGGCCGGTGATCACCAGTTCCTTGGGGCGGGTGGCGGAATCGGTCAGGCGCTGGCGTAGGAAGGCGCGCAGACCCGCGCCGTCGCTGCTCAGCCCGTCGACGACGCGCAGGCCCAAGAGCGCGCCGCCGGCCACGCGCGCCGGAGAGGCGGGATCCCAGGGCAGGGGCTTCTGCTTCAGGACCAGCAGGTCCTCGAAGGCCTCCTTGAGGTCGCCCCACGCGTCATGCGTGACGTCGGTGCCGCGCACCACCAGGACCAGCTTCTCGGGCGCGGCTTGGCCGGGGAGGCGATAGCTGGCGACGAGGGCGAGATTGGCCTGCACCGAGTCCCAGGCCGGCCCCCACTCGACCCGCCAGGCCCCGCCCTGTCCCACGCCGACGAAGCGCGGATCGGCGAGCTCGGGGGTGATGCGGTCGAGCGGGCCTTGAGAGACGCGGCACAGCTGCATGTAGCGCAGGATGAAGGGATCCTGCGGCGGCGCGGCGAGAAGACCGGATGCACCCCCGAGGGCGACCGCGCTCGCGGAAAAAGCCCGTCGCGTCAACGCCATGGCGATCCCCCTCATTTCTTTGGAGAATACAACCTATAAGTAAATCTTGCAATTATTCTCGTCTGACGGCGTGGCTGAGCGCGCGGACGCGCTGGCGGGCGCGACGCTCCGCCAGGGGAGCGTCGCGCCGTGGCGGCGCTATTTCAGCGCCAGCCGGCGATTGCGGTCGATGGTCAGGGCGACCAGGGTCGCGATCGCGCCGGAGGCCAGATAGAGGCCGATGGCGGGCAGGCCCCACAGGGTGGCCAGGCCCAGGGCCGCCAGCGGGGCGAAGCCCGCGCCGATCAGCCACGAGAGGTCCGAGGTCAAGGCCGCGCCGGTGTAGCGATAGCGCTTGGAGAAGCGCGAGCTGACCGTACCGGCCGCCTGGCCGAACGACAGGCCCAGGATCGCGAAGCCCAGCACCACGTACAGGGTCTGGCCCAGCGAGCCGCCGTCCAGCAGGCGCGGGGCCAGCAGGCTGAAGCCCCCGATCAGCAGCGCCGACAGGGCCAGCTGGTTCTGGCGGTTAATGCGGTCGGCGATCCAGCCCGAGGCCAGGATGCCACCGACGCCGACCAGGGCGCCGAAGAGCTCGATCCGCAGGAAGGTCAGGGCCTGGTCGGGGTCATGCAGGATCACCCACGACAGCGGGAAGACGGTGACCAGGTGGAACATGGCGAAGGTCGCCAGCGGGGCGAAGGCGCCGATCAGCACGTTGCCGCCCTCGGCCCGCAGCAGCGAGGCGATCGGGGCGGGGCGCAACTCGCGCTTCTCGAACAGGGCGCCGTATTCCTCGGTGGCGACGATGCGCAGGCGGGCGAACAGGGCCACGACGTTGATCGCGAAGGCGGCGAAGAACGGGTAACGCCAGCCCCAGTCCAGGAAGTCTGCGCCGCCCAAGCTGCTGACGAAATAGGCGAAGAGGCCGCTGGCCAGCATGAAGCCGAACGGCGCGCCCAGCTGCGGGATCATCGCGTACCAGCCGCGCTTCTTCTCGGGCGCGTTCAGCGCCAGCAGCGAGGCCAGGCCGTCCCAAGCCCCGGCCAAGGCCAGACCCTGGCCGATGCGGCAGGCCGCCAGGGCCCAGATCGCCAGCGGGCCGACCACCGCGTAGCCGGGCAGGAAGCTGATGAAGGCCGTCGAGCCGCCCAGCAGGAACAGCGCCACCGTCAGCTTGGCGCCGCGGCCGAAGCGACGATCGATCGCGCCGAAGATCGCCGAGCCGAAGGGGCGGGCGACGAAGGCCAGGGCGAAGACGGCGAACGAGAACATCACGCCGGTCAGGCGATCGACGAACGGGAAGAACAGCTGTGGGAACACCAGCACCGAAGCGATGGCGTAGACGAAGAAGTCGAAGAATTCCGAGGTGCGGCCGATCACCACGCCGAGGGCGATCTCGCCCGATCGAACGCCGTGCGGGTCGGCGTGCATCCTGCGCGCGTCGCGCTCCAGACCTGACGATGTGGGGATAGTGAACTCTTGAGCCATGTACTGACGCCTATTCCTCGTTTCCGTCCCAACTTGCGATGCCGCGCCGCCTATTCGGCGGTCTTGAGGCGAGCATGGGGCCAAGGGGCGGCGTCTGGCAAACGCCTTCGTGGCGCTTGCGCTCCGTTCACGGCGGCTTGATCAAGGGCAAGGCGCGACTTGACCTAGGACAAACGGTCCAATGTCGCACCGCAGCAGAACGGCCTATCGGGCGCCGCATGCGTCCGATCTCCAGGCTCACACCCCGTCCATCGCCAAGCTTGCTGGGCAAGCTGGCCCTGCTGCCCTTGCTGCCGCTGCTCAGCGGCTGCGACTGGGTGGTGATGAATCCGTCCGGCGATATCGCCATGCAGCAACGCGACCTGATCATCGTCGCGACCGTGCTGATGCTGCTGATCATCGTGCCGGTGATCGCGCTCACCCTGTTCTTCGCCTGGAAGTACCGGCGCTCGAACGAGGCGGCCAAGTACGATCCCGACTGGCACCACTCGACCCGCCTGGAGATCGTGATCTGGGCCGCGCCGCTGGTGATCATCACCATCCTGGGCGCGGTGACCTGGACCAGCACCCACCTGCTGGACCCGTACCGCCCGCTGGACCGCCTGGCGCCCGGCCGCTCGGCCGAGAACGTCAAGCCGCTGAAGGTCCAGGTCGTGGCCCTCGATTGGAAGTGGCTGTTCATCTATCCCGAGCTGGGCGTCGCCACGGTCAACGAGCTGGCCGCGCCGGTCGACACGCCGATCGATTTCCAGCTGACCAGCTCGTCGGTGATGAACTCGTTCTACGTGCCCGCTCTGGCCGGCCAGATCTACGCCATGCCCGGCATGACCACCCAGCTGCACGCGGTGATCAACAAGCCTGGGACCTTCGACGGCTTCTCGGCCAACTACAGCGGCGCCGGCTTCTCGCACATGCGCTTCAAGTTCCACGGCATGAGCCAGGCGAACTTCGACCGCTGGGCCGCCGAGGTCCGCAGGGGCGGCGACCGCTTGGACGGCCCCCGCTACCTGGTCCTGGAGAAGCCCAGCGAGAAGGCCCCGGTCCAACGCTTCGCCACGGTCGACGCGGGCCTGTTCGACAAGGCGGTCAACCGCTGCGTCGAGCCGGGCAAGATGTGCCAGCACGACATGATGCGCATCGACGCTCAGGGCGGTCTCGGCATGGCCGGCGTCTACAACGTCACCACCCTCGAATACGACAAGCGCGTCCGGCGCGGCCAGGAAGGCGGTCTGCGCGCGTTCGTCGCCGCGCTCTGCGCTCCGAAGTCCGCCCAGCGCTGAGCCAGGATTAGAGACCCAGAATGTCCCCGGACCTCGTCAAATTCATCTTCGGCCGTCTCACCTGGGACGCCATTCCGCTGCACGAGCCGATCCTGCTCGGCACCTTCGTCATGGTCGCCCTGGGCGGCCTGGCGACGCTGTTCCTGCTGACCCGCTACAGGCTGTGGGGCTATCTTTGGCGTGAGTGGCTGACCAGCGTCGACCACAAGAAGATCGGGGTGATGTACATCATCCTGGCGATCATCATGCTGCTGCGCGGCTTCGCCGACGCCCTGATGATGCGGGCTCAGCAGGCGATGGCCTTCGGCGACAACGCCGGCTACCTGCCGTCGCACCACTACGACCAGATCTTCACCGCCCACGGCGTGATCATGATCTTCTTCGTGGCCATGCCGCTGGTGACGGGCCTGATGAACCTGGCCGTGCCGCTGCAGATCGGCGCGCGCGACGTGGCCTTCCCATTCCTGAACAATTTCAGCTTCTGGATGACGGTGGGCGGCGCGATCACCGTGATGCTGTCGCTGTTCGTCGGCGAGTTCGCCCGCACCGGCTGGCTGGCCTATCCGCCGCTGTCGAACCTGGCCTACAGTCCGGACGTCGGGGTCGACTACTACATATGGGCCCTGCAGATCGCCGGGGTCGGGACTACCCTGTCAGGCATCAACCTGGTCGTGACCATCATCAAGATGCGCGCCCCGGGCATGAGCCTGATGAAGATGCCGGTCTTCACCTGGACGTCGCTGTGCACCAACGTCCTGATCATGGCGACCTTCCCGATCCTGACCGCCACCCTGGCCCTGCTGACCGCCGATCGGTACCTCTACACGAACTTCTTCACGAACGACTTCGGGGGCAACCCGATGATGTACGTGAACCTGATCTGGATCTGGGGCCACCCCGAGGTCTACATCCTGATCCTGCCGGCCTTCGGCGTGTTCTCCGAGGTGGTCTCGACCTTCTGCGGCAAGCGCCTGTTCGGCTACAGCTCGATGGTCTACGCGACCGTCGTCATCACCATCCTGTCGTACATCGTCTGGCTGCACCACTTCTTCACGATGGGCTCGGGCGCGAGCGTGAACTCGTTCTTCGGGATCACGACGATGATCATCTCGATCCCGACAGGGGCGAAGATCTTCAACTGGCTGTTCACGATGTACCGCGGCCGCATCCGGTTCGAAGTGCCGATGCTGTGGACCGTCGGATTCATGGTCACTTTCGTGATCGGCGGCATGACCGGCGTGCTGCTGGCCGTCCCGCCCGCCGACTTCGTGCTGCACAACAGCCTGTTCCTGATCGCCCACTTCCACAACGTGATCATCGGCGGCGTGGTGTTCGGCATGTTCGCCGGCATCACCTACTGGTTCCCCAAGGCCTTCGGCTTCAAGCTGGATCCGTTCTGGGGCAAGGTCTCGTTCTGGTGCTGGCTGGTCGGCTTCTGGGTCGCCTTCACCCCGCTGTACGTGCTGGGCCTGATGGGCGTGACCCGGCGCATGAACCACTTCGAGGACCCGTCCCTGCAGATCTGGTTCGTGATCGCGGCCGTGGGCGCGGTGATCATCCTGTGCGGCATCCTGGCCTTCATCGTCCAGATCGTCGTCAGCATACGCAACCGCGAGGCCCTGCGCGACGAGACCGGCGACCCCTGGGGCGGCCGGACGCTGGAGTGGTCGACCTCGTCGCCGCCGCCGGCCTACAACTTCGCCTTCACGCCGGTCATCCACCAGCTGGACGCCTGGTGGGACATGAAGGCGCGGGGCTACGAGCGCCCGACCACCGGCTTCATCCCGATCCACATGCCCGCCAATACCGGCGCTGGCGTGGTGCTGGCCGGGATCAGCACGGTGCTGGGCTTCGCGTTGATCTGGCACATCTGGTGGTTGGCGGTCGTCTCGTTCGTCGCCCTGGTGGCCACGGCGATCACTCACACCTTCAACTTCAAGCGTGACTACTACATCCCGGCCGAGGAGGTCGTCCGCGTCGAGGACGCGCGCACCGAAGCCCTGCGGAGCCTGACCTGACCATGGCCTCTCAAGCCCATGCCCATGCCCACGTCTTGGCGGAAGCGGACAAGAGCCGCTTCCACATGACCGAGGAGCACCATCCGGAGAACGGGACCCTGCTGGGGTTCTGGATCTACCTGATGAGCGACTGCCTGATCTTCGCGGTGCTGTTCGCCACCTACGCCGTGCTGGGCAGAAGTTACGCGGCCGGTCCGTCGGGCGCGGACCTGTTCGATCTGCCGCTGGTGGCGGTGAATACGGGCCTGCTGCTGTTCTCGTCGATCACCTACGGCTTCGCCATGCTGGCGGCCCAGGCGGGACGCAAGCAGCCGACCCTGATCTGGCTGGCCATCACCGGCCTGTTCGGTCTCGGCTTCCTGTCGCTGGAGCTCTACGAGTTCGCCCACCTGATCCACGAGGGCGCGGGCCCGCAGCGCAGCGCTTTCCTGTCGTCGTTCTTCACCCTGGTCGGCACCCACGGCCTGCACGTGACGTTCGGCATCATCTGGCTGATCACCCTGATGGTCCAGGTCGGCCAGCGGGGCCTGGGCCCAGAGATGCAGCGCCGCCTGATGTGCCTGTCGATGTTCTGGCACTTCCTGGACGTCGTCTGGATCGGCGTCTTCTCGTTCGTCTATCTGCTGGGAGTGCTGTGATGACCGCGGCTGGCCACGACACGCACCACGCCCCCGGCGCCCACGAGGGCCACGGCCACGACGCGGGCCACGGCTCGCTGAAGGACTATGTGATCGGCTTCGTGCTGGCGGTGATCCTGACCGCCATCCCGTTCTGGCTGGTCATGGGCCACGTCCTGCCGACGCCCCAGATGACCGCCGTGGCGGTGATGGGGCTGGCGGTGATCCAGGTGCTGGTCCACATGATCTACTTCCTGCACATGAACTCGCGTTCGGAAGGCGGATGGACCCTGCTGGCCCTGATGTTCACCCTGATCCTGGTGGTGATCACACTCAGCGGCTCGCTGTGGGTGATGCACAACCTGAACGCCCACATGATGCCGGCGACCGCGCACGACATGCAGACCATGCCGTGACGGCGGTGCGGGGAAGGCGGGCGCGGTCGGTCGCCCTGATCGGGCTGTGCGCCGCCTTCACCGTGGTCTTCGTCCTGCTTGGCGCCTGGCAGGTCCAGCGCCGGGCCTGGAAGCTCGACCTGATCGCCCGGGTCGAGCAACGCCTCCACGCCGAGCCGACGCCCGCCCCAGGGCCCGAGGCCTGGCCGCGAATTTCTCGTGAGGATGCCTATCGACGCGTCCGCCTGACCGGTGTCTTCGACCATGACGCCGAGACCCTGGTCCAGGCGGTCACCGAGAGGGGCCCTGGCTTCTGGGTCCTCACGCCGCTGAGGACCGATCGCGGCTTCACCGTGCTGGTCAACCGCGGCTTCGTCCCGACCGAACATAAGGCGGCGGCCTCCAGGCGGGCGGGCGATTCCGCCGGCCCCGTCACGGTGGTCGGCCTGCTGCGCATGACCGAGCCCCATGGCGGCTTCCTGCGCCAGAACCAGCCGGGGCAGGGGCGGTGGTATTCCCGCGATGTCCAGGCCATCGGCGCCGCGCATCGCCTAGCCAATGTCGCTCCATACTTCGTGGACGCCGACGCCGCGCCCAATCCCGGCGGCTGGCCGCTAGGGGGCCTTACGGTCGTGCGTTTCCCCAACAGCCATCTTATCTACGCCCTGACCTGGTTCGGCCTGGCGCTGCTGACGAGCGGCGCCGGCCTCTACGTCGCGCGCGACGCGCGGCGCAGCCGTGAGGAAGGAGCTTCATGACGCCGACCGCCAGCATGGTCTTCTCCGGCGTGGCGGGCTGGCTGTCGGGCGCCCGGGCGGCGGACAACGCCAGCGGTCCGGCCGACGCTATCGCGCGCCAAAACATGCTGCAGCTGATCCACCTGCGCTGGATCGCGGTGCTGGGCCAGGTGGTCACCATCCTGGCGGTGCATTTCAGCCTGGGCTTCCGCCTGCCGCTGGCGACGATGATGCTGGTGCTGCTGGCCCTGGTCGCCCTGAACCTGTTCAGCCTGCTGCGGCTGAAACGGGCGACGCCGCTGGGGCGCTACGACCTCTTCTTCGCCCTGGCCTTGGACACCCTGGCCCTGACCGCACAGCTCTATTTCAGCGGCGGCGCCACCAACCCGTTCACGACCCTCTACCTGCTGCACGTGATCCTGGGTGCGGTGCTGCTGGAGGCGTGGGCGACCTGGGCGATCGTGGCCCTGACCAGCTTCTGCTTCGTCATGCTGGTCGCGTTCAACCGGCCGATCGTCGCCACGGGCCTGAGCGACCAGGCCTTCTTCGACATGTTCCTGATGGGGATGCTGGTCGGCATCGTGCTGGACGCGGTGCTGCTGGTGACCTTTGTCGACCGCATCAACGCCAACCTGCGCCGCCACGACGCCCGCCTGGCCGAGCTGCGCCAGCGCGCGGCCGAGGAAACCCACATCGTCCGCATGGGTCTCTTGGCCTCGGGCGCGGCGCACGAACTGGGCACCCCGTTGGCGACGCTGGACGTGATCCTCGGCGACTGGCGGCGCATGCCGATCTTCGCCTCCCAACCGGACCTGGCTCAGGAACTGGAGGACATGCGCGGCGAGGTCCAGCGCTGCAAGACGATCGTCACCGGCGTGCTGCAGTCGGCCGGCGAGGCGCGCGGCGGCGAGGTGCGGGCCAGCACCCTGCGGGCCTTCCTGGACGAAGTCGTGGCCGACTGGCGCGCCACCCGCAACGGCGAGGTCCTGGCCTACGAGACCGACCTGATCGCCCCGACCCCGATCGTGGCGGAATCCACCCTGAAGCAGGTGATCCACAACGTCCTCGACAACGCCCTGGACGCCTCGCCCGGCGGTGTGCGGCTGTGGGCCGGCGTGCGCGAGGACCGGCTGCTGATCGAGGTCGAGGACGACGGCCCCGGCTTCACCGACGAAACGCTGGAGAACTTCGGCAAGCCCTACAACTCGACCAAGGGGCGGGCTGGCGGCGGGCTGGGCCTCTTCCTGGTGGTCAACGTCCTGCGCAAGCTGGGCGGTCGCGCCAGCGCCGAGAACGTCGCCGACGCCGGCGCGCGCGTGGTGCTGGACCTGCCGCTCTCCTCGCTTGAGATCGGAGGGTCTCGTGCAGGCTGATCGCAAGCTGATCATCGTCGAGGACGACGAGAAGTTCGCCGCCACGCTCAAGCGCTCCTTCGAGCGGCGCGACTACGAGGTGGTGCACGCCCACGGCCTGGACGAGGCGATGGCGGCGCTGGAGACCTTCGCGCCCAAATACGCCGTGGTCGACCTCAAGCTGGCCGGCGAGTCGGGCCTGGCTTGCGTGCGGGCGCTCAGCGAGCGGCATCCGGCGATGCTGATCGTGGTGCTGACCGGCTTCGCCAGCATCGCCACGGCCGTCGAAGCCATCAAGCTGGGCGCGCGCCACTACCTGGCCAAGCCGTCCAACACCGACGACATCGAGGCGGCCTTCCACAAGGAGGAAGGCGATGTCGACGCCGCCATCGGCGAGCGCGCGACGTCGATCAAGAACCTGGAGTGGGAGCGGATCCACCAGACCCTGGTCGAGACCGACTTCAACATCTCCGAGACCGCCCGGCGCCTGGGCATGCACCGCCGCACCCTGGCCCGGAAGCTGGAGAAGCGGCGGATCAGCTGACTACTTGGCCACGACCTTCGGCAGGGCGGTGATCGGCTCCAGCACGATGTCGCGGAAGAAGGTCTCGGCGCCCTCCGACTGCAGCTGGATCGCGCCATGCGTCAGGGGCTGGCCGTCGGCCTTCAGGTCGCGGACCTCCATCACCGGAACGCCGTTGACCACATGCACGGCCCGATCGCCCAGCACATAGAGGTCCAGGATATTCCACTGGCCGGCCGGCTTCTCGGCGTCGCTGTAGGCCTCGACGTTCCAATCGGCGGTCCCGCCCTTGGCGGTGACGGCGCGGCCGGTGGGCGAGAAGCGCAGGTTCGGCTTGATGATGCTCGGGTCGTCGACGGCGTTGGTCACCACGGAGATCGCCTCGCCGACGGGCACGACCATGCCGATCGAGCCGGTCATGATCTCGAACTCGACCGCCTGGCTCCAGGTGCCCCAGACCACGCCCGGCGCGCCGTGTGAGTGATAGAGCAGGCCGTTGTTGGGCGCCTGGGTCTCGCGCGGCGTCCAGCGGCCCTTGCCCCACTTGTACTGCAGGCGCAGGTGGTAGTTCTTGAAGTCGCCCTTGTGGACCAGGCTGCCCCAGATCCTCCCGTTGACGTAGAGGGCGGGGCGGCCGTCCTCGGCCACCACCTTGAAGATCTCGGCGCTTCGGGCGCTGGCCCCGATCGGAGCGATGGCCGGACGCTTGTAGGTCAGGGCGGGGTCGGCATAGCCCAGCCAGGCGTCCCAATCCTTCAGGTCCTGGCCGTTGAACAGCGACACCGCCGGGCCGGCGGGCTTGGGGATGTCGGTCAACGTCAGGCGCGGCTGGGCGATGGCGGGCGCGGTGAGCGCCAGGGTCAAGGTGAAGGCCAGGGTCTTGAGCATGTGTCCTCCCGCGCCCTGCGTCGGGCTTGACCGCACCCTAGAAGGCAGCGCTGTCATGGCAAGCCCCGATGGCGAGGCCGCCAGACGCGAACCGCGTTCGTCGAGCGGCGACGCTTTGTCACAGCGTCGGGAACGAAGAGGATGGTAATCCCCTTATCCATCCAGCGCGCGCCGGCGCTGAAACCCAATTTGGGGTGACTTTCCCGGCGTCGTCGGGGGTAGGGCTTAGACCTGTAAAGGGTTGTTAAGCATCAAGGCTCGACGAGGATGACCTAGGGTAATAACGATACTTGACGCTTTGGGACGTAGTCCCGTTGCTTTATCCAAGCTCTTGAATTTCGGCGGTGCGATCATGACGACGTATACTTTTTCCAAGATCACCGCCGCCGAGGCCAAGCGCTTCAACATCCTGAGCTACGACACCCTGGTGTTCACCACGGGCTCGGCGACCGACGTCGAGATCGCTTTCTATCCGCAGTCCAACGGCTATGGCTCGTATCAGCTGACGCTAGGGACGCGCACGGTGATCTTCCCGCAGGCCGGCGTGAACTTCGGTTTGCCGGCCGCCGCGACGGCTGATCGGATCCTTTTCTCGGATGGATCGCACCTGGTCATCGGCGGCGCCGGCGACGACTTCTACGAACCGTCGGCCACCGCGGCCTCCCATGTCATCGCGGCCTTTGGCGGCGCGGGCGACGACACGCTGTTCGGCGGCGACGCCAATGACCGGCTGGTCGGCGGCGCCGGGAACGACACCCTCGACGGCGGCGGCGGCAACGACGTCCTGGACGGCGGCGACGGTGACGACGCCCTGAGCGGCGGCGACGGCGACGACACGCTGACCGGCGGGGCGGGGGCCGACACCCTCCTGGGTGGTTCAGGCCACGACATCCTGAACGGCGGCGCCGGCGCCGACACCCTGGACGGCGGTTCGGGCAACGACATTCTGAACGGCGGCGCGGGCGCGGACACGCTGATCGGCGGCCGCGGCAACGACACCCTGAACGGCGGCGACGGCGCGGACACCCTGCAGGGCGGCGCGGGCGCCGACATCCTGGTCGGCGGGTCGGGCGACGACACGCTGACCGGCGGAACGGGGACCGACACCCTGACCGGCGGGACCGGCGCGGACGTCTTCGTCTTCGGCGCTTCGGACTCCCTGCCTTCCGCGCCCGACCAGATTCTCGACTTCGACGACGAGGACTCGCTCGACTTCACGGGCCTGGGGCCCGCCACGTCCCTGAACTATCAGCACCTGACGGGCGCGGCGACGTATGACGGCGCCCTGGCCGCGGCGAACGCCGCCTTCGCCGCGAAGGCGACGCTCAGCTATGTCGGCGTCCAGGTCGGCGACGACTTCTACGTGTTCGTCGACAGTCTAGCCGTGCATGAAGTCGGTCTGGCGGTCGTGTTGCGTGATGTTTCGGCGTTCGATCCTCTGACCGGGATCGTCTAGGCGAGAGATTGCTGCCTCTTTCGTGAGCAACGGCGAGTTCAGGGCCTTCCCGCGTGCATGTCCCAACCTGTGCGACAAAAGTACGCGTCCGACGGTTTGAGCGATCGGTGTTCGCGATTCCGTATTAAGACGATTTCCTAAGCCGGTGTTGGGCTTGGCCTCACGCCGACGCGGACGATCCGAAGTAAAGGACCTGTTCTGAAATCGCCGCTCGCCAACGAGCGAACGTGGGTATGCAGTGGCGATCGAGGTTGGGTTCCCCGCTTTGGGTTCTTTTGGAGAGTTCGGAGGTCTTGAGCCCTTGACCTTCCCGGCATGCGATAGTGTACAGCAATTTACGTTGTTGGACGCTGCCGAAACGCCAAATGAAGTTCGGTCGATCCTCGGCGGAACTGCTAAAAATCAATATACTTTTGGTTGTATTAAGCTTCCATAACTAGTGGCGTTAGGCGAAATCTGTTTTGAGTTCGGCGTTTTATCCAGAAAATTGCGTCGCGTGCGACAAAATAGCGAATATTTCTTTACGTCTTCGGTGGTCTAAGTTTGTGGCTGCGAATTCACTGCTAACTAGCAATCGTTCGCGCCGTGTGGAATGTAAGGAACAGACCGGTGAGTGACGTGAGCGCCCTCATGGATAAGTTGAAGTCCACCATCAGCTACAAGCAGTTCGACGCGCCGCGCTCGGACGGCCAGACGTGGCCCGTGCTCGAGAAGATGGCCCGCGCCCAAAGCGCGCTCGCCGCGACCGAGACGCCGCTTCCGGTCGCCGCGCCGCCGGTCGCCACGCCTTCGGTCGCGGCCGCCCCCACGCCGCAGGCCGCCGAGAGCTCGCTCTTTGATCGACTGCACGCCGAAGGGCGTCCGCGGATCGAGGTCGGCGAAGTGGAGGCCCACACCGGCGCTCGCTTCGCGCGGTACGCCAGCGCCAAGACCGCCGACGACGCGCCGCAGGCCCTGTCGGCCATCTTCGAGCGGATCGGACGAAAGGCCCGCTAAATGGTCTTGGTCGTTGTGTCGTCGCCGAAGGGCGGGGTTGGGAAGACGACTCTTGTCGCCAACCTGGCCGTGGCCCTGCGTCGACGCGGCCGCCAAGTCACCGCTGTCGATTTCGATTCCCAGAACGCTCTGCGTTTCCTGCTCGCTCCGGAGCATGAGGACGACTTCGGCGTCGCGCGCTGCACGGCGCGTGGCCTGCCCTGGACCTCGGCGGTCGTCGCGGGTCGAGGCGGCGTCCGAGTGGCGCCGTATGGCGAGGCCACGACGAGCGAACGCCTGCGCATGAAGGACCTGCTGGAGGAGGATACGCTCTCGGAAGCGCTGTCCAGCCTGATGCGCTCCGACGACGAGATCATCATCGCCGACACCACCCCCGGCGAGGGCCGGCTCCAGCAACGACTGGAGGCCCTGGCCGATCTGAAGCTGATCGTGCTGCTGGCGGACGCCGGCTCCATGGCCCTAGCGCCCGCCTATCGCGACGGCCTGCTGCTCAAGCCCATCTCCGAGAGCCCGACCACGTTCGGCGTGCTCAATCAGGTGGACCCGCGACGCCGGCTCAGCCGCGACATCTCCGAGTTCATCGCCACCCACGCCGCCGACCGGTTCATCGGCGTCGTCCACTACGACGAGGCGCTGGCCGAAGCGGCCGCGCGCGGCGAGTCCATCGTGGAGGTCGGGGCCCAGACCCTCTCGGCCGTGGACATCGAGGCCATCGCCGGACGTCTGGACCGCCTTACGTCGCGCGAGACCGTCCTATCATGAAGTTCACCGGGATTCCGGGTTTGGACGACGGCCTGTTCGGCCGCGTCGTGGCGTCCGCGCCTGCGCGTTACGTGATTTTCGGACTCGCGACCGCCGTGGTCCTCCTTGCGGTGACGGTGCCGCTGGACACCAGCGGTCAGCTGATCTTCGGCCTGGGCGTCTTCGCCGCCTCCGCCGCTATCGGTCAACTCAGCCAGGGTCGGCGGATGACCATCGGCCTGGTGGTGATCTCCACGGCGCTGTCGACGCGCTACATGTGGTGGCGCACGACCCAGACCCTGCATTTCGACAACCCCCTGGCGGGGTTCCTCGGGACGGGCCTCTACCTGGCCGAGCTCTACGCCTGGCTGGTCCTGGTCCTCGGCTACATGCAGTGTGTCTGGCCGCTGGACCGCAAGGTCCGAGAGATCAGCGGGCCACCGGAAACCTGGCCCACGGTCGACATCTACATACCGACCTACAACGAGAGCCTCGAGATCGTGCAGGACACGGTATTCGCGGCGATGGATCAGGACTACCCGCCTGATCGCTTCAAGGTCTACATCCTCGACGACGGCCGACGGCCCGAGTTCGAGGCTTTCGCGCGTGCGGCGGGCTGCGGGTACATCACCCGCGACAACAACAAGCACGCCAAGGCCGGCAACCTGAACAACGCCATCCCGCAGACCAGCGGCGAGCTGCTGTGCATCTTCGACGCCGACCACGTGGCCACGCGGGCGTTCCTGCAACTGACCGTCGGCTGGTTCCAGGCCGATCCCCGGCTGGCCCTGCTCCAGACGCCGCACTACTTCTATTCGCCGGATCCGGTTCAGCGGAACATCCGCGCCGTCAAGGACATCCCGGGCGAAGGCGACCTGTTCTACGGCGTGGTCCAGAAGGGCAACGACTTCTGGAACGCGACCTTCTTCTGCGGATCGTGCGCCGTCATCCGGCGCGAGGCGCTGGAGAGCACCAACGGTTTCGCCGGCGAGACGGTCACCGAGGACGCGCACACCGCGCTCAAGCTCCAGCGCATGGGCTGGAACACAGCCTATCTGAACACCCGTCTGTCGGCCGGCCTGGCCACCGAACGCCTGGCCCTGCACATCGGCCAGCGAGCCCGCTGGGCGCGCGGCATGACCCAGATCTTCCGCATCGACAATCCGCTGTTCGGGCGCGGCCTGAGCATCGGTCAGCGGCTTTGCTACCTCAATGCGATGCTGCACTTCCAGTTTCCGCTGCCGCGCATCGTGTTCCTGACCTCGCCGATCGCCTATCTGATCTTCGGCCAGAACATCATCGCCGCCGCCGCCTTCACGATTGTCACCTATGCCCTGCCGCACCTCCTGCTGGCCGTGCTGGTCAACGAGCGGATCCAGGGGCGCTATCGCCGGGCCTTCTGGGGCGAGGTCTACGAGACGCTGATCTCGTTCCACTTGGTGGGGCCCGCCGTCCTGCCGCTTCTCGACCCCAAGCGCGGCAAGTTCAACGTCACCGACAAGGGCGGCCTGCTCGAGGAAGGCTATTTCGACTTCAAGGTGCTGCTGCCCCTGCTGGTCACCACCGGCGTGCTGTTCGGGGGTATCGGGTCCGGGATCGTCAAGCTCCTGCTGCCGCAATATTTCGACGCCCAGCTCTCGACCGTGATGCTCAATGTCGGCTGGTCGAGCTTCAGCCTGCTGATCCTGATCACGGCGATCGCCGTCGGGCGCGAGACGCGCCAGGTCCGCAAGCACGAGCACCTGTTGGTGGAACTGCCGACGCGACTGTATTTCGACGATGGTCACGTGATGTCGACCACGACCATCAACGTTTCCATGGGCGGCATGGCTGTTCCGGCCCTGGAAGACGACCTCATCGAGGGGCGCGAGGTCACCCACGTCGAGATCTTCGCGGCGGAAAAGGCATTTGGATTCCCGGTCAAGATGATGGGGAGCGGGAAGGGCGGGCTGAGGTTTATGTTCACGGACATGACGCTGGAGTCGCGACGACAGCTTGTGCGGGTCGTCATGGGGCGCGCGGATGCGTGGCCGTTGGTTGACGACCAGGTGTCCTGGTCGGCCTGGCAGTCGTTCATGGACCTGATGCGCGCCAGTATCTCCATCCTGCTGTGGTGGCGCTATCGCGACACGCCGCGCGCCTCGGTGGCCTACAAGCGGGCCGGCGCGTCGACGGGCGCGGCGATCATCGCCCTGGCGCTCGGCTTCGGCCTCCTGGGCGCCGACCAGAGCCATGCCCAGCCGGCGCGCGGCCGCGCGGCCGCCGCCGCAACGGCGACCGCCGAGCCGGCGAAGGCCGCGCCCACGAACACCGGCGGCGTCCGCACGGTGGCGATGACGCTCGAGGATCTCAACGTCACCCGGCCGCTGCGGCTCATCGGATCGTCGGGCGAGGCCGGCATTCCGGTCAATCTGCGCCAGGACGAGGTTGTCACCCAGGCCCAGCTGACGCTCAACTTCGCCTATTCGCCGCAACTGCTCGCGGACCTCAGTCACCTGACGGTGCTGCTGAACGACGAGGTCGTCGGCACGGTGCCCCTGACGCCCGACGGCGCCGGGGGCGTGATCGTCACCCTGCCGATCGATCCGGGCCTCTTCACGGGCGAGAACCGCCTCGGCTTCCGGTTCATCAGCCACTACACCCGCAACTGCGAGGACCCGCTGCACTCGACCCTCTGGGCGAACATCAGCAACACCCGCAGCCGCCTGGTGCTGACGCTGCAGCAGCTGTCGACCGGCGACACGCTGTCGCGACTGCCCGCGCCGTTCTTCGACGCCACGGAAGGCCGCTCGCTGCGGCTGCCGTTCGTGTTCGCCGGAGCGCCGTCCAACGACCTGATCACCGCCGCCGCCGCCGCCGCGTCGTATTTCGGCATGAACGCCAGCTTCCGCGGCTTCTCGTTCCCCGTGGCCTACAACGACCTGCCCAACGGCGACGCCGTCGTCCTGGCGCGGGCCGGCAGCCAGATCGGCGGCTGGGTCGTTCCCGAGGCCAGCGGTCCCGCCATCAGCCTGATCCGCAACCCGCGCAACCCCTACGCCACCTTGCTCGTCATCACCGGCGGCTCGGACCAGGACGTCCTGGCCGCCGCGCGCGTGCTGGCGACCTCGCCCAAGAGCCTCTCGGGCCAGACCGCCCAGATCACGCCGCAGGGGATCACGCGCCGCCTGCCGTATGACGCCCCGCGCTGGGTCGACACGCGCCGCCCGGTCCGCCTGGGCGACCTCGTCGGCCAGTCCTATCTGGAAGGCGCCGGCATGCGTCCGGGCCTGCTGACGGCCGAGTTCCGCACCGCGCCCGACCTGTTCTTCTGGCCCCGGGCCGGCGCCAAGCTGACCTTCGGCTATCGCTATCCGGCCGGGTCCTGGCTCGACTATTCGATCTCGCGTCTCGATGTGCTGGCCAACGACAAGTACATCCGCTCGATCCAGCTGCGCCCCGAGAAGGCGTCGGACAAGGTGCGGGACTTCATCGGCGCCTCGGCCATTCAGCAGAAGGCCTCGGTCGACATCCCCGGCTACAACATCTTCGGTCAGAACCAGCTGCAGTTCTATTACGACCTGCACAGCAACCGTAAGGGCGCCTGCCAGGGCGAGCTGCCGACGGGCATCCGCGTCGGCATCGACGCTGACTCGACGCTGGACCTGTCGGGCGCGCACCACTTCTCGCGCATGCCCGACCTGGCCTTCTTCGCCAGCTCCGGCTTCCCGTTTAGCCGCGTCGCCGACCTGTCGGAGACCGTGGTCCTGATCCCGCAGCAGCCCCAGCCGGAAACGCTGGAGGCGCTGTTCACCATGATCGGCCGTATCGGCGATTCCACCGGCGCTCCGGCCGTGGCGGTCACGATCGCGCGTCCGGGCGACGCGCCGAGCCTGCGTGGCCGAGACATCCTGGTCGTGGGTCCGCTGTCGCTCGCCGCTCAAGCGCCCGAACTGTTCCAGAACGCCCCCGTGCGGGTCGACGGCGGCCAGCTTCGCGTGGCCTCGACGTCGCCGCTGGGGCGGCTGTTCTCGCGGTTCGGCTCCAATGTCGACCAGCGTGATCCCGCCGCCGCCGACGCGGCGCTGGTGACGATCAGCGACTTCGCCGGCGTCTCCAGCTGGCGCTCGCCGTTCGACAAGAGCCGCGTGGTCGTCGCCATGCTAGCCGGTTCGCCATCCCGCCTGCCGGAAATCGTCAACGCGATGGCCAAGCCGGAGGCCAACGCCGCCATGCAGGGCGACCTGGCCATCTCCACCAACAAGAGCTTCAATAGCTTCCAGGTGTCGCCCGGCTTCTGGTCTGGTCATTTGCCCTGGTGGGTGGCCATCATGTGGTGGTGCAGCCGCAACCCGCTGATCCTCGGCCTGGCGGTGATCGGCGCGTCGATGGTGATCGGTCTGGGCTTCTGGGTGGTCCTGGCCGCTCATGAACGCAAGCGTATGTTCGACAACGAGGGTGGCCAGCGGTGAAGACCTCCGTCTGCATCTCCCTGGTCTCGACGCTGATGGCCTCCACGGCCATGGCGCAGGTCCAGCCCCGTCTGCCGACCGAAAAGCCGGCCGCCACGCCGCTCGTTCCGACGACCAAGGCGCCGACGCCCAAGGTCGTCGCGCCGCCGCCGCCCGCCGTTCAGGGCGGGGCGGTCCAGGCGCTGCTGAACCAGGCGGCCGCCCAGCGTAAGCGGGGCCGCAAGGATCTCGGGGCCCAGGCCCTGCAGCGCGCCTTGAGGGAAAGCCCCAACAACCCGCAGGTGTTGCAGCGCCTGGCGACCTACGCGCTCGAGGACGGCGACTTCACGGCGGGCGAGCGCTGGACGCGCCAGCTGCGCGGGGCGGTCGGCGAGTCCGACTCGCGCGTCGTCGCTCTGGGCAAGGAACTGAAGGCGCGGGCCACGGCCGCGGCGCCGGCCGAACCCGCGGAGCCGCCGTTCTCCGACGTGCGGCAGGGCAAGCAACAAGAGGCGGCCGCCAAGCCGGCCACGCCGATCGATCCCAGCGGCGCCTCGCGCGCCGCCGGCTTCGAGGCGCTGGAGCGCAAGGACCTCGCCGGGGCCGAGCGACTGTTCAACCAGGCGCTGCGGGAGCGATCGAGCGATCTCGACGCCGCCGGCGGCCTGGGGATCATCCGCCTGCAGCAGGCGCGGTTCGCCGACGCCGAGGAGCTTCTGCGCCGCGCCATCCGCGGCGCGAACGGCGACCAGCGGTGGGGCGAAGCCCTGCGGTCGGCCCAGTTCTTCGGTACGCTGTCGCGGGCTCGCGCCGCCTATGAAGGTGGCCGCTACGCCCAGGCCGAGCAGGCGGTGAGGCCGCTCGCGACCGGCCAGAACCCGGATCGCGTCGAAGCCCAGGTCCTGTGGGGGCAGACCCTGGCCGCGCTGGGTCGACCGGCCGAAGCCGAAACCGCGTTCCGATCGGTGCTCAGCGGCGCGCCGCAGCGGCCCGAAGCGATCTCGGGCCTCGCCCAGGTCCTGGCCGACCAGGCCCGGTACGACGAAGCCAGCCAGGTCGCCGCCAGCCTCACGGGGCCGACGGCCGGCCAGACCCGCGCCGCGATCGAACGCGCGCGCGCCAACGAGCTGGAAAAGCGCGGCGACATCTTCGGCGCCGGAGCCGCCCTGTCGGCGGCGCTGACGGCGAACCCGTCTAACCCGTGGTCGCGCTACGACTATTCCCGTTTCCTGTCCGAGCAGGGGCAGGGCGCCGAGGCGCAATCCCTTATGGCGCCGCTCTACCAGTCCAGCGATCCCGAGGCCTTGCAGGCCGCGGCGTTGTTCTCGGAATCGCAGGGCCGCAACGAAGAGGCCGTGGGCCTTCTGCGCCGCGTGCCCGAGGCCAGCCGCAACCGCGCCGTCCGCGATCTGGTCGCGCGGGTCGAGGCCCTGAGCGCCATCGAGCAGGCCAAACGCTGGGGCGCCCAGGGGCGCAACGTCGACGGCGTCAGCCTCCTTCGGGGCTACATGTCGCGCACCTCGCCCAGCTTCTCCGTTCGTGGTCGCATCGCCGAGACCCTGCTCGACCTGGGCGACGCCTACCAGGCGACCGCCCTGGCCCTGGAGGCCTCGCGCCAGCCGCCGGCCAGCTTCAAGCCGTCGGAAGCGTCCGGCTTCCTGGCGGTCCTGGCCCAGACCGGGCAGGACGCCGCCGCCATCAATCTGCTCAACGCGGCCGCCCAGCAGGCGCCGCAGGGCGAGTATCGCGCCCTCGCGGCGCTGTACGCGGGTCGCCGGGCCGACCGTCTGCGCATGGCCGGTGACTACGCCGGCGCGTTCGACACCCTGTCGCAAGGCTTCACGGTAGCGCCGCGCGACCCGTCGCTGCTGGCCGCCCTGGCGCGCCTCTATGATTCGGGCGACCTCGCCCAGCAGGCGGCCCAGACCTATGACGTCCTGCTGACGATCAATCCGAACGACCAGGACGCCCTGGCCGGCTCGGCGCGAGTGGCCGTGCGAGCGGGAGACTATGGTCGCGCCGAGGGGCTGTTGCGCCGCGCGATCGCCCTCAAGCCGAACGACGCGGAGCTCTACTACCAAGTAGGCCAGATGGAGCAGGCTCGCGGCCATGAACGCGCGGCCCTCAAGGCGTTCGAGCGCGCCCAGAGCCTGTTGACGCGCGGGCAGGGCGGACAACCCGGCTCGCCCGCCGGCATCGGCGGCGCGCTGGGCCCCAACCCCTTCGCCGCTCGCGCGATCGCCCAGGCGGTCGACGCGCCGACCTATGGCGCGCCGGCGGTTTCGCCTTCGGCCTATGGCGGCGCTCCGGGCCTGCCGCAGCTGCCGACCCCGGCGGCGACCCAGCCCTCGGCCTACGCCGCCTACGCGCCCGCGCCCAGCGCGAGCTATGGCGGCGGCCCGATCAATTCTCCGCAGAGCACGCTCGGTGGTTACGGCGGCGGCGCGAGCCTGCCCGCCAACTCCAACCCCCTGGCGCCGCCGGCGGCCATCTACGCGGACGCCACCCCGGCCTACGCGCCCGCGCCCGCCTACGCGCCGGCCCCGGCCTATGCTCCGGCCGCGCTCGCGCCGCTGCCGACGCCCAGCCCCGCCTACACCCCGCCTCGCGCCTACGCCTCGGCGAGCACGCGGGCGGCCAGCAGCCCGGCGACCGTGTCGTCGGTCCCCGACAGCGCCCTGCCGCTGCCGACGAAGGTGAACAAGGAAATCGCCGCGCTTCGCCAGTCGACCGCGCCGCAGTTCGAGGGCGCGGCCACTCTGCGCGCGCGCAGCGGTGAGCAGGGCGCCAGCCGTCTGTTCGAGGCCAGCACCCGGATCGCCGCGTCGGTCTCGCCGTTCGGCATCGGTCGCCTGGGCGTGGCCGTCAACCCGGTCATCATCAGCGCCGGAGCCCCTGGGGAAGCGGCCACGGCCAACCTCGGCACCAACCCGCTGGTCGTCGCCGAGGCGACCGCGGCGGGCAACATCATCGTCCTGCCCGGCCTGGACAGCCGCAGCCAAGCCGGCGCCGGCGTGTCGATGTTCTACGACTCGGGTCCGGTTTCGCTGGACGCCGGGGTGACGCCGCTGGGCTTCATGCGCACCACCTTCACCGGCGGCCTCACCGCGCGACTGGGCCTGGGCGAGGGGCAGATCCGCGCGACGGTCGAGCAGCGCCCGGTCACCGACAGCGTCCTGGCCTATTCGGGCGATCGCGATCCCCTGACGGGCGTGGAATGGGGCGGCGTCATCCGTCGCAACGTCAGCCTGGGCGGATCGGCCAATTTCGGCTCGGGCGGCGCCTATTTGGACGGGGCCTATCGGCGCCTAACCGGCCGCAACGTTCTCAGCAACACCGGCTTCGAGATCAACGCCGGCGCCTACTTCCGCCCGATCGACAGCAACGGCAACCAGCTGCAGATCGGCCTGAACGCCAACATGCAGGCCTATGACAAGAACCTGCGCTTCTTCAGCTTCGGCCACGGCGGCTACTTCAGCCCGCAGCAGTTCGTCAGCGTCGCCCTGCCGGTGACCTATTCGATGGAGCGTGAGCGCTGGCAGGTGAAGGCCGGGTTCAGCGTCGGCGTCCAGTCCTACAGCGAAGACAGCGCCGCGGTGTTCCCGAACAATCCGGCTGCGCAGCAGGCGCTGGAGTCCTATGCGTCCGCGGACTCCACGATCCTGGCCCGCTACGACTCGGCCAGCAAGACGGGCATCGGCCTGACCGGGCTGTTCTCGGGCGAGTACAAGCTGTCGGCCGGTACGGCCGCCGGCGGCGAGCTCTCGGCGGACACCTTCGGGATCTACAACGAATACAAGTTCCGCTTCTATCTGCGGCGGATCCTGGCCAGCCAATAGGAATATCCGATGTTGAAGAGTCTCTCGTCCCGGGGAGCGCCTGAGGCGCCGAAGACCGACACGGCGGAGCTGCGCTATCTGGCCGCCCGTCAGTTCAGCCCGCAGTGGCGGACCGTTCTGGTGGCGATGGCCGATGAGCTGTTCGAAAACTTCAGCGCGGAGGAGGCCTGGGGCTTCTACCGCCAGATCGGCCTGCGCGTCTCCGGCGAGGTCGCCCTGCCGTCGGTCAAGACGCTGGAAGAGCTGGAAGCGTCGCTGAACAAGGTGCTGGCCGAGCTGGACTGGGGGTTCGTGGCCCTGTCGCTGGACGACAGCGCGATCTCGATCCGCCACCGCGCCTATCCGGGCCTGCACATGGAGGACCAAAGCGGCCACTGGCGCCGGGCCTTCGCCGCCATTCTCGAGGGCGTCTACACGATCTGGCTGCAGACTCAGGGCGGGCGTCCGGAGATGAAGGCCACCTACCGCGACAGCGGCGGCGATGACGCGCTGGACTTCTCCTATGGCCTCTAGGCGATCGGCCCTGCTGCTGATCGCCGCCCTGACCTTCCAGGCGGTGACGATGAGCGCCTGCGCCGCCCCCTCGTCGCCTCGGAACTGGACGGCGTACAAGTCGCGCTTCGTCCAACCCGAAGGGCGCGTCGTGGACACCGGCAACGGGAATGTCAGCCATTCCGAGGGGCAGGGGTTCGCGATGGTCATGGCGACCGCCTACGACGACCCCGACACCTTCAAGAAGCTCTGGTCCTGGACGGACCGCACCCTGTCCCGTTCGGACACGCGCCTGTTTCGTTGGCGCTATGTCCCGACCGGCGACCTGCACACGCCCGACCCCAACAACGCCCTCGACGGCGACCTGCTTATCGCCTGGGCCCTGCTGCGCGGCGGCGAGCGCTGGCGGCGGCCGGAATATGTCCAGGCCAGCGCCGAGATCCGCAAGGCGATCCTCGCCAAACTGCTGGTCCGCCAGGGCGACCGCACCTTGCTGGCGCCGGGTATGGAGGGCTTCGTCCAGGCCGACGGCATGGTCTTCAACCCGTCCTACGCCATCATGCCGGCCCTGGACGCCTTCGCCACGCGCGAACCTCGCTCGCCGTGGCCAGGCGTTCGCGACCAGGCGCTGCGGGCGCTGCGCGACGCGCGTTTCGGCACGATGGACCTGCCCGTCGACTGGGTGCGGGTGGACAGCGCCGGCGCCATGTGGACTGACCCGGACCGCCCGCCGCGGTTCGGTTTCGACGCCGTCCGGGTGCCGCTCTATCTGTGCTGGTCGGGCCGCTGCGGCGACGCGACGCTGGATCCCGTCAAGCGCTGGTGGTCGTCCTTCCGCGCGGCCGGCAAACCGGCGCCGGCCTGGATTGACGTGCGCACGGGCGAGGTGGCGCCGTTCGCCGCCTCGGTCGGCATGGCCAGCGTCGCCGACCTGGTGCTCACGGGCCGCTCGGCGTCCGCGTCGATCGACAACGAGGACTACTATTCGTCGTCCCTGCTGATCCTGACCCAGATCGCGGCCCAGGAACGACGCGAGCGGCCCGCGACGGCCCGTAAACCCTAATTCGTCCGCTCTAGAGCAACGCAGATCCGGCGACGCGCCGGCGCTGGGTCGCGCGGGAGAACGGCGGTTTCAGAAATACAGTTTGGTTGAGTGCTCGCGCTAGCCGCGAGAGTGGTTTCGGTAAATGCTTCAAAAGTGTGCGGGCGCCTCGACTTTCCTAGATTTGGGGAGGCTTCCGATGGTCCTTTTGGTAAAGCTGTGTTAAGTACATTCAACGTGAGCTGCCCTCGACTTGTCAGGGCCTGACGAGAGGCGGAGATTTCCATGGTCGGAAATGTGGCGCGAGGGCAGGCGACGTCGTCGTCCGTGCATCGCTCGAGCACGCCCTATCTGATCCTGCTGGGCATCGTGGGCATGATGGCTGTCGGCTATCATCCCAGCGCCAAGTCCGCCCAGATCGAGACCCCTCTGGCCTTGCCCCGCATCCGCCAGATGGAGCTTGGCGGGGCGCAATGGACCGTGAAGCGCCACCTGGAAGTCTGGGACAACATCAGCTTCCGCAACGAGCACATCGAACATCGCCAAGGCCGTGTCGCCGTCTGCGGCGAGGTTCAGGTGGGCGCCGCCGGCGACTTCCAGCCGTACGTCGTCGTCAATGGCCGCGCCGCGCTGGCCAGCGACACCGGCAGCGATCTGCACCAGGTCTGGCTGGAGTTCTGCTCGGTCTGACGGCGAGGCGGGACCCGCGCCCGCCGTTTAAGCGGTCGGCGTGACGCCCAGTTCGGCCATGACCTCGGCGGCTTCGGCGAAGGCGGTGTTGGCCGCCGGCACGCCAGCATAGATCGCCGTCTGCATCAGCACCTCCTTGAGCTCGTCGACGGTGAAGCCGCCTTGCTCCAGGCCCGCGCGGACGTGCAGACGGAACTCCTCCCAGCGGGCCAACGACGCGCAGATGGCCAGCACCAGCAGGCGCCGGGTGCGGTGATCCAGGCCGGGCCGACCCCAGACCTCGTTCCAGGCGTAGCGGGTGATCATGGCCTGGTAGTCGGCCGTGAAGGCTGTGCGCCGAGTCAGGGACCTGTCGACCCAGGCGTCGCCCAGCACCTTGCGGCGGGTGGCGAGGCCGGCCTCGAACAGCGTGTCCTGGGCCTCGCGCACGCTGGTTCCGTTCAGGACCTCACCCAGGAACGTCCGCACCGCGCCGGCGAGGGCGGATGGGACCTCCAGGCTGGGCAGGTGGGCGCCGCCGATCTCCAGGTGACGAGCGTCGGGCACAGCGGTGACGATGCGCTCGCCGTGGCCCTCGTAGGGCGTCGCCACGTCCTGGGCGCCGGTGATCACCAGGGTCGGAGCGGCGATGGCGGACAGGCGCTCCAGCAGGGCCATGTCGCGGATCGCCGCCCCGCAGCCGCGATAGCCGTCGGGGTTCTGGGCCAGCATGCCGGCGCGAACGGTCTCGACGATCTCGGGATGCCGGACGCGAAAGCTCTCGGAGAAGAAGCGCTCCATCACCGGCTCGACCAGCGGCGCCAGGCCCTGGCTGCGGATCAGGTCCAGGCGCTGGTCCCAGACCGACGGATCCATGGCCGGCGAGGTGCAGGCCAGGACCAGGGCCTCGATCCGCTCGGGGGCCTTGGGCGCCAGGGCCATGGCGATCATGGCGCCCAGCGAGGTGCCGACCAGACTGGCCTTGGCGACGCCCGCCGCATCCATCACCGCCAGCACGTCGTCGGCCAGCAGGTCCAGGCTGTAGTCGCCGGCGGGAGCATCCGAGGCGCCGTGGCCTCGGGTGTCCATGCGCAGCACGCGGAAGTCCGGCGTCAGCAGCGGCGTGACCGGGTCGTATAGCGAAAGATCCGTGCCGATCGAGGTCAGCAGCACGACCGCCGGCTTGTCGGCCGCGCCGTCGGCCCGCCAGTAGATCCGGGCGCCGTGCGAGATGGCGAAGGGCATCAGCGGTCCTTTCGGTGATCGGCGAGGGCTCGAGCACTCAGGGTTTTGGCCACGAGGGCTTCGGACTCGCCGGTGTCGGTTCCGACGTCGGCGGCGGCCAGGTTTCGGGCCATGCGGTCGATGTCGACCTCCAGGTCCTCGATCACGGGCGCCATGGCGGCCAGGGCGCCGTGGGTCAGCTGGAACAGCTCGGCCAGCACCGGCGCTTCGGCTTGCCAGCCGCCCAGTCCGCGCTCGTGCTGCTGGGGCAGGGCGGCGATGATCGTGGCGGCCAGGTGCGGCGCGCGCGTGACGGCGGTCAGGGCGATCTGACAGCCGGTCGGATTGCGCTTATGGGCCATGGCGGAAGAGCCCCCGCGCCCGGCGACGCGCGGCTCGAAGGCCTCGGCGACTTCGTTCTGGGCCATCAGCGCGATGTCGCTGGCGATCTTGCCGATCGCGCCGGTCAGGATAGCGAGGCTGGACGCCAGGCCCGCCAGGCCCTCGCGCCGCGAATGCCAGGGCGTTTCGGCCGCCGGCAAGTCCAGCAGGGCGGCCAGGCGTTCGGTCACGGCGCGGGCCTGACCGTCCAGGTCGGCCAGCGACCCGGTCGCGCCGCCCAACTGCAGCTGAATGGCGGCGGTCTCGCGCCGGAACCGGGCCAGGGCGCCGTCGACCCCCTGCAGCCAGCCGGCGACCTTGAGGCCGAAGGTGATGGGCAGGGCGCCCTGCAGGAGGGTGCGGCCCAGCATGGGCGTGGCGGCGTGGCGCCCGGCCAGGACGGCCAGGGCGTCGCCGAGGCGAAGAGTCTCCTCGACGACCAGCGCCGCGCCGGCCTTGGCCTGCAGCATCAGGGCCGTGTCGGCCAGGTCCTGGCTGGTCGCGCCCCGATGGACGTGCCGGGTGATCTCCGGATCGTTGATCCGCTCACGGATCATGGCGACCAGCGGAATGGCCAGGGTTCCGGCGTGAGCGGCCTCGTCCGCCAGGATCTCGATGTCCGGCAGCTCGACGCAGGCCGTCGCGATCGCCTCGGCCGCCGAAACAGGGATCAGCCCGACCTGGCCTTGCGCGCGGGCTAGCATCGCCTCGAAGGTCAGGGCCGCGCGCAGCAGGGCGTCGTCGCCGAACACGGCCAGCATGGCGGGCGTCGAGGTCGCGCGGTCGCGGATCAGGGACGGCAAGCGGCGACTCCCAGCTTGAGTTCAGATATCGAAGAAGACGGTTTCGGCCGCGCCTTGCAAGACGATGTCGAACCGCCAGGCGCCGTCGACCTCGCGGGCCAGCAGGGTGTCGCGCCGTTCGGCGGGGACCAGGGCCAGGATCGGGTCGGCCGCGTTCTCGGGCGCGCCCTCGAAATAGACCCGCGTGACCAGCCGCTTGATCAGGCCGCGCCCGAAGACGCCGACGGCGATGTGCGGGGCCTGGGAGCTATTGCCCGGGCCCGGCACGGATCCCGGGCGGACGGTCCTGAAGCGATAGAGGCCCTCCTCGCTGGTCGAGGCGCGACCGAAGCCGATGAAGCCCTCGTCCAGCGGGATCTCGGTCCGGTCGTCGTCGGGGCTGAAATAGCGGCCGGCGGCGTTGGCCTGCCAGATCTCGATCATGGCGTCCGGAACGGGCTTGCCGTCGGCGTCGTAGACCACGCCTTCCAGGGTGATCACCTGGCCGGCGACTGCGTCCTTCGGCGGCGCCAAGTTCAGGACGTAGTGCTCCTCGGGGAACAGTTCGGGCCGCGCGCCCATGTCGGACTGGCCGACCAGATCCGCGCCGCCCTTCCAGGGCAGGCCGTAGTGGAAGAACGGACCCACGGTCTGGGACGGGGTCTGACCGAACAGGGCCGGGTCCTGGTTGTCCTGGCGCGGGGCGGGATGGGCCTGCTCAGTGGTCATGGCCGTCCTCCGTCGGGGTCTGGTCGCGGCCGCGCAGCACGATGTCGAACAGGTAGCCCAGCGCCCAGTTGGGTCGGGTGGTCTCGATATCGAAGCGCGACACCATCCGCTGGCGATAGGGCAGGGGCGCGGCGTTGGCGATCGGGTCGATCTCGATCAGCGGATCGTCGGGGAAATACATCTGGGTGACGGTGCGGGTGGCGAAGGCCGGACCCAGCAGCGACAGGTGGATGTGCGACGGTCGCCAGGCGTTGTGGTGGTTGCCCCACGGATAGGCGCCCGGCCGGATCGTCACGTACTGGTAGCGGCCCTCGGCGTCGGTGATGACGCGGCCGGCGCCGGTGAAGTTGGGATCCAGCGGCGCGTCCCATTGGTCCTTCTTGTGGATGTAGCGACCGGCGGCGTTGGCCTGCCAGATCTCCATCACGGTATTGGGGACGGGGCGGCCGTTCTCGTCCAGCACGCGACCGGAGACGATGATCCGCTGGCCCTGCGGCATGGCCTTGTGCTGGGTGGTCAGGTCGGCCAGCGACGACCCCATCAGGGTCTCCCAGCAGCCCGCCGGACCGGTGGTCTCGGTCAGCGTGTGCGGGATCCGGACCAGCGGTTGGCGCGGCGAGCGGGCCACGGTCGAGGCGTAGGGCGCATGCAGCGACGGCGGCTGGCCGGCGTCCTCGCGGCTGTAAGGCAGGATCAGGCTCATGACGCGAAGGCTCCGGCATCGAAATCGGCCTCGGTCTTGGCCTTGATCTCGTCCAGGGTGACGTCCGGCGCCAGTTCGATGAGCTTGAGGCCGCCACCCTTCCGATCCAGGTCGAAGACGCAGAGGTCGGTGATCACCATGTCGACGCAGGCCGCGCCCGTCAGGGGCAGGGCGCAGCGCTTGAGCACCTTGCTCTGGCCGGCCTTGTTGGCGTGGTCCATGACCACGATGACGCGCTTGACGCCGGCCACCAGATCCATGGCCCCGCCCATGCCCTTCACCATCTTGCCGGGGATCGTCCAGTTGGCGATGTCGCCGTTCTGGGCCACCTCCATCGCGCCCAGCACCGTCAGGTCGATATGGCCGCCCCGGATCATGGCGAAGCTCTGGGCGCTGTCGAAGAAGCTGGAGGTCGGCAGCTTGGTGATGGTCTGTTTTCCGGCGTTGATAAGGTCCGGGTCGGCCTCGCCCTCATAGGGGAAGGGGCCCATGCCCAGCATGCCGTTCTCGCTCTGCAGGGTGACATGGACGCCGTCGGGAATGTGGTTGGCCACCAGGGTCGGGATGCCGATGCCGAGGTTGACGTAGAAGCCGTCCTTCAGCTCGCGGGCGGCGCGGGCCGCCATCTCGTCACGGGTCCAGGCCATCAGACGGTCTCCTCGCGCGGACGGGTGGTCAGCTTCTCGATGCGCTTCTCGTTGATCGTCGATTTGATAATGCGGTCGACATAGATGCCCGGCGTGTGGATCGCGTTGGCGTCCAGCGCGCCAGCCTCGACGATCTCCTCGACCTCGACGATGGTGACCTTGCCGGCCGTGGCCATCACCGGGTTGAAGTTGCGGGCCGTCATCCGGAACATCAGGTTGCCCTCCGGGTCGGCCTTCCAGGCCTTCACGATCGCCACGTCGGCGCGCAGCCAGGTCTCCCGGACATAGGGTTCGCCCTCGAAGGTCTCGACCGGCTTGCCCTCGGCGACGACCGTGCCTACGCCGGTCTTGGTGTAGAAGGCCGGGATGCCTGCGCCGCCGGCCCGGATGCGCTCGGCCAGGGTGCCCTGCGGGTTCAGCTCCAGCTCCAACTGGCCCGAGAGGTAGAGCTGCTCGAACAGCTTGTTCTCGCCGACATAGCTGGAGATCATCTTCTTGATCTGGCCGTTGTCGAGCAGCATCCAGAGCCCGAAGCCGTCGGCTCCGCAGTTGTTGCTGATCACAGTCAGGTCTTTCACGCCGGTGTCCTTCAGGGCCGGGATCAGGGTCTCGGGATTGCCTGACAGGCCGAAGCCTCCGGACATCAGGGTCATGCCGTCGAAGACGACGCCCTCCAGCGCCGCCGCGGCGCTCTCGTAGATCTTGGATTTCATGAGCGTCTCCAGGGCCTCCTAGACGAGCGGGAGGCCGACATAGTTCTCGGCGAGAGTGACCTGGGCGGCGCGCGAGCCTCGGATGTAGGCCAGCTCGGCGACCTGCATCTTGCGATCGAAGCCGTCGCGATCGGGAAAGCGGTGGGTCAGGCCCGTGAACCACCACGAGAAGCGCTCGGCCTGCCAGACCCGGGCCAGGGCGCGGGCCGAATAGCCATCGAGGCCTGCTTGCGAGCCGTCGAGGAAGTAGTCGGTAAGGGCCTCGGCCAGCATGACCACGTCCGAGACAGCCAGGTTCATGCCCTTGGCGCCGGTCGGCGGGACGATGTGGGCGGCGTCTCCGGCCAGGAACAGGCGGCCGTGGCGCATGGGTTCGCCGACGAAGCTGCGCAGCGGCGCGATCGACTTCTCGAACGACGCGCCGCGCGTCACGCGGCTGGCGGCCTCATCGCCCAGGCGAAGACACAGCTCGTCCCAGAACCGGTTGTCGCTCCAGTCCTCGACCCTCTCGTCCAGTCCGCATTGCACGTAGTAGCGGCTGCGCGTGGGCGAGCGCATCGAGGCCAGGGCGAAGCCGCGCTCGTGGTTGGAATAGATAAGTTCGTGGTCGCAGGGCGGCACGTCGGCCAGCACGCCCAGCCAGCCGAACGGATAGACCCGCTCGAAGGTCTTCAGCACGTCGGCCGGGATCGCCGCCCGGCTGACCCCATGATAGCCGTCGCAGCCGGCGATGACGTCGCAGTCCAGCCGCTGTTCGACGCCGCCCCGCCGCCAGGTGACGTGCGGTCGCGCGCTGTCGACGTCGTGCAGGGCTACGTCCTCGGCGTCGAAGACCACGGTCACGCCGCGCGGTTCGGCGGCGTCGAACAGGTCCTTCATCACCTCCTGCTGACCGTAGACCGTGACGGTCGAGCCGCCGGTCAGCTCGGCCATGTCGATGCGGAACAGCTGGCCGTCGGCGGCGATGTTGGTTCCGCTGTGGACTATGCCTTCGGCGCGCAGGCGTTGACCCAGGTCCAGCCGGTTCATCAGGTCCACGGTGACTTGTTCCAGGACGCCCGCCCGCACCCGGCCCTCGACATAGGCCCGGTCGCGACGTTCCAGGATGACCGCGTCCACGCCCGCGCGTCGCAGCAGGTGGCCCAGAAACAAACCCGCGGGACCCGCGCCGACAATGGCGACTTGCGTGCGCATGTTTTCGCGGTCTCCGTCCCCATGTCGCTCTCGGCGACTTGCGTCCAGACTGAGCGCGCCAGCGGGCCTTGGGGATGGACAGAGCGTCACAAAAGTTGGACTTTTCTCATGCGCCTTTCCGAGCGCCGCGGATGGTCGTCGTGCCTCAATCCTCAAGAATTCCGAGCTTTTTTCTGTTCGGAGAACCGTTGCGGACCGTCGAGGGCAAGTTCCTGCATCTCGAGGATTTGGACGATCGCTCGCGGCCGAACGACTGGAACATCCGGCCGCACGCCCACGCCGATCTCAACCACGTCTTCCTGATCGCCCGGGGCTCGGGCGTCATGCGCGTGGAAGGCGAGACGGTCGCCTTCGCGGCGCCGTGCCTGCTGCTGATCCCCGCCGGCGTGGTCCATGGCTTCGTCTATGAGGCCGACAGCTCCGGCTCGGTGCTGACCATCGCCGACAGCTATCTGCGCGAGCTGGTCGGGCGCGAGCCGGGGTTCGCGGCGCTGTTCCGCGCGGCTTGCCAGCTGCCGCTGCCGCGCGACTCCCGGGTGTCCGACGTCCTGGCTGTCCTGGGGCGCGAGCTGGTCTGGACCGCGCCGGGACGCGCCGCCGCCGTCGAGGCCCAGCTGCTGACCCTGCTGGTCGAGGCCCTGCGCCTGCTGGTCCAGGCCCGCGCCTCGGGTCCCGCCGCCCAGGGCGCCCAGGCCAGGCTGGTGGCGCGCTATCGCGAGCTGATCGAGACGCACTTCCGCGAGGGCTTGACGCTGGAGGCCTATGCCGAGCGGCTGGGTTGCACCGTGTCGCGGCTGCGCGTGGCGTGCCTGAAGGCGGCCGGCGCCGCGCCGCTGCGGCTGGTCCACGACCGCACGATGCTGGAGGCCAAGCGGGCGCTGATCCATTCGAACATGACCATCGCCGAGGTGGCTTACCAACTGGGCTTCGACGACCCCGCCTACTTCTCGCGGTTCTTCAGCAGGGCCGAGGGTTGCTCGCCCCGTCGCTACCGCGCCGAGCGGGTCATGGATGGCGCCGCCTAGGCGGCGTTCTCAGCGCCGATGGCGCGGGCGATGATCCTGCGGGAATGGACGCCGCCGGCGTCGATGTTCAGCTTCAGCAGAGCACGGTCGGGGTGACGCAGCAGGTTGGCCTGTTGGGCCTCCAGCACGGCCAGGTCCTCGCTGAAGATGCCGCGCTGGCCCTCGCGGATCGAGGCGGTCAGCGCTTCGTCGTCCGAGGCGAAGCCGCGCGCCATGCCCCAGAAGTACCAGTGCGAGGTTTCGGTCTCGGGCGTCATGAAGTCGACGACGATGCTGGAGGCCTTCAGCTCGGCCGGCGCGTCGTAGCCGCCGTGGCCGGCCAGGGCGACCCCGACCTCGATCATCACGTGGCCGGGCGCCGAGAAGCGGCAGATCTGCCAGCGGTCGACCAGGGCGTTCTCGTCCAGGCCCGCGCCGCGCAGGGCCATGCGCCAGAAGGGCGGGGCGTGGATACCGTTCATGCGCCGGCTGGTCACGACCTCGTCGCCCTCCAGATGGGTCTCGACCGGAGCCTCGTCGATCTCCTTCTGGCCGATGCTGCCCGCGTGGACATAGGTCTCGTGGGTCAGGTCCATCAGGTTGTCGATCATCAGGCGGTAGTCGCTGCGGACGTGGAAGAGGCCGCCGCCATAGGCCCAGTTCGGATCCTCGGCCCAGGCCAGGCGAGGGGGCTGCGTCCCTTGCGCGGCCCCGGCGTCGCCAGGCCAGACCCAGACGAAACCGTGGCGCTCGACGACCGGAAAGGCGCGGATGCGGGGGAAGCGCTCGACGTTCTGGCTGGGCATGCCGACGGCGCGTCCGTCGCAGCCCATGGCCAGGCCGTGATAGCCGCAGACCAGGTCGCCGTCGCGCAGGAAACCCAGGGACAGGCGCGCGCCGCGATGGGGGCAGAAGTCCTCGACCGCCCGGGCCTGGCCGGTCGCGTCGCGGAAGAAGGCCATCGGCTCGCCGCAGATCTGGCGGCCCAGCGGCTTGTCGGCCAGCTCGTCGGGCGTGGCGGCGACGTACCAGGCGTTCCGGATCCACGAGGTGGGGTGTGCGGACACGAGACTCTCCCGAGGTCTAGGCTTGGAGCGCGCGCTGGGCGCGGGCCATCAGGGCGGCCAGCAGCACGATCGCCAGGGCCGACAGCAGCATGGTGGGGGCCATGAAGGTCAGCACCTCGCGCGGCGTGCGGCCCACGCCCAGCAGGGCGCCGGCCAGCAAGGGGCCGGCGGCCGAGCCCAGGCGTCCCACCGCGACGGCGGCGCCGACGCCGGTGCCGCGGATCGCGGTCGGATAGTTGGCTGGCGTGACCGCGTAGAGCAGGGCCTGGGTCGCCGACATGGCGGCGCCGACGATGGCGCCGCTGAGCAGGCAGGCGGTCAGGTGAGCGGGCGTGACCGCGAGCAGGATCAGGCTGCCGATGGCCAGCAGAAAGGTTGCCGTGGTCATGGTCCGCAGGTCGGCCCGGTCCATCAGTCTGCCCGTGACGATACTGGCCAGGGCGCCCATGACGTTGAACGCCACCTGCACCAGGGCCGCGTCAGGACGGGGCAGGCCTCGCCCGATCAGCAGGGTGGGGAGCCAGTTGAGCAGCAGGTAGAAGGTCAGCAGGGCCAGGAAGAAGCCCAGCCACAGCAGCAGCGTGCGCGCCGCCCGTCCCTCGCCCAGCAGGGTGAAGGCCACGCCGGCGGGGCGCAGCGCGCCCTCGGTCGCCTTGGCGTCGGCCTGCTGTCGCGAGTCCGGCAGCAGCAGGGCCAGCACCGGCGCGGCGACCAGCGGGGCCACGCCGCCGACGACGAAGATCTCCTGCCAGTTGTCGTGCCGGCCCAAGAGGCTGATCAGGCTGGCCGTGGCGCCGCCGGTGGGCAGGCCGGCATAGAGCAGGCCGACGGCGGCGTTCTTGCGTCCGGGCGGGGCGTTCTCGACGACCAGGGCCACCAGGTTGGGCAGGGCGCCGCCCAGGCCGACTCCGGTCAGGAACCGGGTCAGGATCAGGACCTCCAGGTTCGGCGAGAACGCGGTGGCCAGGGACAGCAGGCCGAAGACGACGACCGACGCCACCAGCACGGCCTTGCGGCCGAAGCGGTCCGAAAGCCGGCCGCCGATCGCCGCGCCCAGCATCAGGCCGAAGGTGCTGGCCGAGAAGAACCAGCCCAGTTGGTCGGACGAAAGGCCCATGGCCGGCGCCAGCTTCGGCGCGGCGACCCCGGCCGCCTGCAGGTCCAGGCCTTCCAGGGCGGCGACCAGATAGCAGGGGGCGGCGGTCAGGAGGGTCGTCCGCCTCGCCGTCGTCTGTTGGGGGGACGCGTGTCGAGCGGTCGGGCCGCGGGCCGGATCGGGCATGGCGTTCCTTCGGGTTTCCTCGGGGCGCGGCGGCTTGGACCGCTCGCTTGATGGGTCGTCCTCGGGCGTACGTTGACGACATTGTTTATGATGCATACAGTTTTCGCGAAAACAAGACCTGGGAGGTCCGCTTTGGACGAGCTATCAGCCTTCGGCGCGCTAGGGGCGCGACTGGGCTTTCTGCTGCACTACGCCGACGTCGCCGGGATGGCGGGGCTGCACGAACGCCTCGCCGTCTTCGACATGACCCCCGTCCGCGCGACGGCCGTCGTCTATGTCGGCCTGCACCAGGGCTGCGATCAGATGGCGCTGGGCCGAGCCCTGGGCGTCAATCGGGCTCGCGCCATGAAGGTGGTCGACGAACTGGAGGCGCGCGGCGCGGTCGAGCGCCGCAGCGGCCGCGACCGCCGCAGCAACGCCCTGCACCTGACGCCGGCCGGCGCGGTCCTGCGCGGTCGCATCGAGCAGGTGACCCTTGAGCACGACGAGGCCTTCTTCGGCGCCCTGACGGCGAAGGAGCGCGATGACCTGCGCGCGCTGCTAGCCAAGCTCCGCGCCGCGCCGGACGCGGTCGAGCGCGACCTGGCGACGACCCTCTAAGGCCATTCGAGGACGATCATGACCGGCACGTTCACACGCCTCGATCCCATCACCGGCGACGTCGCCAGCACCTGCGCGGCGATGACGAAAGCCCAGGCCAACGCCGTCGCCGACACGGCGCAGGCCGCGCTGGCGGGCTGGAGCGCCCTGGGTCCCAACGCCCGCCGCGCCTTGCTGTCCAAGGCCGCCGACGCCTTGGAGGCCCGGGCCGACGCCTTCGTTGACGCCATGAAGCGCGAGATCGGCACAACCGAGGGTTGGGCCCGTTTCAACATTATGCTGTCGGCCTCGATGATCCGCGAGGCCGCCGCCCTGACCACCCAGATCAGCGGCGAGGTGATCCCCTCGGACAAGCCCGGCTGCCTGGCCATGGCCGTGCGCGAGCCGGCCGGGGTGGTGCTGGGCGTCGCGCCCTGGAACGCGCCGATCATCCTGGGCGTGCGGGCCGTGGCCACGCCTCTGGCGTGCGGCAACACGGTTATCCTCAAGGCGTCCGAGACCTGCCCGCGCACCCACAGCCTGATCATCGAGGCGTTCGCGGCCGCCGGCCTGCCCCAGGGCGTGGTCAATGTCGTCACCAACGCGCCCGCCGACGCCGGCGAGATCGTCGGGGCGCTGATCGACCATCCGGCCGTGCGCCGCATCAGCTTCACCGGCTCGACGGCGGTGGGCCGGATCATCGCCCGGCGCGCGGCTGACAACCTCAAGCCCGTGCTGCTGGAGCTGGGCGGCAAGGCGCCGCTGATCGTGCTGGAGGACGCTGATCTGGACGAGGCCGTGAAGGCGGCCGCCTTCGGCGCCTTCATGAACCAGGGCCAGATCTGCATGTCGACCGAGCGGATCATCGTGGTCGACGCCGTGGCCGAGGCCTTCATCGAGAGGTTCTGCGCCAAGGTCGCCACCCTGGCCGTCGGCGATCCGCGCGAGGGCAGGACGCCGCTGGGCGCGGTGGTCGACCTCAAGACGGTGGCCCATGTCGAGGCCCTGGTCGCCGACGCCCTGGCCGCCGGCGCCGTCCAGGTCAATGGCGGGGCGGCGAATGGCGTGCTGATGCCGGCCACGGTGATCGACAAGGTCACGCCGGCCATGAAGCTGTTCCGCGACGAGAGCTTCGGCCCGGTGGTCGGGGTCGTCCGCGCCCGCGACGAGGCCCATGCGATCGAGCTGGCCAACGACACTGAATACGGCCTGTCGGCCTCGATCTTCACCCGCGACATCGCGCGGGGCCTGAAGGTCGCCCGCCAGATCAAGTCGGGCATCTGCCACGTCAACGGTCCCACCGTGCACGACGAGGCCCAGATGCCGTTCGGCGGGGTCAAGGCCTCGGGCTACGGCCGCTTCGGCGGCAAGGCCGGGATCGACGCCTTCACCGAGCTGCGCTGGATCACGGTCGAGACACAGGCCGGCCACTACCCCATCTGACCCGGCCGGCGAAGCCGGCTCCCGAGCTCCCAAGAAAGATCGAGAATGACCGAGGTCAACAACACCGCCACCTTCACCGTCGAGAATCGGATCGCCTGGGTGAAGTTCAACCGGCCCGAAAAGCGCAACTGCATGAGCCCACGCCTGAACCAGCGGATGATGGAGGTGCTGGACGCGCTGGAATATCGAGACGACGTCGGCGTCCTGGTCCTGACCGGCGAGGGCACGGCCTGGTCGGCCGGCATGGATCTGAAGGAGTATTTCCGCGAGACCGAAGCCAAGGGCCTGGGCGCGGTGCGCCAGGCCCAGCGCGAGTCCTACGGCTGGTGGCGTCGCCTGCGCTGGTACAACAAACCGACCATCGCCATGGTCAACGGCTGGTGCTTCGGCGGCGGCTATGGCCCGCTGTTCGCCTGCGACCTGGCCTTCGCCGCCGAGGAGGCGCAGTTCGGCCTGTCGGAAATCAACTGGGGCATCCTGCCGGGCGGCGGCGCGACCAAGGTGGCCGTCGAGCTCCTGTCGATGCGCGACGCGATGTACCACGCGCTGATGGGCGAGAACATCGACGGCAAGAAGGCCGCCGAGTGGAAGCTGGTCAACGAGGCCGTGCCGCTGGAGCGCCTGAAGGACCGCGTGACCGAGGTGGCCAACGTCCTGCTCAAGAAGAACCCCGTGGCCTTGAAGGCGACCAAGGACGCCATCCGGCGCGTGGGCGAAATGACCTACGATAACGCTGAGGACTATCTGGTCCGGGCGCAGGAGGCGGCCAATTCGTTCGACAACGACGGCCGCAAGGAAGGCATCAAGCAGTTCATCGACGACAAGACCTACAAGCCGGGTCTGGGGAGTTACGACGTGGCCGCCAGCCCCGGCTAGGACCCTATCGACCGTCGGCGCCAACCATAAAAAAGGGGAGGAAATGAGCGCTTCAGTCGACCATCTGGGCCTGCAGGCCCGCCTTCAGCCGACCCGCCTGGCCGCCGTCGACCTGGCGAGCGGGCGGCGCTGGACCTATGCGGCCTTGGACCTGGCGGTGGGGCGCTGCGTGCGGCTGCTGACCGACTATGGCTGCCGACCGGGCGACCGCGTGGCCAGCCTGGCGCGCAACAGCGTCGACCTGGCCGTGCTGCACCTGGCCTGCGCGCGGGCGGGGCTGATCTACGTGCCGCTGAACTGGCGGCTGAGTCCGGCGGAGATCCGGGACCTGGTCGAGGACGCCGAGCCGCGCCTGGTGTTCGGCGACGCCGAGCTGGCGCGGGCAGGCGTCGTCGGCGCGCCCATCGCTGAACTGGCCGAGGCGCTAGAGCAGGGTCAGCCGCTGGCGACCAACCCCATCGATCGCGGCCGCCCGTCCTTGATCCTCTACACCTCGGGCACCTCGGGCCGGCCCAAAGGCGTGCTGCTGAGCGAGCGGAACCTGGACCAGACCGCGATCAATTTCGGCCGCCTGGGGCGGGTGACCCATGACAGCGTGTTCCTGAACGACGCGCCGATGTTCCACATCATCGGCCTGATCACCACGATCCGACCGCCGCTGCTGCACGGCGGGGCGTTCCTGGTCTCGGACGGCTTCGACCCGGCACGGACGCTGCGGCGCATGGAGGACCCGGCCCTGGCGGTCAGCCACTATTTCTGCGTCCCGCAGATGGCCGCGGCGCTGCGGGCCCAACCGAGCTTCGCGCCCGAGCGGCTGGGCGGACTGACGGCGATCTTCACCGGCGGCGCGCCGCATCCGGCCGCCGACATCCGCGCCTGGCTGGACGACGGCGTGCCCATCGTCGACGGCTTCGGCATGAGCGAGGCTGGCACCGTGTTCGGCATGCCGGTCGACCGCGACGCGATCGCCGCCCGCGCCGGTTCGGCGGGCGTGGCCATGCCCGGCGTGGCCTCGCGCATCGTCGACGCCGAGGGAGCGGCGTGCGAACCCGGCCAGCCCGGCGAACTGCTGCTGAAGGGCGAGAACGTGTTCTCGGCCTATTGGCGTCGCCCGGCCGAGACGCGTGCGGCCTTCAACGAGGGCGGCTGGTTCCACACCGGCGACATCGCCGTGTGCGACGAGGATGGCTTCCACTGGCTGATCGACCGCAAGAAGGACATGTTCATCTCGGGCGGCGAGAACGTCTATCCGGCCGAGATCGAGGCCGCCCTGGCCGATCACCCTCACATCGCCGAATGCGCCGTGGTCGGCATGCCCGACGCCCGCTGGGGCGAGGTGGGCTGCCTGGTCGTCGTGGCCAGGCCCGGCGCCCTGGTCGTCCACGCCGAGATCATCGCGCACCTGGAGCCGCGCCTGGCCCGCTACAAGCTGCCGAAGGAGACCTGCGTGGTCACGGCGCTGCCGCGCACCGGGACGGGCAAGATTCAGAAGGGCCTGTTGAAAGCGATGCTGCGCGAGCGTGCGGCGTCGTGAGCGGGCCCGATCGCGTCAGGCTCCTGGCGTGGCGGGGCGACGAACCGGGCGGCGGCACTGGAAGCTCTCGGCGCGGTCGGGCGATCCGGTCCCGTCGTGGATGGCGACCTCCGGGAACGGGCACAGCGGACGGCCAAAGCCGCCGCCCTTCACGCCGCCGGTGGCGCGCCGGGCCTCCAGGCGTGGGGGCGGGACGTCCTGCTCGACCCAAGCCTCGATGCGGGCCTGCAGGTCGATCGGCGCGGGGCCCAGGCCGCCCTGGCAATGTTCCACGCCCGGCGCGATGAACAGGCGATAGAAATCCTCGACATGATGGCCCCGCCGCGCCTGGTCTGCGTCGGCGCGCTGGTAGTAGGCGATCGAATCCTCGAATGGCACGACGGGATCGGCCGCGCCATGCCACTGGATCAGCTTGCCGCCGCGCCGGCGGAAGGCCTCCAGGTCGGGGTCGACGGCGTCGATCGTCTTCGACAGGCGCGCCAGGGCCTGGGTCGCGTCACGATCGAAGTCGAAGGTCCGCCAGTCCCAGCCCTCGCCTAACCCGGCCCAGTAACGCCAGAAGTCCGAGCGCGCCGGCTCGCTGGGCTTGGCTGGATCGGCCCAGTAGAGGTTCCAGCCGCCAAAGCCGCCGGCTGAGGCCTCGCTGCCGCGCGGCCAGCCGACATAGAGCCGCTGGCCGGTGCGGGGATCGCGCGCCCCGGCGTACATCGCCTCGAGCGCCGCTGCCTGGTCCCGTGTCAAGCAGTCGGGGCGGTCCTGGTCCGCGCACGCCAGCGCGGCCGGGTCGAAGCCGCAGGTCAGGGGCGCGTTCAGATACGGGTCCGAGGGCAGGCCCCCGATGTCCGGATCGCCGTTGCGCCCGCGACAGGCGGCGAGGGCCGAGTCGCGGATCATCGGCAGCTTGCTGGCCGGCAGGATCAGGCGCGGTTCGGCGTCGCGGGTGTGGTTCTGAACGAACTGCCAGAGGAAGCCGATGTTGAGTCGGGTGCGGTTGGCGCCAGGCGCGCCGGCCACGACGCCGTCGAAGTCGTCGGGATGGCGCTGGACCTCCATCAGCGCCTGGTGACCGCCGGTCGAGCAGCCCTGGAAATAGGCATGGGCGGCGGGGCGGCCATAGTAGGCGGCGGTGATCGCCTTGGCCTGGGCGATGGACTCGTGGACCGCGTGCTCGGCCCAGTCGGCGATGGCCTGCGGACGCTCACGCGCGAAGTCGGGGCCGTCGCCGGCATGGCCCGTGTCGGTGGCGACGACCACATAGCCGGCGGCGGCGTAGGCCTGCATCTGGCCTCGGGGCAGGGCGGAGGCGTAGCCGCCGTTGCCCAGCATCAGAAGGCGGCCGTTCCAGGCGGCGCGGGGCGTCCACACCTCGAAGCCGATCCGCGAACCCGCGTGGGGCTCGGGGCGGCCGACGATGCGGCAGGCGACGGGATCGTCTGGCTCGGCGGCGATCGTCTCCAGCACGGTGCGGCTCGGTCGCGGCGGCGCGAAGCCCTCGCACGGCGTGGCGGCGGCCGGGGCGGCGGCGAAGGCGGCGATGGCCAGCGTCCCCGCGCCCAGCAGAAGTCCCAACTCATGCAACGCCCGTCTCCCCGATCCTCGGGTGAGTGAGCCAGTCGGGGCCCGGCCGCGCCAATCGAGAAAACTGATGGTCTGATAGCGCCGCTGAATGGATCGCCGTGCGGGAGGACTGCGCGGCTTCGGTGATTGTACACCCCGCAAATTGTTCTTGACTTGGTGCATTGTCGCGTCAAGCTTGTGATAACGTTGTCATTCAGATTGGGATCTCTCGTCGAGAGGTCCGCCTTCTGATGTGAACGTTGTCATTTCGCATCGTCGGAATGACCCGCCGAGGGCTCGTCAGAATGCCCCGGCGTCTAGGGAGTGAGAAAGTCCAGGAGCTTTCCACGCCGACCGAGACTGCGTCGGGTCCCTCTGGGGCCCGCGACGGCGGCCGTGCGCGTTAGCGCCGGCCGAGGGGTGAGAAACATAAGGAAGGGGAGTGGAATGGTGTTTTTCTCAGATCGGAGCGGCGTCGCACGCCGCCTGACAGCGGGCGCTTCGGTGCTGGCGATCGGTCTCGCGACCGCGGGCCAGGCCTTCGCCCAGGCTGAAAAGGCCAAGGAAAATAACGACAGCACCGTCGAAGAGGTCGTTGTCGTCGCCACCGGCACGAACATCGCCGGGGTGAAGGCCGTCGGCAGCGAGACGGTCACCATGACCGCCGACGACATCAAGGCCACGGGCCTGACCGACATCCATCAGGTCCTGAAATCGATCCCGCAGATCCAGAGCACGCCGAACGCCGGCGGCGCGGGGCAGAACTATCGCGAGGGCGGCACCACCGGCTACGGCGGTAACTCCACCCAGGGCACGGCGGTGAACATCCGCGGTATCGGCTACGGCGCCACCCTGACCCTGGTCGACGGCCGCCGGATCGCCCCCAGCGGCGCCTCCGACGCCTATACCGAAGCGATTCAAGTGCCGATCGCGGCGCTGGAGCGGGTCGACGTCATCGCCGACGGCGCCTCGGCCATCTACGGCGCGGACGCCGTCAGCGGCGTCATCAACTACGTGCTGCGCAAGAACTTCGATGGCGCCGAGGCCACCGCCCGCGCCACCACCCACCGCTTCTCGACCGAGGTCGGCGGCTCGTTCACCATCGGCCGGCAGTGGGACAATCGCCTGGGCCACGGCAACGTCATCCTGACCGCCGACGTCATGCACCGCACGCGCGGCAAGCGGTCGGAAAGCCCGTACCTGATGCAGGACCTGCGGCGCTTCGGCGGCGAGGACAATCGCCAGCTGAACGGGGCGATCTCGTCGGGTGGGGTGGGCAACCTGGTGGTTAGCCAGAACGGCGCCTCGGGCACGACCTACACCTATTACGGCCTGCCGACCAACGCCGGTCGCAACCCCACGGCCAGCCAGCTGACCGCGACCAACCTGGTCGATACGGCGGACTACAACGACTACCTGCCGGACGTGAAACGTCGCCAGCTGGCCCTGTTCTTCAACCAGGAGCTCAACGACTGGGTGTCGATCTACTACGAGGGCTTTTACACCCATCGGAAGACCTCGACCTACCAGTACGACCCCAACACCGGCAGCAGCATCAACGTCTGCGCGGGCACGCCGTACTACGTCTCGGGCGTGGCCGGCACGCCGGGTTCGGCCTCGACGACCTGCCCCGGCGGCGGCGAGACCTTCGATCTCAACTTCCATCGCTACATCGGCCTGACCGAGACGACCAATCCCGACAAGGCCTACACCCAGACCATCGGCCTGAGCGCCAACCTGCCGGTCGCCGGGTGGAAGGGCGAGGTCTACTATACCAATGGCGCGGATCGGACCTGCGGCATCTGCAACATCGGCAAGAACGTCAATCTCGACGCCGTCGCCGCCCAGGTGAACGCCGGCACGCTGAACCCCTTCAGCACGGGAGGGCTCAGCCAGTCGCAGATCGCCAGCTTCACCGGCTCGAACGTCCAGTTCAGCCGCAACATCATGGACGACGCGGTCATCAAGTTTAACGGCCCGCTGTTCAGCCTGCCGGGCGGCACGGTGCGCGCGGCCCTCGGCGGCGAGTATTCGCGCCAGCACGAGACCCTGACCAACGGGGCCAACCGCGGCGCGACCAACGTCTTCGGCATCGACAACGTCTCCGACGAGCGCCGCAAGGTGAAGTCGCTGTTCGCCGAGCTCTACGTGCCGATCTTCGGCTCGGGCAACGCCCTGCCGCTGGTCCAGTCCCTGGCGGTGGACGTGGCTGCCCGCTACGACCACTATTCCGACTTCGGCGGCACCACCAACCCCAAGATCGGCCTGACCTGGGCCGTCAACGACGCCCTGTCGTTCCGCGGCTCGGCCGGCAAGTCGTTCCGCGCGCCGACCCTGACGGACAAGAGCCCGGTGGTGTTCTCGGCCGAGCTGGTGGGCGTGCCGACGGCCAACAATTCCGGCGACAGCAACATCGGCAACCTGTTCCCCGGCTTCACCAGCGCGCTGGTCTATCTGGGCAACAACGCTGATCTGCAGCCGGAGACCGCCGACACCCTGTCGGTGGGCTTCGATTTCTCGCCGCCGTCCGTGCGCGGCCTGAAGATCTCGGGCACCTACTACAAGATCGACTACCAAAACCAGATCTCGAGCCCGAACCGCGACCTGTACCTGGCCAGCGCCGCCAACCGCGCGGCGTTCGCCAAGTACATTACGCCGATCCACAACCCCGCGAGCTGCGTGCCCGGCAACACCGCGACCTACGATCCGGTGCTGCGTGATTATCTGGCGGGCCGCATCGCCGACTATGTCGTGCCGGTCGTGGGCACCTACTGCCAGGTCAACGTGATCCTGGACGCGCGCAAGACCAACCTGGCCTCGACGGTCCAGGACGGCGTCGACCTGCAGGCCAGCTACTTGTTCGAGACCGCCGCCGGCCGCTGGAACGTGGGCGCGTCGGTGACCAAGATCCTGCACAACAAGGTGCAGGCCTCGCCGAACGTGGCGGAGATCGACCGCCTGGACGAGCTCTACTACCCGATCAGCCTGCGCGGCCGCGCCAACCTTGGTTGGAACAAGGGGCCGTGGAGCGCCAACCTGTTCGTCAACTATACGGGCGACTACACCAACTCGGTGCCGCTCGCCGTCGGCGGCGTCGTGGTCGGCAAGAGCAAGGTGCCCAGCTGGACGACCTTCGATCTGGGCCTGAGCTACATGGTCCCGGAGACGGCCGGGCCGACGTGGCTGAAGGGCGTCCGCGCCTCGCTGAACCTCCAGAACGTCGCCGACAAGGATCCGCCGGTGGTGCTGACCACGGGCAGCGCCTTCGACGGCAACGTCCACAACGTGCTGGGCCGGGTCTGGTCGCTGCAGGTCACGAAATCGTTCTGATCCCTCGAACGACCGCGTCGACGGCCCCGCCGCTGGCCCGAAAGGCCGGCGGCGGGCGCGCCTGGCGAGAGGCGTGGACGGATCGTTCCCGCCGACGTAACCAGGGGCATGTCCGCTCGCCCGCCGACCATCAAGGACGTGGCGCTCGCCGCACAGGTCTCGTTCAAGACCGTGGCGCGCGTGCTCAATCGCGAACCCGGGGTCCGGGAAGCCCTGCGCGTCCGGGTCCAGGCGGCCGTCGACCAGCTGGGCTACACGCCCAATATCTCGGCCCGGGGGTTGAGCGGGGCAGGGTCGCGCATGATCGTGCTGATCAGCATGGCGCCCGACGGCGCCTTCCGTCAGAACTTCGACTATATGGCCACCGTCCAGGCCGCCGCCGTGCGCGCCTGCCGCGCGCATGGCTACAACCTGGCGATCGAGGCCGCACGCGACGACGAGAGCCTGGTCAAGGCGATCGACGCGGCCCTGGCCCTGGCGCCGGAAGGGCTTCTGGTGTTGCCGCCGCTCTGCGACCACGCGGCGGCGCTTGAGGGACGCGACGTCCCCGTGGTGCGGATCGCGCCCACCGTGCGCACCGACCAGGGATGGTGGGTGCGCATGGACGACAAGGCGGCCGCCTTCGCCATGACCCGGCATCTGCTGGACCTCGGACACACCGACATCGCCTTCATCGAGGGCCACCCTGATCACGGCGCCAGCGCGCTTCGCCTCGAGGGTTTCCGGGAGGCGATGGCCCAGGCGGGACTGGCGCCGGCGCGCCATCGCCTGGCGCCGGGCAACTTCACCTTCGCCTCTGGGCGCGCCGGCGGGCTGCGCCTCCTGGCCCGCGCGGAGGACCGTCCGACGGCGATCTTCGCGGCCAACGACCTGACGGCGCTTGGGGTGATCGCGGCGGCGGCCGAGCTGGGTCTTGAGACGCCGAGGGACGTGTCGGTGGCCGGGTTCGACGACAGCAACGCCGCGCGGATGGTCTGGCCCGAGTTGACCACCATCCGCCAGCCGCTGGAGGCCTTTGCCGAGGCGGCCGTCGCGCTGGTGATCGCTGGCGGGGCCGGAGAGACCCGGCGCTGGGCCGATTTCGAGCTGGTGGCGCGTGGGTCCGCCAGTCGTCCGGGGGGCTAGGGCGGCGGCGCGACGGTGCTGCGCGAGACCAGTTCGAAGCCGAAGGTGCGGCCCAGCGGGGCGTAGGCGGTCTTCGGCGGGTTGATCAGGAACCCGATCGTCGCGGCTGCCATGGCCGTGATCGAATAGCGGATGGTGGTCAGCGGCGGGAACGACAGCGAGGCCGCGGCGATGTCGCCGAACCCGACTACGGACAGGTCCGCGGGAACGGTCAGGCCAAGGCCGCGCGCCGCGTCCAGGGCCGCCAGGGCGATCTCGTCCGTGGCCGCCACCAGGGCCGTGGGTCGCCGCGGCGTTTCCAGGAGGGATCGGACGCACAGGCGCGCCGCCGCGAAGTCGCCGGCGGTCGACGTGATGGCCGCCGGCGCCAGCCCCTTGGCGTCCAGCGCCGAGTGGAAGCCTTCCAGCCGCAGAGCGGACAGGCCGTCATCGCGCCCGACGAAGGCGACGCGCCGGTGGCCGGCCGCCAGGATATGGTCGGTGATCGCGCGGGCGGCGCCGATCTCGTCGGCCCCGACGCGCGGGCCCTCGCCCATGCGGGACGGCGAGAACCGCACGAACGGCGCGCCCAGCTGTTCCAGCAAGGCCAGGATCTCCGGCGAGTCGCACAGGGGCGGGCAGACGATGACGCCGTCCGGGCGCAGGGCGGCCAGGCGCGCGGCGATGGCCCGCAGGCCGTCCTCGCCCGCATTGGTCGGGGCGCTGTCGACGACCAGATGGTAGCCCGCCTCGCGGCAGTGCTCGATCATGCAGCGCTGGAGCTCGGCCGTGACCGCCGAGGCGGTGTCGTCGATCAGGGTCGCGACCAGGAACGAGCGGGCGCCGGGCAGGGCGCGGGCGAAGACGTTTGGCCGGTAGCCCAGAGCGGCCGCGGCGGCCTCGACGCGCTCTCGAGCCTCGTCGCTGGCGTAACCCGTGCGGTTGAGGACGCGCGAGACGGTCATCAGCGACACGCCCGCCCGCGTGGCGACGTCCTTGATCGTGGCCCTGTCGGCTGCCTTGGCGCGCATCAGAACGAAGTGCAGGGGCGCGGCGAGGACGTCAATCGCTGTTTGCGACGCGGGCCGCGCCACGAGAGACGCGATGAGAACTGTATATATTAAAAACAATTTAGGAGGCGGTAGGCGATTGGAATTGACAACGTTATCACATGTCGTTGGTATGGCCTCGCTCGCGGCCGGCAAGGACCGGCTTGCGTCGAACAATCCAGAAGATCGCCGGCATACGGCGGGGGAGGAAACGATGAAGAGATCGCTATGGCTCGCCACGGCGTGCGCCTTGCTGCTGGGCGCCGGGAACGCCGGCGCCGCGCCAGCCGCCGACACCGTCACCCTGAACTCGGGCAAGATCCAGGGGGCCGTCGCCGATGGCGTCCTGTCGTTCAAGGGCGTGCCGTTCGCCCAGCCGCCGGTGGGCGAGCTGCGCTGGCGCGCGCCGCAGCCGGCCAAGTCATGGACGGGCGTGCGTCTGGCCAAGGACTACGGCCATGACTGCATGCAGAAGCCGTTCCCCAGCGACGCCGCGCCGCTGGGCTCCGAACCGGCCGAGGACTGCCTGGTCGCCAACATCTGGCGGCCGGCCGAGGCCTCGGCCAAGAAGCTGCCGGTCATGGTCTGGATCTACGGCGGCGGCTTCGTGAACGGCGGCTCCTCGCCGGCCGTCTACGCCGGGGATCAGTTCGCCAAGCAGGGCATCGTCTTCGTCAGCTTCAACTACCGGGTCGGCCGCTTCGGCTTCTTCGGTCACCCGGCGCTGACCGCCGCCAACGCGGACGGCGGCCGCCTGGGCAACTACGGCTATATGGACCAGATCGCCGCCCTGAAGTGGGTGAAGGCCAACGCAGCCGCGTTCGGCGGAGATCCGGACAATATCACCGTCTTCGGCGAGTCCGCCGGCGGCGGCTCGGTGCACATGCTGCTGACCTCGCCCGAGTCGAAGGGTCTGTTCCAGAAGGCCGCCATCATGTCCGGCGGTGGTCGCGGCAGCCTGATGGGGCCGCGCCGGCTCAGCCAGGACCTGCCGGGCTCGCCCTCGGCCGAGACCATCGGCGTCAACTTCGCCAAGTCGGTCGGCGTCGAGGGGACGGGCCCCGAGGCCCTGAAGGCCCTGCGCGCCCTCTCCGCCGAGCAGGTCACCGCCGGCCTCAACATGGCGGCGATGTTCAGCGCCTCGGGCCCGCCGACCTACGGCGGCCCGATGCTGGACGGCAAGATCGTGGTCGCCGATCCCGAGGTCGCCTATCGCGCCGGGACCCAGGTGAAGGGCCCGGTCATGGTCGGCGCCACCAGCGCCGACATCGGCTTCGGCTTCGCCCAGAACAAGGACCAGGTGTTCGACCCATTCGGCCCATTGAAGGCCCAGGCCCAGGCCGCCTATGATCCCAAGGGCGACGTCGACGTCCGCCTAGCCGCCTACAACGTGGCCATGGACAAGATGATGGTCGAGCCCGCGCGCTTCGTGGCGCAGGTGATCTCGGCCCAGGGCGTCCCCGCCTACGAGTACCGGTTCTCGTACGTCGCCGACTCCATGCAGGGCGAGTGGAAGACCGGAGCCCCGCACGCGACCGACATCCCCTATGTGTTCGACACGGTGAAGGCCAAGTACGGCGACGCCCTGACGGCCAAGGACGCGGCGATCGCCAAGGCGGCCAACGCCTATTTCGCCAACTTCGCCAAGACCGGGAACCCGAACGGTCCGGGCCTGCCGCCATGGCCGGCCTATGACGCCAAGGCCGACGTGCTGATGGACTTCGGCGCCGACGGCGCGGCGGTCGCCAAGCCCGAGCCCTGGAAGGCCCGCATGGACGTCACCGCCGCCTCGGCCAAGCCCTCGGGCTCGGCCCAGTAAGCATCAACGACAAAGAACAAGAGGGGGCGTCATGCTTCGCAAGACTCTGATGAACGGCGCGATCGCGTGTGCGGTCGTCGCCCTGGCCGGGGCGGCCTCGGCCCAGGCCCAGACTCCGACTGGGCCGGGCGACCGGCCCTGGATGAACACCAAGCTCTCGGCCGACGAACGCGCCAAGCTGCTGGACCAGGCGCTGACCGACGACGAGCGCTACGGCCTGCTGCACGGGATCATGCCGATCCCGTTCGGCCCCAACGCCAAGATCCCCGAGGAGGCCATCCCTGGGGCCGGCTACATCGCCGGCGTGCCGCGCCTGGGCGTGCCGGCCCTGTTCGAGACCGACGCCAGCCTGGGCGTGACCAACCCGATGAACGTGCGCAAGGGCGACATCGCCACCGCCCTGCCGTCGGGCCTGGCGCTCGGCGCGACCTGGAATCCGGCCCTGGCCTACAAGGGCGGGGCGGTCGTCGGCCAGGAAGCGGCCAAGAAGGGCTTCAACGTCCTGCTGGGCGGCGGCATGAACCTGACCGCCGAACCGCGCAACGGCCGCAACTTCGAATATCTGGCCGAGGATCCGCTGCTGGCCGGCGTCCTGGCCGGCGAGGCGGTGCGCGGTACGCAAGATCAGAAGGTCATCTCGACGGTCAAGCACTTCGCCCTCAACGACCAGGAGACCGGCCGCAACGTGGTCGACGCCACGATCGACGAGCAGGGCTTCCGCCAGGGCGAGCTGCTGGCCTTCCAGTTCGCCATCGAGAAGGGCAAGCCCGGCTCGGTGATGTGCGCCTACAACAAGATCAACGGCCACTATGCCTGCGACAACGACTTCCTGCTGAACAAGGTGCTGAAGGGCGACTGGGCCTGGCCGGGCTGGGTGATGTCCGACTGGGGCGCGGTGCCCGGCGTCAGCGCCGCTGTCAACGGCCTGGACCAGCAGTCCGGCGCGCAGCTGGACCGTCAGGTCTGGTTCGACAAGCCGCTGAAGGAGGCCGTGGCCAAGGGCGAGGTCCCGGCGGCCCGGGTCAACGACATGTCGCGCCGCATCCTGCGCTCGATGTTCGCGGTCGGGGTGTTCGACACGCCCTCGCGCAAGGGCCAGGCGATCGACTACGACGCTGGCGCCGCCGCCTCCAAGACCGTGGCCCAGCAAGGCATCGTCCTGCTGAAGAACGACAAGTCCCTGCTGCCGCTCCTGAAGACGGCCAAGTCGATCGTGGTGGTCGGCGGCTATGCCGACAAGGGCGTGCTCTCGGGCGGCGGGTCCTCGCAGGTCACTACGGGAACTGGCCATGCCGCGTCCGTTCCGGTGGGCGGCGAGGGGCCGATGGCGGCCTGGGCCAATCAGGTCTACCACCCGTCCTCGCCCCTCACGGCGATCAAGGCCAAGGCCCCGGGCGCCAAGGTGCGGTTCACCGACGGGCGCTACCCGTCCGAGGCCGCCGCCCTGGCCAAGGACGCCCAAGTGGCGGTGGTGTTCGTCACCCAGTGGAACATGGAGAGCATCGACTCCGGCGACCTGTCCCTTCCCCAGGGCCAGGACGAGCTGGTCGCCGCCGTGGCCGCCGCCAATCCGAACACCATCGTGGTGCTCGAGACGGGCAACCCGGTCCTGATGCCGTGGCTCGACAAGGTGGGCGCGGTGGTCGAGGCTTGGTACTCCGGCGCCAAGGGCGGCGAGGCGATCGCCGACGTGCTGTTCGGCGACGTCAATCCGTCGGGTCGCCTGCCCATCACCTTCCCGGCGTCCGAGGACCAGCTTCACGACCGTCAGATCGCGGGCTTCGGCTATGTCGGTCCAGGCTTCGGCGACTCGCCCGAGACCCTGGCCGAGAAGGGCAAGGGCTTCGAGGCCAGCCACCCCGAGGGTTCGGACATCGGCTACCGCTGGTATGCGCGCAAGGGCTTCAAGCCGCTGTTCGCGTTCGGTCACGGCCTGTCCTACACCAGCTTCAAGTATGGGGCTCTGAAGGTCACGGGCGGCGACACGATCACGGCCAGCTTCGACGTCACCAACACCGGCGCCAAGGCCGGGGCCGACGTGCCGCAGGTCTATCTGACCGCTCGCTCGGGCGCGCCGGAACTGCGCCTGCTGGGCTGGGACCGCGTCGAACTGGCGCCGGGCGAGACCAAGCGGGTGACCGTCACCGCCGACCGCCGCCTGCTGGCCGACTTCGACGTCAAGGCCCGCAAGTGGCGCATCGACGCCGGGACCTACGACGTCGCCGTCGGCGCCTCGGCGACGGCGCTGGACGCCAAGGCCTCGGCCAAGGTCAAGGCCGGCGCTGTCAAGCCGTAAGGGCAAGCCCTTGGGGGAGGGCTTGGGCCTTCGACCGCGTCCGCGTGGGGCGCGCGCGGTCGAAGGCCATCCCCCGATGTATAAGAGGATCGGCAGGGAGGCCGACATGACCATCAAGCGCGACCTGATCGGAGCGGCCGCGGCCGCCATGCTGCTGGCGCCGTTCGCGGCCCTGGCCCAGACGCCGCCGCCCCAGGGCCAGACGGCCAGCTGCCTGCCGCGCGGCTTCTTCGCCGGCCCGGCGGCCTACAGGTCGGTGGAGCAACTGCCGGATGGTCGCGTCACGTTCCGCCTGTGCGCGCCGGACGCTCAGGTCGCGATGGTCACCAGCACCGACAACGCCGAGGTCATTCCGATGGGCTTTGGCGGCGGGCCGCGCGGCCTGGCCATGACCAAGGACGCCACGGGCCTGTGGAGCGTCACGACCGACAAGCCGGTCGCCGCCGACACCTATCGCTTCAACTTCAATGTCGACGGCGCGCGCGTGCCCGATCCGCAGGGGACGCGGTTCTCGGAAGAGCGCGTCGGCGTCAACAGCACCTTCGAGGTGATGGGCCCGGCCGGCGCCTTCCAGACCTTCGACAAGGCCGTGCCGCACGGCGCGGTCTCGACGGTCGAGTACTGGTCGGGATCGCTGAACGTCCGCCGTCGCGCCCACGTCTACACCCCGCCCGGCTACGAGAAGGGCAAGGGCGTCTATCCGGTGCTCTATCTCGTGCACGGGGCGGGCGACAGCGACGACAGCTGGACCTCGGTCGGCCACGCCCAGTACATCCTCGACAACCTGATCGCGGCGGGGAAGGCCAAGCCGATGATCATCGTCATGCCCGCCGGCCACACGCCCGACCGGCCTGGCGCGGACATGCTGATCAACACCGACTTTCGCGACGACTTCCTCAAGGATCTGATCCCCTATGTCGACGGCCACTACCGCACGATCGACAAGGCGGACGCCCGGGCCATGGCGGGGCTGTCGATGGGCGGGGCGCACACCATCCAGAACGGCCTGACCCATCCGGAGCTGTTCCACTACATCGGGATCTTCAGCATGGGCCTGCAGTCGCCCCAGCAGGCCGCCGACTACGCCACCCGTAACGACGCGGCCCTGAAGCAGGGCGCCAAGGCGTTCAAGCTGGTCTACTACGCCATGGGCAAGGATGACTTCCTGTACGGGACCGTCGTCCCGACCCGCGCGACGCTGGACAAGTACGGGATCGCCCACGTCTACAACGAGAGCGGCGGCGGCCACACCTGGATCAACTGGCGCCGCTACCTGACCGACTTCGCGCCGCGCCTGTTCAAATAGGAGGGCAAGCATGGCCCGCGTGCTCCCGACCCTCGCTGTCGCGCTGGGTGTCCTGGCCCTGGGCCCGCCCGCCGGCGCCCAGACGCTGAGGATCGCCAAGGTGGCGCAGGGCGTGCTGCAGGCCGGACCGCCAGAGAAGGGCGTGGCCGCCTTCAAGGGCGTGCCGTTCGCCGCGCCGCCGGCGGGCGACCTGCGCTGGCGCGCGCCCAAGGCCCCGGCGGCCTGGACCGGCGTGCGCAAGGCCGACCGTTTCGGGGCCAACTGCATGCAGGTCCCCGCGGGCGGCAAGGGCTTCGGGCCCTGGAGCACCGAGTACGTCATCCAAGACGGGGTGGCCGAGGACTGCCTGTTCCTCAACGTCTGGACCCCGGCCAGGACGGCGGGCGACAAGCTGCCGGTGCTGGTCTGGATCCATGGCGGCGGCTTCAGCAGCGGCTCGGGCTCGGTGCCGATCTATGACGGCGCGGCCTTCGCCAAGCGCGGCGTGATCATGGTGACGATCAACTACCGCGTCGGCGTGTTCGGCTTCCTGGCGCACCCGGCCCTAACCGCCGAGGCGGGAACGTCCGGAAATTATGGCTTGATGGATCAGGCCGAAGCCCTGCGATGGATCAAGGCCAACATCGCCGCATTCGGCGGCGATCCTGCCCGCGTGACCATCGCCGGCCAGTCGGCGGGCGCGGCCTCGGTGCACGAGCTGATCGCCGCGCCTTCGGCCAAGGGCCTGTTCGCCCGCGCCATCGCCCAGAGCGGTTCGGGCATGGGGTTGGGAACGACCCCGCGCGCTGCGGCCGAGGCCGACGGCGCCCGCTTCGCCAGCCAGGCCGGCGCGAAGGCGCTGGCGGATCTGCGGGCCATGCCCGCCGAGGCTGTACTGGCCGTGCGCGGCGAGGGCGGAGTTCCGGGCCTGCGCTTCGCCCCGATCATCGACGGGGTGTTCATCCGCGCCGATCCCAACGATCCGGCCAAGGCGGCCTCGATCGTGCCGATGCTGACCGGTCTGACCGCCGACGAGGCCAGCGGCATGAACCCGGCCTATGGCCGCGTCACCGCCGCCGAACTGAAGGGCCAGCTGGCTGGCGCGTTCGGGCCCTTGAGCGATCGGGCGGCTGCGCTCTATCCGGCCGCCGACGACGCCGAGGCGGGACTGGTCAGCCGTCGCTGGGCGCGCGAGCGGGGCCTGGCCTCGACCGTGCTGTGGGCCGCCCAGCGGCAGAAGGCCGGCGGCCGGCCGACCTTCGTCTACCAGTTCACCCACGTGGAGCCCGGCCCCGACGCGCCGCGCTACGGCGCCTTCCACTCTTCGGAGATCCCCTACGTCTATCAGACGCTGGACAAGTCGCCGGACCGGCCGTTCACCGACGCCGACCGGGCCCTGTCCGACCAGATGGCCGCCTACTGGGCCAACTTCGTGAAGGGCGGAGATCCGAACGGTCCGGGCCTGCCGGCCTGGCCGCGCTTCGACGCCGCCGAGGGGCGCATCCTGGAGATCGGCGATCACACCGCCGCCCGCGCGGCGCTGCCGCCGGCGACGCTGTCGCTCTATCACGACCTGGCGGCCCAGGGCGGCCGCATGGGCATCTTCTAGGCCAGGAACGGGGAGCGGGGGACATGATCCAAGCACTGATGGCCCTGACCATGGCCGCCGCGCCGGCCGCGCCCAAGGCGGCGTGCGGCGACCTGGCGGGTTTCGCCGTCGAGGCCCCGCGGATCGGCCTGCCGACCCGCGGGGCGCGGGTGACCGCCGCCTTGGCCGATCCGGCGGGCGTCTGCGTGGTCAAGGGCGCGATCGCGCCGGTCGATCCGGCCGCGCCGCCCATCAACTTCCAGATCAACCTGCCCGCCGCCTGGAACGGCAAGGCGGTGCAGGTCGGCGGCGGCGGCTATGACGGCTTCCTGGTTTCCGGCCGCGATCCCGCCTTCCTGCCCAAGGACAGGGAGCCGGTCGCGCGGGGCTACGCCACCTTCGGCTCCGATTCCGGCCACGTGGGCGGCGGCGGTGATCCGCGCGGGGCGGTGGGCGACGCCGCCTTCGCGCTGAACGAGGAGGCCTGGATCAATTTCGGCCACGCCCAGATCAAGAAGACCCGCGACGTCGCGGTCGCGGTCATGGCCCGCTTCTACGGGACCGGGCCACGCCGGCTCTATTTCTATGGCAATTCGCAAGGCGGCCACGAAGGCCTGATCGCCGCCCAGCGGTTCCCGGCCGACTACGACGGCGTGGTGGCGATCCACCCGGCCTACAATTTCACGGCCCTGCAGCTGTCGGGCCTGAACCTGGCGAAGCACCTCTACGCGCCCGGCGCCTGGCTTAGTCCTGCGAAGACGCGGCTGATCGGCGACGCGGTCGTGGCCAGGTGCGACGGCCTGGACGGGTTGGCGGACGGGGTGGTGTCCAACGTCGCCGCCTGTCGCGCCGTCTTCGACGTCCGCGCCCTGCTATGCCCTGGCGGTGCGGATGCGGACGGATGCCTGTCGACCGCCCAGGTCGAGGCGGCCATCGCCATCTCGCGACCGACCCGGTTCGGCATGGAGATCAGCGGCGCCGACACGTTCGGCGGCTGGCCGATCCTGGACGGTGCGTTCGGAAAGGGCAGCTTCTTCGGCCTGGGGTTCCGGCCGGTTCCCGGCAAGCCGCCGACGGGCCAGGACGCGTTCGGCTTCCTGATGGCCGACCAGGGCGTGCGCTACATGATGGCTCGCGATCCGGCCTTCGACTCCCTGACCTTCGAACCCACGCAGCACCGCGCGGCGGTGGCGCGTTCGGCCGAAATCACCGACGCCAGCAGCGCGGATCTCGATCGCTTCAGGGCGCGGGGCGGCAAACTGCTGCTGATGCACGGCACGGTCGACATGGCCATCCCGCCCAGCAACTCGATCGCCTACTACCAGCGCCTGAGCACGCGGTACGGCGCGGCCTTGCCGGGCTTCCTGCGGTTCTACATCGCGCCGGGCTTCGGCCATGGCGACGGGCCGTTCCCGGTGTCGTGGAACTCGCTGGAGGCGCTGGACCAATGGGTCGAGACCGGGCGAGCGCCCGGGGCGCAGACGGTGGTCGACGCCTCGCCGGACGGGGGCGGGCGGACGCGGCCGCTGTGCGAGTTTCCACGCTGGCCGCGCTACGACGGCAAGGGCGATCCAAGCCGCGCCGACAGCTTCGCCTGCGCGGACTGAGCCCCGGCCGGCTTGCCGGGCGGCGCGCGCGCCGGTTTAAGGTTCGAAGCGCCAGGGGAGGGCGCGTCACGTCATGCACATCACGCTGGGCCAGATCCGCGCCTTCGTCACCGTGGCCTCGACGAACAGCTTCACGCGCGCGGCCGAGGTCCTGGCGCTGTCGCAGCCGGCTCTGACCAACCGCGTCCGCCAGTTCGAGGAAGCGCTGGGCCTGCGCCTGTTCGACCGCAACACCCGGTCGGTCGAGCTGACCCATGTCGGCCGCGAACTGCTGCCGATCTTCCTGCGCACTATCACCGAGTTCGAGGGGGCGGTGGTCAATGCCCGCGACTTCGTCTCCAAGGCCAAGGGCCTGGTGCGGCTGGCGTGCCTGCCGTCGTGCGCGGCGACTCTGCTGCCTGACCTGATCGCCCGCTTCCAGCTTGAGCATCCCAACGTCACCTTCGAGGTCGAGGACGCGCTGAACAGCGCCATCGCCACCCTGGTGCGCGAGGACCGCGTCGACTTCGGCATCGGCATGGCCGACCAGAACGACGGCGACCTGGAGCAGATCAAGCTGTTCGACGACGCCATGATGCTGGTCCATCCCGAGGGGCATCCGGTCGCCGAGGCGCCGACGATCTCGGTCGAGACCCTCGCGGCCTATCCGCTGATCCTGATGAACCGGGGCAGCAGCGTGCGCGACCTGGTTGATGGCGCCTTCATCGCGGCGGGGCGCACGGCGACGCCGGCCTGCCAGGTCCGCTACATGACCACCGCCGTGGCCCTGGTCCGGGCCGGGCTGGGCCTGGCCATCCTGCCGTCGACCGCCGTCGAGATCCGCAGCCAGGCCAATGTCCGGGCGCGACCGATCCAGGACCCGGCCTTCACGCGTACGATCGTGCTGATGCGGCGACGCCAATCCCCTGTCCGGCCCGTCGTGCAAACGTTCATCGATAGTGTCTGCTTGGCTGGAAGATCCGTTTCGTGCGGATTTATCGAGTAAGGCTATTAATCGATCCAAACTTCCGTTTTGTGCGCGGGCTCTGGGGATCGGCATATACGCCTGACAAGCTGAACACAGCGTCCAGGAAGAAACGCCCCTCATGCTCGCTCTCATCGGCGTCGTGGCGATCCTCGCACTGACCGCGGCGATCCTGTCCAACCGCGCCTCGCCCGTCGCGGCGTTGATCCTCATACCGCTGGCGGCTGCGATCGCGATCGGCCAGGGCGCGCAGGCGCCGGCTCTGATGGTCGCGGGCATCGGCAAGATCGCGCCGGTGGCGGCGATGTTCGTCTTCGCCATCCTGTTCTTCGGCGTGATGACCGACGCGGGCCTTCTGGACCCCATCGTCCGTCGCATCCTCAAGGCCGTGGGCCGTCGTCCCAGCCGGATCACCGTGGGCACGGCGCTGCTGGCCCTGATCATCCACCTCGACGGTTCTGGCGCGGTCTGTTTCCTGGTCGCGATCCCGGCCATGCGACCGCTGTACGACACCCTGGGCATGGACCGCCGGATCCTGGCCTGTGTGGCCTCGTTGGCGGCCGGCGTGAACTTTCTGCCCTGGACCGGCCCGACGGTGCGCGCCGCCTCGGCCCTGCACATCCCGGTGCTGGACATTTTCAAGCCGATGATCGGCGTGCAACTGGCGGGCCTGGCCTTCGTCTTCGTGGCCAGCTGGTGGCTGGGCAAGCGCGAGGAAAAGCGCCTGGGTCTGATCGAGGCGACCGCCGATGGCGCGCCGGCCCTGGACATTCCCGAGCACGGCGCCGAGCCGGGCCTGGCGCGGCCCCGGCTGTTCTGGCTGAACCTGGCCCTGACCCTAGGCGCCATGAGCGTGCTGGTCGCCGGCGTCGCGCCGCCGGCCGTGGTGTTCATGGTCGCCTTCGCCGCGGCCCTGCTGATCAACTATCCCAAGGTCGCCGACCAGCGCGCCCGGATCGACGCTCACGCCCGCTCGGCGCTCTTGATGGCGTCGGTGCTGATCGCCGCCGGCGCCTTCACCGGCGTCATGGGCGGCGCGGGCTTCCTGAAGGCCATGGCCGACGCGGCGGTGGCCAACGTCCATCCCGACAGCGGCCGGCACATCCCGTTCGTCCTGTCGCTGCTGGCCATGCCGCTGAGCATGGTCTTCGATCCGGACTCCTTCTATTTCGGCGTCCTGCCGGTGATCGCCGAGACCCACGCCCGCCTGGGCGGCGCGCCGGTCCAGGTGGCCCAGGCCGCCCTGGTCGGACAGATGACGGCCGGCTTCCCGGTCAGCCCGCTGACGCCGGCGACCTTCCTGGTGGCGGGCCTGGCCGGGGTCGAGCTGTCCGCCCACCAGAAGTTCGCCTTTCCGTTCCTCTATGGCGCGTCGCTGGTCATGGCGGTCGCTTGCCTGCTGCTGGGGCTGTTTCCGCTTTGACCTCCTCTCCTGAACCTCGTGTCGTCCGCATCGGCGCTGGCGCCGGTTTCGCCGGTGACCGCATCGAGCCCGCAGTCGAACTCGTCCGCGAAGGGCGGCTCGACTACCTGGTGTTCGAGTGCCTGGCCGAGCGCACCATCGCCCTGGCCCAGCGCGCCCGCCTGGGTGATCCGGGCGGCGGCTACGATCCGCTGCTGGAGGCGCGGATGCGCGCCGTCCTGCCGCTGTGCGTCGAGAAGGGCGTGCGCATCGTCTCGAACATGGGCGCGGCCAACCCGGTCGCCGCCGCCGCCCGCATCGCCGAGCTGGCCGCCGACCTGCGGCTGCCCGGGCTGAAGATCGCCGCCGTGGTCGGCGACGATGTGCTGGACGTCATGGCCGGCTCGACCCGGCCGTTGCTCGAGGTCGGCGGTGACGTCGCCAGCCTGGGCGACGACCTGATCTCGGCCAACGCCTATCTGGGCTGCGAGCCGATCGTCCAGGCCCTGGCCGGAGGCGCCCAGGTGGTGGTGACCGGCCGCGTGGCCGACCCGTCCCTATTCCTGGCCCCGCTGGTCCACGAGTTCGGCTGGGCGCTGGACGACTGGGAACGCCTGGGCCGGGGCACGGTGGTGGGGCACCTGCTGGAATGCGCCGGCCAGGTTACCGGCGGCTATTTCGCCGATCCCGACGTCAAGATGGTGCCTGACCTGGCGCGGCTGGGCTTCCCGCTGGCCGAGGTGTCGGCGGACGGCGCGGCGGTGATCACCAAGGTCGAGGGCTCCGGCGGTCGCGTCGACGTCGCCACCTGCACCGAGCAACTGCTGTACGAACTGCACGATCCCACCCAGTACCTGACGCCCGACGTCACCGCCGACTTCTCGACCGTGCGGTTCGAACAGGTCGGACCCGACCGCGTCGCCGTGCGCGGCGGCGGCGGCCGGTCGCGTCCCGCCCAGCTGAAGGTCTCGCTGGGCCGCAAGGAGGGTTTCATCGGCGAGGGAGCCATTTCGTACGCCGGCTCCAGCGCGGTGGCGCGCGGACGCCTGGCCCTGGACATCATCGCCGAACGCTTCCGCCTGACCGGCCTGTCGCCCGAGGAGACGCGGTTCGAGCTGATCGGCGTCGACGCCGTGGCCCCCGAGAGCCTGGTGTCGGCCTTCGCGCCGATGGAAGTCCGCGCCCGGGTCGTGGCCCGCACCCGAACCCGGAGTGAAGCCGAACGCGTCGGCCGCGAGGTCGAGGCCCTCTACACCAACGGCCCGGCGGGCGGCGGCGGCGCGACGCGGCTGGTGACCCCGGTCATCGGCGTGGTCTCGACCCTGATCGAGCGCGAACTGGTCCAGCCCAGCGTGATCTTCGAGGTGGCCCTATGAAACTGCGCGACCTGGCGCACGCCCGCAGCGGCGACAAGGGCGATGTCTCCAACATCTCGGTCATCGCCTACGGCCCCGACGCCTATGACCGGGTGCGGCGCGCCCTGACGCCCGAGCGGGTCAAGGCGCACCTGCGCGACATCGTGCGCGGCGAGGTGCGCCGCTACGACCTGCCGGACCTGATGGCGCTGAACTTCGTGCTGAACGGCGCCCTGGGCGGCGGGGTGACGCGATCCCTGGCGCTGGACGCCCACGGCAAGTGCCTCAGCGGCCTGCTTCTGGAGCTGGATCTCGAGGAGACGCCGGCATGACCCTCCGCGAGGCGCTTTGCCTGGGCGCGGCCCTGGCGACGACCCTGGCCGCTCCGGCGGTCGCGGCCAAGACCCCCAAGGGCGTCACGGTGCTGCGTCACCTGACCTTCGACGGCGTCACCGACGATCTGGTTGGCCTGGCCGCCAAGCCCGCTCCCTACGCCGATCCGCAGCATCCGACCGCCGCCGAGCTGCGTCGCGCCACCATGGCGATCCGGCCCGACCCGGCCTCGGGCTGGGGACGCCTGTTTGGCCCCACGATCGACGTGGCGACGGGGCAGCCCTATCCAGACGGCGGCCGCGTGGCCGGCGAGGAGTACCTGGCCTATACGCACGGTCCGGAGGGGGCGAAGAGCGCCGTCCTGCTACAGGTCCCCGCCAAGCTGTCGCGCGCCCGACGGTGCATCCTGGCCGTGCCGCAGGCGGGGTCGTTCGGCCTCTATCACGACATCTCCACGACCGGCTTCTGGGGCCTGCAGCATGGCTGCGCGGTGGTCTACAGCGACAAGGGTCACGGCACGGGCGCGCACGACCTGGAGAGCGACACCGTCACCCTGATCGACGGCACGACCGCCAAGGCCAGCGAGGCCGGAGCGCTGTCGCACTTCACCGCGCCGCTGCCGCCCAAGGCCCGCGCCGCCTTCCTGGCCCGCTGGCCGCACCGCATCGCCTTCAAGGCCGCGCATTCGCGGCTCAATCCGGAAAGCCAATGGGGCGAGGACGTGCTGCGCGCGATCCGCTACGCCTTCTGGCAACTGAACGCCCGCGACGGCGGCGGCTGGACGTCCGACAACACCCTGGTGATCGTCTCGGGCAATTCCAACGGCGGCGGGGCCACGCTCTACGCCGGCGAGAAGGACCACGAAGGCCTGATCGACGGCCTGGTGGCTGGCGAGCCCCAGGTCCAGGTGCGCGGCGATCCCGGGGTCCGGGTGCTGCGCGGCGACAAGGTCCGGGCCAACGGCGCGCGAACCCTGCTGGACTACTTCACCTTCGCCAACCTCTACGAGCCGTGCGCGGTGCTGGCCATGCCCGACGCGCCGTGGGCCGAGCGCGTCATCCGCGCGGCCGACCGCTGCGCCTCGCTGAAACAGGCCGGGCTGCTGGGCGCCGGCGACCTGGCCGGCCAGGCGCGCGAGGCGCAGGACAGGCTGCTGGCCTACGGTTTCGATCCCGAGACGGCGGTGCTGAACGCGGCCGGCTATCTGATCGGCCCCGACGCCACGGCCGCCAAGTACGCCAGCGACCACGGCCGTTTCGGCGTCGAGCGGCGCATCTGCGGCTACAGCTACGCCTCGGTCGACGGGGAGGGCAGGCCCCGCGCGGTTCCGCCCGCCGAACTGGCCGAGATTTTCGCCAAGGCTTCCGGCGGCGCGCCCACCGGCAGCATCGACCTGATCAACGACAACGACCCGCGCGGCCCACGCCGCAACGACCTGTCGATCTCGCCCAGTACGGGCCGGACGGACTATAATCTGGACGGCGCGCGCTGCCTGCGTGAGCTGGCGGTCGGCGCCTCGGCCGACGCCCGCCGGGTCCAGGCCGGGATCGCCGCGTTCCTGGCCGACGGGAACCTGCACGGCAAGCCGGCGATCATCGTCCACGGCCGGGCCGACAATCGCGTGCCGCCGGCCTTCAGCTCGCGGCCCTATCTGGCGGCCAACAGCCTGAGGGAGGGCGGGGCCAGCAGGCTGCGCTACATGGAGGTGGAGAACGCCGAGCACTTCGGCTTCGCCATGCCCGGCTTCGACACGCGCTTCGTGCCGCTGGCCTATTACAATCTGCGGGCCATGGACCTGGTCTGGGATGTGCTGACCACCGGCGCGCCGATGCCGGACAGCCAGATCGTCCGCACGCGCCCGCGCGGCGGCGCCCCCGGTGCTGCGCCGGCCCTGACCCCCGACAACATCCCGCCGATCGCGATCGTCCCGCGCGCCGCCGACCGGATTCGGGTCCAGCTGGGCGTCGTCGCGCTGCCGGATTGAGCCCGCGAATATTGATAACGACGACTGATCAATCGATCAGGAAATGCCATTTCCCAAGGGTCCGGCTTATCGCGTAACAACGGTTCCATACGCTGGCGCGCGCGACCGGCGACAGGAGGAAACATCAGAGTGGATCACATTCTGACCTAGCGGCCGCTTCGCCGCTCAAGCCCGAAAACCGCTTCTAGACCAACCGGTCGCGTCCCCACGCGCGACCGATCGGCGCTCTGCGCCAAAAACAAAAAAGGGGAGGGAAACATCATGCGTAGTTCCAATCGGCGTCGCGGCTTGCTGGCCGGCCTCGGCGGCGTGTCGGCCGCCGCCCTGCTGGCGGGCGGCGCCTGCGCTCAGGACCAGGCGGCAGAGACCACCCAGGTCGACGCCGTCGTCGTCACCGGCAGCTTCCTGCGCAACATCAAGCAGGAGGACGTCGCCTCGCCCGTGGTGTCGGTCGATCAGAAGGCCCTGACCAAGACCGGCGTCGTCTCGATCGGCGACCTGCTGCGCTACGTCCCGCAGAACATCGGCAGCATGGGCGGCGTCCAGGACCTGGCCAAGGGCGGCCAGGACAGCAAGGACACCCGCTCGGCCAACCTGCGCGGCCTGGGTTCGGGCGCGACCCTGGTGCTGATGAACGGCCGCCGGGTCGTGAAGTCGGACGGCTACGTCAATCTCAACAGCCTGACCCCGCCGATCGCCGTCGCCCGCGTCGAGACGGTGCTGGACGGCGCCTCGGCCACCTATGGCGCGGACGCCGTGGCCGGTGTGTTCAACATCATCACCGACGGCCGTTTCGAGGGCTTCAAGACCAGCGCCCAGTACACCTACATCGAGGACTCGCCGGCCTGGCAGGTCCAGGCGATGTGGGGCGCCAAGGGCGACCGCTCACGGCTGGTGGCCTCGGCCTCTTACACCGACATCGAGCGGCTGCAGAATTCCGACCGGGCGGTGACCAACATCTTCAACGCCTCGTCGGGGGCGGGGGCCAATCCGGGCGCCTTCACCCTGACGGCTCGTCCGCGCACGGCCGGCGGCGGCGACGTGGTCATCAACGGGGTCAACTATTCGACCCTATATGACACCTACAAGAATGCGGCCGGCACGCTGGCGGTGGTCGATCCCAACTGCGGCTCGGCCGAGACCAAGAGCATCTTCACGCCGTCGGCCAGCGGCCCCGGCTACGCGATCGGCTCGTGCGCCTTCAGCTTCCAGGCCCAGAACCCGATCCGCGGCGCCAGCCAGAGCGGCCTGATCCACGTCGAGGGCGAATACGACCTCACCGACCAGCACACCCTGTTCCTGGAGTCGGCGATCTACCACCAGGACTCGCAGCGCTACGGCGTGCCGTCCTACGCCCAGAACCACAACGGCGCGACGCCGCCGATCGTGCCGGCCTCGAACCCGTACAACCCGTTCGGCGTGGCCGTGTACTACGTGGGACGGCCCATCGGCTCGCAGGGGCTGGCGGGGCTGAACTACAACGTCCAGCGCAACGAGGCTAACCAGTTCCACAACGTGGTGGGCGCCAAGGGCCCGGTGTTCGGCGACTGGAACTACGCGGCCACCCTGACCTCGTCATGGTCCAGCAACGTCTTCCGCGACCACGACACCGACATGAACCTGTTCCAGGCCGCACTGAACGGCTACGGCGGCCAGAACTGCAACTACCGCTGGAACGGCGCGGGCGTCGGCGCGGTCGCCGGCCAGGGCAACTGCTACTATCTGAGCCCCTTCGCCAAGGACAACACGACCAACAACCCGGCGGTGCTGTTCAACATCCAGTCCGAGGTGTTCACCCGCACGGTCCGCGACATGGAGATCGCCGACCTGGTGATCGACGGGACTCTCGGCAAGCTGCGCCTGCCGGCCGGCGACATCTCCGGCGCCGTCGGCCTGCAATGGCGGCGGGAAGGGGAGTCGATCCACTATTCGGACCTGCTGCGCAGCGGCTACGCCGCGTTCGGCGGGCCGTCGGTGGACCGCGACGCCGACCGGACGATCAAGAGCGTCTTCACCGAGTGGAACCTGCCGATTGTCGACGGCATGAACCTGGACCTGGCCGTGCGCCACGAGGACTACGGCGGGTTCAAGACCACCAACCCCAAGGCCTCGCTGATCTGGCGGCCGAACGACAGCCTGTCGCTGCGGGCCTCGGCCAGCACGGCCTTCCAGGCCCCAGGCCTGGAGAACGCGACCAACGGTCCGATCAGCAACAACGTCGTCAACATCACCGACCCGGTGCTGGGCACCACCAATTTCCGGACGGTGACGACGATCGGCAACGCCGACCTCAAGCCTCAGACCTCCAAGGTGCATAATCTGGGCGTCACCTGGCTGCCGGTGCGCCGCGCCTCGCTGTCGCTGGACTGGTGGACCTTCAAGTACGACAACCAGATCGCCGTGCAGAACGGTCAGGCCGTGATCAACGCCGCGCCCAACGGGCCGCAGGTGGTGCGCGACCAGAGCGGCGTAGCCCAGACGATCTACGTCACCAGCTACAACGCCAAGAGCGGCACCCAGACCTCGGGCCTGGACATCGCGGCCAGCTGGTCGTTCGACGTGGGCGACAGCATCTTCACCCTGCGCGACAACCTCAGCTATCTCCTGAAGTACGACATCGACACCGGCTCGCTGGTCTATGACGGGGTCGGTCGGCGCAACAACACCACCACCTCGCCCTCGACCGCGGCGGCCGCGCCCAAGTACCGGAACCTGTCCTCGGTCGACTGGTCGATGGGGCCGCACTTCGCCAGCGCCACCGTTCGCTACGTCTCGGGCGTGATGGATGACTACGCCATCGCCATCACCGCCACGACGGCGGCGCGGGTGAAGTCCTGGACGGTGCTGGACCTGCAGTACGCCTACGCCTTCGGCCAGGACGAGCGCTATCGGGTGACCGTCGGCGCCATCAACGTCTTCGACCGCGCCGCGCCCAGCGCCAAGTACACCGGCTATCTCAGCTCGGTCGCCGACCCGTTCGGCCGGCAGTCCTACATCCGCCTCGACGCCCGGTTCTAGGGGCTCACAGCCCCGATCCTCGGCGGGGTTCCCGCTCCTGCGCCTCCCCCGGCTCTCGTGGCCGGGGGTTTTTTCGTTGTCCGGACAAGCGCGCGGCGACCTCCAATATTGACTGACGAGTAAGTCAATATTGACAGGCGCATCAGCGTGGCGTCAGGATGAACGCTGTTCGCGGAACAACGCCGAGAAAGGCGTGGCCGGCGACAGGGAGGGAACCATGAAACGCATCGCCTATACGGCGTCGGCGCTGGCGCTGACGATCGCCGCGCCCGCCATCGCGCAGACCGCTTCCAAACCGGCCGAACAGGTCGAGGAGGTGGTCGTCACCGCCACCCGCCGCAGCGAGCGCCTGCAGGACGTGCCGCTCAGCGTCACCGCCTTCTCGCAGGCGGAGCTGACCAAGAAGGGCATCGTCAACTACGACGGCATCGCCCGCGAGACGCCCGGCGTGGTGCTGAATAAGGCCAGCGACAACAACGTCCGCTTCACGGTGCGGGGCATCTCGACCAACGGCTGGGGCGCGGGCCTGCAGACGACCACGACCATCTATGTCGACGAGCTGCCGCTGACCACGATCGGCAACACCGTGACGCTGGATCCCAACCTCTACGACGTCGAGCGGGTGGAGTTCCTGCGCGGGCCGCAGGGCACGCTGTTCGGCTCCGGCTCGCTGTCGGGCGCCCTGCGGGTGCTGACCAAGAGCCCGGACCTGACCGGCTACGACTCCTCGGCCCTGGTCGACCTGGGCTACACGCCCGACGGCAAGGGCGTGCGCCAGCGCTACAACGGCATGGTCAACATCCCGCTGGTCAAGGACGCCATGGCCCTGCGCCTGGTCGGCTTCTACCGGGACGAGGACGGCTACGTCGACAACCTCGGCACCGGGGTGAAGAACGCCAACAAGCTGAAGGACTTCGGCGGCCGGGCCATCCTGCTGATGCGGCCGAACGAGCGGCTCAGCGTTCGCCTGCTGGCCTCCTACGAGGACAGCGATCCCAAGGACTCGTCGCTGACCACGCCGTCGCTGGGCGAGCGCAAGCGCTACAGCACCGTCCCCGACCAGTACACGACCCAGACCACCATCCTGAACGGCACGCTGGAGTACCAGTTCGACGGGGCGCGACTGACCAGTTCGTCGACCTTCTCGAACGCCGACGCGCTGTTCAACGTCGACCTGGGCGGGACCTTCAACCTGACGGTGCCGTTCTATCTGTTCGACACCGCGACCACGAAGACCTTCGTCCAGGAGACGCGCCTGGCCTCCGATCCGGGCGGTCGGTTCGACTGGGTGGCGGGCGGCTTCTATCTGCACCGCGAGCTGGACCTGGACGGTGAGGACCGCACGACCCCAGCCTTCCTGGCGGCCCGCCACATCACCGGCCTGCCGGGCGCGGTCTTCGCCAAGTTCGGCAGCAACACGCGCACCTACGAGCTGGCCGGTTTCGGCGAGTTGACCTACCGCCTGACCGACAAGCTCTCGGCCACCGGCGGGGTCCGCTACGGCAAGTACGGCGGCACGGTCGACACCCACCCCGGCTTCAACTCGGCCTATTTCACCTATGCCTTGCTGGGCCTCTCGGGGCCCTTGGCCCTGGTTCCGAACGGGGCGGCGACGACCAAGTACCCATCGGCCAAGAAGGCCTCGTGGAAGGCCAGCCTGACCTACAAGCCCTCACGCGACCTGACGACCTACGCCACGGTCTCCACCGGCTATCGCACGCCCGTCTACAACGCCCGCGCCGGCAGCGTCAGCACCGTCAATCCCAGCGACCTGGTCATCCCGGCGGGCGCGGGCTCCGACAACCTGACCAACTACGAGGTCGGCGTGAAGGGCCGCTTCCTGGACGGCCGGATGAGCGCGGCCCTGGCGGCCTACTACATCGACTGGAAGAACATCCAGGTGCAGGCCAACCGCCAGTCGGACTCGATCCAGTTCGCCACCAATGTCGGCCGCGCCGCCAGCAAGGGGCTGGAGGCCGAGGTCACCTTCACTCCGGCCAAGGGCGTACTGCTGGGCGTCAACGGCTCGCTGAACCAGGCCAAGGTCACCGAGCTGACCACCCAGGAGGCCACCATCTCCGGGGCGGTGGACGGCGCGCGGCTGGCTTCGCCTCACGTGCAGGGCTCGTTCTTCGGGACGTTCAGCTACGCGCTGAACGGCCAAACCCAGGGCTTCACCAGCTTCCAGATCCAGCACGTCGGGTCGTTCCCGAACGGCTTCCCGAACACGCCGGGCAAGGCGGGGGTGGTGAGCCCGCTCTACGGCTACACCGACCGCTACACCTATGTGAACCTGCAGACGGGCGCGCGGTTCGGACGGGTCACCGCCACCCTCTACGGCGAGAACCTCGGCAACAGCGGGGCGACGGTCTACATCCACCCCGAGGCCTTCGTCTCCAGCCGCTACGCCATCCTGCGGCCGCGCACCTTCGGCATCCGCCTGGGCTACAACCTGTGAGGCGGCTTTGGGCCTGCCTCAGCCTGATCGCCGCGCTGCTGGCGTCCGCGCCGGTCCGGGCCGACGAGGCGCGGCCCCGGGTCACGATCCGCCAGGGCGTCCTGCAAGGCGTCCAGGCGCAGGGCGTGGCGGCGTACAAGGGCATTCCCTACGCTCGGCCGCCGGTGGGGCCGCTGCGCTGGCGGTCGCCCGTCCGGGCGGCGGCCTGGACGGGCGATCGCGACGCCTCGGCGTTCGGAAATGCCTGCCTGCAGCCCCCGCAGTCGCCGACCGGCCTCTATTCCGGCGGCATGGCCCCGATGAGCGAGGACTGCCTGAGCCTGAACGTCTGGACCCCGGCTCGCGCTCAAGGGCGCGGCGGAAAGCTGCCGGTCATGGTCTGGATCCATGGCGGGGCGCTGGTGGGCGGCAGCGGTTCAGAGCCGCTCTACGACGGGGCGAAGCTGGCGAGCCAGGGGATCGTGCTGGTCTCGATCAACTACCGCCTGGGTCTCCTGGGCTACTTCGCCCACCCGGCGCTCAGCGCGGAGTCGCCGCAACACCTGTCGGGTAATTACGGCCTGTTGGACCAGATCGAGGCGCTGCGGTGGGTGCGCGACAACATCGGAGCGTTCGGCGGCGATCCGGGGCAGGTGACGATCGCCGGCGAGTCCGCCGGCGGCCTCAGCGTCATCGCCCTGCTGGCCAGCCCCCAGGCGAAGGGTCTGTTCCAGAAGGCCATCGTCCAGAGCGGCTACATGCCAGCCTATCGCGCCCTGCATAACGAGACTCTGGGCCTGTCCTCGGCCGAGGCCGGCGGCGCGGCGCTGGGCGCGGCGGCGGGCGCCAACACCGCCGAACAGCTGCGGGCGGCCAACCTCGTGGCCCTGTTCATGGCCGGCGTGGCGACGGGCTGGCAGCCCGAGCCGGTGATCGACGGCGTCGTGTTGCCGCGCCAACTCGTGGATGCGTTCGCGCGCGGCGAGCAGGCAAAGGCGCCGATCCTAGCCGGCGTCAACGAGGGCGAGATCCGCTCGCTGCCGTTCCTGATGCCGCCCGCGCCGGCGACCTCCGCCGCCTATGTCGCCGACGTGAAGCGCCGGTTCGGCGACAAGGCGGAAGCCTATCTCACCGTCTATCCGGGCGCGGAGCCTAAGGCCGACGTCATGGCTTCGATCCGCGACGGCGTCTACGGCTTCGCGGCCCAGTACCTGGTTCGCCAGCAGGCGGGCGCCGGGCAGCCGGCCTATCTCTACTACTTCCGCCACGGCACGCCGGCCCAAGCGGCGCGCGACCTGACGGCCTTCCACGCCAGCGAACTGCCCTATGTCTTCGGCCAGGTCGGGGAGGGCGCGCAGCTGGGGCCGAACTGGCCGCGCCCGCCGCTGATCGCCGAGGAGACGGCGCTGTCGGACGCCATGATGGCTTACTGGGTCTCGTTCGTTCGAACTGGCGCGCCCACCGCGCCGGGCGAGACGGCGTGGCCGCGCTTCACAGCCCGGGAGCGCGGCTACCTCGACATCGACCGCCGGCCGCTGGCCGCGCGCGACTTGCATCCCGCCGCTTTCGACTGGGCCGACGCCCTGGTCGCCGAGCGGCGGGCGCGGGGCCGCGCCTGGCGCCTCGACATCGGCTTCTCGGCGTTCCCGGCTCCGCCAGCGGACGGCCGCGTTGACGCCCAGGACGCGAAGCGGCAACCAGAGGGTCCATGAGCACCGATCAGATCCGAGAACCGAAGACCCCCCGCGCGGGCAACCACAAGGCGCGGGTGCGCGAGCAGACGGTCGAGCGGATCCTGGACGCCGCCGAGCAGCTGTTCGCCGAGTTCGGCTATCACGGCGTCACGCTGAAGGACGTCGCCGCCCGCATCGGGGTCAGCTCGACGCTGATCCACTACCACTTCGCCGGCAAGGAGAGCCTCTACGAGGCGGTCTGGGCCCGGAAGGCGCCGATCTCGGCCCGCAATCGCCTGGAGGCGATGCGCCGCTACGCCGAGGCGGTCGGCGACAAGGTCACGGTCGAGGGCGCGCTGCACGCCTGGATAGACACCGACCTGAACGTCCAGCTCCACGACACCGACCAGTGGCTGGCCTTCGGCAAGATCAGCGCCCAGGCCAACAGCGCCGCCGGCTGGGGCGCCGAGAAGATGACCAAGTATTTCAACCCGGTCGTCCTGGCTCTGATCGACCTGCTGAAGAAGGCGATGCCCGACTGCGACGAGGCGACGATCTTCTGGGGCTACCACTTCGTCTCGGGGGCCATGACCCACAACATGGCGCGCACCGGGCGGCTGGACGAACTGTCCCACGGCCTGTGCTCGTCCAACGACTTCGAGTCGATCCGCCGGCACATGGCGACGTTCATGGCCGCAGGCTTCCACGCTATCTGCCAGCAGGCGCCTCGGCGAGACGGCGGGGCCTGACTACCGTCCTGGCCCGATCCGGGTGAAGGGAACGCTCAGGGTCTCCAGCTCCTTGTCGCCGTCGCGGTTGAGGTGGAACGTCGTGTAGCTGTCGGGGCCGGTGCGACGGATGGTCGTGCCGTCGAAGAAGAAGGTGTCGCCGGCGCGCTCGACCAGGGCGCGGGCCACGAAGGCGTCGCGGTCTTCCCAGCCGTGCAGTTGCGAGGTGAAGTGCTTGACCCGCAGGGTGACGCTGTCGCCCGCCTGCACGTAGGTCAGGATCTCGTAGAAGACGACGCCGTCGGCGTTGGTCGCGCGCACGAAGCCGGGCATGTGGCCGAAGGCGATCGGCAGGTGGGCGATCTCGACGGGACCAAAGGGCATGCGGCCCAGCCACGATCCTTCCATCCAGGCCAGGGCGTCCAGCGGGCAGGGGGCGGGGCGGGCGCCCGGCGTCAGCAGGCGGATCATGGCGCGCGGAGCCGGGGCGGCCGGCGCGACGCCGGGCGCCAGGCCAAGCCCAAGCCCCGTGGCGGCGATGCAGGCGCGTCGGGTCAGCATGCGATCCTCCTTCGAGGATCAAACCGCTCGCCGACGGGGCCGGGGGCGTCAATCGCCGGCCGGCGGGCGGGATCAGGCGGACGTCGAGCTGGACAGAGCGGCCAGGAACGCCGCGCGATAGCGACGGCTCAGGCGCAGTCGCTCGCCGGAGGACAACACCACGACGCCGTCGCCATGGCCCGCCGATTCAAGGGCCCGGACCCTGTCCAGCCGGACCAGGGTCGAACGGTGGATCCGGGCGAAGGCACCGGCCGGCAGCCTGGTCGACAGGCCCGCCAGGGTCTCGTCCAGCAGGTGGGTTCGTCCCTCGGCATGAACCTCGACATAGTCGCCGGCGGCGGCCAGCCAGTCGATCGCCGCCAGGTCGATGCGGGTCAGCCGGCCGCGCGAGCGGGCCGACAGCTGCGCGCCAGGGCGCGCGGCCAGGCGCTTGCGCAGACGCTCCAGCATGCCGGCGAAGCGCACATCGTCGAAGGGCTTCAGCAGATAGTCGACCGCCTCGGCCTCGAAGGCCCGCACCGCGAACTGGTCGAAGGCGGTCAGGAAGACCGTCAGCGGTCGCTCGGCCGGCGCCAGGCCGTCGATGACGTCCAGTCCGCTGGCGCCGGGCATCTGGATATCCAGGAAGACGGCGTCGGGGCGCAGGTCGCGGATCAGCGCCTCGGCCGCGATCCCATCCTGCGCCTCGCCGGCGACGAGCACGTCGGGGGCGGTCTCCAGCAGCGCCCGGATCCGCAGCCGCGACAGCGGCTCGTCGTCGGCGATCAGGATGCGCATGGCTGCGGCGCCGTCAGTCGGACGGTGAAGCCCTGGCCGGGCCTGGAAGTGACGGTCAGGCAGGCCTGGTCGCCATAGAGGTGCGATAGCCTCTGGCGCGCGTTGCCCAGACCGACGCCCTCGACGACGGTCGCCGCGCCGACGCCGTCGTCCTCGACCGAGAGGTCCAGGTGCTGGTCGGCCAGGGCGGCGCGGATCTGCAGCGTGCAGGCTCGCCGCGAGGGCGCGACGCCGTGGCGGACGGCGTTCTCGACCAGCGGCTGCAGGATCAGGGTCGGCAGCCGCGCGGCCTCGACGCCGGCGGCCAGATCGGTGCGGACGGTCAGGCGCGACCCCAGGCGGTACTGCTCGACGGCCAGGTACGCGTCGACGAACGCCAGCTCCTCGGCCAGGGAGCGCTCCTGGGGGGCGGCGCCGTCCAGCGACAGGCGCAGAAGGTCGCCCAGCCGGGCCAGCATGCGCTCGGCCTCCAGGGGATTGGAGCGGATCAGGGCCGAGATCGCGTTAAGGGCGTTGAACAGGAAGTGCGGCTGCAACTGGGCCTTCAGCGCCGCGGCGGAGGTTTGGGCCAGCTGGGTCTCGAGGCGGGCCTGCTCAAGCTCGCGGCGGCGCAGGTCGCTCAGCGCCTGATAGCCGAACACCCCGCCGGCCACGACCACATAGATCAGCAGGTTGATCTGGAAGGTGGTCGCCAGCTTCTGGGCCAGCAGGGCGGTGGCGTCCTCCAGCGACTTGCCGCTCGTCAGGCTCAGCAGCGCCACGTAGATCAGGGAGTGGGTCACCGCCACCGTCGAGCCCAGCAGCGCGTGCAGGGCCAGGTTCCGCGCCCGATGCGGCCCCTTCGGCGGCAGCTTCAGCGCCAGGCCGATGATCGCCAGGGTCAGCAGGGCCCACAGGGCGTTGGCCATGAAAGCCGGCGCCAGGTACTGCGTCCAGGGCTGGTCCTTGCCGTACGACAGGTCGATTAGCCGCCATTGCGTGGCGTTGAACAGCGCCACCAGCGTCCAGGCCGAGGCGACAAAGGTCAGCAGGCGGCGCGCCAGCATGGTCTTCAGCGAGCCCTCCGTCGCCGTTCCGATCGTCCGGGCCACCAGTCTAGCACGGCGTCGCGACGTCGCGGGCCCGTTCGCCGATCCGGCGGTCCCGTTCGACGGGCCGGACTTGGATCATCGCGGTTTCGCCGGCGCCATTCGGGCGGCCACCCGGACGGATCGAGGAGCGCCGCCATGTCCGACCTGTCCCGACGCCAGGCCCTGCTGCTGGCGGCCGCCTTGCCGATGCGGGGCCTGGGCGACGCCGCCGATCCGGTCGCCACCGCGGAGACCGCCCTGGCCGCCGCCTTCGTGACCGGCGACGCGGCCGCAATCGCCGGGTTCTATCTGCCGGCCGCGCGCAGCTGTGTGGACGCCCAGCCCGCGCTGCGCGGCCGCGCGGCGATCCTGGCCTATCGCCAGCGGATGCTGCAAAGCCGGCGAGCGCGGGATCTGGTCTTTTCGCCGATGGGCCGCGTGGATCTGGGCGAGACCTCGGTGACGTACGGAACCTGGGTGGAGCAGCGGCTCTGGGCGGACGGCGCGGCCGAGCGGATCGAAGGCAACTACATCCACGTCTGGCGAGGGGCGGGAAAGCCGCGCCTGCTGGCCGACGTGATGGGCTACGCCGCGCGTCGCGCCCGGCCGGACCAGGATCACGTCGCCGAACTCGTGGCCGAGGACGCGGGCGTGTCGCCGCCTGGCGGCGATCCCACCGTCGCCGCCGAGCTGGCGGCGCTGAACGCCCGCATCGCCAGGGGCGTGGCGACGCACGACGCCGAGGCGCGCCTGTCGGTCTATGCAGACGACGCGGTGATCATGCCCTTCGCCGAGCGCCCCTTGAGCACCATGGCGCGGATCGCGCCCTATCTGCGGGCCTATGTCGCCAACGGCTCGGGCGCGACGTTCCAGGTCAAGGTCTACAACGACGGCTTCGAGGTCCTGCCCGGCCATGTCCTGGAATATTCGCGATTCCGGGTCGACTGGCGCGCCGGCCAGGACGGCGGCGTCGTCAGCGGCGGCGGCCTGCGGCTGTGGCGGCGCGAGGCGGACGGCGCGCTGCGCATGCGGCTGGAAGGCGGCGCGCACGACTACCGCGCCTGATCGGGCGGTCCGGCGAACGTGGTCGAAAATCCGCTTTTAATTTATTCACTACTAAATTAATGAAATTGGTATTCAACCGCCACCCGTTCGAAGCGTCCCGAAGACGACGCCGTGGGGGAGGGCCGCCAGGGAGGTCTTTATGTCGATCGGTCGCGTCGCGCTCAGCACCATACTGACTCACCATGCGCGCCGGTCGCCGGGCAGGGCCGCGCTGATCGTGGACGAGCGGCCGGTCTCGTACGAGGCGCTGGACGTAAGCACGAACCGGCGGGCGCGCATGCTTGCGGCGCATGGCGTCGCCCAGGGTGACTTCGTCACGGTGGCGCTGCCCAATGGCCAGGCGTTCTACGAGACCGTCTTCGCGATCTGGAAGCTGGGCGCGATCCCCAACATCGTCGCCGCCAAGCTGGCGCGCCCCGAGATGGAGGCGATCCTCGACATCGTCCGTCCCAGGCTGTTCGTCGGCGTCCCGCCCGGACCCGGCGTTCCGGCGCTAGGGGAGGGCGCATCGCCCGAGGGCTATTCGGCCGAAGCTCTGCCCGAGGTGGTCTCGCCTCACTGGAAGGCGATGACCAGCGGCGGCTCCACCGGCCGCCCCAAGGTGATCGTAGACGCCATGCCGGCCGCCTGGAATCCGGAGGAGGGTTCCTGGGCCAGCGGCCCGGCGACGTGATCCTCAACCCGGGGCCGCTCTATCACAACGCCCCGTTCCACTGCATCCACATGGGCCTGTTCGTCGGCGCGACGATCGTCGAGATGGGCAAGTTCGATCCGCTGCGCGCGCTGCGGCTGATCCAGGCGCATGGCGTCAACTGGGTGACCATGGTGCCGACCATGATGAACCGCATCTGGCGCCTGGGCCCCGACGTTCTGTCGGGCTTCTCCCTGCCCAGCCTGCGGATGATGCTGCACATGGCCGCGCCGTGCGCGCCGTGGCTCAAGGAGGCCTGGATCGACTGGCTCGGGAGCGAGCGGGTCTGGGAATATTACGGCACCACCGAGGGGACCGGCTCGACGATGATCTCCGGGACCGACTGGCTGACCCATCGCGGCTCGGTCGGGCGGGTTCGCGAGGGCTACGCGTTGAAGATCCTCGACGCGGAGGGGCGCGAGCTGCCGGTCGGCGAGGTCGGCGAGGTGTTCTTCCGACCTCAGGGCGGGGCGGGCTCGACCTATCACTACCTGGGCAGCGAGGCCCGTCGCCGTGGCGAGTGGGAAGCGCCCGGCGACCTGGGGTCCGTCGACGCCGACGGCTATCTCTACCTGTCAGACCGTCGCAACGACCTGATCATCTCAGGCGGCGCCAACATCTATCCGGCCGAGGTCGAGGCCGTGCTCGACGCCCACCCGGCGGTGCGCGGCAGCGCGGTGATCGGGCTGCCGGACGAGGACTGGGGCGCGCGCGTCCACGCCATCGTCCAGGCGGTCGAGGACAGCGGGCTGGAGGCAGGCGAACTGCTCGACTTCGCCGCCGACCGCTTGACCCGCTACAAGCTGCCCAGAAGCATCGAATTCACGGCCGAGCCCCTGCGCGACGAGGCCGGCAAGGTGCGACGGGCGGCGCTGCGCGAGGCGCGGCTGATGGCTGCGGCGAAGGTCGCCTAGGCTTTGGCCTCGTGGCGGCGGTGGAGCGCGTCGAAGCCGCCGGCCATGAAGGTCACGAAGCGCTCGCGGACGGCCTCGAAGTCGTCGGACTTGCACAGGTCGCCCGACAGGCGGTCGATGCGGCCGGTCCGCGACAAGATCAGCGAATAGGCCCCCGAGGTGAACTGGAAGCTCCAGAACAGGTCCTCGGGCGCGGCGTCGGGCAGGGCCTTCTGCAGCAGGCCGATCAGGCGCAGCACCATCGGGTCGAAATAGGTGTCCATCTTCTCGGCGCCGTAGCCGGGGGCGTTGTTCACCTGGGCGAAGATGCGGCCGAAGTTGCGCCAGCCCTCGTCGCCGTTGATGTAGACGTCGAACGCCTGGTCGTAATAGGCGCGCAGCGCGCCCTCGACGGTGGGGTGGTCGCCGACCTGCGCCTCGTAGGCGTCCAGGCCGGCCGTGCGCGTCGTCACGGCGTATTCCACGCGGCGCTCGAAGACGGCGTCGAACAGCGCCTTCTTGCCATCGAAATAGTAGTGGATCAGCGCCGGGTGGATGCCCATCCGGTCGGCCACGTCCTTGATGGTCACCCCGAAGTAGCCGAGCTGGGCGAACAGGTCCTCGGCGGTGTCCAGGATCGTCTTCACGGTCGAGGCCCGCTGCTCGGCGCGCGTGCGACGTCCTTCGGCTTTCGGCGCTGCTGCCATGAGTCCCGGCCTTCTTGGATCCGTCCGGTGAAGACGCTCTCCAACCGATTCAAAAACGACGATGAGGCGGCGGCCCCGAAGGGTCAAGCAAGGGTCTGTAGAAATTTCATTTAGTGCTAAATAAATGAAATTGACGAACCTCCCCGCCTTGGGCTACGCCTTGGGCAAGCTAAAAAATAAAGGGGAGGGTTGAATGCAAACCTGGAAAACCGCGCGCCAGATCGCGCTGTCGGGCACGTCGCTGCTGGCTATCCTGCTCGCCGGGCAGGTCTCGGCGCAGACGGCCAGCCCGCCGCCGGCGAGCGAAGAAAACACGCTGGAAGCCATCGTCGTGACCGGCTCCAGCATCCGGGGCGTCCCGCCGATCGGCTCGAACCTGATCAGCGTCTCGCGCGACGACATCAAGGTCATCGGCGCGACCACCACGCCCGACCTGCTGGCCAGCGTGCCGCAACTGAACAGCTTCAACACCGCGCCGAGGGCCAATAACGCCGGGGCCGGTTCGTTCGCGCCGGGCATGCGCAGCCTGCCGGCGACGGCGACCCTGCCGCTGCTGAACGGCCACCGCGTGGTCGCGGGCGGCGCCAACGAGACCAATCCGGATTTCCCCTTCCTGCCGGACCTGGCGATCGAGCGGGTGGAGATCGTCGCGGACGGCGCCTCGTCGATCTACGGCTCGGACGCCATCGCCGGGGTCGTCAACTTCATCACCCGCAAGCGCTATTCCGGCGTCGAGCTGTCGACGCGCTACGGCGTGGCCGACGACTATCACACGTTCAGCGTCAGCGGCCTGGCCGGCCGCGAGTGGGGGACGGGCTCGATCCTAGCCGCCTACCAGTACGCGGAGAACGGCAACGTCACGGGCGCCGATCGCGACTATCGCGTCGTGGACTTCCGGTCCTATGGCGGTGTCGACGCGCGGGGGACCAGCTGTCCCGCCCCGAACGTGGTCGTCGGGACCACGGTCTATGGCGCGCCGGGCCTGGCGCCGAACAGCACCAACTACTGCGACACCGGCGGCCCGGTGGACCTGGTCCCGGCCTCGCGCCTGCACAGCGCCTTCGTGACCGGCCGGCAGGAGGTCGGCGAGCGCGTCACCCTGTGGGGCGACCTGCTGTACTCGGACCGCAAGGACACGGTCCAGGCGGCGATCCCGGCCCAGACCGTGGTGCTGACCGCCGCCAATCCGTTCTTCAAGGCGCCGCCCGGGACCGCCGCGACGGCCGCGGTCGTCTACTTCCGCCCCGACAACCTGGTCGGCGCCGACCACTTCGAGCAGACCTACCGCGTGAAGGCCGGCAACGCGTCCGCCGGCGTCGACGTGCGGCTGCCGCGCGACTTCAACCTCAGCGCCTACGGCACCTATGACTGGGCCGAGCACGTCGCCTTCCAGCCGATGATCAACCCCGTGGCCCTGTCCGCGGCGGCGGCCGGAACTACGGCCGCGACGGCCCTGGATCCGTTCGGCGCCGGGACCAGCGCCTCGGTGGTCAACGCCATCACCAACTATTCGACCAGCGTCACGATCCAGCAGCGCACCAAGCTGGGCGCGGTCAAGGTCGACGGGGGACTGCTGGACTTGCCCGGCGGCGAGCTGAAGATCGCGGCGGGCGCGGAGTATCGGCGCGAGACCTTCCAACAGCGGGGCTTCGTCGGGGCGACGCCGGTTCCCGAGAACCTGGGGCGCAACATCAAGTCGATCTACGGCGAACTCTTCGTGCCGATCGTCGGCGCAGCCAACGAGAAGCCCTTCCTGCATCGGCTGTCGCTGTCGCTGTCGGGCCGCTACGACCATTACAGCGACTTCGGCTCGACCAAGAATCCGAAGGTCGGCGTGAACTGGGATCCGGTCGAGGGGCTGACGCTGCGCGGCACGTACGGCCGCTCGTTCCGGGCGCCCGGCCTGCGCGATGTCGGCGCCACCGTCGGGGCCTACTATCTGGACGCCGCGACGGCGGCCGTGGCGGCCCGCGACCCGACGCGCGGAAGCGCCCAGGTCAATACGGTCTACCTGCTGGGCGGCAACAAGAGCCTGCAGCCCGAGAAGGCGAGGACCTATTCGGTCGGCGCCGACTTCACGCCCCGCTTCCTGCCGGGGGCGCGGGCCAGCGTGACCTTCTACGACATCAACTTCACCGACGTGATCGGCACGCCGCCCACCAGCCTGGTCTTCACCGACCCGACCTTCGCCTCGGTCGTCTACCGCAATCCTTCGGCGACCCAGCTCTCGGGCCTCCTGGCGCTGGCGGTGCCGGTCAACCTGCCGACGCCCCTGCCGGCGATCGGCAACGCCCTGGACCTACGGCGCGGCAACTTCGGCGTCCGCAAGACCAACGGCCTGGACTTCGACGTCGGCTACCGCCGCGCGACCGGCTTCGGCAGCGTGTTCGGCGGCGTCGCCGGCAACTACATCTTCAAGTTCGACACCCAGCTCTCGCCGACCGCGCCGGTCTCCAACGCTCTGAAGCTGGGCGTGCCCAAGGCGACGGTCCGGACCACGGCGGGCCTGAGCGCCGGCTCGGTGACCGTGGTCGGCTTCGTCAACTACCGCGACGGCGTCACCAACACCTACGCCACGCCGACGGGCACGAGCACGTACAGCGCCGACGCCTACACGACCGTCGACCTGCGCGTCTCGATGACCCTGCCCGCCACCGGGCTGACCAAGGGTTCGGAACTGTCGCTGCAGGTGAACGACCTGTTCGACAAGACGCCGCCGTTCTTCCCGGCCACCGACGGCGTGGGCGGGACCTACAACCCGATCGGACGCTTCGTGGCCGTGAACCTGCGGAAGACCTTCTGACCGGTCCGCATTCATTGTCGGCGGCCGCTGCCCCGGCCGTCCGACCCGCCGCAGGGGCATGGTCTTGCCGCCACCCCCGCGGCCCTCTGCATACCCCGGCCGGAGCGCCTTCCTTCATGATCGACGACGATGTCCGCCGCGCCCAGGGTTTCGATCCCGACAGGCTCGCCGAGGTCGGATCCACGCTGCGGGGGTTCGTCGACCGGGGCGAGTTGGCGGGCGTCGTGACCCTGACCTCGCGCGGCGGCGAGATCGTCCAGTCCGAGGCGCTGGGCTGGCGCGACATCGAGGCCAAGGCCCCGATGCGGCCCGACACCCTGTTCCGCATCGCTTCGATGACCAAGCCGATCACCTCGGTGGCGGCCCTGATGCTGATCGAGGAGGGCAGGCTGGCCCTCGAGGATCCGATCGCCCGCTGGATCCCGGAACTGGCCGATCCGCTCGTGCTGCGCGACGCCGCCGGCCCATTGCGCGACACGACGCCGGCCCGGCGTCCGATCACCGTCGAGGACCTGCTGACCCACCGCGCAGGGCTCGCCTACGCCTTCTTCTCGGAAGGTCCGCTCAAGCAGGCCTATGAGCGCGCGCTGGGCGATCCGGCCATGACCCGCCTGACGCCCGACGAGTGGCTAGCCGCGCTGGGCGGCCTGCCGCTGGCCTATCAGCCCGGCGAACGCTTCCACTACGGCCACTCGACCGACGTACTGGGCTTCCTGATCGGCCGGGTCGAGGGCAAGCCGCTGGCCGAGGTCCTGCGCGAGCGGATCTTCGCGCCGCTGGGCATGCGGGACACCGACTTTTGGCTTCCGCGCGACAAGCGCGGCCGTCTGGCCAGCCTCTACGCCTATGACGAGGCGGCGGGCCGGCTCGCAAAAGTCGAGCCCGAGATGTACGACGAGCCGCCGGCCTATACGCCGGGCGGCGGCGGGCTGATCTCGACCGCCTCGGACTATCACCGGTTCGCGCGCATGCTGCTGGGCGGCGCCGCCCTGGGCGGGGTCCGCCTGCTGCGTCCCGAGACCGTCCGGCTGATGCGGACCAACAGGCTGACCGAGGTTCAGCGCGAGGTCCCGTTCGCCGGCATGCCGCTGTGGCGGAGCAACGGCTTCGGCCTGGGGGTCTCGATCGCCGAGGACCCGGTCGACAACCCCTACGCCTGCGGGGCGCCGGGCTCGATGACCTGGCCGGGAATCTTCGGCACCTGGTGGCAGGCCGATCCCGTCAACGACCTGGTCATGATCTACCTGATCCAGCACCAGGTGCCGGTCTCCGCCGGCTCGGGCGCGACGATCGCGACGGGCGTCGGGGCCGCCGGCCGCCGCGCTCTGCCCGCCTACCAGCGGGGCGTCTACGCGGCCCTGAAGGGCGAGCCTCTCCGCCAAAGATCCGAGGAACGATGATGGGCGAACTGGACATGGCTTCGACCATCACCCCGTCGACGGCGCTGAACCCGGATCGAACGCCCGACCGGCGAGCCTGGGTCGCCCTGGCCTGCCTGTGGTTCATCTACGTCCTGAACTTCCTGGACCGGCAACTGCTGTCGATCCTGGCCAAGCCGATCCAGGACACGCTGCACATCACCGACAGCCAGCTGGGCTTGCTGGGCGGTCTCTATTTCGCGGCCTTCTACTGCTTCATCGCCATTCCGGTGGGTTGGCTCGCCGACCGGACCAACCGCGTGACCGTCCTGGCCGTCGCCTGCGGGATCTGGAGCGCGGCGACCATGGCCTGCGGTGTGGCCGGCTCCTATGGCGCGTTCGCCGTGGCGCGGATGACAGTGGGGTTCGGCGAGGCCGGGGGCGTGCCGCCGTCCTACGCGATCATCACCGACTATTTCCCGCCCGGACGCCGGGGCAGGGCGCTGGGCCTCTACAATCTGGGCCCGCCGGTCGGCGCGGCGCTGGGCATCGCCTTCGGAGCCTCGATGGCCGCGGCGTTCAGCTGGCGCGACGCCTTCCTGATCACCGGCGCCGTCGGCGTCGTCGCGGCCCTGGTCCTTAAGTTCTTGGTGCGCGAACCCGAGCGCGGCGGGCTCGACCATCACCCGACGCCGCGCGTCGCGCCGGCCCGGGCGGGCTTCGGCGACACCCTGCGAATGTTCTTCTCGCACCCGCTTCTGCTGCTCGTCTCGCTGGGCAGCGGCGCGACCCAGTTCGTCACCTATGGCCTCGGCAACTTCGCCACCCTGTTCCTGATGCGCGAGAAGGGAATGACCCTGGGCGAGGTCGCCGTCTGGTACGCGGTGGTCGTCGGCGTCGGCATGAGCGTGGGCATCTTCGGCTCGGGCTGGCTGATCGATCGCTTCACCCGCCATTCGAAGCGCGCCTACGGCCTGGCGCCCGCCATCGCGCTGGTGCTGGCCGTGCCCTGCTACCTGGGTTTCGTGGCCGCCCCGCACTGGCCGGTCGCCCTGGCCTGCCTGCTCCCGGCCATGTGCCTGAACCACGTCTATCTGTCGTCCGCCGTGACCCTGGTCCAGAACGAGGTGCGCCCCAACCAGCGCGTGATGTCCGGCGCCCTGCTGCTGCTGGTGATGAACTTCATCGGCCTGGGCCTGGGCCCCACCTATGTCGGCGCGGCCAGCGACTTCTTCCGCGCCGCCCATCCCGACAACTCGCTGCAGGTGGCGCTGTTCACCCTGGTCCCGTTCTATGGCCTGGCCATCGGCCTCTTCCTTCTGTTGGCGCGGGCCCTCGGCAAGGCCCCCAAGATCGGAGCCGCTCCATGACCCTTTTGAAGGCCGCCTTCGCCGCCGCGCTGCTGATCGCCGGCGCCGCCCACGCCGCCGAGGATCGGCCCGTGGTCGCCGCGCCGGCCGGGACGGTGGCGGGCGTCATCGACGCTGGGACCCTGGCCTTCAAGGGCCTGCCCTACGCCGCGCCGCCCGTCGGTGCTGGACGCTGGCGAGCTCCCGCGCCGGCCGCGCGCTGGGACGGAACCCGCGACGCCAGCCAGTTCGGCCCGGCCTGCGTCCAGCCGACGCCCGGTCCGCCCTCGGTCTATTCGGGCGAGGTCGGCCCCACCAGCGAGGACTGCCTGACCCTGAACCTCTGGACGCCGTCGACCCGGGGCAAGGCGCCGGTCATCGTCTGGATCCACGGCGGCTCCCTGACCTCGGGCTCGGGTCGGTCGGCCCTGCAGAACGGCGCGCGGTACGCGGCCGCCGGGACGGTCCTGGTCACGATCAACTACCGCCTGGGCGCGCTGGGCTATCTGGCCCATCCGGACCTGAGCAAGGAGACGCCGGACGGCCTCTCCGGCAACTACGGCCTCCTCGACCAGATCGCCGCGCTGCAATGGGTTCGGAACAACATCGCCGCGTTCGGCGGCGACCCGGACAACGTCACCATCGCCGGGGAGTCCGCTGGGGCGCTCAGCGTCATGTACCTGATGGTCTCGCCTCCCGCGCGCGGCCTGTTCGCCAAGGCGATCGCCCAGAGCGCCTACATGATCTCCACGCCCGAGCTGAAGGCCGCCCGCCACGGCGCGCCGTCAGGCGAGGCGGCCGGCGTCTATGTGCAGGGCGCGCTGGGGGCGCCCAGCCTGGCGGCGCTGCGGGCGATGGATCCGCAAGTCCTGACGGACAAGGCCGCCCAGGCCGGCTTCCTGCCGTTTGGCGTCGTCGACGGCGTCGTGCTCACGCGCCAGCTGGTCGACGCGTTCGATCGCGGCGAGCAGGCCCGCGCGCCGATCCTCGTCGGCTTCAACAGCGGCGAGATCCGCTCCCTGCGCTTTCTGGCGCCGCCCGCCCCGAAGACCACGCAGGACTACGAGAAGGCGATCCGTGCGCGTTACGGCGACCTGGCCGGCGACTTCCTGGCGCTCTATCCGGCCGCGACCCTGGAAGAGAGCGTGCTGGCCACGACCCGCGACGCCCTCTACGGCTGGACCTCCGAACGCCTCGCGCGGTCCCAGACCAAGGCCGGCCAGCCGTCATTCCTCTATCTGTTCGACCACGGCTATCCGGCCATGGACCAGGCCGGGCTGCACGCCTTCCACGCCAGTGAGATCCCCTATATGTTCGGGACGCTGGACCGCACGCCGCCGCGCTGGCCCAAGGCGCCCGACACGGCGGACGAGGCGCGGCTGTCGGACGCCATGATCGGCTACTGGACCAGTTTCGCCCGCACGGGACGGCCCGATGCGGCGGGCGAGGCGGCCTGGAAACCCTATGCGCCGCGCGGTCCCTACATGGCCTTCCGCGACAAGCCGACGGCCGAGACGGACCTGATGCCCGGCATGTTCGCGCTGCACGAACGCGCGGTGTGCCGCCGCAAGGCCAGCGGCGACCAGCCCTGGAACTGGAATGTGGGCCTGGTCTCGCCGGTCCTGGCCGGCCCGACGCCGGCCTGCCCCTGACCCCATCGACGGAAACGAACGAGATGACCGAACCTTTCAAGCCCCTGGCCGGGCGCGTGGCCATCGTCACCGGCTCGGGCGGCGGGCTCGGGCGCGCCCACGCCCTCTACCTGGCCAGCCAGGGCGCCGCCGTGGTGATCAACGACATCGCCCAGGCGGCCGCCGATCGCGTGGCCGAGGAGATCGAGGGGCTGGGCGGTCGCGCCTGACCGTCGCCGCCTCGGTCACCGACGAGACCGCCGTCGCGGCCATGATCGCGCGGACCCTGGCCGCCTTCGGGCGCATCGACATCGTGGTCAACAACGCCGGCATCCTGCGCGACAAGTCGTTCGCCAAGATGGACTTGGCCGACTTCCGCGTGGTGGTCGACGTCCACCTGATCGGCGCGGCGGTGGTCTGCAAGGCCGTCTGGGACACCATGCGGGCGCAGAACTACGGCCGCATCGTCATGACCACGTCGTCCTCCGGGCTCTACGGCAACTTCGGCCAGGCCAACTACGGCGCGGCCAAGATGGCGCTGGTCGGGCTGATGCAGACCCTGGCGATCGAGGGGGCCAAGACCGACATCCGGGTCAACTGCCTGGCCCCGACGGCGGCCACCCAGATGACCCACGGCGTGATATCCGAGGACAGCCTGAGCCGGCTGGACCCCGCTCTGGTCAGCCCCGGCCTGCTGGCCTTGGTGGGCGAGGACGCGCCGACCCGCGCCATCCTCTGCGCCGGGGCCGGCCACTTCGCCGCCGCCCACGTCACCCTGACTGACGGCGTCCAGATCGGCGCGGCCGCGGACGCCGGCCAGCAGGTGGCCGCCCGCTGGGCCGAGGTGGTCGAGCGGCGCGGCGAGATCGCGCCGACCCACGCCTTCGTCCAGTCCGAGCGCGAACTCGCCGCGGTGGGGCTGGCCTGAGAGCGAACGCTCAGGTCATCAGCGGAACTTAAAATCTACTAAATCGATCTGATTTCGATCCGGGGCGCGTCGGGTCCATGGTCACGATGTCGTCGGGAGGGGCTCGGCGGCCCGCCAGCCCGTGACCTTCGATGCGCCTCCGCCAGCGATCGCCGACCCTCGCCGTCGCGTCAGTCCTCCTCGATGAGGCTGCGATGCTTGGTGTCGGGCATGCGCAGATAGACGACCAGCGACACGGCGATCATGGCGGTGACATAGATATAGAAGCCGCGCTCCAGGTGCTGGCTCTTGAACCACAGCGCCACGTACTCGGCCGTGCCGCCGAACACGGTGTTGGCCAGGGCGTAGGGCAGGGCCACGCCCAGGGCGCGGATGTGGGCGGGGAACAGCTCGGCCTTCACCACGGCGTTGATGGCCGTGTAGCCAGTGACGATCACGAGGGCGGCCAGCACCAGCAGGAAGGCGACGAACGAGCTGGTCGTGGTCTCCAGCGTGCGGAAGATCAGCCAGGTGAACAGCACCCCCGCCACGCCGAAGCCGACCATCAGCGGCTTGCGGCCGATGCGGTCGGACAGCGCCCCGGCCAGGGGCTGCAGCAGCATGTAGATGAAGAGGGCCGCGGCCGTGATCTCGGTGGCCGCCTCGCGGCTGAAGCCCGAGGTATTGACCAGGAACTTCTGCATGTAGGTCGAGTAGGCGTAGAAGGCCAAGGTGCCGCCGGCGGTCAGCAGGATCACGGTCAGGGCCTGACGCGGGTGGTCGCGGAACAACGCCCAGCCGCTGGAGACCGCCTGGGCGTCGCGCTTGGCAGCTTGGGCCTTTGTGAAGCTCTCGGTCTCGGCCAGGCCCCGGCGGATATAGTAGACCGCCACGGCCAGGACGCCGCCGGCCGCGAACGGGATGCGCCAGCCCCACGCCTCCAGGTCCTTCGGCGCCAGGGTCGCCTGCAGGCCCAGCAGCACGCACAGCGCGATCAACTGGCCCGAGATCAGGGTCACGTACTGGAAGCTGGAGAAGAAGCCTCGGTTCTCCTTGCCGGCCATCTCGGACAGATAGGTAGCCGAAGCTCCGTACTCGCCGCCAACCGACAGGCCCTGCAGCAGGCGGGCGACCAGCAGGATGATCGGGGCGGCGATGCCGATGCGGTCGTAGCCGGGCGTCACGGCGATCAGCAGCGAGCCGGCGCACATCAGGGTCACCGAGAAGGTCAGACCCGCCTTGCGGCCCTTGCGGTCGGCGTAGATGCCCATGATCCACGCGCCGACCGGGCGCATGACGAAGCCGACCGCGAAGATCGCCGCCGCGCTCAGGAGCTGGGCGGTCGGGTCGTCGGACGGGAAGAAGCTGGGCGCGAAATAGAGGGTGAAGGCCGAGTAGACGTACCAGTCGTACCACTCGACCAGATTGCCGGCCGAGCCGCCGATGATCGACTTGATCCGTCGACGACGATCCGAAGCTTCACTCAAGATTGTTCCCTCCCGGCGCACGTCGCCCTCGGCGGGAGCGCGTCGCACTCCGGCCCTTATCCGGCTCAAACGGATCGGGCGCGGATTTCCGCCATCGCCGCGATCATTCCGGCGTCACGCGACGCTTCGGCGCCCAGAAAGCTCGCGCGACGCCCGCGAATGCGTCGCGGGCCGATCATCGGCGGTCTGGCCGCGCCCAAACATCGCTTCGTCGTCGACACCGTCGGTGGGCGGAGATTTCCTGACCTGGGCGCGCCTCCGCGCCGCCCCCAAGCCGGAGGGGCCCCCGCATGGACGGTCTGACTGAGCGCCTGAACTGGTTCAAGACCGTGATCCTGCCGCACGAGGCGGGACTGCGCTCGCGCCTGCGTCGGCTGTGCCCGCCGGGCTTCGACGTCGACAACCTGGTGGCCGAGAGCCTGGCCCGGGCCTACGCGGCCAAGGATATCGGCCGCATCGGCGCGGCCGGGCGCGGCTACCTGCATACCATCGCTCGCAACCTGCTAATCGACGCGATCCGCAAGGACACGGTCGTGTCGCTGGACTTCATGGCGGACCTGGACGCCTTGCGCGTCGATGATTCCCTGGAGGCCTCGCTGACCGCCCGCGATGAACTGCGCAAATTGCAGGCGATCATCGAGACCCTGCCGCCGCAGTGCCGCCAAGTGTTCATCCTGCGCCGGGTGCACGAAGTTTCTTTCCAGGAGATAGCGGATCGCATGTCGCTATCCGTTTCGACAGTCGAGAAGCATCTTGCTAGAGCTGTGATGCTCGTGGCCAAGGCGATGTCCGAGCGCGAGGAAGGCAGTTTTGACCGCATCACCCGCAGGTCCGGAAAGCCGGCAGGCGATCGAGGCGCAGGCGTCGGAGTTCGTCGCTAGGCTGCAAGGCGACGTCGACGCGCGCGCGCGGCGCGCCATCCACGACTGGATCGAGGCCGATCCGCATCACGCCGTCGCCTTCGCGCGCATGGAGGCGGCCTGGGAGGCGGGCGAACGCCTGCGAGCCTGCCCGCCGCCCGTCGAGGCCAAGCCTGAGCCCGAGGCGGCCGCGGCGCCGCATCCCTTCCTGACCCGTCGGAACATCCTGATCGGCTCGGCGGCGGCCACGCTGGTGGCGGCGGTCGGAACGGCGATCTGGCGCTACGCCCAGGATGTCGAGCTCTATCGCACTCGTCTGGGCGAGCGGCGCGAGGTGCGCCTGGCGGACGGCTCGCGCATCCACCTGAACACCGCCTCGACGGTCGAGGTCTCGCTGCGCGAGGACAGCCGGCGCGTGCGCCTGGTCAAGGGCGAGGCCCTGTTCGAGGTGGCGCATGATCCCAACCGGCCGTTCCTGGTCGACGCCGGGGCCGCCAAGCTGCGCGCGGTTGGCACCGCCTTCAACGTCCGCATCCGCGAGGCGGTGGTCGAGCTGACCGTGACCGAGGGCGTGGTGGCGGTGGCCGAGAACGTGGCGGCGGTCCGGCGCGTCGACGCCCAGCGCGTGGCGGCCGGGGACGGGGCGGTGATCCGCGGCGGCGCGGTGGCCCCCACCGTCCTGAACCCGAACCTGCTGCGCCAGCGCGTGGCCTGGCAGGACGGGGTGATCGAGCTGGATGGCGAGACGCTGTCTCAGGCCGTGGACGAGTTCAACCGCTACCGCGACCGGCCGATCATCGTCGGCGACCCGCGGCTGGCCAATCTGCGCGTCGGCGGTCGCTTCGAGGTCGACGAGGCCGCCAAGTTCCTGACCGCCGTCGAGGGCAGCTTTCCGGTCCAGGCGATCACCGCCAACGACGGCAGCATCCTGCTGGTGATGCGCTCCTAAAAATTTTCGCTTCCCGGATGGCGGTTCTCGCCCTGGCCGCCCGTTCGACTTGGTTGATACGGTTCAACCGCGCTTGGGGGCGTTGTTTATGTCTAAGTCCACTTTCTGGTATCGCGGCGTCCTGATGGCCACCGTGGCCATGGCCGCGCTTCCGGCGGCGGCCGCCGAGAAGGCCACCGACTTCCACATCGCCGCCCAGCCAATGCAGAATGCGCTTAACGCGCTGTCGCAGCAGTCGGGCGTGCGGCTGCTCTACCCCTACGACCAGGTCGCGGGCCTGCGCTCGCCCGCGGTGACCGGCCGGATGTCGACGCGCGAGGCGCTGGACAAGATCATCGAACGCTCATCGCTGCGGGTGGCGATCATGCAGGACGGCCTGATCGCCCTGACCGCGACCCCGGCGCCCGCCCTGATCCGCACCAGCGCGCCCGGCGCGGTCTCGGCGGCCGAGGCCGTCCAGGCCGATCCCGTCGCGCCCGTCGCGGCCGAGGCCCCGCAGGAGGTCGAGGAATTGGTGGTGACCGGCGCCCGGGGCGCGGCCCGCACGGTGATCAAGAGCGCCACGCCGATTGACGTGATCGGCTCGGCCGAACTGGAACGCACCGGCCGCGCCGGCGTCTTCCAGGCGATGCAGACCCTGGTGCCCTCGTTCAACCTACCGGCCCGCGCCGGGGGCGGCACCTCGACGGTGATCTCGACGGGCGGCCTGCGCGGCCTGAACCCCGACCAGACCCTGGTGCTGGTCAACGGGAAACGCCGCCACAAGACCGCGCTGATCAACTCGGTCTCGTCGCTGTACAACGGCTCGGTGCCGGCCGACCTGGACCTGGTGCCGACCTCGGCGATCGGCCGCATCGAGGTGCTGCGCGACGGCGCCGCCGCCCAGTACGGCTCGGACGCCATCGCCGGCGTCATCAACATCATCCTCAAGGAGACGCCCGGGGGCTCGGTCAGCGTCACCCACGGCGAGAACTTCGACCGCAACGACGGCAAGTTCACCCAGGTGGTCGGCAACTACGGCTTCAATCTGGGCGACAAGGGCTTCCTGAACCTGTCGGTGGCGACCAAGGACCAGGCCCTGTCGAACCGCGCCATTCCGGTCGCCTCGACGATCCAGATCTATCCCAAGATCGGCACGGCCGCCGACCCACGCGAGGCCACGGTCGACCGCCTGGTCACCCGCAACTACGGCGTCCTGCCCCAGTGGGGCGTGAACCTGGGCTACAACGGCCACTACGAGGTGGGCCAGGTCGAGGTCTATTCGTTCGGCACGGTCAGCAAGCGGGTCTCGGACCTGCCGTTCACCTTCCGCGCCCCCAACAGCGTCAACGCCCTGCCGCAGATCTATCCGGAGGGCTTCCGCCCGAACCTGGTGATCAAGGAGCGGGACTTCGACCTCGCCGTCGGCGCGCGCGGGACCTTCCACGGCTGGTCGTGGGACGCCTCGTCGACCTTCGGCAAGGATCTGGCCAAGGAGCGGGTGTCCGAGAGCATCAACGCCAGCCTCGGCCCGAACAGCCCGACCAGCTTCTATGTCGGCAAGCTGGTGTCGTCGGAGTGGGTCAATTCGATCGACGTGACGCGCGGCTTCGTGTTGGCCAGCGGCGGCGACGTCCAGGTTTCGTTCGGCGGTCAGTACCGCCAAGAGACCTACCAGGTCGGCGAGGGCGAGCCGCTGAGCTACGCGGCCGGGACCTACGTCATCCCGACGGGCCAGCCGTTCGCCGGCCAGCGCCCGGCCACCGGGGCCCAGGCGGCGCCGGGCTTCCAGCCCAGCGACGCCAGCAAGTCCAAGCGCGACAGTTATGCCGGCTACGGCGAGGTCGGCTACACCCAGGGCAAGCTCTTCCTGGGCGCGGCGGTCCGATACGAGAACTATGACGACGCTTCGGGCGACACGGTGGTGGGCAAGGTCAATGGCCGCTACGAGCTGACCGACTGGCTGGCCGTGCGCGGCGCGGCCAGCACCGGCTTCCGCGCCCCGGGCCTGGCCCAGGAAAACTACGCCGCCAGCTCCAGCCAGTTCCGCCTGGTGAACGGCGTGCTGGACCTGCTGCAGATCAAGACCCTGCCGGTCGGCTCCAAGGAGGCCATCGCGCTGGGCGCCAAGCCGCTGACGCCGGAGACGTCCAAGAACTACAGCCTGGGCGTGACGCTGGAGCCGCTGCCGCGCCTCAGCGTGACCATCGACGCCTACCAGATCGATGTCGACGACCGCATCGCCATCACCAGCACCCTGACGGGCACGGCGGTCAGCGGCATTCTGGCCGCCAACGGCCTGGCGAGCTCGTTGAGCGCCCAGTACTACACCAACGCCATCGACACCCGGACCAAGGGCGTCGACGTGGTGGCCAGCTGGCGACAGGACCTGGGGTCGTTCGGCGCGCTGCGCGTGAACCTCGGCTATAACCACAACGAGACGAAGATCACCCACATCATCGACAACCCGCCGGAGCTGGCGGCGTTGGGGTCCAGCTACGTGCTGTTCGACCGTCTCAGCCAGGGCTACCTGACCAAGGCCTTCCCGAAGGACAAGGTCAGCCTGGGCGCCAACTGGTCGTGGAACAAGCTGAACGTGAACCTGCGCGAGACGCGGTTCGGCAGCTACAAGATCGAGCAGAACACCGTCGCCAACGATCGCAGCTACGGCGCCAAGTGGATCACCGATCTGGAAGCCAGCTACCAGGTGACCAAGGCCGTGACGGCGACGGTCGGGGCCAACAACCTGTTCAACATCTACCCGTCGGCCAACGGCGTGTTCAACGCCACGATCGGTTCGGGTCAGTACCCCGGCACCTCGCCGTTCGGCTTCACCGGCGGGTCGTACTACGCCCGCCTGCAGTGGGACTTCTGAGCATGCGCAAGCGCACCTTCCTCGGCCTCTCGCTGGGGCTCGGCGTCGGCGGTCTGACGGGCGGCTTCTCGCAGGCCGCGCCGAAGAGCTTCGCGGGGCGGGGCGAGATCCTGTGGGACAGCTACGGCGTCCCGCACATCTACGGCAAGGACGACGCGGCCGTGTTCTACGGCTTCGGCTGGGCCCAGGCCCAGAACCACGGCGACGTGGTCATCCACCTCTACGGCGAGGCGCGGGGCAGGGCGGCCGAGTATTGGGGCGAGAGCTTCGCGGACTCCGACCGCTGGCTGCTGGCCAACGACGTCCCGCGGCGGGCCGCGTCCTGGTACCGCGCCGAGAGCGCCCAGTTCCGGGCCAATCTCGACGCCTTCGCCGAGGGCATCAACGCCTACGCCAAGGCGCATCCGGACAAGATCGATCCGGCGGTCAAGGTCGTGCTGCCGGTCACCGGCGTCGACGTCATGGCCCACGCCCACCGGTTGATGCAGTTCATCTACATCGCCCCGCGCGAGAAGACGCTGGGCGGCAGCAACCCCGCCGCCAACGCCGGCTCCAACGCCTGGGCCGTGGCCCCGTCGAAGTCGGCCAGCGGGAACGCCATGCTGCTGGCCAATCCGCACCTGCCCTGGCCGACCAGCTACTTCACCTATTTCGAGGCCGACCTGAACGGGCCCGGCTACCAGATCTACGGCGCCACCCAGGTGGGCCTGCCGGTGCTGCGCTTCGCCTTCAACCAGCGGATGGGCTTCACCAACACGGTCAATACCCTGCTGGGCTCGACCAATTACGAGCTCAAGCTGGCCGACGGCGGTTACGTGTTCGACGGCAAGGTGCTGCCGTTCCAGACCCGCCAGGCCAGCTTCAAGATCAAGGGCGCGGACGGGACCCTGCGCACCGAGACCCTGACCATCCGCTCGTCGGTGCATGGCCCGGTGTTCGATCGCCCGGACGGCAAGACCGTGGCCCTGCGCGTGGCCGGCCTGGATCGCCCCGGCGGCCTTTCCCAGTACTGGGAGATGGGCCTCTCCAAGAGCTTCGCTCAGTTCGAGAAGATCCTGCGCAAGCTGCAGGTGGCCAAGTTCAACATCGTCTACGCCGACAAGGAAGGCCACATCCAGTTCCTGGACAACGGCATCCTGCCCAAGCACGACAAGGGAGATCTCGCCTACTGGAACGGCTTCGTCCCGGGCGACACCTCGGCCACGCTGTGGACCGACATCCTGTCCTATGACGACCTGCCCAAGGTCACCGATCCGGCCAGCGGCTTCGTCCAGAACGCCAACGACCCGCCCTGGGTGTCGACCTGGCCGCAGGCGATCCGCTACGAGGACTTCCCGCCCTATGTGGCGCCAAACGGGCCGATGTCGCTGCGGGCCCAGCAATCGACGCACCTGCTGGCCGACAAGGCCAAGCTGTCGTTCGAGGACTTCGTCGCCCGCAAGCACTCGCACCACACCCTGATGGCCGACCGCGTGCTGCCCGACCTGATCGCGGCGGCGCAGAACGACCCCGATCCCGAGATCCAGGCCGCGGTGGCGCTGCTGAAGGGCTGGGATCGCCAGACCACCGGCGACAGCCGCGCGGCCCTGCTGTTCGAGACCTGGGCCGGCAAGTTCGCGCCCAACAATTTCCTGGTCCAGGCCAACTACAAGGTCAAATGGTCGCCCGCCGACCCGATCGGCACGCCCAGCGGCGTCGCCGATCCGGCCAAGGCGGTCGAGTTCCTCAAGGCGGCGATCGTCGAGGCCAAGGCCAAGTACGGCGCCATCGACCGGCCGTTCGGCGAGGTCTCGCGCTTCGCCATCGACGACGTCGACCTGCCGGGCAACGGCGGCTTCGGCAACACGGGGCTGTTCCGGACCATCACCTGGGGCCCGCTCAAGGACGGCCGACGCCTGCCGCAGCACGGCGAGACCTGGGTGTCGATGGTCGAGTTCTCCACGCCCATTAAGGCCGTCGGCCTGATGAGCTATGGCAACGCCAGCCAGCCCGGCTCCAAGCACCGGGCCGATCAGCTGAAGCACCTGTCGGAAAACACCCTGCGCACCCTGTGGACCACTCGGGCCGAGGTCGAAAAGAACCTCGAGGCCCGCACGCCCTTCTAGACCTTCGGAGACGCCAAGATGCTGAAACGATCCCTGCTGAGCGCCGCCCTCGGCGCGACCCTGCTGATGACCGCCGGCCAGGCCCTGGCCGCCAACCCGCACGACGGGGCGTGGGTCTCGGTGGAGGAGAAGTCCTACTGGAGCGACGGCAACCTGCCCAAGGGCTTCAAGCTGACCATCAATCTGAAGTTCGGCGACAACAAGCTGGAGTACCACTCGGTCAACACGACGGGCGGCCGCGAGTTCAAGACCGATTACCTGACCAGCCTGGACGGGACGCCGGCGATCTTCAACGACCAGGCCCGCTTCAACCAGGTCTCGGTCAAGCAGCTGGGCCCCGATGAGTTCCAGATCCTGAAGATGAAGGATGGCGACGTCATCGTCGGCGAGTTCTGGACCTTCCGTCCGGATGGCAAGACCCTGGTCCGCCGCGGCGTGGGCAAGTCGCCCGAGGGCCGCTCCAAGGCCTACCAGGAGACCTTCGTCCGTCAGTAAGGACGATCCGGGCGGTATTCCGTCTGCTGCGTGGGAGGAGGGCGTCGGAAACGACGTCCTCCTTTCGCGCGCCTGTGCGAGAGCGTCGGAAGACGATTTGACGGACGTCCGAATGGGCGTCCGCTTCAGCGTGCGTGTCGTCTCGAGGGTGGATCTCGTCGTATTGGCGGGGGTCCAAGCTGTGCTTGGACCCCCATGGTGCCGCCGGGCAGGATTGAACTGCCGACCTCAGCCTTACCAAGGATGCGCTCTACCACTGAGCTACGGCGGCGACGAGGAGGGGGCGTATAGCGAGGAGAATCGCGAACGCCAAGCCCAAAATCGCCTTGACCCTGGAAGTTTGTCGCCGCACCCCCGGCGCATGCCGATCAGCGACGACAAATCGACCCGCGAGGCCAAGCTGGCCGAGGCCCTCAGAACCAACCTGCGCAAGCGAAAAGCCGCGGCGCGCGCCAGTTCCCTGGGGAGTTCCGCCGAATCCGACCCGGCGATCGCGGCCGCGCGAGCGGCGCCGAAGCCGTATAACGCCGTTCGAAACTTGCTGGGGATAAGTCATCGCGACGGAAGCCGGGTTCCGCTGGTGGTCGCGCTGTCGGCGCCGTTCCCGAATCCAGACGGGGAGGGCTGGGCGGTCGCCGTGCGGCTGAGCGGCGACGGCGGCCAGTTCGACACCGAGCACGGCAAGGCCGCCTTCGGCCGCGACGGCCTGGCGGCGACGCGCAAGGCCATCGACCTGGCCCAGGTCGCCCTGGACCTGGCCAGCGTCACCCACGACCTGCGCTGGCCGGACGACGAGCGTCCCTACGACCTGTCGGCGCCGATCTAACGGGCGGATTTAGTGGGGGAAGCCCTTGCAACCCCCCTTGCAACGGATAGAACGCGCTCCTCACATGTGAGCCGCGCGGCGTCCCCCACCCCGCGCGTTCGAGGGACCTGAATGGATCGCATCGCCATCACCGGCGGCGCGCGGCTGAACGGATCGATCCCGATCAGCGGCGCCAAGAACTCGGCCATCAAGCTGATGGCGGCCAGCCTGCTCACCGACGAGCCGCTGCGCCTGACGAACATGCCGCGCCTGGCCGACACCCGGTTCCTGGGCAAGTTGCTCATGCGCCTGGGCGTCAGCGTCACCGAGAGCGACGGTCCGGACGGTCAGCAGACCATCCTGCACGCGCCGGAGATCACCAGCGGCTTCGCGCCTTACGATCTGGTCCGCCAGATGCGGGCCTCGTTCAACGTGCTGGGCCCGCTGGTCGCCCGTTCGGGCCAGGCCAAGGTCTCGCTGCCCGGCGGCTGCACCATCGGCGCCCGCCCCGTGGACCTGCACCTGCAGGCCCTGGAGGCCCTGGGGGCCAAGATCGACCTGCACGAAGGCTACGTCTACGCCCAGGCCCCGCGCGGCCTGAAGGGCGCCGAGATCACCTTCCCGTTCGTGTCCGTGGGCGCGACCGAGCACGCCATGCTGGCCGCCGTGCTGGCCGACGGCGTGACCGTCATCCACAACGCCGCCTGTGAGCCCGAGCTGGTCGACCTGCAGGAGTGCCTGAACGCCATGGGCGCCAAGGTCGAGGGGGCCGGCACGCCGACCGTGACCATCACCGGCGTTCCCCGTCTGAAGGGCGCGACCCATGCGGTGATCCCCGACCGGATCGAGATGGGCACCTACGCCGTCGCGGCCGCCATGGCCGGCGGGGAGGTCCGTCTGACCAACGCCCGCCCGGGCCTGATCGACGCCCTGCTCGAGAAGCTGAAGGAAGCCGGCGCCGGCGTCGAGGAGACCGCCGACGGCTGCATCATCCGCCGCAACGGTTCGCGCCTGAACGCCGTCGACATCGAGACCGCGCCGTTCCCGGGCTTCGCCACCGACCTGCAGGCGCAGTTCATGGCGCTGATGACGACCGCGAACGGCGAGAGCCGCATCCGCGAGACCATCTTCGAAAACCGCTTCATGCACGCCCCCGAGCTGATGCGCCTGGGCGCCGACATCTCGGTCTCGGGCGGCGAGGCCCGCGTGCGCGGCGTCGAGCAGTTGGAAGGCGCCGAGGTGATGGCCACCGACCTGCGCGCCTCGGTCAGCCTGGTGATCGCCGGCCTGGTCGCGCGCGGCGAGACCACGGTCAGCCGCATCTATCACCTGGACCGCGGCTTCGAGCGCCTGGAAGAGAAGCTGGGCGCCTGCGGGGCCCAGGTCCGCCGCATCGTCGGCGACGGCGAGCCGGAGCTCTAGGCATGGCGCAACCGAGCAAGCCGCTGCGCCTTCTGGCCCAGGACGCAGACGACCTTTCCGTGCTGTCGGCCGCCCTGCAGGACGCCGTGGCCAAGATCGGTGACATCCGCTGGGACGCCCAGGGGCGCACCCTGACGATCGCCTGCAACCGCTTCCGCTGGGAGGCCAAGGGGAAGGCGGGCGCCAAGGGGGCGGAACGCGTGCGCTCGGCCCTGCAGTTCGGCGACGTCTCGGGCGTCCAGGCGCGCAACCTGCGCCGTGACGCCAAGGGCGCGGTCGTCGAGCTGTTGTCGATCAGCTTCGAGGCGGCCGAGGAAGCCCCCGCCGGCGTCGTCACCCTGACCTTCGCGGGCGGCGGCGACATGCGGGTCAGCGTCGATTGCCTGGACGTGGCCCTGGCCGACGTCTCCGACCCGTGGGCCACGCCCCGGACGCCGGGTCACGCGGACTAGGAATTGGGCGGGCTAAGAATTGGGCGCCTGCTCATCCGTTGAGCTGCGCCGTTTTGCTGATCTTTCCGTAGGCAGAGCGAATGCCGTGGATTTGTCCCACGCTCTAGTGATCGGCTGGCCAATTCGCCCGGCGCGCGAGCGGTGTTAGGTTAACGCCACGCGCCCGACAGAGGCGCGCTCGTTAGGGACGCCTCGATGGCCAGAAGGTCCGCCTACTCGACTGGTTTCGGTTCATACGAAATCTCCAAGCCCGCAATGCCGGTGTCGCCGCATGGCGAGGCCCGCTTCGACTGGGGCCGGGCCACGGCGGTGGTGCTGTGCCTTGCGTTCTGGGCGGGGATGGCGGTGCTGGCCGCGGCGCTGGTCTGAAGCTTGTCCCACTCGTTTTCCTAGGCCCCGCGCCTACGATCCATGGTTCCGCTGCTCGGAGTGGAAGGGAGAACGCCGCCGCGCGCGGTGTCCCCTCGGGAGGAGCCGTGTCAGCGGATCGGTGGATCGTAGGCGCGGGGCCTAGGAAGGCAGGATTGGCGGAAGGTGATCGAACGGCGTTCCGCCGATTGCCAGGACGGGCTAACCCCTCCTAAGCTTCGCCGATGCGCGCGCCCGACAGCGATCTGTGGAACGAGGACCTGGCCCCGACCAGCCAGGCGCAGCGCACCTGGCGCTGGCGGCACTTCGCGGCCCTTTGGCTGGGCATGGTCATCTGCGTGCCGGCCTACATGCTGGCCTCGGGCCTGATCGAGCAGGGCATGTCGGCGGGGCAGGCGGTGGCGACCGTGCTGCTGGGCAATCTGGTCGTGCTGGTCCCCATGCTGCTGATCGGCCACGCCGGCGCGCGCTGGGGCGTGCCCTACGCGGTGCTGGCGCGGGCCTCGTTCGGTTGGAAGGGCGCGCGGGTTCCGGCCGTGGCGCGGGCGATCGTCGCCTGCGGCTGGTACGGCATCCAGACCTGGATCGGCGGCGGCGCGCTGCTGACCCTGCTGGGCGTCATTGTTGGCCGGACGCTGGAAGGCGCGCCGCTGCCGCTGCTGGGCATCGGCCTGGGCCAACTGCTGGCCTTCTTCGCGTTTTGGGGCGTCCAACTGCTGTTCGTCACCAAGGGGCTGACGGCGGTGCGCAAGCTTGAGACCTGGACCGCGCCGATCAAGATCCTGATCTGCGGCCTGATGGTCTGGTGGGCGGTGTCAAAGGCCGGCGGCCTGGGGCCGATCCTGCATCAGCCCTCGGCCTTCGTCGAAGGCGGTCCCAAGGCCGGCCAGTTCTGGAGCGTCTTCGCGCCGGCCCTGACGGCCATGGTCGGCTTCTGGGCGACGCTCGCCTTGAACATCCCCGACTTCACCCGGTTCGCGCGCCAGCAGTCCGACCAGATCATCGGCCAGGCCGTGGGTCTTCCGGCGCCGATGGGCCTGCTGGCCCTGGTCAGCGTGGTGACGACCTCGGCCACGACGATCGTGTTCGGCAAGGCGATCTGGGATCCGGTGCAACTGGCCGGCGACATCGGCGGGATCGCGGTCGTCGTGGGCCTCCTAATCATCAGCCTCGACACCGTCTGCTGCAACATCGCCGCCAACCTGGTCGGGCCGGCCTACGACTTCTCGGCCCTGCGGCCCAGCAAGATCAGCTATCGCACCGGCGGCTGGATCACCGCCGGGATCGGCGTGCTGATCATGCCCTGGAAGCTGCTGGAGACCACCCAGGGCTACATCTTCACCTGGCTGGTCGGCTATGGCGCGCTGCTGGGACCGATCGCTGGGATCCTGATCGTCGACTACTGGCTGGTGCGCAAGGCCCGGCTGGTGGTGGACGACCTCTACGCCAAGGACGGCGCCTACGCCTATCGCGGCGGCTGGAACGTCGCGGCGGTCGTGGCCCTGGTCCTGGGCGTGCTGCCCGACCTGCCGGGCTTCCTGGCGGCCGCAGCGCCGCACCTGTTCGCCGGTGTCGGCGCGTTCTGGACGGGGCTCTATACGTATGCGTGGTTCGTCGGCCTGGCGATCGCGGCGACCGTGTATGGGGCGCTGATGCGGAAGGCATAACCCCTCCTCCTGGATGGGGTGGGGTAGGGTGGGGGTGATGCGGCGGTTGATGCCGCGCATTTGGCCGGCTCAGCGATCAACCCCATCCCCAACCCTTCCCCCCATCAAGGGGGAAGGGGCATTTGAGTCTTGCCTCCCGCCGCAAAAGCCGCATTTAAGCGACCATGCGCCGCTTCTCCTTCACCGCCCCCGACTTCCAGGCCGTCTTCAAGGCCTTCCTCGACGAGCGTCGCGGCTCGCCGGCCGATGTCGACGCCGCCGCCGCCCAGGTGCTGGACGCGGTGAAGACCCATGGCCTTGAGGCGGTGCTCGACTACAGCCGCAAGTTCGACAAGGTCGAGTTGACCGCCGACACGATCCGCGTCACGGCGGAAGAGATCGAGCAGGGCGCGGCCGACACCCCGGCCGAGGTGCGCGAGGCCATCGCCTTCGCCGCCGCACGCATCCGCGCCTATCACAGCCGCCAGCGCCCGGCCGACCAGGCCTGGACCGACGAGGCCGGCGTCGAGTTGGGCTGGCGCTGGACGCCACTGGAGGCCGTGGGCGTCTATGTCCCCGGCGGCCGCGCGGCCTATCCCTCGACCGTGCTGATGAACGCCGTGCCCGCCCAGGTGGCCGGCGTCGACCGCATCGCCATGGTCACCCCGCCCGGCAAGCTGCAGCCGGCCGTGCTGGCCGCGGCCAAGGAAGCCGGCGTCACCGAGATCTGGCGCGTGGGCGGGGCCCAGGCCGTCGCCGCGCTGGCCTACGGGGCAGGCCCGATCCAGCCGGTCGACAAGATCGTCGGCCCCGGCAACGCCTATGTCACCGCCGCCAAGCGCCGCCTCTATGGCGTGGTCGGCATCGACGCCCTGGCCGGCCCGTCGGAGATCGTCGTGGTCGCCGACAGGAACAATGATCCCGACTGGATCGCCGTCGACCTGCTGAGCCAGGCCGAGCACGACCCGGCCGCCCAGTCGATCCTGATCACCGACGACGAGGCCTTCGCCGCCGCCGTCGAGGCCGCCGTGGACGCGCGCCTGAAGACCCTGGCGACCGGCGAGGACGCCGCCGCCTCGTGGCGCGACCACGGCGCGGTGATCATCGCCCCGCTGCACGAGAGCCCGGCCCTGGTCGACGCCATCGCCCCCGAGCACGTCGAGTTCGCCCTGGACAATCCCGAACGGCTCTCCGACCGCGTGCGGCACGCCGGCGCGATCTTCCTGGGCCGGGTGACGCCGGAAGCCATCGGCGACTACGTGGCCGGCTCGAACCACGTGCTGCCGACCAGCCGCGCGGCGCGCTTCCAGTCGGGCCTGTCGATCTACGACTTCATCAAGCGCACCTCGATCGTGAAGTGCGATGCGGCCTCGTTCGGGATCCTGGGGCCGCACACCGTGGCGCTGGCGACGGCGGAAGGGCTGCCCGCCCACGCCTTGTCGGCCTCGGTGAGGTTGCCTTCCGGCGACTGACGCGCGAACCTCCCGCGCCAGATGAGCACCGACGCCCGCGCCACGCACCGGATCAAGTCGATCGAGATCGACGAGGACAGCCTCGCGGCCGCCTCGCGCGACCAGGAGCAGGAGCGCCAGGTCGCGATCTTCGACCTGCTGGAAGGCAACTATTTCGAGCCGACCGACGCGCCGGGCGGGCCCTACGACATCCGCCTGTCGCTGATCGAGAACCGGCTGGCCTTCGACATCCGGGGGCAGGGCCCCGAAAATGAAAGGTGGGAACGCCGCCACTTGCTCTCGCTGTCGCCGTTCCGGGGCGTGATCAAGGACTACTTCATGATCTGCGACAGCTACTACTCCGCGATCCGCAGCGCCACGCCGCAGCAGATCGAGGCCTTGGACATGGGCCGTCGCGGCCTGCACAACGAGGGCTCCAACCTTCTGCGCGAACGGCTGGAGGGCAAGGTCAAGACCGACCTCGACACCGCCCGCCGCCTGTTCACCCTGATCTGCGCGCTGCACTGGCGGGGATAGGCGTGTCGGACCTGCTGCCCGACGCGGTGCTGTTCAGTTGCAACTACAACCGCGTGCGCTCGCCGATGGCCGAGGGGTTGTTCAAGCGCTTCTACGGCAAGCGGGCGTTCGTGGATTCGTGCGGCCTGAAGCCCGACCCGGCAGGGGAGGGGGTCGACCCCTTCGTCGTGGCGGTGATGGACGAACTGGGCCTGGACGTCTCGGACCACAAGCCCAAGACCTTCGCCGAACTGGAGGACGACAGCTTCGATGTCGTCGTCTCCCTGACCCCAGAGGCCCAGCATCGGGCGGTGGAGCTGTCGCGCGACCGCTCCGTCGCGATCGAGTACTGGCCGACCCACGATCCGACCCTGGTCGACGGCTCGCGCGAGGCGCGCCTGGAGGCCTATCGCGAGGTTCGCGACGCCCTGGCCGCGCAGATCAAGCAACGTTTCGGCGCGCCATCGACGTTCGGGGGGTGAATGCGCTATAGAGGCGCCTCGCCGCGAAGGGCCTCGTCCTGACTCGATGTCAGACGGGGGCTCGCGGCTGTCCGATTCGTCCCACTGAGAGGCCTGATGGCTAAGGAAGAACTGCTCGAGTTTCCCGGTACGGTCAGCGAACTGCTGCCGAACGCCACGTTTCGCGTGAAGCTGGAAAACGATCACGAGATCATCGCCCACACGGCCGGCAAGATGCGCAAAAACCGCATCCGCGTGCTGGCGGGCGACAAGGTCCTGGTCGAGATGACCCCCTACGACCTGACCAAGGGCCGTATCACCTACCGCTTCAAGTAGGACGCCGATGGCTCCCCAGCCGGCGCTGGTGCTGGCCAGCGCGAGCCCCCGGCGCCTCGACCTGCTGGCCCAGGTCGGCGTAACGCCCGACCGGGTCGACCCCGCCGACATCGACGAATCTCCGTTGCGCGACGAGACCCCGCGCCGCCACGCCCTGCGCCTGGCGCTGGAGAAGGCGCGCGTGGTCGCCGCCCGCGCGCCGGGCGAATTCGTGCTGGCCGCCGACACCGTGGTGGCCGTCGGCCGCCGCATCCTGCCCAAGGCCGAGACCGAGGCCGACGTCCTCTACTGCCTGAAGCTGCTGTCCGGCCGGAACCACAAGGTGCTGACCGGCGTGGCCCTGATCGCCCCGGACGGTCGTGAAGCCTCGCGTCTCGTCGAGACCAAGGTCGGCTTCAAGCGCCTCTCCGACGCCGAGCGTAACGGTTACATCGAAAGCGGCCAGTGGCGCGGCAAGGCCGGCGGCTATGGCGTCCAGGGCCTGGCGGGCGGCTTCATCACCGACCTGCAGGGCTCGTATCCCAGCGTCGTGGGCCTGCCGCTGTACGAGACGCTGAACCTGCTCTCGGGCCTGGGCTACCGGCCATGAGCGCCAGACCATGAGCGAACGTCGCGCATATCTCTACAAGGGGGTCGGCGAGACCGTCGGGGTCGTGACCTTGGACGGCCGGCCCGAGCGGCTGTTCGTCGCCTGGCCCTCGGACGATCCGCTGGACGCGGAGGGCGTGCGCGGCGTCGCCCGCGTCAGGAAGATCGAGAAGGCCTTCGCCTCGGCCTTCGTCCAGCTGCCCGGCGGCCAGGACGTGATCCTGCCGCTGAGGCCCGACATGCCCGCGCTGGTCGAGGGGGGCGTGGTCGAGATCGAGATCAAGACCGCCTCGCGGGCCGGCAAGGCCGCCGTGGCCCGCTTCGTCGCCGAAGGGCAGGGCGAGCCGCGCGTGCTGGCGTCCGCCCCGACGCTCGAGGAGCGCCTGCGCCATCATGTGAAGGCCGGATCGCCCACGACGGGCGAGAAGGCCCTGGCCGCCGTCGAGGAAGCCGAGGCCGACGCCCTGGCCACGATCTTCGCCCTACCGGGCGGCGGCGACATCGCCGTGGAGACCACTCGCGCCCTGACCGCCATCGACGTCGACCTGGGCGCGCGCGAGGCCAGCGATTCGAAGCGCGCCGCGCGCCAGGCCAACATGGCGGCCCTGAGCGTCGCCGCGCGGGTGCTGCGCCTGAAAGGTCTGGGCGGAATCGTCGTCTTCGACTTGGTCGGTCGCGGCCATGACGGCCAGGCCCTGACCACGGCCGCCCGCAACGCCTTCTCGCCGGACAATCCCGGCGTGGGAATCGGGGCGATCAGCAAGTTCGGCACGCTGGAGATGATCGTGCCGCGCCGCGCGCCGCCGGTTCTCGACCGGCTGCTGACCGAGCGCGGGGCGCCGAATCCCCGCCACGTGGCCCGCCGCCTGGCGCGGGCCCTGGAGCGCGAGGGCAGGGCCGATCCCGGTGGTCGCCTGACGGCCTGCTGCGCGCCCGCCGTCGCCGAGGCCTTCGCGGCCGAACTGGACGCCGGCGTCGCCGAGCGCCTGGGTCGCCGCTTCGTCGTCGAATCCCGATCCGACCTGCCGGTCGATCATATCGAGGTGTCCGCCACATGAGCACGGGCTGCCCCATCTGCGGCAAGCCGGTCGAAACGGCTTTCCGTCCCTTCTGCTCCAAGCGCTGCGCGGACGTCGATCTGCAGCGCTGGCTGAGTGGTCGCTATGTCGTCGAAGGGGGCGATGACGACGAGGAAAATCCCCTCTCGGAAGACATCCACAGAGAATGAAAAAGGGCGCTGGACTTCCCGTTCGGCCTCACTTATAGACCCGGCTCCTCGCTTCACGGCGGGTCGCCGAGGCGGTTTCCACCGCCAAAGCCGAAGATGCCTGGGTAGCTCAGTTGGTAGAGCAGCGGATTGAAAATCCGCGTGTCGCTGGTTCGATTCCGGCCCCAGGCACCATCTTCTCCCTCTCCGGCGCATGGTTTTGACGTTTTCGAGCGGACGCCCGCGGGCGGGTCGTCCGGCTTGTCGTTTTTCCGTCATGCGGGTCGTTGATCCGCCGGGCTCGGGCGCCCATCTGCCGAGCGGACGGGCGCCTTCTTCATCGATCGGTGTTTTGTTGCCTTGCTGCAGTGCAGCATGGCAGATCCCGTTATCAGGGTAAAACCCCCCTTTTTCCCGAAAACCCTTTTGTGCAGCGCGGTAAAGCCCGGTGCGCCGGGGCGTCTACGACGATTTTGTGCCCAAATGATCCCCTTGACGGTGCGAAAAGGGGTTGCCAAAGGACCACAGCCGCAATTCTAACATTGCGGTAAGACCGGAGCCCCTCACCAGGGCCTCGGTCGCACGCGCTTCGAAACGATCCTTCTGGAGGCTAGTCCTCGTGAGGGGCGTAACGGGTCGAGCGCAGCGAAGCGGGTCCGCCCGGGGGCGAGAGAAATCGAGCCTTCGGACGGGCTATTCAGAGTTAGGGTGGAGACGCTCTCGCGCGACGACCCTCGGTCCAAACGTGCTAGACCAATCAGGAACTGGCGACAGATGCTCGACATTAAACGGAAGACCCCCCTCATCGCTCTCGTCGGCGCCGTGGCGCTGATGGCGAGCGCCCCGGCTTTTGCCCAAGACGCCGCGGCTCCGGCCCCCGCGACTTCGGAAGCCGCCGCCCCCGCCGCTCCGGCCGCTGACGCCGCCGCCGCGACCCCGGCTCCGGAAGCCGCTCCCGCCGAAGAAGGCGGCGAGAAGAAGGGCAGCCACTCGCTGACGCCCGTCGGCATGTTCCTCGCCGCCGGCGCCGTCGTTAAGGTCGTCATGATCGGCCTGCTGCTGGCCTCGGTCTTCTCGTGGGTGCTGCTGCTCACCAAGATTTTCGAGTTCGCTGGTCTGAACAAGCAATCGGACAAGTTCCTGGAAGCCTTCCGCGGCGCTCGCTCGATCGCCGACATCGCGCGCATCAGCTCGTCGGAAGAATTCGAAGGCAACCCGATGGCCGACATGGCCGCCGCCGCCTCGCAGGAAGTCGAACTGTCGCGTCAAGCTGGTCTGGCCGTCGCCGGCGAGCACCGCGACTCGACGCTGGCTCGCGCCACCTACGCCATCAACGCGGTGCAAGCCTCGCTGGCCAAGCGCCTGTCGGGTGGCATGGTGTTCCTGGCCTCGGTCGGTTCGGCCGGTCCGTTCATCGGTCTGTTCGGTACGGTTTACGGCATCATGACGTCGTTCATCGGCATCGCGAACACCAACACGACCAACCTCGCCGTCGTGGCGCCGGGTATCGCTGAAGCCCTGCTGGCCACCGGTATCGGCCTCTTCGCCGCTATCCCGGCCGTTATCTTCTACAACTACTTCCAGACCCGCATCTCGGGTTACGGCACTCGCTCGGAAGGCTTCGTTGCTGAACTGATGAACGCCATCTCGCGTCAGCTCGACAAGGGGGCGTAACACCCATGGCCGCCAAACTCTCAGGCGGTGGGGGCGACAGGTTCAACGTCGAACAGAACAGTGAGATCAACGTCACGCCCTTCGTGGACGTCATGCTGGTTCTCCTGATCATCTTCATGGTGGCGGCTCCGCTCGCCTCCGTGTCGGTCGAAGTGAACCTGCCCGCGGCGGTGGCGAAAGCAACTCCCAACCCGCCGAAGCCGGTCTACATCTCGATCAAACAGTCGGGACAGGTCTATATCGGTGATAACGAGACCTCCGTGGACGAGTTGGGACAGGACCTTGTGAAGAACATGGGCCGTCGCGACCCGACCAAAGAGCGCATTTTCATCCGGGCCGACGAAAAGGTTCGCTACGGGGCTTTCATGGAGGTGATGAACACTCTCCAGGATAACGGCTTCTACAGCGTGGCTCTCGTTGGACGGGATGATAGCTAAGTAGGGGTGCTGCATGGCTGAACAACAAACGCCCGAGCATCGCCACTACGATCCGCTCACTTCGGATGGTCCCCGGCGCAAAAAAGGCGCTGGACCCTTCACCATCGCTCTCGCGGTGGTGCTGGGTCTGCACGGATTGCTCTTCGCCTACCTGGCGAAGCAGAAGTTCGAAGCGGTGATGCAGCAGTACTCGGACGACGCTGTGGATGTGGAGCTTCCTCCGCCGCCGCCGCCGCCTCCGCCGCCGCCGCCGCCGCCGCCGCCGACCAACGAGCCGCCGCCGCCTCCGGCCGTGGTGCAGCCCCGTCCTCCGGTGGCTCCGCCCCCGGATGTGACGCCGCCGCCGCCGCTGCCGATCCCGCCCGTTGAAAAGCGGGTCGAGACGACGGCTCCGCCGGTGATCTCTTCCGTGCCGCCCGTGCCGACGAACCCGCCGGCCCGCGCCTCGGTGATCACCCGTCCGGACTGGGCCCGTAAGCCCTCCGGCGACGACATGGCCCGGTACTATCCGGACCGTGCCCAGCGGATGGAAGTCTCCGGTCGCGCGACGATCTCGTGCACCGTGACGGCCAAGGGTACTCTGGAAGGCTGCTCCGTGGTCTCCGAGAACCCCGCGGACATGGGCTTCGGCGACGCTGCCCTGCGTCTGTCGCGCCTGTTCCGGATGAAGCCTAAGACCCTCGACGGCGCGCCCGTCGACGGTGGTCAGGTGACCGTCCCGCTGGTGTTCCAAGTCCCGCAATAGGGCTTGGACCAAGGCGAATACCAAGAAGCGCCCCGGAGTTTCGGCTCCGGGGCGTTTTTTGTCCGGAAGCGATTCCGGCAGGGGGCGTTTTCCTGTTAAAATCGTCCGGATCGGCGCTTGATCCCGGGGGCCGATCCGACTAAAGACGACGCCTCGCGATGAGCCGGCTTAGCTCAGTTGGTTAGAGCGCTAGATTGTGGATCTAGAGGTCCTCGGTTCGAGCCCGAGAGCTGGTACCATCGCAAGACTTTGAAAAGCCCGGGGTTCGCCCCGGGCTTTTTGCTTTTCCGTCGTCTTCTCGACCCTTGCCTCCAAAATGTCATTGGTGTGGGATCGAACAGCTCTGCTTCGCGTTGAGAATTCCGATGGGGACAGGCGTATGGTTTTGGGTTTCCCGCCGAGCGCCCTGGGGTCTAGGCCCGGTTGGCGTAAGTGGTCGTCGTGCGTTGTCGCGACGGCTCTGGCGGCATGCGTGCAGGCCAGCGCGGCCCAGGCCGGCGAGCATGAGCCCGGCTACGCCCTGAAGGCCGGCTACCTGGCCAAGTTCACCCCGTTCGTCGACTGGCCCGACGCGGCCTTCGAAGGCCCCACCAGTCCGTTCCATCTGTGCATCGGCGGCCACGATCCGTTCGGCGGCGCCATCGACCGCGTGGCCGGCGGCCTGCGCGTCGGCGAGCACCCGGTGGTGGTGATCCGCCTGTCGCCCGTCGCCAAGGGCGCCGACTGCCACCTGCTGTTCCTGAGCGCCTCGCGCCGGCAGACGCCCCAGCAGATGCTGGCCGCCGTCGCCGGGCGGCCCGTCCTGACCGTGGCCGACGAGACGCTGGACGCGCCCGGGGCCGTGGTCCAGTTCGTGACGCTGGAGAGCCGGCTGCGCTTCACCATCCGCGCGGACATGGCCCAGGTGGCCGGCCTGACCCTGAGCTCGAAGCTGCTGGCGCTGTCGGCCCAGCCGCGGGACGGCGGCAGATGACCTCGCCCGCGCCCCGATCCCGATGGCGGCCCGCCTTCACGGTGTCGATGGCGATCGGCGTGGCCGTCGCCATCGTCGCGGCCGCCTTCGCCATGGCCGCCTATAACGAGCATCTGGGCCAGCAGGAGCGCTTCCGTCAGGCCGAGGTGCAGCTGCGCATCCTGGCCGGCAGCATGGCCGCGCCGCTGGCCTTCGACGACCGCTCGGCCGCGCGCGAATATGTCGGGGCGCAGAGCTCCAATCCGGATGTCGAGGCCGTCGCCGCCTACGACATGCAGGGCGGGCTAGCGGCCAGCTACACCCGTCCGGGAACGCCGCCGCCGCCGGCCCGCAACGTCCTGGGTTCGCCGCGCCTGGAAGGCCCGCGCCTGGTGCTGACCTCGCCGGTGACCGAGGGCGACACCGTGCTGGGCTCAGTCTATCTGCGCACCGTGCTGGAATCGCCGACGCGGCGGGCCATGCGCTATGCCGGCTTCGCGCTGCTGATCGTCATGGCGGCGCTGCTGGTGGCCGTGCTGGGCGCGGCCAACGCCCGCGAGGCCGAGGCCTACCGCAAGCTGCGCGCCGAGATCCGCGAGCGCGAGAAGGCCGAGGAGGCCCTGCGCCAGTCCCAGAAGATGGAGGCCATGGGTCAGCTGACCGGCGGCGTGGCCCACGACTTCAACAACCTGCTGATGGTCGCGTCCAGCGGCATCGACCTGCTGGACCGCACGACCGACCCCGCGCGGCGCGAGCGCCTGCGCCAGGGCGTGCGCCAGGCCATCGATCGCGGGGCCAGCCTGACCCAGCAGCTGCTGGCCTTCTCGCGCCGCACGCCGCTGAAGCCCGAGGTCGTCGACATCGCCGCCCGCCTGGCCGGCATGCACGCCCTGCTGGACCGTTCCCTGCGCGAGGACGTCAAGGTCGAGATCAAGCTGCCGCCCGACCTGTGGCGGGTCGAGGTCGACGCCTCCCAGCTGGAGGTGGCGGTGCTGAACATCGCCATCAACGCCCGCGACGCCATGCCCGACGGCGGGACGATCACCATCGAGGCTCGCAACGAACCCTCCGGCCGCCCTGACGGGGCAGGGGACATCGTGCGCCTGGCGATCCGCGACACCGGCGTCGGTGTCGCGCCCGAGATGCTGACCCGGCTGTTCGAGCCGTTCTTCACCACCAAGGCGGTGGGCAAGGGGACGGGCCTTGGCCTGTCGCAGGTCTACGGCTTCGCCCGGGCCTCGGGCGGCGAGGCGGGCGTCGACAGCAAGCTGGGCGAGGGCACCACCATCTGGCTGCGCATCCCGCGCTCGACCAAGGCCCTGGTCGCCGAGCCGACCGTGATCGCGCCCCGCAAGCTCGAGCCGATCGGCCGCCACCGCGTCCTGCTGGTCGAGGACGACGACAGCGTCGCCCAACTGGTCGAGGAGATGCTGCGCGAGCTGGGCTACGACGTGGCCCGGACCGGCGACGCCCTGGCCGCCCTGGACGTGCTGCGCCGCGACGGGGCCTTCGACCTAGTGTTCAGCGACATGGTCATGCCGGGCGACATCGGCGGCCTGGACCTGGCCCGCGACATCTCGCGCCTGCGGCCCAGCCTGCCGGTGATCCTGACCACCGGCTACAGCGCCGCGGCGGCGGCGGCCACCAACGAGGGCCGGCGGGTGCTGATCAAGCCTTACCGCATCGAGGCCCTGGCCGCCGAGCTGGATACGGCCCTGTCGGGTCCGGCGCGGCCAGCTCGGACGTAGGAACCCGCCTCCCCGGGGATCGGTTGAAGTCGATCACCGCAAGGAGGAAGCCATGTCCAAAGCGCCCCCCATCCCGCCCGAACAGCGCGCGTTCAAGGGCCAGAAGCCCGACATCGAGGGCAAGGGCGGTCGCCACGACGACCTGCAGAGCACCGAGGCGGGCAACGCCGACGTGAATCTCGACGAGCAGGGCCGCCACGGCAACCTGCGCCAGAACACCAGCCATTCTGGCAATGTGCAGGATCGTTGAGCGACTTGTGTCGAGCGGCCGACTGTCGGTCGCTCGACATTGAAAACGCTTCTCATTCAAGAGTTTGAGGGCGACGGAACGTGTGGTCTTCCCGCGTGTTGGTTGGCGGACAGCTCAGGAGAACGACCATGGCCACCGCCGCCAAGACCACCGCCAAGACCAAGTCCGCCAAGCCCCGTCGCACCCGTCGCACCGCCCGGCGTGATCCGCTGGCGATCACGCTGCTCAAGAAGGACCACCGCGAGGTCGAGGGCATGTTCGACGAGTACGAGCAGCTCGAGAGCGACGCTGAAAAACAGGCCCTGTTCAACAAGATCGCGCTGGCCCTCAAGGTTCACACCCAGATCGAGGAAGAGATCCTCTATCCGGAGGAGCGCGGCGAGGTCGACGACGACCTGCTGGACGAAGCCTATGTCGAGCACGACGGGGCCAAGAAGCTGATCGCCGAGATCGAGGCGATGAAGCCCAGCGAGGAATTCTACGACGCCAAGGTCAAGGTGCTCAGCGAGTACATCAAGCACCACGTCAAGGAAGAGGAGCAGCCCGGCGGACTGTTCTCCCAGGCCAAGAAGGGCGACGAGGACCTCGAAGCCATGGGCGAACGCCTGAAGGCCCGCAAGGAAGAGCTGATGACCAAGATGGCCGGCAAGGCCGTCAACTAGGGCAGAGATCCTCCCCCGCGATGCGGGGGAGGCGTCTGTCTGGCTACACCCCCGCCAGTTCCCCCGCCATCCGCAGGTCCTCCACAAACTCGGCATAGGCCCGCGCCCTCGCGTCCTCGTCCGGGACGCGCAGCAGGAATGAGGGGTGATAGGTGACCACGCCCTGGGCCTGGTCTGGCAGCGGCAGCGCCTTGCCGCGGTTCGCGCCGATCGGCGTGGGCTTGCCCATCACGCCCAGCGCCGCCGTGGCGCCCAGCATCACGATCACCCGAGGCTTCACCAGGCGTCGCTCGGCGTCCAGCCACCAGCGACAGGCGGTGACCTCGCCCTGGTCCGGCGTCTTGTGGAGACGCCGCTTGCCGCGCGGCTCGTGCTTGAAATGCTTCACCGCGTTGGTGACGAAGGTCCGGTCGCGCGACACGCCGGCCTCGGCCAGGGCCTTGTCGAACATCCGCCCCGCCGGACCGACGAACGGACGCCCGGCCAGATCCTCCTGGTCGCCCGGCTGCTCGCCCACGAACATCAGCGGCGCGCGTGAGACGCCTTCGCCCGGAACGCCTTGCGTGGCGTCGCGCCAGAGATCGCAGCGGCGACAGACCTGAACCCCGGCCTCGACCTCCTCCAGGCTCATGGGCGCGCCGCCGCCGTAAGAGGCGTCGCGCGAATGACGCAGGGCGGCCTTCAGCACGCGGTCGGAGGGTTGGCGCGGACGGGCGGCGACCATGGCGGCGGCGCGCTCCTGGGCGGTTTCGATCAGTTCCGGAATGAGCGCCGCCTCGGGCAGGTTCCGCCAATAGCGCTTGGGCATCTCCTGGCGCATCTGCTTCGGGTTCAGGCGGGCCGGGTTGAAGATCGAGGCGTAGTAGGTGCGCCAGAGCGACTCCTGGGCGTCCTGCGACGGCGCGTCGGCCGGATCGGCCCCCTCGGACACCATCAGCCGCTCGCCATCCCAGGCAATGCAGGCATCGGGCGTCAGGATCGTCCAGTCCATGTTGGTGAAGCGGCGCACGAAGAACAGGGCGGTCGCCTCGGTGACCCGGTGAGCGGGCTCGAACCAGGCGGCGTAGGTCTCGGTCGCCGCATCCTCGACCAGCCGAAAGCGGACGAAGGCCTTCATCTTGTGGGCGGCGCGGCTGACGGCCTTGGCCATGTCGCGGGCCCGGGCCATGTCGGGATCGGCTGGATTGTCGATCAGCCGAGGCTCGCGCTCCATCCGCCACAGGATGCGATAGAGCAGGGCCAGACGGTCGGGCCCACGGTGCAGGATGACCTGCTCGGCGAGCTCGAGAAAGGCGGCGGGGACGGTGAAATTAGCGGGCGCGGCGGTTGGGGAGGGTGAGGCGTCGAAGTCGAACAGCTCCCGTTCCACCGTCCACATCACCGCCTCGGGCGCCACGCCCTCGGCCCGCAGCGCCCGCGCGGTCGCGCGCCAGCCGGCGAAGTCGATCTCGGAAGCCAGTCGGGCGACCCTCATCAGAACAGGCTCAACTGCTGGGGCTGGACCAGGGCCGCCTTCAGGCTGTCGCGGTCGGTCAGGGCCCCCGGCGTCCAGTCGGCGGTGACCACGAAGGCCTTGGCCCGCTTCAGGACGGCCCCAACGCGCTTTAGGTCGGCAAGGGTCAGGCGGGCCACCCTCCGGGCCGCCAGGATACGTTCCACGGCCTTGGCGCCCAGGCCGGGCACGCGCAGCAGCGTCTCGCGGTCGGCGGTCTGGACATCGACCGGGAACCGCGCCCGGTTCTTCAGCGCCCAGCCGGTCTTGGGATCGACGGTGAGATCCAGGTCCTCGCCCTCGGCGACGATCTCGGGGCGCTCGAAACCGTAGAACCGCATCAGCCAGTCGGCTTGGTACAGGCGGTGCTCGCGCAGCAGCGGCGGTCGGGCCAGCGGCAGGCGATGGCTGGCGTCGGGGATCGGACTGAACGCTGAATAGTAGACCCGCCTCAGGCGGTAGGCGCCGTAGAGGTTGGCGCTGCGGGCCAGGATGTCGCCGTCGCGGGCTTCGTCGGCGCCGACGATCAGCTGGGTCGACTGGCTGCGGGCGAAGGATCGCTTGCCGGTCTTCCGCGCTGGCTCGGCGTGGTCGTCGATGGCCAGGCGCATGCGGCCCATGGCGCGCTTGATGTCGGTCGGGCTCTTTTCCGGGGCCAGGGCCGCCAGGCTGTCGTCGCGCGGCAGCTCGATATTGATCGACACCCGGTCGGCGTAGAGCCCGGCCTGCGCCGCCAGTTCAGGGGAGGCCTCGGGGATCAGCTTCAAGTGGATATAGCCCCGGAAGTCGTGGTCCAGCCGCAGCGACTTCGCCACCCGGACCATTTCCTCCATCGTGTAGTCGCCGGTGCGGATGACGCCGGAGGACAGGAACAGGCCCTCGATATAGTTGCGCTTGTAGAAGTTCAGGGTGAGGTCGACGACCTCCTTGACCGTGAACCGCGCCCGGGGCGTGTTCGAGGACACGCGGTTGATGCAGTAGGCGCAGTCGTAGATGCAGAAGTTGGTCAGCAGGATCTTCAGCAGGCTGATGCAGCGACCGTCGGGGGCGTAGGCGTGGCAGATGCCCATGCCCTCGGTCGAGCCCACGCCCTGGCCGCCGACGGAGGTCCGCTTCTCGGCCCCCGAGGAGGCGCAGGACGCATCGTACTTGGCGGCGTCGGCGAGGATGGCGAGCTTGCGCCTGAGATCGAGAACGGCCATGCGAGGCATGCTATCGTTCTTGATTTGTTCTTGAAAGTCTTCACGCGCGACAAGCGCATGGAGCGGATTGTCGCGCGTGAAGGGAAGCGTCGGGGAGCGGACACTTGCGGCGTCCGCTCCCGCGCTGAGGGATTAGCCGTTGACGGCGTCCTTCAGTTGCTTGGCCGGCGTGAAGGCGACCTTCTTGCTGGCGGCGATTTCGATGGTCGCGCCCGTGGCCGGGTTGCGGCCGGTGCGGGCCGGCTTGGCCTGGACCTTGAACTTGCCGAAGCCCGGGATCGAGACTTCTTCGCCCTTCACGGCGGCGTCGGAGATCGACTTGAAGACGCCGTCGATGATGGCCTTGGCTTGGGTCTTGGTCAGCTTGTCGTCAGCGGCGACAGCGGCGTCGACCAGATCGGAAACGTTCGTCATCTCTTAGCTCATGTCCTGTGAATCAGGGAATTGCGAGCCTGCCGAGGCCGTTCGCGTTTGTCACCCGTTAGGGAAGGTTAAAAAGCCGATTCATGGGGGCAAAACGCCCGTGGGGCGGGGATTTTTTCGAAATCGTCGTCTCCGGAACGGCCAAGTTCGGGGCAAAAGCGTTAATGATGGTCTCGAAGGTGGACTATCGGGCGACTCGCGGGATGGGTGATTCTGAGTGGGAATCGCGTTGCGAGACGCTCCAACGCTCATCGGAGCACGAGCGTTAAACCCTTTTCTCAAAGAGAAAGGGACGATGTAAGGCGCGAGCGTTCAGCGCCTTCCGTCCCCGCGCCAAACCTCGTTTATCCTCAAGACACCTGGTCGCGAGGAAAGGGCGCGTGGCCAGCGACCATCGTGGTGCTTGGGGGAGGATTTCCGGAACGCCCCCCGCGCCCAGTCATTCCTCCTGCGAACCCCGCGAGGAGACCCTTCATGACCGATATCGACACCGGATGGGACGAGCAGGACGGCGCCGAGGCGATGGACGACGACGTCATCGGCAAGGACGGCGAGTTCCGAACCTTCGAGGAGCTGCCCGACGTGCTGGACGTCACCCAGGCCGAGGGCGATGAGGACGATGACGACGCCCTGATCGCCGAGGAGCTGGACGACGACGAGATCATCGCCCTGGAACAGGACGAGGACGGCGATCCGGACGAAGACCGTCCCGAAGTCTTCGACGGCGAATAGCGGCCATGGCGGCGCGCAAGCTCGCGGCCTATGCGGCCAAGCGCGACTTCGAGAAAACGGCCGAGCCGTCGGGCGAGGTCGAGGTGGCCGCGTCCGAGCGGGCGCGTTTCATCATCCAGAAGCACGACGCCACCCGGCTGCATTACGACCTGCGGCTGGAGCACGACGGCGTGTTCCTCTCATGGGCGGTGACGCGTGGCCCGTCGCGCGATCCCCACGACAAGCGCCTGGCCGTCCATGTCGAGGACCACCCGCTGGCCTATGGCGACTTCGAGGGCACGATCCCGGCGGGCCAGTACGGCGGCGGCACGGTGATGCTGTGGGATCGCGGCTGGTGGGCTCCCGAGCCGGGCTTCGATCTCGCGAAGGGCCTCAAGAAGGGCGAGATCAAGCTGGTCTTCGCCGGCGAGCGGATGAAGGGCGGCTGGGTCCTCGTTCGGATCAACAACGACAAGTTCGGCGGCAAGCGCGAGAACTGGCTGCTGATCAAGCATCGCGACGAATTCGCCATCGAGGGCGACCTGGACTTCCTGGACGACACCGCCTTCTCGATCGCCTCGGGACGGACGATGGAGCAGATCGCTGCCGGCAAGGGCAAGGCGCCGACGCCGTTCATGACGGGAAAGGCCCCGGCCTCCGACGCGGTCTGGCACAGCAAGGGCTCGCCCGAGGCCAGCGCCGAGAAGGCCGCCGAGGCGGCGAACGCGCCGAAAGGCCGCGAGGCGAAGGCGGCGAAGACGAAGTCCAGGCCGGCCCCGAAGGCGACGAAGAAGACGGCGATGCCGGACTTCGTCCCGCCGCAGCTGTGCAAGCTGGTCGACCGCCCGCCGTCCGGCGGCGACTGGGTCCACGAGATCAAGTTCGACGGCTACCGCATGCAGCTGCGCATCGAGGGCGGCGAGGCGGCCTTGCGCACCCGCGCCGGCCTGGACTGGAGCGCGCGCTTCCCCCAGCTGATCGCCGACGCCACGGACCTGTCTGACGCCCTGATCGACGGCGAGGTCGTGGCCCTGGACGAGGCCGGCTCGCCGACCTTCGCGGGGCTGCAGGCGGCCCTGGCGGAGGAGAAAACCGACGACCTGATCTTCTTCGCCTTCGATCTGTTGCACGTCGGAGGCGAAGACCTGACCGGCCAGCCGCTGTCCGAGCGCAAGGCCCGGCTGAAGGCGCTGCTGCCCGAAGATGGCGATCGCATCCGCTATGTCGAGCACTTCAAGAGCGGCGGCGAGGCGGTGCTGCAATCGGCCTGCCGCATGTCGCTGGAGGGCGTGGTCTCCAAGAGGCTGGACGCCCCGTATCGCTCGGGCAAACCGGGGACCTGGACCAAGGCCAAGTGCCGGGCCGGCCACGAGGTGGTGATCGGCGGCTGGACCACGACGGGCGAGGCGTTCCGCTCGCTGATCGTCGGCGTCTACAAGGACGACGACCTCGTCCATGTCGGCCGGGTCGGGACAGGCTATGGCCGCGACAAGGTCGCCAAGCTGCTGCCGAAGCTGAAGGCCCACGCCCGAAAGACCTCGCCGTTCGCCGGCCAGGGAGCGCCGCGCGGCGGCGCCAATATCCACTGGGTGGATCCGGTGCTGGTCGCCGAGATAGAGTTCGCCGGCTTCACGGGAGACGGTTCGGTGCGTCAGGCGTCGTTCAAGGGACTGCGCGAGGACAAGCCCGCCAAGGCGGTCGAGGCCGAGACGCCGGCGCCGGCCGAGGCCGTCGAACTGGCCCAGCCGACGGCGGCGAGGCCCAAGCGCGCCGGCGGCAAGGCCTCGGTGTTGGGCGTGGCCATCTCCAACCCCGACAAGCCGCTGTGGCCCGACGCCGGCGACGGGACCCCAGGGACCAAACTGGACCTGGCCGAGTATTTCGAGGCGGTCGGGCCCTGGATGCTGGAGCACGTCAAGGGCCGGCCCTGCTCGGTGATCCGCATGCCCGACGGCATCGACGGCGAGACCTTCTTCCAGCGCCATTCGGGCAAGGGTGTCTCGGCGCTGATCGACGAGGTGACGGTCAGCGGCGACCGCAAACCATACCTGGTGTTCAATACGGTCGAGAGTCTGGTCGCCGCCGCCCAGTGGGGGGCGCCCGAGCTGCATCCCTGGAACTGCCGGCCGGGCGAACCCGAGGCGCCGGGACGCCTGGTCTTCGACCTGGACCCCGCGCCCGACGTGCCGTTCGACGCCGTGGTCGAGGGCGCGCGGGAGATCCGCGATCGGCTGGAGGCGCTGGGCCTGGTCCCGTTCTGCAAGACCACCGGCGGCAAGGGGCTGCATGTCGTGACGCCCCTGAAACCTTCCGAGAAGGGAAAAGGCGTGGACTGGGACGCCGCCAAGGCCTTCGCCCGCGAGGTCTGCGCCCGCATGGCCGCCGACAGCCCCGACCAGTACCTGATCACCATGGCCAAGAAGGAGCGGGGCGGGCGGATCTTCCTCGACTACCTGCGCAACGACCGCATGAGCACGGCGGTGGCCCCCCTGTCGCCGCGCGGCCGGCCGGGCGCGCCGGTCTCCTGGCCGGTGGCCTGGACCCAGGTGCGCAAGGGGCTGGATCCGGCGCGCTTCAACATCCGGACTGTTCCGGGCCTGGTGAAGGATCTCGACGCCTGGGACGCCTATGCGGACGGTGAGCGCGACCTGGCGGCGGCGATCAAGAAGCTGGGGAGCGCGAGGTCCAGCATCAAATAGGATGTCATCCCGGATAGCGCTGCGCGCTTCCGGGATGACACGAAGGGGAGGATCAGCTGGCCTTCTTCCGCGCTGGCGCCTTCTTCGCCGCCGTCTTGGCCGGCGCCTTGCCCAGGCTGGCGCGCAAGGCCTCCATCAGGTCGACGACGTTGGTGTCCTCGGGCTCCGGGGCCACGACCTTGCGGCCCTTGCCCTTGCGCTTCTCCTTGATCAGGGCGCGCAGGGCGTCTTCGTAGCGGTCGGTGAATTGCTCGGGATCGAACGGGCCTTCCTTCTGCTCGATGATCTTCTGAGCGATCTGGATCATCGCCGCGTCGGGCTTCTGGTCGGGAATGGCGTCGAAATAGTCGGCTGCGGCGCGGACCTCGTCGTGGCTGCGCAGGCTCCAGGCGACCATGCCGTTGTCGCGCGGCTCGATCGCCAGCAGGCGCTCGCGCTGGTGCATGACCACGCGGCCCAGGGCGACCTGGCCCTCCTTGGTCATGGCCTCGCGGATCACGCCATAGGCCTCGGCCGCCAGCTTGCCGTCGGGGACCAGGAAATAAGGATTGTCCCAGTACAGCCGGTCGATCTCGGCGGCGGGCACGAAGCGTTCGATATCGATGGTCCGGGTGCTTTCCAGGCGGACGCCATCGATCTCGTCCTGGGTGACGACGATGTACTCGCCCTTCTCGACTTCGTAGCCCTTGACGATGTCGGAGCGCTCGATGGGGCCGAGATCCGGATCGGTCGGGACCATACGGATCCGGTTGTGCGTCTTCTTGTGCAGCATGTTGAAGCGCACGTCGCTACCTGCGTCGGTGGCGGTGTACATCGCGACGGGGCAGGTCACGAGCGACAGGCGCAGGTGGCCCTGCCAGGTGGGACGGCCGGCGGCCATGGCGTTTCTCCTCGATCAGGTTTCGGCGCACGAGGCCTGGGCGGCCTCGAGGAACCGGATCACGGCCAGTTCGAAGGCCCGTTCCGAGCGGCCGGCCTTCAGCGGCAGCACGCCCTGCTGGTAGGCCTCCAGCACCAGCGGGTGGATGTACGATCCCCGGCAGACGGCGGCGGTGTTACCCAGCAAGCCTGCGACCGCCTTCACGCAGGTGTTGACGTTGCGTCTGGCCTCGGTGGCGCTGCCGGCTTTGGGGACCAGGCACAGGGCCCGCGCCGCGGCCAGTGTGCCGGCCCAGGTGCGGAAGTCCTTGGCCGAGAAGTCCTCGCCGATGGTCTCGCGGATATAGGCGTTGACGTCGGCGCTCTCGACCGAACGCCGCTGGCCGTCGTCGTCGAGGTATTGGAACAGCCGCTGGCCGGGCACGTCCTGGCAGGCCTTGACGATGCGGGCCAGCCGCCGGTCGCGGAAGCCGGTGGTGTGGACCTTGCCGCTCTTGCCCTTGAACTGGAACGTCCCGCCGACGCTGGACAGCCTGGCGTGGCGGTCGCGTAGGGTGGTCAGGCCGAAACTCTTGTTAGCCTGGGCGTACTCTTCGTTGCCGACCCGGATCAGGGTCAGCTCCATCAGGCGCACGACGGCGGCGATGACCTTGTCGCGCGGCAGGCCCCGGCGGACGAGGTCCTTCTCGACCCTTGCCCTCAACTTGGGAAGCGCGCGACCGAAGGCGATCATGCGCCCGAACTTCAGCCCGTCGCGGTCGCGCCGCCAAGCCTCGTGATAGCGGTATTGCTTGCGGCCCTTCTGGTCGCGGCCGGTCGCCTGGATGTGGCCGCGCGGCGAGGGACAGATCCAGACGTCGGTCCAGGCTGGCGGAATGGCCAGCAAGCGGATGCGCTCCAGCGTGGCCGCGTCACGCAGCCGGTCGCCATCCGCGTCGCGGTAGTCGAAGCCACCGCCCGCCCTGACCCGGCGCAGCCCGGGATCGTCGTCGTTGACATAGAGAAGGCCGGCCTGGACCGGCGGAAAGTCGATCGTGTCGCGCGGCATCCGGACAGCCCTCGTCACCACTTCGTCGGCGGATCAACGGAGCGGGGGAGGGCGTGGTTCCGGCCACGAAAAAGGCCCGCGGCGCGAACGCCGCGGGCCGGGATTTCGCTGCTGTCGCGACGCCTAGAACTCGTAGCGCAGCGAGACCTGCATATACCACAGCGACAGGCCCGTATTGCGGGTCTTGGTCACCGAGGTCGGGACGCTAGAGTAGCGATAGCGGGTGCAGGTGGAGACGTTCGTCGCCACCGCATTGCCCGCGTCGTCGGCGCAGTCGACCCGAGCCAGGGTGTTGATGTCGCCATATTCCGACACCAGGCCCCAGTCGCGGTTGATCAGGTTCAGCACATTGCGGATGTCGACCTGGACCTTCAGCTTGTGGCCGTCGATCAGGGTCGGCAGCTCCTGGCTGAACTGGGCGTCCAGGCGGTTTACCGGGGCGTTGGTGTTCGAGTTCTTCCCGACCAGGCCGGTCGGCAGGTTGAACTGCGTGACGTACTTCTTGAACAGCGCCAGGTCGTTCGTCGTGGCGAAGCGCACCAGGCCGAAGTCTAGGCCCGAGGCGCCGCCGTTGCCGCTGAGATCCGGGACGTACAGCATCTGGGCGGTGCGGTTGACGCCGAACACCTGGCTGCGGCCCGACTGGCGGTCCTGCATGTAGAAGCCGAACGGACGGCCGTCCTGGCGCTCGGCGAAGAGCGTCACGCGGGTCTCGTTGTCGCCGAAGAACTTCTTGCGATAGCTGAACTCGGCCTTGTAGCGGTTCTTGATCTCGTAGACCGAGCGGCCCAGGTAGTCGCGGTTCGGGTCCATGCCGGCGGCGACGCCGCCATACAGCGAGCCCGCCGTGGTGCCGAAGAACAGACCGGCGTTGATGTCGTTCATGTTCTGGCGGGCGTAGCCCAGCGAGAAGTCGCCGCCCCAGTCGAAGCGCTTTGAGATCTGGGCGCTGGCCGTCCAACTGTCGCCCTTGTCGGCGTTGGTGACGATGACGTCGCGGTTCGAGCCGAGGTTGGTCGAGGCCTTGCCCGGCGTGGTGGCGGCCAGGCCGTCATAGCGGATGCGGCCGTCTGGGAGGAACTGCTGGACGCCGTTGATCACCAGCGGCTGGGCGCGGCTGTCGTAATAGGTGATCTCGTTCTTGGCCTGGGTGGCGATGTAGTTGACCGTGGCGGTCCAGCCTTCGGTCCACTTGCCCGAACCGCGCCATTCGCCCGACAGGTACAGCTTCCACTGGCCCGGCATTTCGAAGCTGGGCGACAGGGCGATCACCTCGCTGAGCGGCGGGATGGTCGGCGAGCCGGTCAGCGTGCCCTGTTGCAGCTGCTGGACGACGGCCGGCACGGCCAGGCCGAACTTGCTGTCGGTGTTCAGGCCGTCCAGCGCCGTCGAGCCGATGGCCTGGGTGAAGCCGGGCGTGCCGCCGGTCTCGGTGAAGGTGCCGTTGCTGTTGCGCTGGATGGTCACCTGGCTGGTGGCGTAGCCGGTATTGTAGAACGAAATGCCCGTCAGCACGTCTGGCGAGCCACCCGCGAACAGGCCGAAGCCGCCGGTGAAGCGCAGGTTGTCGGTCGCCTTCCAGTCGGCCGAGACGCGCGGCATGAAGACATGCAGGCCGTCGATGGTCTTCTGGTTGGTGAAGCCGTTCCGGCTGGTGAAGTTCGGGTTCAGGATCGGACGGTCCGGCTCGTCGTACCAGTCGAAGCGGACGCCCGCCGAGACCTGCAGGTCGTCGGTGATGTCCAGGGTGTCCTGGGCGAAGGTCGAATAGGTCCAGTAGGTGCTGTCGAACGCCGCGGCGTTCGGGTTGCCCGTCACCGAGTTGGCGTAGATCAGCTGGCTGGCCTTGCCGGCCTGGTAGTCGGCGATCGAGTCGAAATAGTACTGGCCGCGGGCGTTGGGCACGAAGACGTCGAACACGTCGGCCTTGCGGGCCTGGGCGCCGAACTTGAAGCGGTTCTCACGCCAGCTGTACTCGGCCACCGCCTGGTAGCGGGTCTCCTGCTCGTCCAGGGCGTTGGCGTGGCGGAATTGGTCAGGGCCGAAATAGACCTGCGAGAAGCCGGCCGCGCAGCTGGTCAGGGTGGCGTCCGAGGTCGGGGCGGCGCAGATGCGCACGTCCGAGAAGTTCTGGCCGCCGGGCGGGTTCTGACCGTTGCGATAGTCGCGATAGGTGGCCTTCAGCGTGGTCGACAGGTTGTCGGTCCAGTTGGAGTGGACTTCCAGCGTCGTGGCCTCGTCGCTGTTTTCCTGCTGGTACCAGTGCGACGACAGGGCGGCGACGCCGGCGGCTAGGTCGGTGCGCTGGAACGAGCTGCTCTCGGCGTAGCGATAGGTCAGGCTGGCGCGGTGCTTGTCGCTGATGTTCCAGTCGATCTTGGCCGAGTACTTCTTGTCCATGACCGGCTGGGTCAGCGGGATCGAGCCCAGGGCGTAGTCGCTGGCGTAGTTGTTGTTGTAGGTGCTGACGATCGAGTCGATCGTCGCCTGGGTCAGACCGTTCGAGAAGGTGTTGACCGCGCCCGAACCCGGCGCGCCGAACTGGGTCGTGTCCAGGGTCTTGTAGGTCTCGTAGCTGACCGCGAAGAACAGCTTGTCCTTGATGATCGGGCCCGACAGGAACCCGCCGTAGTTCTTCTGGCTGATGGTCTGAGGCACGCGGGTCTTGCTGTAGTGACGGCCGACCATGCCCTCGTTCAGGTAGTTGACGAACCCGACGCCGTGGAAGCTGTTGCCGCCCGAACGCAGCACCAGGTTCAGGGCGCCGCCGACGAAGTCGCCGTTCTCGACGTCAGTCGGCACGGCCGCGACGGAGAACTGCTCGACGGCGTCCAGGGTGACCGGACCACGCGCCGTGCTCATGCCGCCCTGGGCCAGGCCGAAATTGTCCTGGGCCGACACGCCGTCGACCGCCAAGCGATTGAAGCGTGGGTTCGAGCCGGCGATCGAGATGCCGCCGCCGTTGGTGCCGGCGCGGGAGCCGGCCAGATCCTGGGCGACCAGGATGTCGCGCCGGGCGAAGTCGCGCGGGTCGCGGGTCACGGCCACGACCGAGTTCAGATCGTCGCGGTTCAGGACGGTCTTGGGTCCCTGGTCGTTGTTGGCGCGGCTGGCGGCCGACACCACCACGGCCTCGACCTCGGCGCTGTCGCCCAGTTCGACGGCCAGGTCGGTGGTCTTGCCCAGGCTGAGGAAGAGGTCGGTGTAGGTCTTGGTCCCGCCATCCGGCGTGGTGACCGTCACCGTGTACGGGCCGCCCACCCGCAGGCCGCGCGCGTCGAACGCGCCGCTGGCCCCGGTCATGGTGGCGCTGCGGGTGCCCGAAGGCGTGTGCAGCACGGTGACGCTGGCGTTCGGCACCGCCACGCCATTGTTGTTTACCTGCCCGTGAAGGGAGGCGGTGGTCTCCTGAGCATAGACCGCGCTTCCCATCGCCAGCGCCATTGCGCCAAGGGCGGCCCCCGCCGCCAATCGCTTCATCGAAACCATGTGTGTCCCCTCGTCGCGGTTACGAAACCGCTCGAGAGCACCATGACGATTTTTCGTGTCGGTACGGACACAAGCCGATACGGGGAAGGGCGCCCGCGAGCGGCTTGCCTGCGAATTGAACGACGCTCGGCGATGAACGTTCGTTCGCTAGGCGGGCGGCGGCGCCAGGCGTGGCTTCAAAGTAAGAATTTACTTCGTGTGCGGAGCGACGAGTCGAGTCGCGGCGGTCGTTTCGCCCAAAGGAAAGCCCGCGTCACCGAACCGGTGCGCGGGCTTTCTTTGCTCACTTTCAGAGGCGAGTTCGTGGCTACGGGGCCTCGTCGTCCACCATGGCGCGGACCAGGTCGACGACCCGCCGGCGCAAGCGACGATCGGCCAGGCGCGGGAACAGGCTGGCCAGTTCCAGGCCTTCCGGCGTGGACACGAACTCGGTCATGCGCTGGGCGAAGCCGTCGTCGATGCCGCCGTCGGTCTCGTCCAGGCCTTCGAAGAAGTAGGACACCGGGGCCTGCAGCAGCTTGGCCGCGTCGTACAGCTTGCTGGCGCTGATGCGATTGGCGCCGCGCTCGTACTTCTGGATCTGCTGGAAGGTGATGCCGAGGGCGTCGGCGACCTGGGTCTGGCTCAGGCCCATCATCTTGCGGCGGATTCTCAGTCGAGCGCCCACATACAGATCAACGGGGTGGGCCGGTTCGGCTGCGGGTCGATCGTTCATCCGCCTCAATTCCCTCCAACGCCGCGCAAGCGGCCTCGCGCCAATATTAACGGATATAGACCGAGCTTGGCCGCGTCGTCACGTCCGGGCGTGCACGGAACGGGTCTTCGCGCCAAAGTGTCGCGCTCGATTTACTACCGTTAACGATGATTGGCCGTCGCGCCCGACGTGGTCGTTCCGGACTTGACGTCCGCGTTCCCGGAAGGTGTCTGCGCGCCATGAAAGTTCAAACAGGCGCGCGTATCGCCGTGGCCGGGGCCGGGGCTTTGGGATCAGCCGCGGCGCTGCGTCTGGCGCGGGCGGGCTTTTCCGTCACCGTCTTCGATCCGGCGCCGGCGGGCGACAACGCCTCGGGCGTGGCCGCCGGCATGCTGGCGCCGGTCAGCGAGGCCCTGTTCGATCCGGCTTCGCGCGATCACCTGGACCTGATGCGCCGCGCCCGCGACCTGTGGCCTGCCTTCGCCGAGAGCCTGGGAATTGAGATCGTCCGGGCCGGCGTCCGAATCGAGGGCTCCGAGGCCTGGCGGGGCCAAGTCGGTCAGCGCCTGCGCGACCTGGGTCTGCCGGCCGACGAGACGATTCGAGAAGACTGGCGCATCGAGGCGCGGCCGGCGCTTGAGACCTTGCGCGCCGCCGCCGAGGCCGCCGGCGCTCGCTTCGAAGCGCGCGCGGTCGAGTCGTTCGCGCCTGGCGCCCTGCGCCTGGTCGACGGCGCTGTTGAAGTTTTCGACGTGCTGCTGCTGGCCACCGGCCCGGGCGCGCGCGACGGGCGCCTAGCCCCGGAGACCACCGCCCTGACCCCGATCAAGGGCCAGATCCTGCGGACCGACGCGACGGCCGGCGACGCGGCGGTGGTGCGGGGCGAGGGGGTCTATCTGGCGCCGGGCGAGATGCTGGCCGTCGGCGCCACCATGGAGGCCGGCCGAGACGACCTTTCGCCCGACGCCTCGGCGACTAAGGCTTTGCGCGCGGCCGCCTGGGCCCTGCGTCCGGACCTCGACCTGGACCAGGCCGAGGTCGAGGTCGGCGTGCGCGTCACCACGCCCGATGGCCTGCCGCTGGTGGGGTGGAGCGCCGCACCCGGCGTGCTGCTGGCCGTCGGCGCGCGGCGCAACGGCTGGCTGCTCGCGCCGCTTGTGGCCGAAATGGTCGCGGCGTATCTGAATGGCGATAACCCGGGCCCCGACGCCGCCGCCATGGACGCGCGCCGCTTCGAGGAGCCCGAGAGCCAAGAAGCAGATCGCGCAGGGGAGTAGCGCCGGATGTCCGGATTCTGGTTGACCGAAGAGCAGGAAGCCATCCGCGAGGGCGTGGCCAAGGTGTGCGCCGCCTTCGATGACGAATACTGGCGCCGCACCGACGAGACCGGAAACTTCCCCGAGGACTTCGTCGCCGCCATCGCTCAAGGGGGGTGGCTGGGCGTGGCCATGCCGGAGAGCGTGGGCGGGGCTGGCCTGGGCCTCACCGAGGCCGCCGTGATGATGCAGACCGTGGCCCAGTCGGGGGCGGGCTTCTCGGGCGCCTCGGCCATCCACCTCAACATCTTCGGGCCGATGCCGCTGGTGAAGTTCGGCACGGACGCGCAGCGCGAGCGCCTGTTGCCCCGGCTGATCTCGGGCGAGGACAAGATGTGCTTCGCCGTGACCGAACCGAACTCGGGCCTGGACACCTCCAGCCTGGAGACCCGGGCCGAGAAGGTCGACGGCGGCTATCGTCTGAACGGTCGGAAGATCTGGACCACCGGAGCCCAGCGCGCCAACAAGATCCTGATCATCGCCCGCACCACGCCCAAGGACCAGTGCGCCAAGCCGACCCAGGGCCTGTCGCTGTTCTACACCGACCGCGAGAAGATCGAGGCCAAGCCGATCCCGAAGATGGGCCGCAAGGCCGTCGAGTGTAACATGCTCTTCATCGAGGACCTGTTCGTCCCGGCCGAGGATCTGGTCGGCGAGGAGGGCAAGGGCTTCTCGTACCTGCTGCACGGCCTCAATCCCGAGCGGGTGCTGTTCGCCGTCGAGGCCATCGGCCTGGGCCGCGCGGCGCTGGCCAAGGCGACCACCTACGCCAACGAGCGCGTCGTGTTCGGTCGGCCGATCGGCAAGAACCAGGGCGTGGCCCATCCGCTGGCCAAATCTTGGGCCGAGCTCGAGGCCGCTAACCTGCTCGCCTTCAAGGCGGCCGCGCTCTACGACCAGGGCAAGGACTGCGGGGCCGAGGCCAACGCCGCCAAGTACCTGGGCGCTGAGGCGGGCTTCCATGCCTGCGAGAACGCGGTCCTGGCGCACGGCGGCATGGGCTACGCCAAGGAGTACGACGTCGAGCGCTACTTCCGCGAGGCGATGATCGCCCGCATCGCGCCGGTCAGCCGCGAGATGATCCTGAACTTCATCGCCGAGCGCGTGCTGGGCCTGCCCAAGAGCTACTGAGGACAAGTTTGGCCGGGTCGCGGAAGGCGCGACCCGGCCGCCGTTTCAACGCCGGAGGAGGGCTTAGGCGCCCGCGTTGAACCGGATCGGGATGCGCACGGTCGCCCCATCGACCGGTTCGCCGTTCTCCATCTGCGGCTTCATCTTGAAGAAGCGCGACAGCTTCAGCGCCGCACCGCCGAAGCCCTGGCCGGCCGGAGTCTCCGAGACCACGGCGCAGTCACGCACCGAGCCGTTGACGGTCACCGCGCAACTCAGTGTCGCCAGGCCCGAGACCCCGCCGCGGACCGCGCCGTCCGGATAGTAGCGAGCCATGTCGTCGGCCGACGGCATCTTCAGCCAGTTGGCGCGGGTGATGACCTTGGGCTGCGGCGCGGGCGGAGCCGGGGGCGCGGGCGGGTCGGCCGTGAATGTCGGTGGGCCGCTGACAGCAGGACCATCCGGCACATCCAGGGTCTTTACCGGCAGGACTTCCGGCGGGCTGATCGGCGTGGTGACCGGCGGGTGGACCTTGATCGGATTCGAAGGCGGCGGACGTTCATTGCTCGGCGGCGGAGGCGGCGGTGGTTTCGGCGCCAACGGAGTGGGCTCGATAATGATACCCGGATCCTCCACCATCGGCGGCAGCGGATTGACCCACTTCTGATACGCCAGGTAACCGATCAGCCCGATATGCAGCGCGCCCGAGACGCCCAGGCCGATCAGCAGCGCTTTCGAGCTTTTGCGCGGCGCGTCGTCCAGGCCGGGAATGCCGGAGCCGTTGGGGTTGAGAGCCAGGGCCATGCGGACCTCCTAGATGAAACTACATCTGTGAAATCAGGTCAGCATGGATGGCTTCCGCTGTAAATTGACAATCGTAATCTACTTGGCGATTTTGTTACGCCCGTAAGATCGGGTGCGGCATCTCGTCCCCGGATAGAGCCGCGAGAACGTGGTTAATCCTGCATTAACCATGATCGCTGACTCCTGAGACCCATGCCCGCGGTCGGTTCCATTCGCAGCGTCGTCGAGTCGGCGATCCAGCGCGCCTCCAGCGCGACCGGAGTCGACTTCACGTTCCTGATGGGCACGGCCAAGCGCGAAAGCGGCTTCAATCCGGCCGCCAAGGCGCGGACCTCGTCGGCCTCGGGCCTTTTCCAGTTCGTCGACCAGACCTGGCTCTCCACGCTGAAGAAACATGGGTCCAAGTACGGCTACGCCCGCTACGCCGACCTGATCACCCAAGGGGCGGACGGCCGTTACCGCGTCGACGGCGACGAGGCCCGCAAGGCCGTGCTGAGCCTGAAGACCGACCCGCACGCCGCTTCGCTGATGGCCGGCGAGTTGGCCTCGGACCACGCCTCGTACCTGCGGGGACGGGTGGGGCGCTCTCCGACGGCCGGCGAGCTCTACGCCGCGCACTTCCTAGGTCCGTCGGGTTCGGCCCGGCTGATCGAGGCGGCGACCGCCTCGCCCGGCGCCAACGCCGCGGCCATGTTCCCGGACGCCGCCCAGGCCAACCGCTCGATCTTCTACAAGGACGGCCGCGCCGCCACGGTGGGCGAGGTCTACGCCAACCTGACCAAGACCGGCGGCGCCACGCGCGTCGATCCAGGTCCCTCCGCGCCGATCGTCGAGCCCGACCAGGGCTTCCTGCAGTACGCGACCGGTCGGCGCCTGGAGCACATCCGCCAACAGGAGGCGGTGGTCGACCTGATCCTGCGCGGCTCGCAGGATGTCGGCAATCCGTTCGGGGACACCAGCAGCATGGGCGGCGGTCAGCGCCTGGCCAGCTCGATGTTCTCGGCCGAGATGCTGCGCGTGCTGGCCGACGCCAACGACAAGGTCAAGCAGCGCTAGTCAGCGCCGCGACTTGCTCTTCCGACCAACCCAGTTCCCTGAACACCGCCGCCGTGTCCGCGCCCAGCTTCGGTGCAGGACCGCGCGGACCGTCCTCGGCCCCCGGGAAACGCGCGGGTGCGGCCGGGGCCTTGAACGTTCCGCCCGCGCCGTCGGGCGTGTCGACGAAGCAGCCAGCCGCCTCGGCCTGGGCGTCGACCGCCAGCTCGCGCGGGGTCTGGTAGGGCGCCCAGGTGATGTCGCCGGCGTCCAGGGCGGTGGCGGCGTCTTCGTAGGCCATGGCTCCGAAGGCCTCGTCCAGGATGTCGACCAGGACCTGGCCGTGCTCGCGACGGGCCTTGGCCGAGGCGAAGCGTGGATCGTCGACCAGTTCGGGGCGCCCGGCGGCGGCGGCGATGCGCGGCCAGTCGACCGAGCCCTGACGTGGCAGAAGACAGATCCAGCGACCGTCGGCGGTCTTGTAGAAGTTGGCCAGTGGCTGCACCGCCTCGCGCCGGCCGCGCGTGGAGGCCAGCTTTCCAAAGCGCAGCTGGATCGCCATGTCCGAGCCGATCGCGTAGACGCCGGTGCGCAGCAGCGAGGTCTCGACGAGCCGCCCGACGCCCGTCCGCGTCCGTTCGTGCACCGCCGCCAGGATCGCCGAGACGGTGGCCAGCGAGGTGACGTGGTCGCCCATGCCCGTGCGGATCGGGAAGGGCTCAGCCCCCTTCGGCGCGGTGATCGATCCAACGCCGGCTCGCGACCAGAAGGCGGCCACGTCCATACCCGGCTTGTCGCGGTCGGGACCGGTCAGGCCGTAGCCCGTCAGGCTGCAATAGATCAGGCGCGCATTGACCGCCTTCAGCGCCTCGTAGTCGAGGCCCGCGCGGGCCAGGGCGGCGGGACGGACATTGGTCAGGAAGATGTCGGCGGTCGCCGCCAGGGCCTTCAGCGCCTCGCGGCCCAGGTCGGCGCGGATATCCAGCACGACGGCCCGCTTGCCGCGGTTGTCCAGCTCGAAGATCGGGTTCGCGTCCTGGTCCGAGCCGATGGTGTCGAAGAAACGCCGCATCGGGTCGCCCTCGGGCGACTCGACCTTGATCACCTCGGCGCCCCAGTCGGCCATGATCCCCGCCGCGCCAGGAGCGGCGATGTAGGTCGCCAGCTCGACGACACGCAGTCCCTCCAGCATCGCATCCTCCCATCTTTTCTCGTTGCGGAGAGTGTGCGGATCGGGACGAGGATTGGAAAGGCTTACCCAGCGGCAAGCCTTTCAACCAGGACGCCAGGAAACCTAGAAGACGACGCGACCGGGCGGCTCGACCTTGAGGATGCGCAGCAGCCGCTCGTGGCCGTCTCGATCGGGCCACTGGATCGACTGGCCGACCGAAAGCCCGATCAGGCCCGCGCCCACCAGGGAAAGGACCGAGATCTTGCCGGCCGCGATGTCGGCCTCCTTGGGATAGACCAGCAGCACCGAGCGGGCCGCGCCATGGGCGTCGTCCTCGAACCGCACGGTCGAGCGCATGCGGACGACATGGTCGGGCATCTCGGCGTCCGGGCGGACCTCGGCGCGGTCGATCTCCCGCAGCAGCATGTCGGCCGCCAGTGGCGCGGCCTGCTCCATCTGCAGGGCCAGGGTGGACAGGCGTTCGACCTCGGTCTCGGCCATGATGAGGTGTGGACGTGCGATGGCGTCCGCTTGCGCGAGCATGGGAAGCTCCAGGCATAAGGATGTTCAGGCGCGACGGCGCGCCAGCGGCGACCGTCGGATGGCGGGATGAGTGATGTTCGCCCCGAACGCCCGCGACGGGCGCGCGGACGGTTCGGGGCTAGGAGCCTGCGAGCAGGCTACCGCCGTGATGGCGAAAACGCCGGAAGGTCGGGCGCGAGAACATGGGCCATTCTCCACCCGCGACCCGACTTGTCAAACTTGGTCGGAGCGGACCGGTCAGGCAGCCTCGGGCTTGGCCTCGCTCCGGTTCAGGGCGGCGGCGTCGGCCAGGGCGCGCGCGACGGCGGCCACGCTGACCGGCTTGCGCAGGACGATGTCGGCGCCAGCGTTCAGGAATTCGGAGGCTTCCTCGCCATCGCCGTCGATGATCGCCACGATGGGCGCGGCGCGGTTGGGGCCCTCGGCCTCGCGCAGCGAGGCGGCGGCGCCGGGACCGTCCAGCACCGGCATGCGGTGGTCCAGCATCAGGAGGTCGAACTCGGCGATCCTGGCCAGGTCGGCGGCGCGGCGGCCGTTCTGGGCGTGGACGACCTGGTGGCCCAGCTGCTCGAGAATGGCGCGCAGCATGGCCGCGTTCAGGGCGTCGTCCTCGGCGATCAGGATGCGCAAGTAGCGCTGCGCGCCCGGCGCCTCGGTGGTCACGGCCTCGAGCTCTTGCGTGAGATCGCACTCGGCGGCGGGATCGAACGGCAGGGAGAGGGTGAAGCAACTGCCGACGCCCACGGCGCTGCGGGCCTCCAGCGCGCCGCCCATCAGGCGGGCCAGCTGACGCGACAGCGACAGGCCCAGGCCCGCGCCATTGACGCCGGCGCCGGTGCGTTCGATGCGGCGGAAGGGCTCGAAGGCCTGCTCCATCTCCTCGGCCGAGAGGCCGGGGCCGGTGTCGGCGATCTCGATGGCGACCTGGTTGTCGCGCAGCTCCAGGCGCACCTCGACCCGGCCGCGCACGGTGTACTTGACCGCGTTGCCCAGCAGATTGGTGATGATCTGGCGGGTGCGCATGACGTCGGCGACTGTCGCGCCCCTGTCGCGCCCGCGCAGCAGGGGATCGACATGGATCGCCAGCTCAAGCCCCTTGGTCGCCGCGTGCGGCTTGTCCAGCAGCACCAGGTCCTGGACCAGGCGGACGGGATCGAACGGGCGGGTCTCGACGCTGAGGCGGCCGGATTCGGCGGTCTCGGAGTCGAGCGTAGCGTTCAGGACCGACATCAGGTCCTGGGCGGCGTCCAGCGCGGCGTTCAACTGCTCGCGCGAGGGCAGGGCGCGCCCGCCCCGGCCGGCGGCGGCGGCCAGGACGTGGGTGACGCCGGTCAGGCCGTTGCGGATCTCGTGGCTGAGGGTGGCGACGATGTCGGACTTGGAGCGGGCGGTGCGCTCGGCCGTTTCCAGGACGCTCAGGCGCTCCTCGACCAGCCGTTCATGGGCGACGGCCAGGTCGTGCTGACGGCGGAACATGCGGTTGAGGATCATGCCCAGCGTCAAGGCCAGGGCCGACGCTCCCCAAGTCATCACGCCAGCCTGATGGCCTTTCGGATGCGAGAACTGAGCGATTACCGGACCGGCCGCCGCCAACGGCGCGATGGTCAACAGGGCAGGCAGGTAGGGCGCGGCGAAGAACGCGCAGACCACCGCGCCGGCCGTGGCCAGCATCAGCAGGGTTTCGCGCGCGGGACCCGCGCCCTGGGCCAGGATCGAGATCTGCACGACGCTCATCGCCCACATCAAGCCGCCGAGAACCTGGATCCGGGCTCGCCGGTTAAGCTCTTGCGACGCTTCGTCGCGCAGCCAGTTCACCACGGCGTAGAAGGCGCCCCAGTTGATGGCGAAGACCGCGAAGCTGGCGCTCATCCAAAGACGGTTCGCCGCGAAGGATCCGACCCACACGAACAGGGGCAGGCTGACCGCGAAAACCCCCAGCGCGTAAGGCAAAAGCGCGGCCTGGGCGTCCAGCGCCTTGGCGAGTTGAGCGCCGTCCGTGGGGCTTGCTTTCAGGCGGCGCTCGGCGAGCAAGGTCGCGCTCCTTTCGATTGAGAGCGCACCTTAGGGGAGCGTGGTTGGATCCCGGTTACGGGCTATCGTTAATCCACAGCTTCCTGGCGCAAACAATCATTAAGCCTAACGGCCGACCATGCGACTCCACGCATAGCTTCGGGCGGGCGAACCATGGCCACCACACGCGCTGCACTGACCGAATCCGACATCCGCATGCTCGTGAAGGGCGCGACGCCTGACGAGCGCGCGCTGGCCGCCCACAAGCTTTGCCGGAACATCGACCGCGCCGCCCTCAGCGAGGAGGAGCGCCAGGTCGCGCACGACATCCTGCGGGTGATGGCGGCCGACGCCGCCGAGCTGGTGCGCCGCGCCCTGGCGGTCACGCTGAAGAACTCGATGGCCCTGCCGGCCGATGTCGCCAATCGTCTGGCGCGTGACGTCGAGAGCGTCTGCCTGCCGATCATCAGCTTCTCGCCGGTCTTCAGCGACAACGACCTGATGGAGATCGTCCGTGTCGGCGGTCCGGTGCGCCAGATGGCGGTGGCCAAGCGCCCGAAGCTGTCGACCCGCGTCACCTCGATGCTGGTCGAGCAGGGGGGCGAGGACGTGGTCGCCACGGCCTGCGCCAACGACAACGCCCGCTTCTCGGAAGTGACGCTGCAGAAGGCCCTGGACCGCTTCTCCAAGTCGGAACAGGTGCTGCAGGCCGTCGCCTATCGCGCGATCCTGCCGATGGCCGTCAGCGAGCGCCTGATCGAAATGGTCGGCGAGCAGCTGCGCGACCACATCCTGGTCAATCACAACCTTTCGGCCGAACGGACCCTGGAGCTGATCCTCGGCGCCAAGGAGCGGGCCACGATCGACCTGGTGGACCAGGCCGGCCGAGCCGCCGACCCTCGGGCCTTCGTCGCGCACCTGCAACGGGCGGGCCGCCTGTCGCCCTCGCTGATCCTGCGGGCCCTGGCCCATGGTCACATGAACTTCTTCGAGTGGGCCGTGGCCGAGCTGGCCGGCGTACCGCACCATCGCACCTGGCTGATGATCCATGACGCGGGTCCATTGGGCCTGAAGGCGATCTGCGAGCGCGCGGGCCTGCCGCCGCGTCTCCATTCGGCCTTCCGCGCGGGCGTCGACGCCTTCCACGGGCTCGAGTTCGACGGCGGCGCGCATGATCGCGAACGTTTCCAGGAACGCATGATCCAGCGCTTCCTGACCTCGTCGCATGCGGTCTCGCGCGAGGACAGCGAGTACCTGATGGAGCGGATGGACCGCAGCAGCAACAAGCGCCGCGGCGACCGCAAGGGGCAGGGGGCGGCCTAGGCTCCAAGACCAAACGGGCGTTCGAAAGATGTCTGTGCAAGCGCGCGGAGCGGCGCCAGACTTGCGGCATGTCTGACTCGACGCCGGGTGGGGTCCGCCTCGCCGCCACCATACTGCTGCTTCGGGACGCGCCCTCGTTCGAGGTGCTGATGGTCAAGCGGCATCATCAGATCGACTTCGCGGCCGGGGCCCTGGTGTTTCCGGGCGGCAAGAGCCACCAGGGCGACAGCCATCCGCGTTGGCGGGAACTGGCGCTAGGCTTCGACGACACCAGCCCGGACGATGCGGCCTTGCGCATCGCCGCCATCCGCGAGGCCTATGAGGAAGCCGGGGTGCTGCTGGCTCGGGACCGCGACGGCGCCTTCTACGCGGGCGAGGCGGCCAAGGACGTCCGGGCGGCGGTAGCCGAGGACAAAGTCGCCTTCATCGACGTGGTCGAGGACCTGGGGCTGAAGCTGGATCTCTCGGCCCTGACCATCTTCGCCCGCTGGATCACGCCCAGGCTGATGCCCAAGCGGTTCGACACCTGGTTCTACGTCGCCCATGCGCCTCTGGCCCAGCAGGCCATCTGCGACGGCCACGAGGCGGTCGACGCCGAGTGGATCGCGCCGGACAGGGCGCTGGCGCTGGCCTCGTCGGGCGAGCGCAAGGTGATCTTCCCCACACGCATGAATCTGCAGCTGCTGGCCGAGAGCGCCGATCCCGGCGACGCGGTGGCGCGCGCGGCGGCGCGCGAACTGGTGACCGTCGAGCCTTGGGTCGACGGTCCCATCCTGCGGATCCAGGAGAACGCGGGCTATGGCCCGGTGACCGAGCCCCTGGACGCGCTCTAGCTCTTCAGGCCTGGCCCGGCCGCGTTGGTCCAGGCGACGATGTCGCCCAGCACCTTGGCCACGGCCTGGTCGAAGGCCGGAACGATAGCCGAGACACGGTTGTCAACAGCCTTCACGCGGGCCTCGAACACCTGGTCGCCGACCAGGGCGCGGTCGCTGCTGCGGTTCAGGACCCCACGGACCCGCACGACGATCTCAGGCGCGGCCTTGGGCCCGTTGACGTAGTCGGCCTCAAAGGTCCGCACCTCCAGGCGCAGCACGAGATCGGCCTTGGCCACCTCGCCGCGCGCGATCAGGCGGGCGCGGCCTGGGTCGTTCTGGAAGGCGCGGGCTACGGCCTCCTCGAACAGCACGAACGCGGGCGAGACCCAACGCGCGCTGGCGACATAGGCGACCTCGCCGTTGCTGCTGGTCATGATCCGGTCGCCGGCGGCGGCCCGGGTGAAGGCCGAGGGCGCCTTCAGGACGCCGAACATCGCCCCCGGCGGACCCTTGGGCACGCTCACGTCGCTCTCGCCGAAGCGATACAGCGTCGAAGGCTTGGTCTTCGGGAAGACGCTGATGCAGCCGGACAGGCTGGCGGCCAGCGCCGTGACGATCAGGAGGCGGCCAGCGGCCTTGCCAAGGGTCTTCATCATCGAGCTCACGGCTTGACCTCCACTTCCTTGGCGGGCGCCTTGCCGACCAAGCCTCGAGGGTTCTGTTCGACGTCGCCGACCAGGCGATCCAGGGACTCGGCGGCCGACTGCAGGGTGACGATGGCCGACGACAGCTGGGGCAGGCCGGTGCTGGCGAAGTCCGTGGTCGGGCCTTCCAGCTTGGAGACCATGCCGCGCGCATCCTTGGCGGCGGCCTTCAGCTCGGCGGCGGCGTCGCCCAGTTCCTTCAGGGTGCGCTTGGCGTCGCCGTCGACCAGGCCGTTGGCGCTCTTGGAGAGCTCGGTGATCGACTGGGCGGTCTGGTCGATGCTCTGCAGCGCCTTCTGGGCGTCGGCGATGATCTCCTTGCGCTCGCGCAGCTCGGCGGTGACCGCCTGGACGTCGCTGAGCGAGGCGCTGAAGGTCTTGATGTTCTTGTCGGACAGCACCCGGTTGACTCGGTCCAGGGCCTCGATGGTGCGTGTCAGCACCGTGCCGCCGCCCTCCAGCAGGTCGGAGAGGGTGCTGCGCTGGCTACGCAGGACGGGCACCTTGCCGTTCTTGACGGTGTCCTTCAGCAACTCCTTGTTCGGCGAGCCGGCGGTGATCTGGACGTAGTTGACGCCGGTGATGCCCTGCGGCTCCAGCGTGGCGTAGCTGTCGACCTTGATCGGCACGTCCGAGGTGACGCGCACCCGGGCGATCACGCGGTTGGGGTCGCTCTTGTCCAGCTCGATGCGGGTGACTTCGCCGACCTTGATGCCGTTGAAGTGCACCTCGCCGCCCTGAGACAGGCCGCGAACCGGACCGATGAACAGGATGTCGTAGAGGTCGTAGTCGCGCGTGAAGCTGATCTTGGCCAGCCAGACCGCGAAGATGATCAGGCCCATGAACAGGGCCAAGGTGATCGCGCCGACCAGGGCGTAGTTGGCGTTTCTTTCCATCAGTCGTCGTTCCTCGCCTCGGCCGGATCCTCGGAGGTCGCGGCGGCGCGTCCTCGTGGGCCCAGGAAGTACTGTTTGATCCAGGGATGATCGGAACGCTCGAGCTCGCGCACGGGCGCCACGGCCACGACCTTCTTGTCGGCCAGTACGGCGACGCGGTCGGTGATGGCGTAGAGGCTGTCCAGATCGTGGGTGATCATGAAGACGGTCAGGTCCAGGCTGTCGGACAGGTCCTTGATCAGGGCGTCGAAGGCCTGGGCCGCGATCGGGTCGAGGCCGGCGGTCGGCTCGTCCAGGAACAGCAGCTCGGGGTCCATCGCCAGGGCCCGGGCCAGGCCGGCGCGCTTGCGCATGCCGCCCGACAGCTCGGCGGGCTTCAGCGTCGCGGCGCGGGCGGGCAGGCCGACCATGGCGATCTTCAGGTCGGCGATCTCCTCGATCTCGCGCCGGGGCAGGCGGGTATGCTCGTGGAGCGGGGCGGAGACGTTCTCGCGCACCGTCAGGTTCGAGAACAGCGCGCCCTGTTGGAACAGCACGCCCCAGCGCCGCTCGACCGACGACCAGCGCCGGCGCGACGCCGTGCGCATGTCGCCGCCGAACAGCCGCACCGTGCCGCCGTCGGGGGCCTTCAGGCCGATGATGGTGTTCAGCAGCACCGACTTGCCAGTGCCCGAGCCGCCGACCACGCCCAGCACCTCGCCGCGCTCGACCTTCAGGTCCAGGCCGTCGTGCACGACGTTGTCGCCGAAGCACGAGACCAGGCCCTGCACCTGGATCGGATAGGTCTCGGAGTCGCGTTCGATCTCGGGCGTCGCCGCGACGGGGGCGGGGCCGGTCATATGTCCAGCTCCATGTAGACCAGAGCGAAGGCCGCATCGATCAGGATGATGGCGAAGATGGCGTGCACCACCGCCGCGGTCACGCGTCGGCCCAGGGACTCGACGTCGTTGCCGACCTCCATGCCCTGGCGGCAGCCGATCGCGGCGACCACGGCCGCCATCACCGGCGCCTTCGAGAGGCCGATCCAGAAGTGAGTGGCCCCGACATAGTCGACGATCCGCTGCAGGAAGAAGGTCGGCGAAAGGTCCAGCACGATCCAGACGACCAGCATGCCGCCCGCCAGGCCGGCGACCGTGGCCACGAAAGTCAGCAGCGGGATGGTCAGCAGCAGGGCGGCGAAACGCGGCAGCACCAGCGCCTCGTAAGGGTCCACGCCCATGACCTGCATGGCGTCGATCTCCTGGTTCATCTTCATCGAGCCGATCTCGGCCGCGAAGCTTGAGGCCGAGCGGCCGGCCAGCAGGATGGCGGTGATCAGGATGTTGAACTCGCGCATCACCGAGATGCCGATCAGTTCGACCGAATAGACCTGGGCGCCGAAGTCGGTGAGCATGTTGGCGCCCAGCAGGGCCACCACCGCGCCGATGAAGAAGGTCGTCGTGGCCACGATCGGCATGGCGTCCAGTCCCGCGCGCTCGCACAGGGCCACCACCGGCGCCCAGCGGATGCGGCGCGGATCGGCGATGCAGCGGCCCAGGGCGACCAGCAGGTGCCCCAGGAACACCATGGTGTTGTAGCCGTCCGAGAACAGGCCGAAGACCCCGCGCCCGATCCGTTCCAGCAGGGCCTGGAGGCCGCCAGGCCGCACGGTGGGTTCGGGCTCGACCTGGATGGCGGCGGCGACCAGCTCCAGCAGCCGCGACACCTCGCGGCGCGCCTTCACGGTTTCGGGCTTGAGGCGATCGCCGGCCGCGCGGAGGATCGCGTAGGCGCCGGCGGTGTCGCAGCGATTGACCCCGGTCAGGTCCAGTTCCAGCTCGCGCGGCGCGGACAGCGCGTCGCTCAGCCGCAGGCCGGCGTCGAACAGCCCTCGGGCGGTCCAGTCCCCCGACAGGACCACTGCGGCGCGGCCGTCCTGCTCGGTCAAGGTGAAGTCCGCCGGAAGCGCCATGAAGTCCTTGAGGGTCTTTTCCTGGTTATATCCAGGCCGCGCCGTGGACCTGACAAGTCCAAAACGCGCCAAGGTGCAGCTTGGTTCTATTCTAGGCGAGAGCGTGGCCGAACGCCCGTGAATACGGGGGGATTCCGTATGATCGCGCAATCGGTGCGTCCACGGGGCGCATCGCGCCCGACTTCAATCTTGGTTAACAGATTCCGGTCACGAACGACGCCAGCTCATCATTACCGTCCGAGTCGGAGTACCCAACGCATGACCGCGCACGCCAAGCTGGATCAGCGCATGGCTTTCATGCGTTTCGACGAGCGTTCGCGTTCGGCGCTGCGCGCGATCCGGCCGGTGATCGACGCCGAGATCTCGACCGCGCTGGGACGCTTCTACAGCCAGGTGCGCGTCTTCCCCGAAACCCGCGCCAAGTTCCGTGACGAAGCCCACATGGCCGGCGCCGAGCGCGCTCAGGCCGCGCACTGGCGGCGGATCGCCCAGGCCGACTACGGCGAGACCTATGTCCGCGATGTCGAGCGGATCGGGCGCGCCCACGTCGAGGCCGACCTGGCGCCGCAATGGTACATTGGCGGCTACGCCCTGGTGGCCGAGGAACTGATCCGGGCGGTGATCGCCAAGCGCGCCAAGGGTCTGTTCAATGGCGCGAAATCCGACGCCGAACTGGCCGATGGCCTTTCAGCCCTGACTAAGGCTGTGTTCCTGGACATGGAACTGGCGATCTCGACCTATCTCAACCTGCTGGAAGAAGAGCGCGAGGCGATGGAAGCCGAACGCGAGGCGGCCGAGCGTCGCCAGGCCGAGGCGGTGAAGGCCATCGGTTCGGCCCTGTCGCGCCTGGCGGCCGGCGACCTGTCGGCGCGTGTCGAGGGCGACCTGGCGCCGGAGTTCCAGGGCCTGAAGGTCGACTTCGAACAGGCCGCCGGGGCCCTGGCCGACGCCATGCGCGCCGTCGAGCATTCGGCCGGCGACATCCGCTCCAGCGCCGACGAGATCGCCCGCAGCGCCGAGGACCTGTCGGAACGCACCGAACAGCAGGCCGCCACGCTGGAGGAGACGGCCGCCGCCGTCGAGGAGCTGACCAGCGCCGTCGGCAGGACCGCCAAGAGCGCTCGCGAGGTGTCCTCGCGCGTCGGCGAGGCCAGTGCGGAAGCCGAGCGTTCGGGTCAGATCGTCAGCCGCGCCGCCGAGGCCATGACCAAGATCGAGGCCCAGTCGCAGCAGGTGAACCAGATCCTGGGCATGATCGACGAGATCGCCTTCCAGACCAACCTTCTGGCCCTGAACGCCGGCGTCGAGGCCGCGCGCGCGGGCGACGCGGGCAAGGGCTTCGCGGTTGTGGCTCAGGAAGTGCGGGCCCTGGCCCAGCGCTCGGCCGACGCGGCCAAGGAGATCAAGTCGCTGATCACTGAGTCCAGCCGCCAGGTCGGCGAGGGCGTCGAACTGGTCGGCCAGACGGGCGAGGCCTTGCGCGGCATCGTCACCAAGGTCGGCGGCATCGACGAGCTGGTCAACGCCATCGCGGCTTCGGCCAGCGAACAGGCCACCGCCCTGAACCAGGTCAATTCGGCCGTGAACCAGCTGGACCAGGTAACCCAGCGCAACGCCGCCATGGTCTCGCAGTCGACCGAGGCCACTCACGCCCTGCGCGTCGAGGCCGCGGACCTGTCGAATCGGGTCGGCGCCTTCCGCCTGGGCGGGCGGCCACAGGTCGTCTCGACGTATCAGTCGACCTACCAGGAACGTCCGGTCGAGAACCCGGTGCACGCCGCCCGCGCGCGGGTGGCCGCCTTCGCCCGTCCGGGACGCTGAGCGGCCCTAATTCGGCGGCGGCGCCGTCGAGGCGCGGTGGATCAGTTCGAAGGGGAGGAGCACGTCGACCGGCCGTTCAGGCGGGTCACTGCTCCTGGCCTGCGCGATCAGCAGCTTGGCCGCCGCCGAGGACATTTCCGCCACCGGCTGGCGCACGGTGGTCAGCTGCGGCCGGCTGAAGCGCGCGCTGGGGCTGTCGTCGAACCCGGCCACCGAGACATCGCCCGGCGTCATCAGGCCCGCCTCGGCGATCGCCGCGATGCAGCCCAGGGCCATGTCGTCGTTGGAGGCGAAGATCGCCGTTGGTCGGTCGGGCAGGGCCAGCAGGGCCTTGGCCTGCTCCAGCCCGGACTGGAAGGTGAAGTCCCCCTGGCGCACCCAGTCGTCGGCCACGGCCAGGCCGCGCGCCTTCATCGCCTCCAGATAGCCTTCGCGCCGCGCCTGGCTGGCGCCGTAGCGCGGCTCGCCGACGATGAAGCCGATGCGCTTGTGGCCGAGATCGGCCAGGTGCTGGGTCATCTCGCGCGCGGCGGCGACGTCGTCCATGTGCACGCGCGGGCCCAGGCCCTCGGCGCGCTCGGGGCCGACGCGGACATAGGGCGTGCCGGCCTTGTCCAGCGTCTCCAGCACGCCGGGATTGTCGGAGGAGGGCGGGGTCAGGATCACGCCGTCCGGCTTCAGGGCGGCCAGGAAGGCGGCCACGTCCTGGCGGACCTTCGGACCGTCGTTGTCGATCAGCTCGATCAACAGGTGATAGCCGGCCTCGCGGCAGACCAGGGTCGCGCCCAGCTGGATGCGGGACAGGTAGTCCGCGCCGCGCTCGCTCTGCCAGTGGTCGATGGTCAGGGCCGCGTCGACGAAGACGGCGACCACGAACGAACGCGAGCCGGCCAGGCTGCGCGCCGACAGGTTGGGGCTGTAGCCGAGCTCGCCGGCGGCCTCCAGGACGCGGTCGCGCATGGCGGGCCGAACGTTCGGCTCCTTGTTCATCACCCGTGACACGGTCTTGATGGAGACGCCCGCCTTCGCGGCGACGTCGTAAATCGTCACCGATGCCATCCGTCCGCCCCGACTTTCTTGTGACTCACGCCCATTTCCTCAGACTAAAGCCAGTCGCTTCCGGAAGGAAACTCCCTGCTTAACCTCACGCCACCCCTTGTGTCGCAAGGGACTGACGGTCAGTGTGACAGCGACGCGGCGCAAAGACCGTGTGGGGAGGTGAGATGGCGCCTGACGACGGAGCGCGGCCAAAGGTGCCGGTGCGCGCGAATTTCATCGCCGCCTACACCCTTGCCCAGATCGGGGCCTTCGTTTCCTTCCAACCCCTGCTGCAGGTCCTGCTGCCCCTGAAGGCAGCGTCGATCGACCATGCCTCGAAGGCGGTGGTCCTGAGCCAGGTGGCCTTCTACGGCGCCATCGTCGCCAGCGTCGCCAACCTGCTGGCGGGGGCGATCAGCGATCGCACCACCTCGCGGTTCGGCCGCCGGCGGCCCTGGATGGTGGTGGGCGCGGTCGGCGCCTCCCTGGCCTATCTGGCGATCATGAACGCCAAGACGCCGCTGGCCCTGATCGGCGGCGTGATCCTGTTCCAGCTGACCTTCAATCTATGCTTCTCGGCCCTGGTGGCGGTGATGCCCGACCGGGTGCCGGACAATCAGAAGGGCATGGTCGCGGCCTTCCTCAGCCTGGGAAATCCTATCGGCACGGCGGTCGGGGCGGTGGTGATCGGCGGCTTCCTGGTCGTCGAGTGGCAGCGCTACGCGACGATCTCGGCCGCCCTGCTGCTCAGCCTGGCGCCGTTCGTCCTGCGCCTGCGTGATCCGCCACTGGCCAAGGCGGACCTGCCGCCGTTCAATCTGAGGGATTTCATCTCGGGCCTGTGGGTCAGTCCGCGCAAGCACCCCGACTTCGCCCTGGCGTGGCTGGGGCGGTTCATGGTGCTGGTCGCCCTGAGCCTGGTGCAGTGCTACATGCTCTACTTCCTCCAGGACGTGATGGACTATCCGAAGCTGTTCCCCGGCCGTCGCGCCGAGGAGGGGCTGGCGTTCCTGACGACCGTCTCGACCATCTCCAACGTCACGCTGGCCATGCTTGGGGGGATGCTGTCGGACCGGCTGCGGCGCCGGAAGCTGTTCGCCTTCGGGGCGGCCGTGGTCCTGGCCGCGTCGATGGTGGTGTTCTCGCTGTCGCCCAGCTGGCCGGTGCTGGTGGCGGCCTATGTGGTGTTCGGCTGCGGGGCGGGGTGCTTCTGCGCCGTCGACATCGCCCTGGTGACCCAAGTGCTGCCCTCGCAGCGCGACGCGGGCAAGGACCTGGGGGTGATCAACCTGGCCAACACGCTGCCCCAGGCCTTGGCGCCGGCCCTGGCCGTCTGGAGCCTGGGACCCAGCCACGAGAACTTCCACGTTTTCTTCCTGATGGCGGCGGGGCTGGCCCTGGCTGGCGGTCTGGCGATCCTGCCGATACGAGGGGTGCGCTAGCCCTTCGGAGTTCCCCTTGCCGCTGTTCCGCGTCGTCACCGACCCCGACGATCCCGCCGTCGCCCCGTTCCGGGCGATCAAGGAGCGCGACCTGGTCGGGCGAGAGGGTCTGTTCATCGCAGAGGGCGAGACGGTCCTGCGGGCCTTCGCCCGCGACGCGCCTGAGCGCGTCGTGTCGCTGCTGATCGATCCCAAGCGGAAGGACAAGCTGGCCGAGGTGTTCGCGGGCCTGCCGGACGAGACGCCGGTGCACTTCGCCGACCAGGCGGTGCTGGACGCCATCGCCGGCTTCCACCTGCATCGCGGCGTGCTGGCGGTAGGCCGCAAGCCCGAGCCCACATCGGCGCGGGATCTGCTGGCCGGATTGCCGGGGAGGGCGGTGGTGCTGGTGCTGTGCGGCGTCGCCAACCACGACAACATTGGCGGCATCTATCGCAACGCCGCCGCCTTCGGGGCCGACGCGGTGATCCTCGACGCCGACTGCTGCGATCCGCTATACCGCAAGGCCATCCGGGTTTCGGTCGGAGCGGTGCTGTCGGTCCCGACGGCGCGGTTGGAGCGGGGTGAGGATATCGCCGACCTGCTGGCGGCGACCGGCTTCGAGGGTCTGGCGCTCAGTCCCTCGGCGACCGAGATCCTGGCCAACCTGAAGCCCGCGCCGCGCACGGCGGTGCTGCTGGGCGCGGAAGGGCCGGGCCTGACGCCCGAGGTCATGGCGCGTGCGCGGACCATCGGCATCCCGATGGCGAACGGCTTCGACTCGCTGAACGTCGCCACGACCAGCGGGATCGTCCTGCACCACCTTCGCTTCGCGGGAAGCTAGGAAACCGGTTTCCAAATCGGCCGAAGCCGCTTTAGGGTCGCGCCAGACAACCAACCCGTCAGAAGGCTTCGATCCCATGCTGAACCGTCGCGGCGCCCTTGCGGCTTTTGTCACCGGCGTCCTGGGATCCCTGGCGGCGCGTAAGGCGGAGGCCGCGGCCGTGGAACAGTCCAAGACCCCTCTAGCGGATCCCACCGAGGTCATCGTCCTCTGGCCGAACGGCGCGCCGGGCGGCGAAGGCGTCACGGCCGAGGAGGCGATCGTCGATCGCACCACGCCGGGCGGCCCGCGCGATCGGGCCCAGGTCCACACCCGCAAGCCGACCCTGGTGGTCTTCCGTCCGAAGACGCCGAACGGCGCGGCGGTGATGCTGATCCCCGGCGGCGGCTACGAGCGCGTGGTGCTGGACAAGGAGGGCTACGAGACGGCCCGCCGGCTGAACGAGAGCGGCTACACCTGTTTCGTGCTATTCTACCGCATGCCCGGCGACGGCTGGGCGGCGGGCGGCGACGCGCCGCTGCAGGACGCCCAGCGCGGCATCCGCCTGATCCGTTCCAAGGCCTCTTCCATGGGCTTCTCGCCCGACCGCGTGGCGATCATGGGCTTCTCGGCCGGGGGGCACCTGGCGGCCAACCTGACCGTCCGCTTCGATGCGCCGACCTATGCGGCGATCGACGCCGTCGACCAGCTGCCGGCCAAGCCGAACCTGTCGGCCCTGATGTATCCGGTGATCAGCACCGACCCGGCCATCGCCCACGCCGGCTCGCGCAAGCAACTGCTGGTCAAGGACGCCTCGCCCGAGCGCGCCTTGGAGCTGTCGCCCGAAAAGCAGGTGAGGGTGGGGCTGTCGCCGGTGATCGTGATCCATGCGGCCGACGACAAGACCGTGCCCGTAGAGAACGCCCTGGTCATGTTCTCGGCCTTGAAGGCCAAGGCTGTGCCGACCGAGATGCATGTCTTCGAGGAAGGCGGCCATGGCTTTGGCCTGCGGTTTACGGCCGACAAGCCCGTGTCGGCCTGGCCCGGCCTGTTCGTGGCCTTCGCCAAGCGCCACGGATTGTAGCGTCCGTCAGCAGGCGGTCTTTTCGCGCAGCTTCCACGCGGCGATCTCGGCGTCGCGGAACTTGACCCACTCGCCGCGCAGCACCGCCGGGCGCTTGCCGTGGCGTTCCTCCAGGAACTCGGCGCCGACGACGCGGTCGGTGCGGAAGGTGCGGAAGGCCTCGCGTAGCTCGCACCAGGCGATGATCATGCGGATGGTCTCGCGGTAGCCGACAGTGACCGGCCAGATCACCCGGTCGCTGACCGTCCCGGCCTCGTCGCTGTAGTTCAGGCGAATCTTGCGGCCGGCGTGGATCCAGGCGCGGACCTGGGCGACGTCGATGCGGTCGGTCTCGGGCTTCCAGGCAGGCGAGGCGCCGATCGCCGGCTCCAGCACATAGGGCCGCAGGCGGTCGGGCACGGCGGCGGCGATCTTGCTGATCAGATCGTTGGCCGCCTTGGCCAGCACCGGATCGCCGCGGCCCGCCACCCATTGCGCGCCCAGCACCGCCGCCTCGATCTCGTCGGGCGTCAGCATCAGGGGCGGCATGTCGAAGCCGGCCTCCAGCACATAGCCCACGCCGGCCTCGCCGCGGATGGGCGCGCGCTGGCCAACCAGGGCGGCGATGTCGCGATAGACACTGCGTTTCGACGTCTCCAGCTCGGCGGCGATGGCGTCGGCCGTCACCGGCGCGCGGCTGCGGCGCAGGATCTGGATGATCTGGAAAAGGCGTTCGGCGCGTCTCATGGCTTCACATATCGGCGATCGCTACTGACAGCATGCTGGCAGTAGCCTGGCGGTAGCAAGTGGTCACCACGACATTCGAGATCGGAGAGGGATGATGATCACGCTGTTCGCCGCCGGAGCCGGGTTCGGGCTGCCCGAGATCAGCCCTTACGTGACCAAGACCGAGGTCCAGCTGATGATGGCGGGCCTCAAATACAAGAAGACCAAGGGGAGCCGCGAGACCGCGCCCAAGGGCCAGCTGCCGTGGATCGAGGACGCCGCCCAGGCGATCGGCGACTCGACCTTCATCCGCGCCCACATCGAGCAGCGGTACGATGTCGACCTTGACATCGGCCTCTCTGGCAAGGAGCGGGCCCAGGCCTGGGCGATCGAGCGGATGGTGGAAAACCAGCTGGGCTGGGTGTCGGCCTATTTCCGGCATCTGGACCCGGCCAACTTCGCCAAGGGCGCCGCCCGGTGGTTTGACCAAGCGCCTGAGCATATGCGCGAGGACCTGCGGCGCGGTTTGCAGGAGGCGATCGCCACGAACGTCCGCGCCGTCGGCGTCGGCCGTCACCTGCGCGAGGAGGTGGTGTGGCTGGGAACCCTGTCGCTGCGAGCGCTGGACGAGCTTCTGGAGGACAAGGCCTATCTGATGCGCGATAGTCATCCGGTTGGCGTCGACGCCACCGCCTTCGCCATGCTGGCGGCGATCATGACGCCTTTCTTCGACTCGCCGTTGCGGCGCGAGGCCGAGCGTTATCCGCGTCTGGTCGACTATGTCGGCCGGATGATGGCCCAGTTCTATCCCGCCCATCCCTGGGGGCTGCGCCAGGCGGCCTAGGTCGGCGTTCTCAAATTGGTCGTACAAATTTGACAATATTGGTCAGGCCATTTTGATTGCACGCCTGGCCAGTTTCGGTAAGGTGCTTGGGCGCGACCGTCGGGAGCTCCACCTCCTCGCGGTCGATCGCTCGTCGACCACAGGCGCTGCTTACCTTGCGCCAACCTCCTCCCGGGGCGGACGACGAAGGCGGCCGGAGTCCTTACCCTCCGGCCGCTCGCCGGTCTTGGTAAGGCCACTTGCGCGCGAACGCTTGTGAGGCGAACGAACCGGCGTTAGTCCTGTGCGACGCGCCGGCTTTGGCGCGCGTCTACGGCGCTCACGATGTCGACCCCTTCGGGCACCCCGTCCACGGACTCCACGCGGCTCTACCAGCAGGTGGCGGCCTCGATCAGCGCGTCGATCGCCAGCGGCGTCTTCCAGCCCGGTCATCGCCTGCCATCCGAACGCGACCTGGCCGACGACTTCGGCGTCAGCCGTCCCACCGTGCGCCGGGCCGTGATCGCCCTGGAGATGCGGGGCCTGCTGGAAGCCCGCCAGGGCTCGGGCGTCTATGTGCGCCTGGACCAGCCGCCGCCGCCGGTGAAGGACCTCGACATCGGGGCGTTCGAGCAGGCCGAGGCCCGCCGTCTGTTCGAGGGCGAGGCCGCCGCCCTGGCCGCCACCCTGATCACCGACGAGGAACTGGCCTATCTCGAGACCCTGGTCACCGAGATGAACAGCGAGGAATCGACCAAGGAGCAGTCCGAACTGGCCGACCGCCAGTTCCACATTTCCATCGCCCAGGCCACGCGCAATGTCGCCGTGGCGCGGATCGTCGAGAACACCTGGGACCTGCGCTACCGCTCGCGCCTATGCATGCAGATGCTGGAAAAGGCCCGGCATGTGCGGAAGCGTCCGCTGAAGGACGAGCACCAGGAGATCGTCGAGGCCCTACGCACCCGTGATCCCAAGGCCGCCCGCGCGGCCATGCAGGCCCACCTGGGCGGCCTGATCGAGAACCTGCTGCTGACCGCCGAACTGGAAGCCATCGAGCGCACGCGCGAGAGTCTGGCGGCCAAGCGCGAGGAGATCGCCCTCCGCGCGGCCAGCGCCGCGAAGTAGCCTTCCGCTCCGCTCAAAAAGAGGGCCGGATCCCGAAGGACCCGGCCGCGCAGGGGGAGCTCTGTAAGGGGAGGAGCCTCTAGAAGTTCACGTCGAGACGCGCCCCGAAGTAGCGGAAGGCGTCGCGGCCCGGGAACCAGGTGCGGCCCTGGGCCGTCGGGATGGCCGGGTTGCTGTAGCCCGACGTCCCGTTGCCCAGGCCCTGGGCGTAGCGCTTGTCGAACAGGTTGTTGGCGAAGGCCGAGACCGTGTAGCGGCCCTCGCGGTCGGTGACGCCGACCTTCAGGTCCACGATGCCGTACGACTTCTGGATCGTGCGCGGATCCTGGCTGAGCGAGAAGTTGACGTCATCTTGCCAGCGATAGGTCGCGCCGACGAAGCCCTTGAAGGGCATACCGGGCAGCTCGATGTCGTACTGGCCGCCAATGTTGAACTTGAACTTCGGGGTGTTGTTCAGGCGCTTGCCAGCCAGGTTCTGCACGCGGCCGTTGGTGGTCGGGGTGCGGTAGCACTCGCCCGGCTTGCCGACATAGCCCGCCGGCTGCAGCGGCAGGTCGGCGGTGGCCGGCTGGCTGTTGTTGCAGGGACCGTTGGGGAAATCGACGACCGTGGCGTCGGTATAGGCGAAGGCGCCGTTCAGGCGCAGGTTCGACGTGATCCGCGCCACGGCGTCCAGCTCGACGCCCTGGGTGCGCAACTGGCCGACGCTGTTCAGGAAGGTCAGGAACGTGCCGTCCGGCAGGAACGAGGTGACCGAGGTCTGGAAGCCCTTGTAGTCGGCCCGGAACACGGTGGCGTTGAAGTAGACCCGGCGGTTCAGCAGGCTGCTCTTGAAGCCCACCTCGTAGTTCTTGGCCGTCTCGGGCGGCACCGGCATCTGCGCTGCGATCCGGGCGTCAAAGGTGCTGACGAGGTCGTAGGCCTGGCCCTTGTAGCCGGTCGAGAAGGTCGCGAACGTCATGATGTCCGGCGTGACCTTGTACTGCGCGCCGATCTTGCCGGTGAAGGCGTCGTCCTCGTCCGACTTGCCGAACAGCTGGTGCGTGGTGGCAGCGCCGGGGACCGTGCTGGCGAAGATCGTCTTGTCGAACTTGTAGCTGATCTTCTGGCGGTTCAGGCGGCCGCCGCCGGTCAGGCTGAGCCTATCGGTGATGTCCCAGGTGGCGTTGGCGTAGGCCGAGTAGTTCTCGTTGGTGCTTTCGGCCAGGTAGCGGGCCAGTTGCAGCACCGGGCCGCGGTTCAGATAGCGGTCCAGGTCGTTCTTGGCGTACCAGAGGCCGGCCACGTAGCGGAAGCGCGTGTCGCCAGGCGAGGTCAGGCGGAACTCCTGGGTCCAGCTGTCGGCGTGGAAGTAGCCGTCGATATGGGCGCCGCTGTTGACGCCCGACGGACTGGCGACCGGGAAGCCCAGCAGGAACGGTTGGTCGGTGCCGTCGATGTCCTGGAAGTCGATCATCTTCCAGCGATCGTGCGCGGTGATCGACGACAGGGTGTGGCCCTTCAGGATCGAGCCGTCGCCGAAGTCGTAGTCGATGCGCGCGGTTGTGCCGAAGACGTCCGAATTGCCGCCGCCGATCCGGTCGTCGGCCCGGACGAAGTGGTTGTTCTTGTCGAAGGTGATGCCGCGCAGGGTCAGGGTAGCCGGGAAGGCCGGCGCACCCTGATAGAACAGGCCCGGCGTCAGCTCGGTGATCGCGCTGGCGCAGCAGCTCGAAACATTGTGGTTGTAGCGCGGGGCCAGGCTGAGGGTCAGGTTCTCGGTCGGCGTCCAGACCAGCTTGGCGGTAGCGGTGAAGCCGGCGCTGCCGTTGACGTTCTTGCCGGTGGTCAGGTTCTTGAGGTTGCCGTCATAGTCGCTCCTGGCGACGGTCAGGCGCATCAGCAGGTCGTCCTTGATCGGGCCCGACACGGTGAAACCGGCGCGCTTCTCGCTGTCGTCGGTGACCAGGATCATGCCCTTGCCGGAGAATTCCTTGGTCGGGGCCGCGGTGGCGATGTTGAGCACGCCGGCGATGGCGCTCTTGCCGAACAGCGTGCTCTGCGGGCCGCGCAGGACTTCGACGCGCTCGACGTCGATCAGGTCCTTGAACGCGGCCGCCTGGAAGCCGACCGGCACGTCGTCGATAACCACCGCCACGTCGGACTCGACGGCGATGCCGTTCGAGAAGGTGCCGATGCCGCGCATGTTGATGCTGAAGTTGCCGGGCTGGCTGCCGTAGTTGATCACCAAGCCCGGCGACAGCTTCACCAGGTCGCCCAGTTCGCGGACGTTGTTGCGCTCCAGCACGTCGGCGGTGACGGCGGTCACCGACACCGGCACGTCCTGGAGGCGCTCGGCGCGCTTGGTGGAGGTGACGATGATCTCCTCCAGCTGGGCTGAGTCGGTGGTCGAGGTCTGGGCCAGGGCCGCGCCGGGCGCGGCCGCGAGCACGGCGGCCGCCGAGGAGGCGAGCAGCCAGAATCGAAGGTTGGTCATCCCTTTTGTTTCCCGCGCTATGTCCGCCAGTTCGTTGCTGGCGTTGAATTGGTATATCCAACTGATGACTCTTGGTCTGGCCAGTTGTCAAGTAGCGCCGTTATCTTGACTGTTATGGCCTGGGTGATTGAATTTATTGGCCTATCGCGAAGGGAATGGTTCTTGCGACCGTTGGTGACAACGTTGGACAGGTGGTCAGTATGCGTTCGGGCTTTACGGCGTTGGGTTCGGATTGGTAATGTCAGTTTAGCAACCACACACGAACGGGGACTGGATGCGCACTGGTAAGCGACCGCCGATGGGCTCGGCGGGCGGCGATCGATCGCCTCGCGGCGACGGCCGATGAGCGTCCAGATGGATTACCGCGAGAGCACCGACCGAGCCGGCATGAGCCGCATGACGGTGCGCGAACTGCGCGACACCTTCGTCATCGACAGTCTGTTCCGTCCTGGCGAGCTGGGCCTGAGCTACCTGGAGATCGAGCGGGCGGTGGTCGGTTCGGCCACGCCCACCGACACGCTCCTGACCCTGCCGACCCATCGGGAGCTGGCCTCGCGCTTCTTCTGCGAGCGGCGTGAGGTCGGGGTGATCAACATCGGCGGTCCGGGGGGGATCACCCTGGACGGCGAGCGCTTCGAGATGGCGCGCCGCGACAGCCTCTATATCGGCAGGGGCGTCGAGGCGGTCACCTTCGAAAGCGACGACGCGGCCGACCCGGCCAAGTACTATTTCGTCAGCTATCCGGCCCACGTCGCCCATCCCAGCAAGCGGGTGCGGCGCGACGAGGCGCGCACGATCCAGGCGGGCGATGCTTCGACGGCCAACCGCCGGGTGATCCGCCAGAGCATCCGTCCCGGCATCGTCGAGACCTGCCAGCTGGTGATGGGCTTCACCGAGCTGGAGTCCGGCAACGTCTGGAACACCATGCCGCCGCACACCCATCGCCGGCGAAGCGAAATCTACATGTATTTCGACGCCGGCCCCGGCCGGGTCATGCACTTGATGGGCGAGCCGTCCGAGCCGCGTGCGGTGTTCATGGACGAGGGCGAGGCGGTGTTCTCGCCCAGCTGGTCGATCCACAGCGGCGTCGGCACCGCCAGCTACAGCTTCATCTGGTCCATGGGCGGGGAGAACCTCGAGTTCGACGACATGGACGTCCTGGCCGTCTCCGACCTCGGCCCGGGCGCATAAGAAAAAGAACGGGGAGAAAACGCTCAGATGACCTTCAAGACCCTGCTGAAGGCCGCGGCGGCCGTCGCCATCCTGGCCGGAACCGCCGCGCCGGCCCTGGCGGCGCAAAAGCCCGCCGTTGTCGGCGTTCCGAGTTCGGCCGTCGACGCCGCTGGCCGCAAGGTCGCGGCCTGGCAGCTGGCCCATATGGACAACTTCGACTACGTGCCGGTCACGGCGTTTCGCAAGGACACCGAGGCGCCGCGCGACTGGATCCAGGCGGCGTTCTATATCGGTCTCTACACCTTCGCCGACGCGACCCGGGATCCGTACCTGACCAGCGCGATCCTGAAGCATGGCGAGGCCGAGCAGTGGGGCTTCGACCACCGTCCGCGCCATGCCGACGCCGACGCCACCGGCGCGGTCTGGGTCTGGGCGGCGGGCCGCACCAAGGATCCCGGCAAGCTGACGCCCATCCGCGCTCGGTTCGACGCGGTGCTGGCTGATCCGTCCGAGGTCTCGCTGGACTTCGAACCCAAGCCGGCCAAGGGCGATCCCTACTGCCAGGTCCGCTGGTGCTGGAGCGACGCCATCTTCATGGCCCCGCCGGCCTGGGTGGCGTTGAGCAAGGTCAGCGGCGACAAGCGCTACCTGGCTCATGCCGACAGCGAGTTCTGGGCGACCCACGACTATCTGTTCGACAAGGCCGACCACCTCTATTTCCGCGACAGCCGCTTCATCAAGCGGCGCGGCGACAACGGTCACAAGATCTTCTGGGGCCGTGGCAACGGCTGGGCCTTCGCCGGGATCGCGCGGATCCTGCAGGACCTGCCCGCCAACGATCCCAGTCGCCCGAGGTACGAGGCCGTCTTCAAGCAGATGGCCGCCAAGATCGTGACCCTGCAGGGCGAGGAGGGCTACTGGCCCGTCTCGCTGCTGGAGCCGCAGAAGACGCCGGAGACCAGCGGCACGGGCTTCTTCGTCTACGGCCTGGCCTGGGGCGTGAACCACGGCCTGCTGCCGCGCGCCAAGTACGGTCCGGCGATCGACAAGGGCTGGAAGGCGCTGGAAGGGGCCCTTGAGCCGGACGGCCGCCTGGGCTGGGTGCAGCGCGTCGGCGTGGCGCCCGACCAGGTGGGCCGCGACGACACCCAGCTGTATGGCGTGGGCGCGTTCCTGCTGGCCGCCAGCGAGGTTCGGGCGCTTGCTCAGGGCTCGGCTTCCCAAGGTCAGGCCAAGCGTTAGAATAGCGACGCAGAATCCACAGCGAGGCTCGATGCGCGGCGCGCCCGACCCCCAGAAGCTCTACCAGCAGGTCGCCCGTTCGATCGCGGCCTCGATCGCCGAGGGCCGCTATGGTCCCGGCGACCGCCTGCCGTCCGAGCGGGGGCTGGCCGACTCGTTCGGCGTCAGCCGGCCGACCATCCGCGACGCGATGATCGCCCTGGAGTTCCAAGGCCTGGTCGAGGCCCGTCAGGGCTCGGGCGTCTACGTCACCGCGCGGGGCAAGCCCGAGGACGACGTGACCGAGGCAGAGGTCAGCGCGCTGGAGCTGACCGAGGCCCGCCGCCTGTTCGAGGGCGAAGCCTGCGCCCTGGCCGCCGCCGCCGTCAGCGACGAGCAGGTCATGGCCCTGGAGCGCATCGCCCGCGAACTGGCCGGTCTGGCCGCCACCGAGGAGGGCGAGCGGCTGGAGCACGACTTCCACCTGGCCGTGGCCCATGCGACGCGCAACGCCGCCATCGTCGCGGCGGTCGAGGAGATCTGGACGCTGCGTCGGCAGTTTCCCGAATGCGGCCACCAGCTGCGCCGGGTGCGGCTGGCCGCGCCGGAGGCCTTCGCCGAGGACCATCATCGCATCGTCGCCACCTTGCGTGACCGCGATCCCAAGGAAGCGCGCCGGGTGATCCATGATCACCTGAACCGTACGGTCGAGGCCTTGCTGGCGACGGCCGAGCGCGACGCCCTGGAACGCACGCGCCAGGAGATGGCCGAACGGCGCGACGAATTGCTGCGCCGTACCGCCATCTGACGTTGTTTCAGGGGGCTTTCGCCCTGGCGCGATAATTAGCCGCACAAATCAAGGCCTTGCGATCTTGGCGCGACGCGTGTTGACCTCCCTCCCAGGAATCAGGGGGTAATGATGTCTGACAAGTTGGCGCCCGCGAGCGTTGAGACGGTGCTGAAGGCGATCTCCGCGGAGATGTCGTTCGCGGCCGTGGCGTGCGGACATCTGGACGTGGCGCTGGGCAAGATCCTCGAGGTCGTGCCGGACGAGCATCGTCTGTCGGTCATGCAGGAACTGCACACGGTCGACTTGCTGGCCCAGCACATCACGGCCCTGACGGACTTCACCGGCAACCTGTCGCAGCAGCACGGCCAGGGCGTGCTCGAGGTCAACGACTCGCTGGCCGCCATCACGCTGGGCGATGTCGCCGCCCGCCTGCGCGCCTCGATCGTCGAGTAGCTAGACGCCCGTCCGCCAGTCGGCGCCGGTCGCCGCGAACAGGCGGATGGCGTCGACCAGGCGCTGACCCTCGGCCCGGGCTCGGGCCGAGCGTGCGCTGTTGAGCGTGCGCTGGGCGTCGATCACCTCCAGCATCGTGCCGCCGCCCTTATCGAAGGCCACCTTGGCCAGGCGCAGCCGCTCGGTCGCCTGCTGCTCGGTGCGGCCGTGGGCGGCCAGGGCCGTCTCGTCGGTCGACAGGGCCGAGAGGGCGTCGGCGACCTGGCCGAACGCGGTCAGCACTGTCTGCTGGTAGCGGGCCGAGGCCGCGCGGGCCGCCTCGCGCGCCTGCTGCCGACGGGCCTTCAGAGCGCCGCCGTCGAACAGCGGGGCGGTCAGGCCCGCGCCGACGTCCCAGCCGCTGGCGTCGTACGAGAAGAGGTCGCCAGGCTTCAGCGACCCCTGGGTCAGGGATGCGGAGAGCTTGATGTTCGGATAGAGGTCGGCGGTCGCCACGCCGATGTCGGCGGTGGCGGCGTGCAGCTCGGCCTCGGCGGCCAGGATGTCCGGCCGCTGGCGGACCAGCCGCGAGGGCAGGGCGACCGGGACCGGGGCGCTCAGGGCCATGGACCGGAGATCGAAGGCCGGGGCGATCCAGTCCGCCGGGGCCTTGCCGACCAGGACAGCCAGGGCGTGGCGCGCGGCGGCCAGTACGCCTTGCAGGGCCGGCAACAACGCGCGGTCCTCTTCCAGCTGGCTGGCGGCGGCGACCTTGGCCAGGTTGGTCGAGCCGCCCAGGGCGTTGGCCTTGTGGACCAGCTCGATATTGGCCTCGTCGTCGGCGATCATCCGCTCGACGCTGGCGATCTGCGCTCGCAGGGTCGCGATGGTCGCCGCCTGTAGCGCGACATTGGCGGTCAGGCTCAGATAGGCCGCCTCGGCCCGACGACCTTGCGCCTCGGCCCGCGCCGTCGCGCCCTCGATGCGCCGCTTGTTGCCGCCCCACAGGTCGAGGTCGTAGCTGACCGCCCCGCCGATCGAATAGAGGCTGAAGGTCGGGTTGCTGAGCTTGATGTCGCCAAAGCCCGTGAAGCCGAAGGCCTGCAGGTTGGCGCGCTCGCGGGCGATCCCGGCGTTACCGGTGACCTGAGGGCCGGCGACGCCGCGCGCCTGGGCCAGGGCCGAGGAGGCCTGAGCCAGGGTGGCGTCGGCCTCGGCCAGGGTCGGGCTGTCCTTCAGCGCCTGCCGGATCGTCGCGTCCAGCTCGGGCGAGTTCAGCGCCGTCCACCACGGGCCGGCGTTGGCCGCGTCGGCGTCGAGGCGCGCGGCGGCCGGGGCGGTCTCGCCCGCGCCCAGCGTCGAGGCGGTCGCCGGCGCGTCGGGCGCCTTGAAGTCCGGACCCACGGTGGCGCAGGCGGTCAGGCTGGAGGCCGCCAGCAGGGCGGTCAGGAGTCTAGTGGTCGGAGACATTGGCGGCCTTCGCCCCGGGCTTGGGGGTACGCATGAGAAGGATGAGCGGCGCGCAGGCGATGGTGATCACCAGCATCAGCCGGAAGTCGTCGAGATAGGACAGCATCGCCGCCTGCCGGCCGATCAGGCCGTTGAAGGCGGCCATGGCCGCCTCGCTCGAGAAGGCGTTCGGCGCGTACGCCTGGTAGAGAGGATTGTCCGGGCGAGCGTGGTCGACCAGCACCGCGTGGTGCTTCTCGATGCCGCTGACGAACAGGGCCTGCATGATCGAGATGCCGGCGGCCGAGCCGATGTTGCGGATCAGGGTGAAGAGGCCCGCGCCCTCGGCCCGGTGCTGGGGCAGCACCTTGGCGAAAGCGATGGTGCTGAGCGGCACGAAGATCAGGCCCGTGCCGACGCCGGACAGGAAGCCCGAGGTGATCAGCAGGGTCGTGTCCATCTCGAGATTGTAGTGGCTCATCTGCCAGAGCGAGAGGGCGCTGATCGAGAGGCCGATGGTCAGCAAGAGCTTGATGTTCATCCGGCCCATCAGCTGGCCGACCGCGAACATGGCGATGAACGAGCCCAGGCCGCGCGGCATGGAGACCAGACCCGTGAAGGCGACCGGATAGCCCAGCAGGGTCTGCATCAGCGGCGGCAGCAGGGCCAGGGTGCTGTACAGCAGGATGCCGATGAAGAAGCCGAACAGGCAGCAGGTGATGAAGTTGCCGTCGGCCAGCAGTTCGCGGGCCACGAAGGGTTTTTCGGCCGTCGCCAGCTGCACGCCGAACACCCAGATGGCGATGATCGCCACGATCAGCTCGACCCAGATCTCGCGCGAGCCGAACCAGTCCTGGCTGGGTCCGCGATCCAGCATAAGCTGGAAGGCGCCGATGGCGATCGCCAGGGCGAGAAAGCCAAGGGTGTCGAACCGGCGCTTCTCGCTGCTCTTCTTCTCGGACAGGAAGACGAAGACGCCGCAGAAGGCCAGGATGCCGATCGGCAGGTTGATGAAGAACACCCACCGCCAGTCGAGATTGTCGGTCAGCCAGCCGCCCAGGCCCGGACCCAGCAGGGGACCCAGCACCGCGCCGGCGCCCCAGACGGCCATGGCCTGGCCGTGACGCTCGGGCGGATTGATGTCCAGCAGCACGGCTTGGGACAGCGGGATCAGCGCGGCGCCGAACAGACCCTGCAGCAGGCGGAACAGGACGATCTCGACCAGGTTCTGGGCCACGCCGCACAGCATCGAGGCGGCGGTGAAGCCGATGATCGAGACGATCAGCACCATCTTGCGGCCCATACGCTCGGTCAGGAAGCCGGTCAGCGGCGTCATGATCGTCGAGGCCACGATGTAGGAGGTCAGCACCCAGGTGATCTGGTCCGCCGACGCCGAGACGCTGCCCTGGATGTGGGGCAGGGCGACATTGGCGATCGTGGTGTCCAGCGAGATCATGATTGTCGCCAGCATCACCGAGATCGTGATCGGGATCCGGTTGGCGACGTCGCGCGCGTGGCCCTCCTGGAGCGCCTTGGGGGTCATCCGTGGCGGCCCGACCGGATGTCCACGGTCGCCTTGGCGCTGAGGCCGGCCGACAGGTTGGCCGGCGGGGGCTGGTCCAGGGTCAGGCGGACGGGCAGGCGCTGGACGACCTTCACCCAGTTGCCGGTGGCGTTCTCGGCCGGCAGCAGGGCGAAGCTGGAGCCTGTGCCGGGGCTGAAGCTGGCCACGTGGGCCTTCAGCGGCTTGTCGTAGGCGTCAACCTTGATCGTCGCGGGCTGGCCGACGCGCATGTGGGCCAGCTGGTCTTCCTTGAAGTTGGCCTCGATCCAGGGCTGGCCCGAGATCAGCCAGAACACCGGCTGCGAGGCGGTGACGCGGGCGCCGACCTGCAGCTGTTCGACCTTGGCCACCACGCCGTCGGCAGGGGCGGCCACGGCGGAATAGGAGCGGTCCAACTTTGCGCGTTCCAGCTTGGCGGCGGCTTCCAGCACGGCGGGCTGGCGCTCGGTGGCGGCGTTGGCGTCGCCGCCCAGGTCGGCCAGCGCGGTCACCACCTGCTGCTTGACCACCGCGATCTGGCGCTGGGCCTGGTCGGCGGCGTGACGGGCCTCGTCGGCCTGCGCCTTGGTGGCGACGCCGGCGGCGGCCAGGTCGCGCTGGCGCGCGGCCTCGCGCTGGGCGTAGGCGGCCGTCTCCTGGATGGCGGCCAGGTCGGCCAGGCGCTGGGCGTAGACGGCGCGCTTGCCTTGGACGTCGAAGCGGGCCTGGGCGAGGGCGGCCTCGGCCTCGGACACCGCGACCTGGTAGTCGGCCGGATCCAGGCGGAACAGCACCTGACCCTTCTTCACAATCTGGTTCTCGCGGACGTCGATCTCGACGACGCGGCCGTCGATGCTGGTGCTGATCGCCGTGCGGCTGGTCTGGACGTAGGCGTTGTCGGTGGTCTCGGACTTGCCGCCGGTCAGCACGACGAAGCCGACACCCGCCAGGATCACCAGCGGGACCCCGACCATCAGCGGCCAGCGCAGCCGCTGACCCAGCGTCCTGGTCCGCCGCCGATTGGCCGCGTTCAGTTCGGCCTCGGCGATGGCGTCGTAACCTTCAGCGTCGCTCACGCGCTGCTCCACGTCTCGATAGGTTTTGGGGAATCCTCGAGGTTCGTTCGGTGCGCGAACCTTGGCCGGCGAAATAGGACTCCGCCTGTCATGAGGGAAATGATATCTCTTCACGACAGCCATGAACGCCGTGAATTTCAGAACCGCCGACCTCAACCTCTTCAGGGTGTTCGTCACCCTGCTGGAAGAGAAGAACGCCACGCGCGCCGGCGAGCGCCTGGGCTTGTCCCAGTCGGCGGTCAGCCACGCCCTGCGCCGTCTGCGCGAGATGGTGGGCGACGACCTCTTCATCCGCGGCCAGACGGGCTTGCGCCCGACGCCGCGCGCCCTCGAGATCGCCGACACCGCCCGCACGGCCCTGAAGCTGTTGGAGACCGCCGTCTCGGCCCAGAAGTTCGATCCGAGCACGGATCACCACGTCTTCAACATCGCGGCCGGCACCTATATCTCGTATGTGCTGGGCCCGCTGATCGCCGAGCGGGTGCTGACCGCCGCGCCGAACGTCCAGATCCATTTTCGCAGCCTCTATGCCGGCATGACCGAGGATCTCGACACCGGCAGCCTGGACATGGTGATCGGCTGCTTCGAGGCGATCCCGGGCCGGTTCACCCACACCCAGCTCTTCGAGGAGACGGGGGTCTGGGTGCTGCGACGGGATCACCCGGCAGTGGCGGCGGGTCTCGACCACGAGACCCTGGCTGGCTTGCCGCGCCTGGGCGTGACCGGCGGCAACGACGACCCCGACCGCACCTCGGCCGGCCATCTGGGCCTGCGGCGAGTCACCTCGTGGGGCGAGCGCTACGCTCTGGGCGACAACCCGTACCAGCCGTTCTCGGTCCAGGACTCGTTTAGCGCCCTGAACATGATCAGCCGCTCGGACATGGTCTGCATCCTGCCGCGCCGCCTGGCCCAGATGGCCGCCGAGCGCGGCAAGGTGGCGATGGTCGAACCGCCGAACGCTCCGACGCCGACCCCCTTCGGCGCGGTGTTACGGGCGACCGACGGCGCGGATTCGCCGAACGGTTGGCTGCTGAAGCTGTGCCTGGAAGCCGCCTCGGCCCTGTAGGTCGCCGCAATCGCGCCGCAATCGGCGCCCTGGCAATACAAAGGGTCTCTCTTTTCGCCCTCGACGCTGGCTAAGCCGAACCGATCCGAAAAGTAGCGGGCGTTTCGATCGTGCGGCACAGGATCCTTCTTCTCGACTCCGATCGAGACGCGCTGTCGACGCTCGGCGGCTTTCTGACGTCTCATGGCTATGAGGTGTTCGAGGCGTCGTCGTCGCGCGAGATGGATGACGTCCTGGGCAAGACCGAGGTCGACGCCGTCGTGCTGGACTTGATGCGGCCGGGAGAGCCGGGCCTGACCATCTGCGGCCGCCTGCGCGAACGCGCTTTGGCCCCGGGCGTCATCGTGCTCAGCGCCGCGGCCGAGGAGGCCGACATCGTGGTCGGGCTCGAGATCGGCGCCGACGACTACGTGACCAAGCCCTATCGCGCCCGGGAACTGCTGGCGCGCCTGCGGGCGGTGCTGCGCCGTCGCCAGGAGACGGTCCACCTGACCAGCGCGCACGACCGCTCGGAGAGCTATCGCTTCGACGGGTGGCGGCTGAACACCGCGACCCACCAACTGTTCGATCCGCGCGACCGGGCTGTCGACCTTTCGCCGACGGAGTTCAAGCTGCTGCGGGTCCTGGTGTCCAAGGCCCAGGAGGTCGTGGCCCGCCGCGACCTGGCGCCGGCGGAGACGGGCGAGGAAGCGCGGGCGCGCGACTTCCAGATCAATGTCGCGATGAGCCGCCTGCGACGGAAGCTGTCCCGCGCCGAGGGCGGGGCCAGGCTGATCCGGACCGTCCGCCACGCGGGCTATCTGTTCACCGTCCCCGTGGAGCGCGTTCCGGCGCCTTAGGCGGCGACGGCCCTCGGAGGCGCGGTGCGCGCCTGCGGCAGCCGCAGTTCGGCGATCAGGCCAGCGTCGGCCGGGCGCAGGCGCAGGTCGCCGCCATGGGCCCGGATCGTCGAGCGCGAGACCGAGAGGCCAAGGCCTACTCCGGACTTGCCCGAGGCGCGGGCCGCCTCGCTGCGATAGAACGGCTGGAAGACCCGCTCCAGGTCGTCGGGCGACAGGCCCGGACCCTTGTCGGCGACCTCGATGAAGGCCTCGCCGTCGCGGACGTCCAGGCTGACGGTCGCCTGGTCGCCGTACTTGAGGGCGTTGTCGATCAGGTTCTCGACCACCCGCTGCACGCCGACCACGTCGATCTCGGCCAGCACGGCCGGGCCGGGCTCCAGCTTGGCGGGCCCCTGGGCGTCGTCGACCACCACCTCGAGCAGCGAGCGCAGGTCGACGATCTGGCGGGCCGCCACATGGGTCTCGTCGCGCATGAAGGCCAGGACCGAGGCGATCATTTCCTCCATCTGGTCCATGTCGCGGCCGATGGCCGAACGCAGGGCCGGTGAAGCGCGCTCCAGCTTGAAGCGCATGCGGGTCAGGGGCGTGCGCAGGTCGTGCGAGATGGCGCGGATCATGCCGGTGCGATCGTCGACATAGCGCTTCAGTCGCCGCTGCATCAGGTTGAAGGCGTCGGCGGCCTTGCCGATCTCGGCCGGGCCCGACAGGGGCGGCAGGTCGGCGGACGGTTCGCGGCCCAGGCGGTCGGCCGACTCGGCGAAGACCTTCAGCGGCGCGGCCAATCGCCAGGCGACGTAGAAGGCCACCGGCGCGATCAGGGCCACCGACAGGCCGAACCACAGCAGCACGCGGCGTTGCCAGCTGTTGGGGAAGCCTTCCGGCTGCGGGCGCACGGTGGCCCAGCGGCCGTCAGCGACCCGCATGGCCGCGACGAACTCGCCCTCGACATAGGGGGCGCGACCCAGGCGGAATCCGTTGGTGACGCTGGGCGGCGGCAAGGTGCGCTCGGCCACGGCGGGCGAGGCGACCTCGGCCACGCGGGTCGGCGGAATGCGGGCGATCGTGGTCTCGGTGGCGGGCCGGGCCGGCTCGATCCGCTCGGGCGTGGAGACGGGCGGCGCGGCCGCGGGCGCGACGACGACAGGGGCGGGCGCCGGCGGGGCGACGGTGGTGGTAGGCGCGCGCGCGGGCGTCTCGCTGGTCGCGGTGGTCGTGAAGACGAAGCGCGTCGTGGGCCGGGCGAAAACGGCCGCGTCCAGCGGCGAGCGGATGATCGGGCCGCGCGCGGGTCCGTTCAGGGCGTCGGGCGCGCCGGACACCCGACCGGGCATGGCCTGGCCGATCGCCGGCCCCATAGCCGGCGTTGCGCCGCTCGGCCCCCAGATCGCCGACGCGCCGGACGGCGAGGCCGCGCCGCCGGGGAACGGGAAGGCGCCCGACGAGCGATCGGGGCGGGACTGCTGCATGGAGGGGCGCGGGAAGCGCTGCGCGGACGGGAAAGCGCCGCCGGGCTGACCCATGGCGCCGGGGCGGACGACGGGAACGCCGCCCGGGCCGCGGGGGAACATCACCATGGGCGGCGGACCGCCCGGGCCAGCGGCGGGGCCGGCCTGCCCGACCTGCACCACGCCCGACATGAAGCGCGAGCGGACCGCCTCGGCGTGGACGGGAGGCGGCATCGGCGCGCCGGCCAGCGGCGGCGGGGCGTAGAACAGCAGGCGCACGTCGGTCTCGGCCACGCCGATCAGCCTGGCCAGGTCGCGGGTGGCGGGCGGCGAGACCACCCAGCCGGGGCTTTGCAGGCTGGGCGCGGTGTCCTCGAAGGTCAGGACCAGCGGACGGTCGCGATCGTCCGGCGTGTCGCCGCCGCGCAGGGCCGCGCCGATGTCCGAGAGACTGTACTGCTGAGGCGGGGCCGGCGGGAAGAACACCGTCAGGACCAGGGTCACCACCTGGGCGGCGGCCAGGGCGCCGACCACGATGGCCAGGATGCGGGCCCACAAGGGCGGACTGAAGCGTCTGCGCCAGGTCATTCGCCGATCACTCCCGCGTCCAGCATATAGCCGACGCCGCGATAGGTGCGGATCAGTTCGCGCTCGGTCTGGTCCTGGATCTTGCGACGCAGACGGCTGATGTGCAGGTCGACCGCGCGACCCATCTCGTCCGCCTCGTCCGAGCGGAGCAGGGCGATCAGGTCCTCGCGCGGCACCACCTGGCGGGCGCGATCCAGCAGGGCGCCCAGGATCGCCAGCTCGCTGCGGGTCAGCAGCAGGATGGCCCCGTTCGGCGCCCGCAGCTGGCGGGCCGCCAGGTCCAGACGGAAGTCGGCGAACAGATAGATGCTGGTCTTGCGCACCGCCATGCCGGCGGGGCGACGGCGCAGCAGCGCCTTCACGCGGGCCAGCAGCTCGCGCGGCATGATCGGCTTGACCACGTAGTCGTCGGCGCCGAGCTCCAGGCCCAGGATCCGGTCGATGGGATCGCCCTGGGCCGTCAGCATCAGGATGGCGGGGCCGTCGCCCCCGGCCAGGGTCCGGCACAGGGAAAGGCCGTCCTCGCCCGGCAGGTTCACGTCCAGCACCGCCACCTGGATGGCGCGCTCGGCCAGGATCCGCCGCGCGGTCGGCACGTCGCCCGCCTCGTGCACGACGTGGCCGTTCTCGCTGAGATAGGCGGTCATTTCGCGCCTCAGCTCGAGGTCGTCCTCGACCAGCAATATTTCGGCGACGGGAGACGTTTCGGTCTTCGGACTCATGGCGCCGACAGTAAACCACGAGCGTGAGCGCGGGGTCACATCGTTTCCGGTTCGAAGCGGGACCGAACGTCGCGCCCGCTCCGTCGGCGGGCTTCGCGGCGATGGCGCCCGATGTGTCGTCGCAACGCTCATGGGCGCAGCAGCCTCAGGTCGACGATGCGGCGCTCGCCCCCGACTCGGTCCAGCTGCACCACCACGTCGGCGACCGAGCGGACATAGGCCAGGATCTCCGCCCTGGGGAGCGCCAGGCCGCCCTGCATCACCATCAGGGCGATCTGTTCCAGCGCGCCCTCGGGCGTGTTGGCGTGGACGGTGGTGAACGAGCCCGGATGCCCGGTATTGATGGCCCGCAGGAAGGTGACGGCCTCGCCGCCCCGAATCTCGCCGACGATGATCCGGTCAGGGCGCAGGCGCAGGGCCGCCTGCAGCAGATCATCGACGCCCACCCGCGCCTCGCCCAGTTCGCCCTTCACGGCGGTCAGGCCAAGCGCGTTGGGCTGGCGGACGGCGATCTCGGGCGTGTCCTCGACCAGCACGATCCGCTCGTGCGCCGGGACGATCTTCAGCAGGCTGTTGAGGAAGGTGGTCTTGCCCGACGAGGTGCCGCCCGAGACCAGCACCGTCTTTCGCGCCGCCACGGCCCGCTTGAGGAAACCGATAGGATCACGCCTGGCCTCGGTCTCGTCGTCCGCCGTCTCGGCCTGGGGGGGCGAGGCGGGCAGGGGACCTCGGTCATAGGCTTCCAGCGCCAGGTCGGTGGTCAGGTGGCGGCGGATGGCCATCGCCCAAGAGCGCGCCGCCGGTGGGCCGACCATCTGCACCCGCTCGCCCGTGGGCAGCGTCGCGGCCAGCAGAGGGCTCTGGCGGTTGACGGCCTGATGTCCGGCGCGGGCGATCTGGGCGGCCAGCCGGCCCATCAGGTCGTCGGTGACCTCGGGCGCGTCGAAGCGCTGCATCAGCGGCTGGCCCGCCGTCTCGATCCACACCTCGCCGGGCCGATTGACCAGCACCTCGCTGACGTCGTCACGTTCCAGCCAGCGCGCGAACGGCCGCAGGTAGCTGCGCAGATAGACGCCTTCGAAGAGGATGGGCTCGGCCTGCATCAGCGGCGCTCGAACACCAGGTCGCGGGCGGCGAACACCTGGACAGGCGTTCCCAGCGGCACGCGGATCGTCGGGGCGATGCGAGCGTCGCTCTGCAGGGCCTGGCTCGCCGCGCCGGTGGCGTCCGAGCCGGAATTGATGACCAGGGCCGTCGAGCTTCCGCCGATCAGGGCGCTGGGCAGGGCGCTGACCACGGACAGCAGCATCGCCCCGCCGAAGCGCTGCAGGAAATGGCGATCGACCTTGCCGCCCAGGCCAGTCTGGCCGCTCTCGTCCATGACCGGCGAGCCCAGGGCGATCGAGACCCCGTCGGGCCGGATCAGGCGGGTCCAGACCACGAAGGCGCGGCTTTGACCCGAGGCGAGGCCGCTCTTGTACTGGCCGATCAGGCGGCTGCCGCGCGGGATGACGACGCCGGACCCGTCGAAGCCGCGCACGTCGCGGCTGACGATGGCGCGGGCGTAGCCGGGCAGGTCGGAATTCAGCGCCGTCTCCAGCACGGCTGGGATCATCGTGCCCTGGACCACGGTGCGGGCCGGGTCGCCCAGGCTCTCGCTGCGCGCCGGACCGCCGTCGCCGCCGACACGGAGCGAGAACTGCTCGTCGGCCGACAGGGCGGCGTTGGGCTTGGCCTCGTTGGCCGAGGCGGGCTTGGCGGGGCCGAGGGAGGCCAGGCCGTCGGTGTTGTCGATGATCAGCGGCTGGGCGCGGGACTGGTTCGGATCGACGACATTGGCCGGCGTCCCTGCGGCCGCCGGTTGGGCGGATGGCGACGGCGCGGCTATTGCGCGGATAGCCTGGGCTACGGCCGGGGGCATGGGCTGGGTCGCCGCTGAAGTCTCGATCGGCGGCGAGGACGCGGTCTTGCCCGCCGAGTGTCCGGACATCGTCGCCAGGGTCAGGGCGCCCAGCGCGAGGGCCCCGGCGCCGCCGGCCAGCATGCCGACATCCACGCCGCCCTGAACCTTGCCGACCTGCGGCGCGGCGCGGCGCGAGGCGTCCGCCAGTTCCTCTGGCGTGAGATCCCGGCGCGGGTCACGGGCCTCGCGGCCCAGGCTCAGCGTGCTCATCGGGCGGTCCTCCGGCGGCCGAACAGGTCGCGATGGGTGGTCTCGGCCACCGCTTCGGGACGCGGCTGGGGCGAGCCGGCGTCCAAGCTGGGGGTCTGGTAGGCGTCGTTGTAGAGCACGGCCACGGCGTTGCCCCGGCGCAGCACGTAGGCTGGCGCGACCTGGGCCACGACCAGGTAGTCGCCCTGGCTGGTGAAGCTGACCGGCGTCTCGGACTTGTCGGACGCCAGGGCGAACACGGCCGGCGTGGCGGCGCCCTCGCTCCAGCGGAAGAAGGTCGCCCGGCCGTTGTCGAACACCCGCTGGGGGATGTTCTCGCGCGCGCCGCTGAAGGTGTAGGCGGCGTTGCGCTGCTCGGGCGGCGGGACGACGGGCTCGGGCGCCGCGGCTGGCGCGGCGTCGGCCGTGACCAGCGGCGGCGCGGCTGGCTCCTCCGGGTAGGTGAAGCGTACGCTGTAGGCCACGCGGCCTTGACGGCAGGCGGCCGTGTCGCGCGCCACCAGTTCGAAGGCGTAGCGGCGGCGGTCGGTTGAGACGGTCATGTTCGAGTGCGTGGTCCGGTAGGCCGGCTTCACGAACAGCATGTTGGCCCGCTTGTTTGGCGAAACCAGCCACTGGGCGGCCTCGCCCAGGCCGACGTTCTCGATGCGCTCGTCGGCTCCGAACTCGACCATGGTCTGGAAGCCGAAACAGCCTTCCAGCCGTACAATCGTGTCCGGGTCGTAGGCCAGCTTGCGGATGCGGCCGTCGGCCAGGGCTTGGCCGGTCGTGACGGTCAGCAGCGCGGCTGCAGAAAGGGCGAGGGCGGGTCTCATGTTCCGATGGTCCCGGAGAGCGAGCGTCCGGGCGCGGCCGGACGGAAGGTTTGGCCAAGGCCGGCGACGCGGCGCTGGGTGGCCGCGCGCGAGGGCGAGGCGGCGGGGGCGAGGGCCTCGACGGCGACCTCGACGCGGCGGTCGGCGGTCCGCGAGTCCTCGCGCAGCAGCGCCGCCGCCATGCCGCTGACCCGCTGGTCGTTGGCCAGACGGAGGTCGGGCGCAGCGCCCGCGCGATGGGTTTCGCGCTCGACCGAGGGGGTGTGGGCGGTCTCGGTCGAGACCTCCGCCGCGCCGGCGGCGGGCAGGCGCCAGCCGCGGGTCAGGGCGATCGCCGTGCCGGTCAGGGCCAGCAGCAGGCCCGTGTAGATCACCGACACGCCGAACAAGGTCGCGATTGGCCGCATGCGCTCGACGGCGCCGGCCGGATCCTCGGCGATGGCGGCGATGGCGGGCCCCAGCACCGACAGCAGGCCCGAGCCGCCGACCACGATCAGCAGCGGGGTGAAGGCGAAGCCGACGGTCAGCCGCAGCCAGCCCTCGAACAGGCCGCGTGTGCCGGCGAACAGGCCGAAAGCGATGAAGATTGGGCCCAGGGCCAGCAGCGCCGCCAGGATGATCCTGGCGATGACCAGCAGGCCCAGGGTCGACAGCAGGATCAGAAAGGCGCTGGACCAGATCAGGTTCACAGCCATGTCCAGCTTGGGCGAGCGCGGACTGACCGACAGGCTCTGGCCGATCTCGAAGACCGCGCCGAACAGGCGGTCCAGTCGCCCGGCGAAAGCCTGGGTCGCGCCCGACTGCGCGCCCAGCAGGGCCGAGGCGATCTGGTCCGGCCCGCCGGTCAGCAGGCCGTAGACCACCGCGTGATAGGCCGGCCAGGCGGTCGCGAAGGCCAGGATGAAGCCCAGGGCCAGCACGCGCGGGCCCAGGGCCTTCAGCGTCAGGCGGGTGCGGCCGGTGATCAGGCCAAGGGCCAGGATCGCCACATACAGGGTCAGGGCCGTGGTCAGCACCGCGCCCAGCACGCCGTGTGCGCCGAACAGGTGGCCATAACTGGCCGCCACCGCGCCGTTGACCTGGCAGTCCAGCGACTGCAGCGAACTGGCCAAGCTGGCGTTGTCGTCGATCAGCAGGGGCGCGCAGCTCATGACACGCTCCGCAGCCGTGGGGCGGGGGCCTCGGGCTCGACGCCCGGGTAGGCCGCGCCGATCAGGGCCTCCCACCACCGCGCCGGATGCTCGCCCAGTCGCCGGCGCAGGTCGTCCAGCGTCCGCACCTTGGCCTCGCGACCCGAGAGGGCGGTCAGCAGGTCGGGCATGGCCGAGAGGTCAAGGCGCGCCACGACGCTGTGGTTGCCGTGCTTGACCAGGAAGCAGTGGGCGTGGGCCGGCAGGCCCTGGACCAGCGATAGCTCGTGCTCGGTCAGGCCGAAGCCGTCGCAATAGTCGGCGGCCTGGGCCCGGGGATTGGGCATGAAAATCTGGGTGGCGGTCTGCTCGATGATCGCCGTGGCCACCCGACTCTCCAGGGCGTCGCGGGCGCTCTGGGTGCCGAAGCCGACGATGGCGTTGCGCTTGCGCAGCGTCTTCATCCAGTCGCGGATGCGGGCGGCGAAGACCTCGTCGTCCAGGGCCTTCCAGCCCTCGTCGATCAGGATCAGGGTCGGCGTGCCGTCCAGCCGCTCCTCGACGCGGTGGAACAGGTACATCAGGGCCGGGGTGCGCAGGATCGGATCGTCGAGGACCTCGGTCATGTCAAAGCCGAGGGTGGCCTGTGACAGGTCCAGGCGGTCGGCGGCGTTGTCGAACAGCCAGGCGCGGTCGCCTTCGCCGCACCAGGGGGTCAGGCGGGCGGCCAGGTCGCCAGGTTCGGGCCGGCGCAGACCGCCCAGCAGCTCACGGAAATAGCGCAGGCGGCGGTAGGCCGGCTCCTGGTCGTAGTTGGCGTCGACCGCGTCGGCGACGATCTTCTCTTCCTCGGCCGACAAGGTCTGGCCCGGCTTGCAGACCAGGCGCGCGGCCCAGGCGCGGAGGAAGGCGCGGCTGGCGGGGCTGTCGGGCAGTTGCAGCGGGTTGAAGCCGGTCGGCTGGCCGGGGCGCAGCGTGGCGTAGTGGCCGCCGACCCCGCGCAGGAAGATCTCCGCGCCGCGATCCTTGTCGAAGCAGATGGTGCGCGGGGCGAACTTCTGGGCCTGGGCGGCCAGAAAGTTCAGCACCACCGTCTTGCCCGAGCCGGACGGGCCGATGATCGTGAAGTTGCCGAGGTCGCCTTCGTGGAAGTTGAAGAAGTACGGCGTGCCCGAGGTGGTCTCCAGCACGGTCACGGCGGGACCCCAGTGGTTGCCCTCGGCCCGGCCGATCGGGAAGCCATGCAGCGAGGCCAGGCTGGCGAAGGCGCCGGTCGAGATCAGGGCCTTGCGGGCGGCGTAGGCCTCGTTGCCGGGGAGCTGGGCCCAGAAGGTCGGCTCCAGGGCCAGGTCCTCGCGCACCGCGATCGCGCCGACATCGGCCAGGGCGGCGGCGCAGTCGGCGACCGCGCGGTCCAGGGCCTCCAAGCTCTCGGCGCGGACCAGCACGCTGAACTGGTGCTCGCCCAGGCCCGACTTGCCCGAGGCCAGGTCGTCCTTGGCATCGACCAGGCCGCGCTTGAGGCTGGCGCTGTCCTCGTCGGCGGCGCGGAAGCGGCGCAGGGCCAGCGAGACCTGCTCGGTGGCGGTCTGGCGGTCGAGGAAGGCGAAGCCCTCGGCCAGAGTCATCTCGAACGGCAGGCGTAGCAGGGCGTCCAGGATGCCGGGCGTGGCGTACGGCGGGTACGCCTTCAGCGACAGGATAGCGCAGAAGTCCTTGGCCGCCGCCGCGCCTTTGCGCTCGAGGGTCTCGTGGCCGAAGCTGATCCGGCGATAGGGCAGGTGATGGCCGATGTCGCCGGTCGGCGTCAGCACCGGCCGCATCTCGCCATTGTAAAGCGCCGACAGGAACTCCAGCGGTTCCGAGCAGCGGCCGTGGACGGTCTCGTACTCGCCCAGAAGGCGCGGACCGTAGGGCGCCAGCGCCGCCATCAGCGCCTCGCGAGCGCCGTCCAGTTCGCGTAGCTCGCGGGCCTGGGCGGCGGCCTGCGTCTGGGCGGACATGCCCTTGGTGAAGAGGCTCGCCAGCCGCTCGGCCGCGCCGGCCTTGCCCTTGGCGGGGCGGCGCAGGATCGTGACGAACAGGTCATTGACGAACAGCCGTCGTGACTTCAGGCGGTCCTGCCAGCGACGGTCGATCTCGCCGCAGACGGGGTCGTCGAAGCGGCTTTCCAGCCCGGCCTCGACCCGGCGGCGGATGATGTGATGATGGACGACGTAGCGGGAGTCGCCGACGGCTCGCAGGGCGGCGTCGCGCGCGGCCTGCTTGTGGTTCAGGTCGGCGGTGTCGGCGGTCTCGAACGGGAAGCCGGCCAGGTGCAGCACCTGCAGCAGTGCGCCGTCCCGCAGGACCACCGTGTCGCCGCCCATCAGGCTGGCGTAGGGCAGGCGGTCGCCGGCGCGCGGGTCTTGGCGTTGGAACAGGCGCATGGTGGGGGCCTTCAGGGGGCGTAGCTGTTGCAACGCCAGCGCCGCCAGTCGGGCGTGCGCGGGCAGCGGCTGACGCGGGTCAGCCACAGGTCGAAGATCCGGGGCTCGCGCAGGCAGGCCAGGTAGCCGATCGCATGGATCAAGGCGGCCGCGCCCAGGGCCCAGAAGCTGCGCGTGACCAGGAAGGCCTCGGTCGTCACCACCCCGTTGATGATGAAGAACGAGTAGGTCACGCCGCCGAACATCTGCGGCTGGGTCAGGGCCCGGAAGATCGGCGCGCGCGAAAGGGCGGTCATGGCGTCAGCCCGCCGCCTGGATGCCGCCGACGATCGTGGTGGCGCCGAACAGGATGAAGCAGCCCAGGACCACGGTCGCGCCCATGCGCCAGTTGATCCGGCCGGTCAGCATCATGAAGCCGACCATGGCCACGGCGATGACCGCGACGGCGGTGGCGACGTTACCCAGCAGCGTGCCTTGCACCCAGCCCAGGGCGGCGATGATCGGGCCCGAGCCCGCGGGATCCTTCATTGAGCGTGTTCTCCGGTGGTGTTGGCGTCCGCCAGGTCGGCGAGGCGGTCGAGGTTGCGGCCGACATAGGTCCGGGTCTCGGCGTAGGGCGGCACGCCGCCGTATCGCGTCACCGCGCCGGCGCCGGCGTTGTACGCGGCCAGGGCGAGGTCGATCTGGCCGTCGAAGTGGTCGAGCAGGGCGCGCAGGTAGCGCGCCCCGCCCATGATGTTCTGCGCGGGGTTCCAGGGATTGACGCCCAGGTCACGGGCCGTGGCCGGCATCAGCTGCATCAGGCCGATCGCCCCGGCGGCGGAGACCGCGCGCGGGTCGAGGGCGGACTCGGTCCGGGCGACGGCGGCGAGGAAGTCGGGATCCAGGTCGTTCGCGGCGGCGGCGGCCTCGAACTCGGCGCGCCAAGCCGTGGATTTCGAAGAGGCGGTTTCGGCGGGCTTGGCCCAGCCGCCGCCGATCTTCTGGACCGCGCCGTCATCACCAATCTGCAGCACCTGGGCGCGGGCCGCGCCGGCCGACGCCATCGCCAGGGCGGCGAGCGTCGCGATACAGGTCTGGGCGGGCGCTTTCACGTCTCTTGTCTCCGTACCACCCCTTCTGAAGGCGGTGATGCGGAGTAGACGATCCGATTGTGAGAGCAGTCGGGCGCCTTCGTATTGCCTTTGTATCAGCCCGTCTCGGCGCCGATACGAACGCAATACAGTGGAGCCGTACTTAGAACTCAGCGGAAAGGCACTGCTGCCTCAAGACCGCGCGGCGGTCGAACTCAAGGGAGAGCGCAGGCCGATGCACGAACACGACCATCTCGAAGACCATGATCTGGGCCTCAATCACGACCTGGAGGTCATGGCCAAGCACACCCTGGCGCGCCGTCGTCTGCTGAGCCTGTTCGCGGTTGGCGGGACCGGCGCGTTGATCGCCGCGTGCGGCGGCGGAGGTTCGGACTCCAGCAGCGCCGCGTCGTCGACCTCGACCACCACGACGACTGGGACGACGACCACCACGGGCACGACGACTACCGGGACGACCACCGGAACCACGACGACGACCAGCTGCGTGGCCGATCCGACCGAGACCAACGGGCCCTATCCGTCGGATGGCACCAACAGCGTCAACGGCGTGATCTCCAACAGCCTGACGACCAGCGGCATCGTGCGCAGCGACATCCGCTCCAGCTTCGGCAGCTACAGCGGCACGGCCGATGGCGTGCCGCTGACGATCACGATCAAGGTGGTGAACACCAATTCCAGCTGCGCGGTCCTGTCGGGCTACGCCGTGTACATCTGGCACTGCACGCGCGAAGGCAATTATTCACTCTATACGGTCACGAACCAGAACTATCTGCGCGGCGTGCAGGTCACCGACTCCAACGGCGAAGTGACGTTCACGACCATCTATCCGGGCTGCTATTCCGGCCGCTGGCCGCACATCCACTTCGAGGTCTTCCCGAGCCTCGTGAGCGCGACGACCCAGCGCAACGCCACGCTGACCTCGCAGTTCGCCATGCCGTCCAGCGTGTCCAGCACCGTCTACAACGGCGCCAGCGGCTATTCGTCCAGCGTCACCAACCTCGCGGCGATCACGATCGCCAGCGACAATGTCTTCGGTGACAACACCTCGGCCCAGATCACGGCCATGACGCCGACCGTGACGGGCAGTGTCTCGGCCGGCTATACGGCGACGGTGACGGTCGGCATCGCCGTCTAGACGGCGCGTTCGGCCAGGCGCAGGCCGTGGTCGTCGGACACCGGGCGGACCGTGAAGCCCATCTCGCGCTCCAGATCCAGGGCGGGATGGTTGTCGGCCGTCTCGATCGACTCCACGACCTTGACGCCGACGGCGCGGGCGTAGGTCAGGGCGTGCTTCAGCAGCGACCAGGAGAGGCCGCGACCCTTCAGGTCGGAACGGACCGACACCGCGACCTCGGCGCGCTCGGCGTCGAGGCCGGTCGCCAGCGTCGCCACGGCGAGGATCGCGCCGTCGGCGGCGTCGCACGACACGAAGGTCCTGTCCGGCCCGTCGTCGTTCCTGATCATCAGCGCCAGTTGCCGCTCGTCGACCGTCTTGAGGCTGGCCAGGAAGCGGTGGCGCCGGTCCTCGGGGCTCAGGTCCGCGAAGAAGGCGGCCAGCGCGTCGTGATCGGCCGACGTCGCCGGACGCATGCGAACGTCAAGGCCGCCTTGGGTGCGCGCCACGACCGTCAGGTCGCGCGCTAGGGTGTCGGTGTCGGTGTCGTGCTTGGGCATGGGAGGGCCTCGTTCTGTCGCCCTCAATGTCGCGCGGGAGGGGGCGCCCGCGCCATTCGGTAGTACCCCCGACGTAGTTTCCCGGATCAGCGCGCAGGCGCCGGAGGCTTTAGTCGGGCGCCCGACGCTTGATCCCGCCATCCGACGCAGGCCATCATCGGCGCGACGAGGATTTCGGCGGACCGCATGGATATCGGCAAGGCGTCGCGACTGGCCGACGTTCAGCATCTGATCGCCTATGGCCTGGCCCTGGCGGGCTTCGCGACGGCCGCGGTCGCCCTCGGCCTGAAGGCGAGGCGACGCCGCGACGCCGCACCGGCCGGCGCGGCCGCGCACCAGCTGAACCTCCTGATCGACGGCGCGGCCGAGTACGCCATCTACATGCTCGATCCCAAGGGCGACGTGCTGATCTGGAACGCCGGCGCCGAGCGCCTGAAAGGATGGGCCGAGGCCGAGATCCTGGGACAGAACACCGCCGTCTTCTATCCCGAGGACGCCAAGGACCGTGACAAGCCCGCGGCCGACCTAGCCCGCGCCCGCGAGCAGGGCCGGTTCGAGGAGGAGGACTGGCGGGTCCGGAAGGACGGCTCGGAGTTCCTGGCCCACGTCTCGGTCACGGCCCTGCGCGACGGCGGCGGCAAGCTCGAGGGCTACGGCGTGGTCGTGCGCGACGCCACCGACCAGCGCGCCAGCGAGCGGGCCCTGCGCGCCAGCGCCAACCACCTGCAATCGATCCTGTCGACGGTTCCCGACGCCATGATCGTCATCGACGACCACGGCCTGATCCTGTCCTTCAGCGCGGCGGCCGAGCGGCTGTTCGGCTATGCGGAGGCGGACGTCGTCGGGGCCAATATCCGCGTGTTGATGCCCTCGCCGGACCGCGAGCGGCACGACAGCTACCTGCAGCGCTATGTCGAGACCGGCGAGCGGCGGATCATCGGCCTGGGCCGTGTGGTCACCGGCCAGAGGCGGGATGGCTCGACCTTCCCGATGGAACTGGCGGTCGGCGAGGCCAAGGGGGAGGGACAGCGCGTCTTCACCGGCTTCATTCGCGACCTCACCGAGCGCTATCGCACCGAGGCCAAGCTGGAGACCCTGCAGGCCGAGCTGATCCACGTTTCGCGGGTCAGCGCCATGGGCGCCATGGCCTCGACCCTGGCGCACGAACTGAACCAGCCGATCACGGCCGTGGCCAACTACGTGCAGGGTGTCCGCAGCCTGCTGACACGACACGAGCCGGACGACCTGCCGATGATCCTGGAGGCGCTGGACGACGCCGTCAGCGAGGCTCTGCGCGCCGGCCACATCGTGCGCCGCCTGCGCGAGTTCGTGGCGCGCGGCGAGGTTGACAAGACCGCCCACGACCTTTCGGCCCTGGTCCGCGAGTCGATGACGCTGGGCCTGGTCGGGGCGCGGGTGCACGGCGTCGAGGCCGAGGTGAGCCTGGATCCCGCGATCGGCCGCGTGCTGGTCGACAAGGTCCAGATCCAGCAGGTGCTGGTCAATCTGGCCCGCAACGCGGTCGAGGCCATGGCCGACTCGCCCGAGCACCGCCTCTGGTTCAGCAGCCAGGCCCAGGAGGGCGGGCTGGTCCGCCTGACCGTCGCGGATTCCGGTCCCGGGGTCCCCCACGACGTCATCGACGGCCTGTTCAGCGCCTTCGTCAGCACCAAGTCCGAAGGCATGGGCCTGGGTCTTTCGATCTGCCGTACGATCGTCGAGGCGCACGGCGGCCGGATCTGGTTCGAACCGCGGCCGGGCGGCGGTTCGCAATTCCATTTCACGCTCGTCCGGGCGGAGCCGGAGCAGGTCGATGGCTGACAAGAGCGTAGTCCACATCGTCGACGACGAGGACGCCGTCCGGCGCTCGGCCAGCTTCCTGCTGCGCACCGCCGGCTACGCCGTCACCACCCACGCCTCCGGGGTCGCCTTCCTGAAGGAGGCCAAGGGGCTGGAGCCGGGCTGCGTGCTGCTGGACGTGCGCATGCCCGACATGGACGGGCTGGCGGTGCAGGCCGAGATGATCGCCCGAGGCCTGGCCTTGCCGGTGGTCGTGCTGACGGGCCACGGCGATGTCTCGGTCGCCGTGCGGGCCATGAAGGCCGGCGCCGTCGACTTCCTGGAAAAGCCCTTCGAGCAGGCCGACCTGATCGACGCCATCGAGCGCGGCCTGGAGCGACTGCAAGCCGCCGAGACCAAGATCCTGCGCGCCGGCGAGGCGTCGACGATCCTGGCGGGGCTCAGTCCCCGCGAACTGGACGTGTTCAAGGGCATGGTGCGGGGGCTGCCCAACAAGTCGATCGCCTTCGACCTAGGCATCTCGCCCAGGACCGTCGAAGTGCACCGCGCCAACCTGATGACCAAGCTGGGGGTGCGCAACCTGTCCGAGGCCCTACGGCTGGCGTTCGCGGCGGGCCTGGACGCCTCGATCACCTAGGGGGTCTACGTAACGACAGCGACTTTCGCGTCGGGCAAGGGTTCGGACAGTCAGTTTCGACTCGCCGCCTTGATGCCAGATGACCTCGCCGCCCAGCGCCTCCGAAAGCCGGACATCGGTCCTGCTAGTCGAGGACGATCCCGCCATCCGCCGGTCTCTGCAGCTTCATCTGCGCGCGCGCCGCTTCGACGTGCGGGCCTTCGGGGCCTGCCGGCCGGTGCTGGCCGATGGCGCGGCCGGCGAGGCGGCGGTGCTGGTCTCGGAATACAAGCTTCCCGACGGCGACGGTCTGGGCCTGCTGACCGCGCTGCGCGCCAAGGACTGGCGGGGCGTGGCCATCCTGCTCACGTCCGAGACGACGCGGGACCTGGAAGAGGCGGCCCGGTCGGCCGGATACGCCCGCGTGCTGCGGAAGCCGATCATCGAGGCCGCCCTGGGCGACATGATCGAACGTCTCCTGCGCGATGGCGCGGGCGCCTGAGTGGCGGATCGCCGTTATTGGTTCAGTCTAAGATGCCTACCGCAGGTATCTTTTTAGGTGGAATTACGTAGGCGCTGTATTCGCCAATCATTGGTCACGGTCACTTCGAATTAACGGCTAGCGTCGAGACTCTCCGCGACCTGGGAGAGTGTTTCCGTGATCGAGTTCGACAGTATCGAGGCTCAACGCCGTACGGGCGGAAAGCTCATCGTCGCCTGCCAGGTGGCGATGGCTGGCCTCATTCCCGCCGCTCAGGCCTTCACCGGCCGGTTCGACCTGGTTTCGACCTTGATGACGGCCGGCCTGGCCGCCGTGGCGCTGGTCGCCTACCGGCTGTGGACCGACCGCTTCGGCCAACGGCTGGGAGCGGCGATGATGCTGGTGGCCCAGATCACGCTCTTCGTCCTCGCGTTCCAGGGGCATCCCCTGCAGGCCGAGGCCCGCATGGCCTATCTGGCGGGGCTGGCGCTGCTGGTGGCGTTCGGCGAGTGGCGGATCGTGGCGGCGGCCGCCGCGGCGATCATCGGCATCGACGTGCTGGCGCCGTTCGTCGCGCCTCATAAGCTTTCGGCCGCCTCGAGCGTCTGGTCGATCGCGTTCGGCATCGGCGTCACCCTGGCCACGGCCTGGTCGCTGATCTGGCTGACCGCCGGCGTCTCGCGCCTGTTCGTCACCGTGTCGGCGCGCACCGAACGCGCCGAGGCCGCCGTCCACGACGCCGAGGCGGCCAACGCCACGGCCTCGGCCGAACGCGCCGCGCGTGACGCCTCGAACGCCGAGAAGGCGGCCGAGAAGGCGGCGATGGAAGCCGAGCAGTCCCTGGTCGTCGCCGAACTGGAGAAGGCGATCGAGAGCCTGGCGGGCGGCGACCTGACCTGGCGCCTGCGCCGGACGTTCGCGCCGCGCTACGAGGCCCTGCGCGAGACCTTCAACGGCGCCTTCGAGCGCCTCCAGGCGACCATGGGCGAGATCACGGTCAACGCCCGCAGCATGAGCGCGGGCGTCGGCGACATGAGCAGCGCCACCGACGAGCTGTCTCGCCGCACCGAACAACAGGCCGCCAGCCTGGTCGAGACCGCCACGGCCCTGGGCCAGGTCACCGCCGCCGTCAACGAGACGGCCAAGAACGCGCGTCAGGCCAACGCCGCCGCCGCCGCCGCCCGTCGCGAGGCCGAGCATTCCGACCCGGTCGTGACCGAGGCGGTCGAGGCCATGACTCAGATCGAGACCTCGTCGGGCCAGATCGGCAAGATCATCGGCGTGATCGACGAGATCGCCTTCCAGACCAACCTTCTGGCCTTGAACGCCGGCGTCGAGGCCGCGCGCGCGGGCGACGCGGGCAAGGGCTTCGCGGTCGTGGCCCAAGAAGTGCGGGCCCTGGCCCAGCGGTCGGCCGACGCCGCCAGCGAGATCAAGACCCTGGTCGCCGCGTCGGGCGCTCAGGTGCAGGCCGGCGTCGAGCGGGTCGACCGCACGCGCGAGGCGCTGCAGCGCATCGTCGCCCGTGTCGCCGAGATCGATGTCCAGGTCGACGCGATCGCCCGTTCGGCCCAAGACCAGGCCCAGAACCTCGGGGAGGTCAACGGCGCGGTCAGCGAGATGGATCGCGTGGTGCAGCAGAACGCGGCCATGGTCGAGGAGACCACCGCCGCGGCCCACGCCCTGGCCTCGGAAGCCGAGACCCTGGCCGGCCGCATCGGCCGCTTCCGCATCGAGGCCGACGCCCGGCCGGGCCAGACGGCGCTGGTCGCCTAACGCCCTAGTCGTCCCGCCCGCCCGGAATCAGGCGCAGGACCACCTCGTGCGTGGCGCTCGGCGTCTCGGGCTGGTCGGGCCGGGGACGACGCAGGACGATCCGCAGCGCCGAGATCAAGGCGGCGCTGGCGCTGATCTCGTCAGGATCCATATACAGCCCCATCGCGTCGGCCAGGCGGCCGCGATCGAGCACGCCGTTGGCTTCCAGCTCGTCGCACAGCGGCAGGTAGGTCGCAGCGATCAGCTTGACCAGATCCGTCGAGCTGAAGGTCACCTGCGGCGCCTGCGGATCGCGTTCGCTCATGACCTTGGTCTTTTTCCTGGATCAGGCGCCGGTCTTGGCCGCGTCGTCGCACAGCACGCCCGCCAAGGCGTGGGCGAGGGTGGTCCACGGCGCGCCCGCATCGGCGGCAGCGCCCGCGGCTATACGACGCGCCAGGGAGGCGGGATCGATCGCGCCGGCGCTATGCAGCGCGCGGCATAACGGCAGATAGGTGGTGGTGAACAGCCGGACGACATCGTCGCCGGCGAAAGCCGGAATGTCGTCGCGATCGGACGAAAAGCTCTCGGCCACGCGGGCGGTGTCAGCCGGCGACGCGCACGGGGCGAGCGGCCAGGGCCGGACGGCGCAGCAGCGCCGCGCTGGCCATGAAGGCCAGGGTCAGGGCGGCCGCGACGCCGCAGGCCGGGCAATGGCCGGCCAGGGTGAGGAGGTCGTCGCGCGAACTGCACAGCGGTCCGGCGGCCAGGCGCGGCATGGCCTCGGCATAGGCGATCAGCCAGCCGAACAGGGCGGCCACGCCGATGATCGGCGGAACGCGACGGCGGATGTTTTCGAACGTGGCTGACATGGCGGTCTCCCAGTGCGCTCTCACCATGGTCGGATCCGAGACGGCCGGCTTTGACAAGGATCAAAGCCCAACTCGCGGGAGCGTGAGACCTGAGGGGTCAAGGTTCGCCGCACGGAGTCCGCATGTCCGCCCCGTCCACTCTCAATGCCGCCGGTCCGTCCGCGGGCCCAGGCAGCGCAAGCCCGCCCGCGGGCTCTGGCGCGCTACTCATCATCAGTGTCGTCGGAACGTTTCTGGCGATTCTCGGCGCGGGCTTGACCCACGATCCGATCTTCCGGCTGCAGGCCGGCACCGCCGCCATCGGCGGCATACTGGCGTCGTTCGCCCTCGCTTCGGGTCTGTCGGGCGGCAAGCTGCTCGACTACCCCGGCAAATATTCGGACAACGTCATCAAGGCCGGCGTCATCGCCACGATGTTCTGGGCCGCCGCTGGCCTGCTCGTGGGCGTGATCATCGCCGCCCAGCTGTCTTGGCCGAGGATCTTCTACTTTCCCGAGGCTGGCTGGCTGAACTTCGGCCGCCTGCGCCCGCTGCACACCTCGGCGGTGATCTTCGCCTTCGGGGGCAACGCCCTGATCGCCACGTCGTTCTGGGTCGTCCAGCGCACTTGCAAGGCGCGCCTGGCCGGCGGCATCACGCCGTGGTTCGTGTTCTGGGGCTACCAGCTGTTCATCGTGCTGGCCGGCACCGGCTACCTGATGGGCGCCACGCAAGGCAAGGAATACGCCGAGCCCGTCTGGTACACCGACCTGTGGCTGACGGTCGTCTGGGTCGCCTACCTGCTGGTCTTCCTGGGCACGATCTGGAAGCGCAAGGAACCCCACATCTATGTGGCCAACTGGTTCTACCTGGCCTTCATCGTCACCATCGCGCTGCTGCACCTGGTCAACAACGCCGCCGTTCCGGTCGGCCCGCTGAACCACCTGTCGTACGGCGTGATGGCCGGCGTCCAGGACGCCCTGACCCAGTGGTGGTACGGCCACAACGCCGTCGGCTTCTTCCTGACCGCCGGCTTCCTGGCCATGATGTACTACTTCGTGCCCAAGCGCGTTGAGCGCCCGGTCTTCAGCTATCGCCTGTCGATCGTGCACTTCTGGGCCCTGATCTTCATCTACATCTGGGCTGGCCCGCACCACCTGCACTACACGGCCCTGCCGCAGTGGGCCCAGACCCTGGGCATGACCTTCTCGATCATGCTGTGGATGCCCTCGTGGGGCGGCATGATCAACGGCCTGATGACCCTGTCGGGCGCGTGGGACAAGCTGCGCACCGACCCCGTCGTCCGCATGATGGTCGTCGCCATGGCCTTCTACGGCATGGCCACCTTCGAAGGTCCGGTGATGTCGATCCGCGCCGTCAACGCGCTGAGCCACTACACCGACTGGACCATCGGCCACGTTCACGCGGGCGCCCTCGGCTGGGTCGGCTTCATCACCTTCGGCGCGATCTACTGCATGGTGCCGTGGCTGTGGAAGAAGAAGGAAATGTACTCGACCAAGCTGATCGAGTGGCACTTCTGGATCGCGACCACCGGCATCCTGCTCTACATCGCCGCGATGTGGGTGTCGGGCATCATGGAAGGCCTGATGTGGCGCGAATACACGCCCCAAGGCTTCCTGGCCTACAGCTTCATCGAGACGGTTTCGGCCAAGCACATCGAGAACGTCATCCGCACCATCGGCGGCCTGATGTTCCTGGCCGGCGCCGTGATCATGATCGTCAACATGTGGCTGACGATCGCGACCCCCAATCCCGAAACGGCTGACGCCGAGCTGACCGACGACACGTCGACCGCTCCCGCCACCGCGATCGCCTGAGGTTCCGATGTCTCTCTGGAAACACCACGCCAAGTTCGAGCGGCACTCGCTGCTGCTCCTCATCGGGATCGTCGTCGTCGTGTCGATCGGCGGCCTCGTTGAAATCGCCCCGCTGTTCTGGCTGCAGAGCACGATCGAGAAGGTGGAGGGCGTTCGTCCCTACACCCCGCTCGAGCTGACCGGCCGCGACATCTATGTCCGTGAAGGCTGCTACCTCTGCCACTCGCAGATGGTTCGCCCGCTGCGTGACGAGGTCGAGCGCTACGGTCACTACAGCCTGGCCGCCGAGAGCATGTACGACCACCCGTTCCAATGGGGGTCCAAGCGCACCGGTCCCGACCTGGCCCGCGTGGGCGGCAAGTATTCCGACAGCTGGCACCGCGACCACCTGATCGATCCGCGCTCGGTGGTGCCGGAGTCGGTGATGCCGCCCTACAAGTTCCTGGCCGAGAAGGAGCTGGACTATGGCGACATCGTCGACCGGATGAAGGCTCAGCACGCCGTCGGCGTCCCCTACACCGCCGACATGATCACCAACGCCAAGAAGGATCTCGAGGCTCAGGCCGATCCGTTCTCGACCGACGCGGTGGCCCTGCGCGCCCGCTACGGCGAGAAGATCGTCAACCGCGACTTCGACGGCGATCCGAACAAGATCACCGAGATGGACGCCCTCGTGGCCTACCTGCAGATGCTGGGCACCATGGTGGACTTCAAGTCCTACAAGGCCCAGTCGCCGGAGAACCAGCGATGAGCGGCCTGACCTACGAGACCGTGGCGCGCATCGCGCAGCAAGGCGGGCTGATCTACTTCGGCCTGATCTTCCTCGCGGGCGTCGTCTACGCCCTGCGGCCTTCCAAGAAGGCTGAATTCCAACACGCCGCGCGTATGCCGCTGGATGACGAGGAGCTGGTCTAATGGCTCACGAAAAAGATACCGACGAGGTCACCGGCGTCGACACCACCGGTCACGAGTGGGACGGCATCAAGGAGTTGGACAATCCGCTGCCCCGTTGGTGGTTGTGGGTCTGGTACGCGTCGATCGCCTGGTCGATCGGTTACTGGATCCTGATGCCGGCTTGGCCCGGCATCCACGGCTACACCAAGGGCCTGCTGCACCAGTCCGACCGCGTCGAAGTCAGCAAGCAACTGACCGCCCTGGACATCAAGCGCGGGGAGGGCGCGGCCCAGCTGCGCACCGCCAGCCTGGAGCAGATCGAAAAGGATCCGAAGCTCAACGCCTACGCCCAGCAGGTCGGCCAGTCGGTCTTCGGCGACAACTGCGCCACCTGCCACGGCATCGGCGGCACGGGCGGCAAGGGTTACGCCAACCTGCGTGACGACGTCTGGCTGTGGGGCGGCAAGCTGGAGGACATCCAGTACACCATCACCCACGGCGTGCGGACCGGCGCCGACGGCGCGCGCATGTCTATGATGCCCGCCTTCGGTCGCGACGAGATGTTGCAGCCCGCGCAGATCGACGACCTGACTGAGTACGTGGTCAAGCTGTCGAACCGTCCGGCGGACGCCGCCGCGGTGGCGCGGGCCCAGCCGCTGTTCGAGGCCCAGTGCTCGGCCTGTCACGGCGTCGAGGGCAAGGGCATGGTCGAGCTCGGCGCGCCGAACCTGACCGACGCCGACTGGCTGTATGGCGCTGATCGTACGGCCATCCGAGGCCAGATCTTCTCCGGCAACGGCGGCGTCATGCCGACTTGGCAGGGTCGTCTGAGCCCCGAGACCATCAAGGCCCTGGCGGTCTATATTCACTCCAACGCTGGCGGTCAGTAAGGGCTATGCCCACGGTAATCGACAATACGCGTCCAAAATCCGACGCCCGGTCGGCGGTCTCGGCCGCCGCCCGGGCGAAGGGCAAAGGCGGGCCCGAAGGGCAGCTCTACAAGCCGCGCCAGCCCATCTATCCCAAGCTCGTGCACGGCAAGTGGCGGGCGGTGAAGTGGGCGCTGCTGATCTTCACCCTGGCCGTCTACTACATCACGCCGTGGATCCGCTGGCATAGGCCGGACGGCTTCCCGCAGCAGGCGGCGCTGGTCGACTTCACCGGCCGGCGCTTCTACTTCTTCGACATCCAGCTGTGGCCCCAAGAAGTCTACATCTTCACCGGGCTGCTGGTCATGGCGGCCCTGGCGCTGTTCCTGGTCACCGCGCTGTTCGGCCGCCTGTGGTGCGGCTACGCCTGTCCGCAGACCGTGTGGACCGACCTCTACATCGTGGTCGAGCGCCTGTTCGAGGGCGACCGCAACGCCCGCATGCGCCTGGACGCCGCGCCGCTGTCGTTCGACAAGATCTGGCGCAAGACCGGCAAGCACCTGGTCTGGCTGGGCATCGCCTTCGGCACCGGCGGCGCCTGGATCTTCTACTTCCACGACGCGCCGAACCTGATCCGCACGTTCTGGACCGGCGACGCGCCGATCACGGCCTACGCCTCCTGCTTCCTGCTCACCTGCACCACCTACATCTTCGCCGGCTGGATGCGCGAGCAGGTCTGCACCTACATGTGCCCGTGGCCCCGCATCCAGGGCGCCATGCTGGACGACCACTCGCTGCAGGTCACCTATCTGGCCTATCGTGGCGAGACCCGCGGTCCCCACAAGAAGGGCCAGAGCTGGGAGGGCCGCGGCGACTGCATCGACTGCCACCAGTGCGTGGTCGTTTGCCCGATGGGCATCGACATCCGCGACGGCGCGCAGATGGAGTGCATCAATTGCGGCCTCTGCGTCGACGCCTGCGACGAGATGATGATCAAGGTGGGCCGCCCCACCGGCCTGATCGCCTACGACTCCGACTATGTCGTCGCGGCCCGCAGCAAGGGCGAGAAGGCCGTCTACAAGCCGATCCGTTCACGGACGATCTACTACGCCCTGGCCATGTCCGTCGTCGGCGGCCTGACGCTGTGGTCGCTGGTCACCCGACCTAAGGCGGATCTCAGTGTTATCCGCGACCGCAATCCGATCTTCGTGCGCATGCACGACGGGGCGGTGCGTGACGGCTACACGCTGAAGATCGGCAACCGCACCTTCGAGCCGCGCACCTTCGACATCACGTTCGAGGGCGTGCCCGGTGCGCGTCTGAGCCAACCCGGTCAGACTGGCCGCACGGTCAGCGTCGTCGTGCCCGCCGACCAGGTCGCGCCGCTGCGCGTCTTCGTCACCGCGCCGCCGGACCTGGAGGGAGAACGGCCCGCGAGTGTTCCCGGCCGCTTCGTCATCCGATCCGGCGACGTCCGGGCCGAGACCAAGACCGTCTTCCTCTCTGGAGCCGCGAACCCGCAATGACCGTCGCCGCCCATCCCCTCGACAAGCCCGCGTCCGAGAAGGGGCGCATCACCGGCTGGCACGTGCTGATCGGCATGGTGCTGTTCTTCGGCATCGTAATCGCCGTCGATACGCTGTTCATGGTCAAGGCCTATCGCAGCTTCTCGGGCGAGGTCGCGTCCAACCCGTACGAGGCGGGCCTGGCCTTCAACAAGACCCTGGCCCAACGCCGTCGCGAGGCGGCCTTGGGCTGGTCGGCCGGGGTGGAGACGACCGGCGGCAAGACGGTGGTGGTCACGCTCGCCGACCGCGCCGGTAAGCCGCTGGACGGCCTGTCGGTGACGGGCACGCTGGAACGTCCGGCTACCGAGACCGGGCGTCAGACGCTGAACTTCAAGCCGCTCGGCCAGGGCCGTTATCAAGCCCAGGCCCGGCTGGACGGGGCCTGGGACCTGCGCGGCGTAGCCCGTAATTCGCGCGACATGATCGAGATCGAAACCCGACTGGTGGCGCCATGAGCATAGCGCTGCATCGTGACCTCGAGGCCTTTGTCGAGCGCGACGAGGCGGGGCGAGGGCGGGTCGAACTGCTGGTCAATGGCGCGCGCTGCGCCGGCTGCATCAGCAAGATCGAGAAGGCCGTTCGCGGCGTGCCCGGCGTCAGCGCCGCGCGCCTGAACCTCACCACCGGCAAGCTGGCTGTCGAGCTGGAGCCGGGCAAGGCCGATCCGCAGGCCGTGGTCGATACGGTCGAGGGCCTGGGCTACCGCGCCTGCCTGTTCGACCCGGCCGAGGCCAAGGCCGCCCAGGATCGCGAAGGCCGCGAGCTGGCCCTGGCCCTGGGCGTGGCCGGATTCGGCGCCGGCAACGTCATGATGTTCACGGTCCCGGCATGGGCGGGCCTGTTCGGCCAGGAGCTGAACGCCTCGACCCTGACCCTGATGTACTGGATGGCCGCGATCGTCGCGACGCCGTGCGCCCTGTTCGCCGGCCGGCCGTTCTTCCGCTCGGCCTGGGCGTCGCTGAAGCGCGGCAAGGCCAATATGGACGTGCCGATCTCGATCGGTGTCATCCTGACCCTGATTGTCAGCTTCTCCGAGACGATCCTGCACGGCCAGCACGCCTATTTCGACGCGGCGGTGACGCTGCTGTTCTTGTTGCTGATCGGCCGCTATCTGGATCATCGTCTGCGCGCCAACGCCCGCTCGGCCGCGCGCGACCTGCTGGCCCTGCAGACGCCGGTGGCCATGCGCCTGACCGGCGATGTCGAGCAGGGGATCCCCGTGGCCGAGGTCGCGGTCGGCGACCGTCTGGTCGTCGCGCCGGGCGAGCGCGTGCCCGTGGACGGCCTGGTCGAGAGCGGGCGCTCGGATCTGGACAACGCCCTGATCACCGGCGAGACGGCTCTGGCCCCGGTCGGCGCCGGCGCGCGCCTGCATGCGGGCGCCCTGAACCTGTCGGGCCGCCTGGTCATGACCGCGACGGCCAGGAGCGAGGACTCGACCCTGGCCGCCATCGCCCGGCTGATGGAAGCCGGCGCCCAGACCCGTTCGGCCTATGTCCGCCTGGCCGACAAGGCCGCCGCACTCTACGTCCCGGTGGTCCACACGATCGCGGCCCTGACCTTCGTCGGTGGCTGGGCGCTTGGCCTGGGGCCGCGCGAGGCGCTGCTGCGCGCCGCCGCCGTGCTGATCGTCACCTGTCCCTGCGCTCTGGGCCTGGCCGTGCCGGCCGTGCAGATCGCCGCCAGCAGCCGCCTGTTCCGCAAGGGCGTGCTGGTCAAGTCCGGCGCGGCGCTGGAGCGACTGGCCGAGGTCGATCACGTCGTCTTCGACAAGACCGGCGTGCTGACCGAGGGCCGGCCCCGCCTGATCGACGCGCCCGCCCATCTGCTCGCCCTGGCCGCGCCGCTGGCGCGCGCATCGCGTCACCCCCTGGCCAAGGCCATGGCGCTGGAGGCCGGCGTCGGTCTCGTGGCCGCCGAGTGCGTCGAGACCGCCGGGCTGGGCGTGGAAGGCCTGATCGACGGCCGCCGCGCGCGCCTGGGCCGCGCGGCCTTCGTCGGCGTCGAGGGCGGGGACGCTCGCGAGACCGAGTTGTGGTTCGGCTTCGAGGGGGACGTGAAGATCCGCTTCGTGTTCGAGGACCAGCCCCGCGCCGACGCGGCCGAGACCATCGCCGAACTGCGCCGCCTGGGCCTTTCCGTCGAGGTGCTGTCGGGCGACCTGGCCGGTCCCGTGCGGGATATCTGCCATGGCGCCGGGATCACCGACTGGCGCGCCGGCCTGACGCCGTTCGAGAAGGCTTCGATCGTCGACGCGCTGAAGGCCAACGGTCGCAAGGTGCTGATGGTCGGCGACGGCCTGAACGACGCCGCCGCCCTGGCCAAGGCGCATGCCTCGATGGCCCCGGGCGCGGCGGTCGACGCCGCCCAGAACGCTGCCGACCTGGTGTTCACCGGCGAAGGTCTGGGCGTGGTGGTCGAGGCGATCGAGACGGCGCGCGAAGCGCGTCGCCGGGCCCTTGAGAACTTCGGGTTCTCGGCGCTCTATAATCTGGTCGCCGCGCCGGCGGCTATGCTTGGCTTCATCAATCCCTTCATCGCGGCCCTGGCCATGTCGGGTTCGTCGATGGTGGTGCTGCTGAACGCCGCCCGTCCAAGTGTTTCCCAGGCGCGCCTGTCCCTGAGGAGCCGTCGATGAACATCGTCCTTTTCCTGGCGCCCTTTTCGGTCGGACTGGGCGCCTTGGGCCTGCTGGCCTTCTTCTGGACCATGCGCTCGGGCCAGTACGACGATCCGAAGGGCGACGCCGAGCGCATCCTCTATGATCACCTGGATGAAGGACCTGAAAGCGACCAATAAAGTCGTTCAGGTCTTACGTAGTCATCCTGAGGGGCGGTCGCATACAAAGCTGATTGAGATCAAGGTTTCGGGTTTGGGCAATCTCTAGAACAGTACTGCGACGTGATTGATGTCGCCAAATGTACGGGGATAGAGAATGAAGAGCCTCCTGATTTCGGCCGCCGCGACCACGTTGCTGTTCGCCGGCGCGGCTCAAGCTCAAGACTTCAAGCCGAACGCCAAGGGCGACCTGATCGTCCACGTCCGGGTGACTCAGGTGGCGCCGGCCAAGGACGCCTCGATCGTCACCGCCGCTGGCGTGGCGAGCGGGCTGAAGGCCCACGTCGAGAACGACGTGAAGCCGACCCTGGGCTTTACCTACTTCCTGACCGACAAGGTCGCCGTCGAAGCCATTCTGGGCACCACCCAGCACGACATCCGGGCGCAAGGTCCGGGCACGGACGTCCTGGTTCATAAGACCTGGGTCCTGCCGCCGGTGGTCACCCTGCAGTACCACCCGCTGCCCAACGCGCGCGTCAGCCCCTATGTCGGCGCGGGCCTGAACTACATGCTGTTCTACAGCGACAAGAACAAGAACGGCTTCACCGTGAAGGTCGACGACGGCGTCGGCTACGCGATCCAGGCGGGCGTCAACATCAAGCTGAAGAACAGCTGGCTGATCAACGCCGACGTCAAGAAGGTCTATTTCGACACCGACGCCAAGATCAACGGCGGCGCGCTGAAGGCCAAGGTGAACCTGGATCCGCTGGTCAGCTCGATCGGCATTTCGCGTCAGTTCTAAGGAGATCGGCCAGAGCGTCCGACCTCCTCCATGCACGGGCGTTCTTCCGTAAGCCCCCGTCGACTGGCCCAGTCGACGGGGGCTTTCCTTTTTCGGGGGAGGGGGAGCCTCAGGCGGCCAGGCTGGAGGCCAGCTGGCGGGGGCGAACGATCTGGAAGCGGCGCGAGCCGTCCAGGCAGATCAGGCCGTCGTGCTGCAGCTGGGTCAGCATGCGAGACACCGTCTCGATCGTCAGGCCCAGATAGTCGGCGATGTCCTGGCGGCACATCGGCAGGCTGGCCCAGGGACCCGGGCCGCGCTCGGCGATCTCGATCAGGAAGCAGGCGACTTTCTCGTAGGCGTTGCGGCGGGCCAGCACCATCGAGCGCTCCTGGGCCCGTTCCAGCTGTTCGCTGGTCACCCGCCAGATCATCCGCTCGATCTGGGCGCCGGCCTCGACCACGACCAGTGCGCGGCGCTTGACGATCTGGACCTCGCAGTGGGTCAGGGCTTCGGCGGCCTGGCGATGACGGGCGCCGACCTCGAGGCCAAACATGTCGCCGGGAAAGTAGAAGGCGGCGACCTGCCGGCGGCCGTCCGAGATCAGGCAGGTGCCGCGCACGACGCCGCTGACGACCTTGTAGAAGGCCTCGGTGGGAGCTTCCTGGCCGTAGATCTCCTCGCCGGCCTCGAAACGCTGGACGTGGGCGAGGGCCGCGAAGGCCGCTTCGGCCCGTCGGGTCGCGGCTGGGCCGCCAGGATCTTGGAAGTATTGAACCGGCATGGAATCCCCCAGGGCTCCGCGAAGCCTAGGGTCGGCGAGGGGCTCGCCTCCATTGGGAGTTCTACTTAGCCGAGCTCGGTTCCCAGCATCGCGCCCGTGACAGAAGCGCGCACCTGATCGAAGCCGCGCTCGGCGAAGTCGGGGCTCATGTCGGGACCGACGCCGCCCACGTGTTCATGGCCGACCACGCGCAGGCCGGTCATGGCCGACAGGTGCAGGTCGAAGTGCCGGTTCAGGGTGTTCAGGGCGCCGGTCTTCTCGACCCAGACGTCGGGCGCGCCCGAGGTCGTGACGCTCATCAAGGTCTTGCCCACCAGCAGCGGGTCGGCGCCGTGCGCGGTCGGCTGGTAGCCGAAGCCGGCGCTCAGGACGCGGTCGACATAGCCCTTGAGAATCGCGGGCGGGCCGTTGAACCACAGCGGATAGACCAGCAGCAGGCCGTCGACGGCGCTGAGCAGGCTGCGTTCGGCCACGACGTCGGGGGCGGGGCGCTGTCCGCCGCCAGCCAGCTCGGTGGCGGACAGGCGCGGATCGAAGTCCATGGCGTAGAGGTCGCGAACGACCACGTCGGCGCCGGCCTCGCTCAGGACCTGAACGCAGACCTTGGCCAGGGCCGCGCCATAGCTGGCGGACGAGGGATGGGCCAGGATCAGGGCGATCTTCATGCGGCGGCTCCGTTGCGGTCTTGCTCAGTAGGCGCGGTTCGAAGCGGCCTCGCCTTGATCTGGATCACTTGCGGGGGCGAGTGAGCATCGGGCCGTAGGCGATCGCGAAGCCGCCATAGGCCAGGCTCCAGCAGAGCGCGGCCAGGACCAGCAGGCCCGGCTGGAACGCTCCGGCGAACGGCGCGGCGACCCGCATCAGCGCGGCCAGGTTGATCGCCACGAAGATCCCGACGGTCGCCCTGTCGGCGGTCAGCGGGCGGCCGGTGTGGCCGCGCGTGGCCCGGCACATCACCGCCAGGCAGGTGACGCCGATCGCGCCGGCCGACAGGGCGTGGACGCCGGCCGCCAGGGGAACGAAGGGCGTCAGGACGCTGGCGCCCAGCAGGACCAGACCCAGGGCCAGCCAGGCATAGCTGACATGCAGGATCGTCAGCAGCGGCTCGGCCGTGGTCTTCTGGCCCTGCCAGCGGCTCATGCGGGCCAGGTTGGCGACGCCGGCCGCCAGCAGCAGGACGCCGGCGGCGGGCTGGGTCGGGAACGCCGTCCAGACCAGGGCGGCGACGGCCGCGCCGACCACCGCCACCTTGTCCAGGGTGTTGAAGGGCGTCGGCAGCAGCGTGGCGCCGCGTTGGCGTAGCCAGTTGGTGGTGAAGCTGGGGGTGATGCGGCCGCCGATCAGGGCCAGCATGCCGGTCGCCGCCGCCATGGCCATGCGCCAGCCCAAGCCTTGCAACTCGAACGTCGCGTCCAGGTGGAAGGCGATATTGGCGCCGGCGAGCAGGCTGGTCAGCAGGCAGATCGGCAGGTTGCGCCAGTTCTTTCCGGACAGCACCTCGCGCCAGATCACCAGGGCGAAGACGATGGTGAAGGCCGCGTCGATCCAGATGGCGACGGGGCCGATGAACGCCTCGGCCAGCATCGCGAGACGACCGGCCAGCCACAGCGCCCACAGGGCGGCCAGCTTGCCGCCGATCACCGGCATCCGGCCCGTCCAGTTGGGCACCGCCGTGGTCAGGAAGCCGGCGACGATCGCCGGCAGGACGCCGAACAGCATCTCGTGGATGTGCCAGTCGCGGTGTCCGGCGATGGCGGGCCCGCCCATCAGCGACCAGATCCATAGCGGCACGGACAGCGCCGCCCAGATCGCGCCCGAGAAGAAGAAGGGCCTGAAGCCGTAGCTGAATAGGGCGGGGCCGTCATAGGCGCGGCGTTGTTGGGCGGTGGACATGGATCGACTCTAGGACGAGGACGGGCCTTGTCGTTGTGCGTCGACAAACCTGCTTGAACAGGTCCGCTTTTTCAGCGGGCGAGCGCGGCGTCCAGGGCCTGGAGCAGGGTATCGCCCAGAAGGGGTTTCTCGATCAGCGACACGTGGTCCCGCAGGGCGGCGCGGCTGAGTTCGGTGGTGGGATTGGTCGCGGTCATCAGCACGGCGGTGCTGGCGTTGCGCGCGCGCACCTGCTCGACCAGTTGCGGCCCGGGGATCGTCGGCGGGGCGTGGCCGATGATGACGGCGTCGACGACCTCGGCGTCCAGGCGCTGGGTAAAGCTGCGCGGATCGCCGAAGGGCTCGACGGCGTAGCCGTCCAGGGCCAGCGAGAAGCACAGCGCCTGACGGACCGCCACGTCCTGGTCGAGGAGCAGGACGCGCGGCGCGTTGGGAGAGAGGGCGATGGACACGGGACGGTTCCGGGGCGAGGACGGCGACGCCTTTCGACGTCGCCGTCAGAGGGAGATCAGGCGGCCGCCTTCCAGTTCGGTTCGAGAACCACGTGCGGCGGGCAGGGCGCCACCTCGCCCGCGGGCAGGCCGCACAGCTCGTTGGCGAAGCCGTGGTTGACGTCGCGGTGGTGGGCCTCGTCGGCGCGGACGACCTCGACCACGTCACGCAGGGTGCTGCCGGCGGGCAGGTTCCAGTAGTCGAGGGCGATCTGCGGCGCCGGAACGTTGGCGCTGCGGCCTTCGTCGATCTCGGCGAGATAGTGCGTGTAGCTGATCACCGCTTCTTCCTCGAAGTAGCCGACCACGCGGTGGGCGGTCTTCGAACTGACCAGGTAGAGGCCGAAGAAGAACATGTAGAAGACCCACTGAGCGGCGACGACCACGAAGCGCTCGAACAGGGTCGGCTTGGCCACCTCGATGAAGGTCATCAGGTGCATGCGCTCGTTCTCGGCCTCGTCCATCAGGGTCTTGATCCAGCCCTTGTCGCCTTCCATCCGGCGCAGGCACTTCAGGTGGTTCAGCGTGGCGCCGACCATGCCGGGCACCGCCGCGACGGTTTCCAGGACCACGGCGCGGTGGCCGTAGCGCTTGGCGAAGAAGGTGTCGGCGCAGAAGCGCAGGGCCTTGACGAAACCGAAGGCGACGACGTCCGAAACGCCCTTGGGCCGGTGGTGGACGTCCAGATTAATTTGGGGACCAGTCATGGCCGCTGCCCTTATACAGGTGACGAGCCCTTGGCCGCCCGATGAGAAGCTTGATACGGCCGCGCGGCTGGTCGAAAAATTCTGGTCTGACCCTAAGGAGAATCCCTGGGTGGCCAGGCTCGTCGACGGGCCCTAGCGCGGAGACATGACCATCGACGAGTTCCTCAAATCGCGGCCGGACCCCGTGCGGGAATGGGCGATGGCCGCGGGCATCGCGGTGGGGCTCGTCATATTGGGCGCGGCCACGCGCCTGCTGTTCGAGCCGCTGCTGGGCGATCGCGGGCTTTATCTCTTCTTCTTTCCGGCGGTGGTCGCCGCCGCGGCCTATCGCGGGCTGGCGGGCGGATTGCTGGCCAGCGCCCTGGGGCTGGTCGCGCTGCTGGGACTGGGCAGCCGACACGACGGCCTGGACCTGGGCGACTGGATCGGCGCGGGGCTCTATGTGGCCGTCAGCGGCGCCATCAGCTTCGGCGGCGAGCGGTTCCGCATCGCGCGCCGGCGGGGGGACGGGGTGACCGAGGATCTCCTACTGCGCGAGGCCCACCTGGCCTCGATCCTCGACACCGTGCCCGACGCCATGGTGCTGATCGACGAGGCGGGTCTGGTGCGGTCGTTCAGCTCCACCGCCGAGCGCCTGTTCGGCTGGACGGCGGCCGAGATGGCCGGCCAGAACGTCAGCCGGCTGATGCCCGAACCCTACCGCTCGGCGCATGACGGCTATCTGCAGCGCTACTACGCCACGGGCGAGCGGCGGATCATCGGCCTGGGGCGCGTGGTGATCGGCGAACGCAAGGACGGCTCGACCTTTCCGATGGAGCTGGCGGTCGGCGAGATTCGGACCGGGCGAGGTCGCTTCTTCACCGGCTTCGTGCGCGACCTGACCGAGACCCAGCGCACCCAGGCCCGGCTTCAGGAGCTGCAGGGCGAACTGGTGCACATCGCCCGCCTGACCTCGATGGGCGAGATGGCCTCGGCCCTGGCGCACGAGATCAACCAGCCGCTCTCGGCCATGGCCAACTACCTGAAGGGCGGCCGTCGGCTGCTGGAGGAGCCCGAGATCGACCGCGCCCTGCTGGGCGGCGCGCTGGACAAGGCCGGCGAACAGGCTCTGCGCGCGGGGGCCATCATCCGCCGCCTGCGCGACTTCGTGGCTCGCGGCGAAACGGAAAAGCACATCGAGAGCCTCAAGCGCATGGTCGAGGAGGCCGCGGCCCTGGCCCTGGTCGGGGTGCGCGAGCTGGGCGTGGACGTGCGCTTCGGCTACGACAACGAGGTCGACCAGGTGCTGGCCGACCGGGTCCAGGTCCAGCAGGTGATCGTCAACCTGGTCCGTAACGCTGTCGACGCCATGGAAGAGAGCGAGCGGCGCGAGCTGAACATCAGCGTCGGGCGCCTGGACGACGAGGCTCTGGTCACGGTCAGCGACACGGGGCCTGGAATCGCCCCAGAAATCGCCGACAGCTTGTTCTCGCCGTTCATGACCACCAAGCGAACCGGTATGGGTGTCGGACTGTCGATCTCGCGGACGATCATCGAGGCGCACGGCGGCCGGCTGTGGGTCGAAGCCACCGAAGGCGGCGGCGCGACCTTCAAGTTCACCCTGAAGACCGTGGAAGGAGACCTGGATCTTGAGTGAGGGTGTCGTTCACATCATCGACGACGATGCGGCCATGCGCGACTCGCTGGGCTTCCTGCTGCAGGTCAATCGCATCCCGTATCGCCTGTTCGAGTCCGCCGTGGCGTTCCTGGAGGACCTGCCCGAGGATGGCGGCTGTGTTCTCACCGACGTGCGCATGCCCGAAATGAACGGCATCGAGATGGTCCGTCGTCTCAAGGAGCGGGGCTATCGCGCGCCGGTGGTCGTCATGACCGGCCACGCCGACGTGCCGCTGGCGATCGAGGCGATGAAGGCCGGGGTGGTAGACTTCATCGAAAAGCCCTTCGACGAAGAGCTGCTGCTGTCCGCGCTCCGCACGGCGCTGCAGCAGGGCAAGGCCCAGAGCGAGCAGGACGCCGCCCTGTCGGAGACCCGCAAGCGCATCGCCGCCCTGTCCCCGCGCGAGAGCGAGGTGCTGGGCGGCCTGGTCGAAGGCAAGGCCAACAAGGTCATCGCCTACGACCTGGGCATCAGCCCGCGCACGGTGGAAATCTACCGCGCCAACCTGATGACCAAGATGCAGGCGCGCAGCCTCTCCGAGCTCGTGCGCATGGCCTTGTCGGTCAGGGAGCCCGACTAGACAGGCCCTAGCCGAAACGTCGGAACAGGATGTTGTTCTCCAGGTGCATGTGGTCGCGCAGGTCGGCGTCGATCTCGCGGCACAGCGCGTAGAGCGCCTGCCAGGTGTTGCACGCCTCGGGGGGCGGAGCGAAGTCGTGCGTCAGCCGGGCCAGGCCCTTCAGCTGCTCGACGACGTCCTCGTGCTCGGCCTCCATGCAGGCGATCGGGCCGGCCGCGTCGGCGTCGCCACGCCGCATCATCGGGAAGAGGCCCATCTCCTCCTTCTGATGGTGCATCTCCAGGTCGTCGAACATGAAGGCCAGGTGCTGCGAGAGGCCGGTGGGGCAGTCGAGGTCGTCGCGGTGCACCGCCTCGACGCGAGCGGCCAGGCGGATCGCCTCAGGAAACTGGCGGCGATGGACCTCGTGATAGCGTTCCAGCAGATGGTCGATCAGCGCGGCGGTCTCGGTAGGCGCGGGCTCGTCCGTCGGCGTCGCCGCCTCGAGCGCGGCGATCAGCCTGTCGACCTCGACGCCGCGTTTCTCCGCCGCCGACGCCAGCGACGCCCCGCCGCCGCAGCAGTAGTCGATCTTGAAGCGACGGAAGACGGCCGTGGCTCCCGGGCGACGGATGGCGATGTCGCGAACGGCCAGATGGCGCAGGGGCAGGGCGGCGGTGATGTCCATGATGATCTCCTCTGCCATTCCGACTACGACGCCGGCCGATCCTGGACGTTGCGCGCCGCCAAATTCGTGTCGCCGGTCGGGTAGTAGGCCAGCATGGCGCCGCGGCGGCCCGCCGGGGCCAGCAGGCCCTCGCGGACCAGCTCGGCGCACAGCGCGCGCAGGCCCGAGGTTCCCGGAACCTGGCTGACATAGAAGACACCGCGCGTCCTGGCGCGGGCCACCACCGCGTCCTTCGCCCAATCGCTCATGATCCGTCCTCCATCGCCGAGAACGGTTAGCGCCTCGCCGCGCGCGGAACGTTGCGGACGCTCAAAGGCGCGTTTCGGGCGTCTTGATGAGCGTCAAGCCGGGCCTTGAACGGCGTCATTGTCCGCGCGTCGACCAAGCCTAGGGTCGCGGCCCCAACTTTGGAGGCGACATGACTGGTGCTCGACGACAGGGCGGCAAGGGCCGCTGGGAGGCGCTGCTGGCGCGTCCGTTGCTGCTGCCGCCCAGCGCCTTCCTGACGTTCAGCCTGCGTCGCCTGGCGCGGGCCCATCCGGAGGCTTTCGTCCGGCTGGGCGAGCATGCTCGGCGGCTGTACCTGATCGCGCCGACCGACCTCCCGGTGGCCTTCTGTCTTCGCCCTGCCGGAATCGAGGGCGAGATTCGTCTGGTCGCGGCTGGGGCTGCGCCCGAGGCGGCGGTGCGGATCCGCGGCGCCCTGCTGGATCTCCTGCAACTGTTCGACGGCACGATGGACGCCGACGCCGCCTTCTTCTCGCGGCGGATCCAGGTGGAGGGCGACACCAGCGCGGTGGTCGCCCTGCACAACGCGCTGGAGGCGGCCGATCTGACCCTGGCCGACCTGATCGGCGCGCCCAGGCCGGCCCGCGATCTTGTCAATCGCGGCCTGAACTGGACGACCCAGCGCTGGCGGAGCGCCTGAGCGTGGGATCGATCGAACTGGTCTGTCCCGCCGGCTCGCCGCCGATGCTGCGCGCCGCCGTCGAGGCCGGCGCCGACAGCGTCTATTGCGGTCTGCGCGACGAGACGAACGCCCGCAACTTCCCGGGCCTGAACTTCTCGCCCGCCGAGATGACGGAGGCCGTCGCCTTCGCCCGAGGCCATGGGGCCAAGGTGCTGGTGGCCATCAACACCTTCGCCCGCGCCGGGGCCGACGAGACCTGGCGGCGCTCGGTCGACACAGCGGTCGCGGCCGGGGCGCACGCGGTGATCGTCGCCGACATCGGCGTGCTGTCCTACGCCCGTCAGGCCTATCCGGACCTGCGGCTGCATCTGTCCGTGCAGGCGGCCGCCAACTCGGCCGAGGCGATCGCCTTCTACGCCGAGTCCTTCGGCGTCCGCCGGGTGGTGCTGCCGCGCGTCATGACGGCGCCCGAGATCGCCACCCTGGCCAAGGCGACCAGCGTCGAGCTGGAGGCCTTCGTGTTCGGCGGTCTTTGCGTGATGGCCGAGGGTCGCTGCGCGCTGTCGTCCTATGCCACGGGCCGCTCGCCCAACCTGTCGGGCGTCTGCTCGCCGCCCGAGGCGGTGAGCTTCGAGACCGACGCGAACGGCCTGACGCCGCGCCTGGCCGGGGTGGCGATCGACCGTTTCGGGGCGGGCGAGTCGGCCGGCTATCCGACCCTGTGCAAGGGGCGCTTCGAGGCCATGGGCGACACCTCGTACCTGTTCGAGGATCCGGTCAGCCTGAACGCCATGACCGTCCTGCGCGACCTGCGCGCGGCCGGGGTCAAGGCGATCAAGGTCGAGGGGCGTCAGCGGGGCAAGACCTATGTCCGGCGCGTGACCGAGGCTTTCCGGGGCGCGATCGACGCCTTGGACGCCGGCCGCGACTGCGAGCCGTTCGCCCGCATGCTGACCGACCTGGCCGAGGGCGGGCGCGAGACCGAGGGCGCGTACAAGAGGAAATGGCGATGAGCGACCTGGAGCTGACCGTCGGTCCGCTGATGTTCCTGTGGTCGCCGGAGCGTATCACCGACTACTACGCCCAGGTCGCCGCCGCGCCAGAGGTGTCGCGCGTCTATCTGGGCGAGGTGGTCTGCGGCAAGCGCTCGCCGCTGACCGTGGAGTCGCTGCTGTTGGCCGAGGAGGCGCTGACCCGCGCCGGCAAGTCGGTGGTCTGGGCCAGCCAGGCGCTGCCCGCCACGCCGCGCGAGGCGAGGGCGGTGCGCGAACTGGCCGAGGCCAGCACGCTCCTGGAGGTCAACGACGTCGCGGCCCTGGCCTGCCTGCCGAAGGGCGCGGCCTTCGTCGCCGGTCCCATGCTGAACCTCTATAACGAGAGCGCCGTGACGGCCCTGGCGGCGCGGGGCTGCCAGCGGATCTGCGCCAATGTCGAGCTGTCGCTGGACGCCGTCGCCGCGATCGCCCGGGCGTGTCCCCAGGTCGAGATCGAGCTCTTCGCCTATGGCCGGCTGCCGCTGGCGCTGTCGGGGCGCTGCTATCACGCGCGGGCCCACAAGGCGCACAAGGACGGCTGCCTGTTCGTCTGCGAGACCGATCCCGACGGGATGACCGTCCGCACCGTCGACGGCGAGCCGTTCCTGGCGGTCAACGGCATCCAGACCATGTCGCACGGCGTCCATCTGGCTGACGCCGACGTCGAACGCCTGGTGGCGGCGGGCGTGAAGGCGTTGCGGATCTCGCCGCACACCGGCGACGTCCGGGCCGTGCTGGCGGCGTTCGGCGCCTTCGTGCGCGGCGAGTTCGACGGCGCCGGACTGCGGGCGGCGGTGGCGGCGACCCGGCCGCCGGGACCGCTGATCAACGGCTATCTGCACGGCCAGGCCGGCATGCTGTCGATGGAGACCCTCTGAGGTGCGGGTCGATGTCGCCATCGTGGGCGGAGGGATCGCCGGCGTCGCTCTGGCCGCGCGGCTGGCGCCCCGTCTGAAGGTGGCCCTGGTCGAGCGCGAGCCCGCCCTGGGCAGCATGACGACGGCGCGGTCGGCGGCGATGTTCCTGCCCTCGTACGGCGGTGCGGCCGTCGGCCCGCTGACCCGCGCCAGTCACGCGTTCCTGACGGCGGCCCTCGACCCGATCGGCGTGATCTTCCGGCCGCGCCAGGCGCTGCATGTCGGTCGCCTGCCGCATCTGGCGCCGTTCGGCCTGGCCCAGGCGGCCGACGTGCCGTTGCAGGCGCTGTCGCCGCGCCAGGCCGTGAGCCTGTTCCCGATCCTGCGCGAGGACGTGATCGACGGCGCCTGGCTGGAGGCCGAGGCTGGGGACATCGACGTCGCGGCGCTGCTGGACCTTTTCCGCCGCATGGCGCTCGACGCGGGCGCTCACCTGATCGTCGACTCGGGCGAGCCCAGGATCGAACGGCGCGGCGAGGAGTGGCGGCTGACCGGCGAGAAGGGGACGCTGGAGGCGAAGATCCTGGTCAACGCCGCCGGTCCGTGGGCCGATACCCTGGCGAAGGCCGCCGGCGTCGCGCCGCTGGGCCTGACGCCGCTGCGTCGCACGGTCGTCCTGACGCCGCCGGTCGAGCGCGCGGGGTTCTCGGCCTGGCCGATCGTCAAGGACGTGCGCGAGCGGTTCTATTTCCGGCCCTATCACGGCGCGCTGCTGATCACGCCGGCCGACGCCCAGCCTTCGCGACCTTGCGACGCGGCGCCCGAGAAGGTCGACATCGCGCGGGCGGTGCTGCGGTTCGAGACCATGTGCGACCATCGCGTGTCACGGGTCGAGCGCGCGTGGGCGGGTCTGCGGACCTTCGCCTCGGACCAGGCGCCGGCGATCGGCTGGGCGCCCGACGCCGAGGGGTTCTTCTGGCTGGCGGGGCTGGGCGGCTTCGGCGTCCAGACCTCGCCCGCGGTCAGCCAGCTGGCGGCCAGCCTGATCCTGGGCGAGGAACCGCCGGCGGCCCTGAGCGGCCACGGTGTCGACCCCCAGCGCTACGCGCCCGCGCGACTGGCGTCTTGACCGAAATCGGCTGGAACATTGATGGCCATCAAGGTTCGAGGGTGGCCTAAGGGCCTATAGCGATGGACCGGCGCCATTGTTGAAAGCCCTTCGCATGACTCTCAAGCCCGCCGATCTGCTGCGTATCCGGCAACTGCCCCTGCTGCAGAGCGCCTCCGCCGAGACCTTCGCGCGGCTGACGCGCAGCGCGTTCCTGCAGCGCTTCCCGCGCGACGCCCAGCTGACGGCCGAGGGCGAGGTCAACGACTTCCTCTACGTGCTGATGGAAGGCGCGGTCGAGCTGGAGGGCACCTGGAACGACCGGGACTCGACCCTGGCCCTGCTGCGGCCGCTGTCGACCTTCGTACTGGCCTCGGTGATCCTGGACGTGCCGGCCCTGATGACCGCGCGCACGATCGCGCGCAGCCAGGTGCTGATGATCCCCGGTGAGACCTTCCGCCAGGCGGTGCGCGAGGACGCGGCGCTGTCCTTCGCCGTCGCCGAGGAGTTGTCGGGCTGCTACAGCGGCGTCGTCCGGGTCCTCAAGAACTACAAGCTGCGCGGGGCGCTGGAGCGCCTGGCCAACTATCTGCTGGTGCAGCAGCGTCGGCAGGGCGGCGGACCGACCCTGCGGCTGCCTTGCCAGAAGCGGGTCCTGGCCTCGCTGCTGGGCATGACGCCGGAGAACCTGTCGCGCGCCTTCGCTACCCTGGGCAGCCATGGCGTCCAAGTCGACGGGGCCAATGTGACGATCAACCGTCCGGCCGCGCTGGCCCGCCTGGCCAAGCCCGACGCCTTGATCGACGATCACGCCGAGGGGGACGAGCAGGTCATGGGACGGGCGGATCGCGAACGCCGCAGCTATGGGCAGGCGGAGTCGGACCGCTTCTGATGGCTTATCGCTCGATCAAGACCTACGGGCCCGAGCGCGGCCTTACCTGCGCCTATCGGCAGTGGGCCGCGTCCAGCCATTGCGCGCTGCTGCACGGCTATTCCCTGGGTTTCACGTTCACCTTCGCCGCCGAGCGGCTGGATGCGCGGGGCTGGGTGGTCGATTTCGGCGCCGGCGGCTTCGGCAAGATCCGCACGTGGCTGCACGAGATGTTCGACCACACCCTGCTGGTGGCGACGGACGATCCGGCGCGGGTCGAGTTCCAGCGCCTGGCCGACCTGGGCTTGGCCCAGGTGCGGCTGACGCCGAGCGTCAGCTGCGAGGGCCTGGCCGCCTTCGTGTTCGATCACGCCCAGCAGATCATCGAGGTCGCCACGCAGGGGCGTTGCTGGGTGGAGTCGGTGACGTGCCACGAACACGGCGCCAACAGCGCCGTGTTCGAGAATCCGCGGGCGGTGGCGCGCAAGGTCAGCGCCGAGGTGATGACCGAGATCATCGGCAGGCTTTGAGCATCGTCGGCGGGGCGTCGCGGAAGGGCTTCAGGCCGGCGGCGTCCAGCGTTTCCAGAAAGGCCTCCGTGGCCGGGCCCAGCAGGCCGGGCAGGACGCAGTTCGGCGCCAGTGGGCAGGGCGCGCAGTCGCGACGCGGCAGGCAGGCTTCCAGGACCACGACGACGCTGGAAGGCTTGACCGGAAGGCCGTCGCGGGCGCGGACGCCGCCGCGGCGACCGCGGATCGTGGCGATTAGCCCCTCGCAGGCCAGGGTGTGGACGACCTTGCTCACGTGGTCGCGCGGCGAGCGGGTTCTTTCGGCGATCGCGCCGACCGTCAGGGGATGCTCCGTCGCATCCAGCAGCGCGACGATCCGCAATCCCAGAAGAGCGCGTTCGGTCAGGCGCAAGGCGAAATCTCCGTGTTGACGCCGAGGACGCCTTTCGCCGCACACTCCAGCGTGCGCGGATGCGTCGCGCCATGCGCCAGATCAAGTCCGCGGACGTTTTGACGGGGCGCAATGACGACCGGCGCGGTCATCGTTTTCGATGGCGGCATGGATGATCGCATCGACGTCGTGACACTGGCCATCGTGCTGCCGGGCGCCTCGGCGATCCTGCGCGCGGCGGGCATCAACTTCCAGGCCGGCGACCAGCCGAGCCTGGCGGAGGCCGCGCGCGCGCGACGCGTTCCGCTGGAAGCCTTGCTGGCGCGCCTGGACGCGCATGCGTGGGCGCTGTCCGACGAGGGGGAGGATAGCGATCCCGATGCGTGCGCCGAGGCGCAGGGCTTGCTCTTCGCGGAGGGCGTCAGGCTGGCCCGAGGGCTGGAGGCGCGCTTCGCCCATCAGCCTGGCTGTCCCAACGGCCTGGCCAGCGCCATGCAGGACCTCGCCGACTCCTTCGCGCGTCACGACGCCGTCGAACGTACGGCCGGTTCGAACCCCGATCCGACCTTGATCGCCCGTCTGATCGACGATCACCGGTTACTTAAGGAAAAGCTCGACCATATGGCCCACTGGCTGGGCGCGCCGGCCTCTCTAGGCGCTCTGGGAGCCGCCGGAGCCGTGCTGGCTGGGGTTTGGCGAGCCTTGGACCGCAACGTCCGTCGTCGCGTGCAGATCGAGGACCGCCGCCTGACGGGCGACCGCGACAAGCTGTCCTGAGCAGTTTGCGCATGCACAAAGAACGCCGCGAGGGGAGGTCTACCCATCAGGCCATCGGCGCCGCTCGGGCGCCCGAGGATAGGAAAATGAAAGCCCTCGCTCTCTTCGCCACCGCTGCGACCCTCGCCCTGACGGGGGCCGCTGGCGCCGTCGCCGCGACGCCGGACGCTCCGGCCCCCGCCGTCGCCGACATCGTTCGGCCCGCCACCGACCTGCCGCCGCCGATCGCCCGCCGCGCGCCCGCGACCGTCAAGGTCGACCTCGTCACCCAGGAGATCGTCGGCAAGCTGGCCGACGGGGCCAACTACAAGTTCTGGACCTTCAACGGCAAGGTGCCCGGCCCGATGGTCCGCGTCCGGGTCGGCGACACCGTCGAGGTCACGCTGAAGAACGCCGCCGACAGCGAACACATGCACAATGTCGACTTCCACGCCGTGACCGGTCCCGGCGGCGGCGCGGTCGCCACCATGGCAGACCCCGGCGAGACCAAGACCTTCACCTTCAAGGCCCTGCAACCCGGTCTCTATATCTATCACTGCGCCACCCCGATGGTCGCCCAGCACATCGCCAACGGCATGTACGGCGCCATCCTGGTCGAGCCCGAGGAAGGCCTGCCCAAGGTCGACCACGAGTTCTACGTCGTGCAGGGCGAGATCTATACCGACGAGGCCATCGGCTCGAAGGGCCTGCTGAACGAGAGCATCGAAAAGCTGCTCAACGAACAGCCCGAGTACTACGTCTTCAATGGCGGCTTCAAAGCCCTGACGGGCGACAAGGCCCTGCACGCCAAGGTCGGTGAGACCGTCCGGATCTTCTTCGGGGTCGGCGGTCCCAACAAGACCTCGAGCTTCCACGTGATCGGCGAGATCTTCGACCACGTCTATCCGTACGGTTCGGCCACCAGCCCAACCATCAAGGACGTGCAGACCGTCACGGTCGCGCCTGGCGGCGCCACCATCGTCGACTTCAAGCTCGAGGTCCCGGGCAACTACATCATGGTCGACCATGCGCTGAGCCGCCTGGAACGCGGCGGCGCCGGCATCCTGACCGTCGAGGGCCCGGCCAATCCCGACGTGTTCACCGCCCCGCCGAACCCGCACAAGGGTGGCGGTCACTAAGCGGACGCGTCTACCGGGGCGGCGAGCGATCGCCGCCCCTTTTCTTTCCGACAGTTAGTCAGGTTTATCCCATGAGACAGCATGTCCTGCTGGCGCTCGCGGGCGCGAGCGCGCTTGCCTTCGGCGCGCCCGCGATCGCCGCCGACGCCCCTTCCAATTCCGGTCAGCTCCTGCTCGAGGCGCGAACGCGCTACGAGCTCTATGATCCCGACGGCGCCGACGCCGAGGCGATCACCACCCGCCTGCGCCTGGGCTGGCGACAACCGATCGCCAAGACCCTGACCGGCCTGATCGAGATGGAGGCCATCGGCGCGATCGACGACGCCTACGCCGACGGCGTGCACGCCCATCCGGGCAAGGCCATCATCCAGGATCCCGAGACGGTCGAGCTGAACCGCGCGGTGGTCGAGTGGCGGCCGAACGCCAGGGGCGGCGTCGACGTGGGCCGTCAGCGGATCATCCTCGGCAACGCCCGCTTCATCGGCAACAGCGGCTGGCGGCAGAACGAGCAGACCTTCGACGCGATCAAGCTGACCGCCAAGCCGACCAAGGCGGTCACCGTGACCTATGCCTATATCGACCGGGTGCGCCGCCCGCTGGGCCACAAGTCGACACAGGGCGTCTGGCGCGGTGACGTGCATCTGGTCCAGGCCGAAGGCGACCTGGGCGCGATCGGCAAGGCCACCGCCTACGCCTTCCTGATGGACTTCGACAACGCCGCGTCCCAGTCGAACAAGACCTTCGGCGTGCGGCTGGCCGGCGCCCACGCCCTGAAGCCGGGTCTCAGCGGGACCTGGGAGCTGGAGCACGCCAACCAGAAGGACTACGGCGCCAATCCGCAGCGCTATTCGGTGGACTACGACCTGGCCTCGGCCGGGCTCAAGACCGCCAAGTCGACGGTGTCGCTGAACCTGGAGCGGCTGGAGGGCGACGGCGTCCATGCCTTCCAGACGCCGCTGGCTTCGCTGCACGGCTTCCAGGGCCTGTCCGACGTGATCGGCGCCACGCCGGCCAAGGGCGTTCGCGACGTCTTCCTGCGTGGCGCGCGGACCTTCGACACCAAGGCGTTCGGGGCCAAGCAGCCGCTGAAACTGACGGGCGAGGCCCATGATTTCGACACGACGGTCGGCGGGCAGAACCTGGGCCGTGAGGTCGACGCCACCGTGTCGACCCCGGTGGCCAAGGGCTGGACGATCGAACTGGGCGTCGCGCGGTTCGAGACCCAGTCCAAGACTTATCCCGACGCCACGCGGGCCTGGGCCAGCCTCGACTTCAAGCTCTGACCCGACCGACAGGCGCAAAAAGGAAGGGCCCGCCTAGGCGGGCCCTTTTTCGTGGGATCAACCCGCAGCGCGGCGGATCACCCGCACTTGGAGTAGCCGCAGTCGGTGCAGGTGTCGCAGCCTTCCTTGCGGATCAGGCCGGTGCTGGCGCAACGCGGGCAAACGGCCGGGCGAGGGGCGTCGGCCTGATGCGTGTGGTTGTCCGGTTCGACGGCCTCGGCGACCCGAGGCGTCGCGGCGACGAAGTCGTGGCGCAGGTGCCGCTCGACCACCCCGCCGATTGCTGCCGGTAGCGAGGGGACATAGCGTCCCGACAGCCAGGCGCCGCCCTGCGGGTCGAACACCGCCTTCAGTTCGTCGGCCACGAAGCCGACGTCACCGCCGCGCCGGAACACCGCCGAGATCATCCGGGTCAGGGCCAGGGTCCAGGCGTAGTGCTCCATGTTCTTGGAGTTGACAAAGATCTCGAACGGCCGGCGCTGGCCGTCGATCTCGGCGTCGTTGACGGTCACGTAGACCGCGTGGGCGCTATGGGGCCACTTGATCTTGTAGGTCACGCCCGCCAGGGCCTCGTCGCGCGCGGCCAGCGGCAGGTCGGGGGCGGGCTCCTCGGCGGGCGGCGGCGTATCCACCGACAGCACCGAGCCCGTCACCGCGTTCGGCCGATAGGTCGTCAGCCCTTTGCAGCCCGAACGCCAGCCTTCGAGATAGACGTCGCAGAAGGCGTCGAAGGGGATGTCGGCCGGGCAGTTGACGGTCTTGGAGATCGAGCTGTCGATCATCGACTGGGCCGCGGCTTGCATGACTAGGTGCTCGCGCGGCGACAGGGTCTGAGCCGAGACGAAGACGTCCTCGGGCGGCTGCGCGTCGCCGTGCAGGCGCTTCCAGACCGTGAGGGCGTAATCCTCGACCGCCTCCTGCCGCGTCGATCCGTCCGGCTGGCGGACCTTGCGGTTGTAGGCATAGGCGAAAACCGGTTCGATGCCCGATGAGACGTTGCCGGCGACCAGCGAGGTGGTGCCGGTCGGGGCGATCGAGGTCAGGCAGCCGTTGCGCAGTCCGTGCTCGGCGATCAGGGCGCGGGTCGCGTCGTCGAGGTCCAGCAGGTTCGGCCGGGTCAGGACGTCCGGGTCATAGGCGGGGTAGGGGCCTTTCTCCGCCGCCAGCAGGGCCGAGGCGCGATAGGCCTCACGCTTGATGATCCCCAGCCAGCGCTTGGTGGTCTCCGCCGCCTCCTCCGAGCCATACCGCTGGCCGCAGAAGATCAGGGCGTCGGCCAGGCCGGTGACGCCCAGGCCCAGCCGGCGCTTGGCGCGGGCCTCGTTGGCCTGGGCCTCCAGCGGGAAGCGCGAGACATCGATGACGTTGTCGAGGAAGCGCACCGCGATGTGGGTCAGCTCGGCCAGTCGCTCCTCGTCCAGGCCGGCGCCCTCGGCGAACGGCGTGGCCACCAGGCGGGCCAGGTTGATCGAGCCCAGCAGGCATGCGCCATAGGGCGGCAGCATCTGCTCGCCGCAGGGGTTGGAGGCGCTGATGGTCTCGCAGGCGGCCAGGTTGTTGCGAGCGTTCACCCGGTCGACGAAGATCACGCCCGGCTCGGCATAGGCGTAGGTCGCCGTCATCAGCCGGGTCCATAGATCGGCCGCGCGAACGGTCCGGAACACCTCGCCATTGAAGACTAGCGGCCACTCGGCGTCGTTCTGCAGGGCTTCCAGGAAGGCGTCGGTGACCAGCGCCGACAGGTTGAAGTTCCGCAGGCGGGCCGGGTCGCGCTTGGCGTCGATAAAGGCCTCGATATCGGGATGGTCGATGCGCAGGCAGCCCATCATCGCCCCGCGCCGCTGGCCGGCCGACAGGATGGTGCGGCACATCGAGTCCCAGACGTCCATGAAGCTCAAGGGCCCCGAGGCGTCGGCGCCGACCCCGCGCACGGGCGCGCCGGTCGGGCGGATGGTCGAGAAGTCCATGCCCACGCCGCCGCCCTGCTGCAGGGTGACGGCCGCCTCGCGCAGATGCTCGAAAATGCCCGGCAGGTCGTCGGGCAACGTGCCCATGACGAAGCAGTTGAACAGGGTCACGGCCCGGGCCGTGCCGGCGCCGGCGAAGATCCGGCCGGCGGGCAGGAACTGGAAGTCGGTCAGCGCCTCTAGGAACCGTTCGCGCCAGCGCTCGCGCGTCTCCTCGGGCTCGGCCAGGGCGATGGCCTCGGAGACCCGTCGCCAGCTGTCCTCGACGCCGGCGTCGCCGCCGCCGTCATCTGGCGTGAACCGGTACTTCGCGGCCCATATCTCCGCTGCGAGGGGAATGTCGAAGGCCATGATCCTGCTCCGTCACCAAAGGGCAGGAGAGGCTGACGGATTCGACCGCGGCCGAAATTGTCGAAGAACAAGGAGCCTGGCGGACAGCCCGCGCAAGAGTGGGAACAGGAGGTTCCGCCATGGCGCAGTCCGTCCCTCAATCGATCGATCATGACCCCGGCGGTTATCGCTGGCGCGTCGACGAGCTGACGCGGGCCCTGGGCCTGGCGCGGCGGCTGGCGAGGCATGACGAGGCCCGTGATCGCGTCGGCGGCGTGGCCGGGGCGCTCGTCGACACGCTGGTGGGCCTGCTCACCGAGATCTGCGATCGCCAGACGGCCGAGGCCGACCTGCTGGAAGGCGACTTTCCCGACACCGAGGCGCTGGCCGACGCCCTGATCCGGCTCGGCGCCGAACATGACCTGGTGCGGTTTCGGCTGGAGCAGCTGGCCGCCCTCGTCGCCCAGCTGCCCGGCGACAGCGACGTCGCCCGCGAACTGCTGGGAATCCTGGCCCGCTATGACGGTGATTGTCGCGAGCTCATGCGGCTGGAGGAGGCGGCGTTTTATCCGTGAATCCTCGTGACCGCTTGCGCTGGCGCAACGTCGATCAATCCCGATCGGCCTATCGATAAAGGCAAGCGAGCGGGTTCTTCCGCCCGCAATTTAAGGTGATCCAAGATGTTTAAATCCGTTCTCCTGGCCGGTGTCGTCGTGGGCGCGCTGGCCGTCGCCGGCGCGGCTGGCGCGGCGGAACTGCAGGTCAAGATGCTGAATTCTGGCTCGCAGGGCATGATGGTTTTCGAACCGGCGACGGCGAAGTTGAAGGCGGGCGACACGGTCCGCTTCATCCCGACGGATTCGGGCCACAACGTCGAGTCCATCAAGGAGATGTGGCCGGCGGGCGCCGCCGAGGTGAAGGGCGTGCTCGGCAAGGAAGTCGTGGTGAAGCTCACCAAGACCGGCGTTTACGGCTTCAAGTGCACGCCGCACTGGACCATGGGCATGACGTTCGTGGCCAAGGTCGGCGACGGCAAGCCGAACGCCGCCGAGGCCGAGGCCGCGATCGCCAAGGCTCCGTCGTTGGCCAAGAAGCGCCTGACGGCCGAGTTCGCCGCGATCAAGTAGGAAAAGCGCCAGCGCCGTCGCCTTCGGGCGGCGGCGCGACGGCCTTAGGCGGGATCGGCCAGATCGACCAGCGCGTCCAGTTTGCGAACGATGATCCGGCGCCGCGCGCTGCCGGTGATCCCGCGGTCGTCCCAGGCCGCGAGGGTGCGGCTGACGGTATGCAGCGTCGAGCCCGCCATCTCGGCCAGTTCCTGGCGGGTGATCGGGAAGTCGATCTCGATGCCGTTGGGGGTCTTGCGTCCGGCCTGCTGGACCAGGCGCATCAGGGTGCGGGCGATGCGTTGCTCGACCTTCTCGCCGGCCATTTCGCCGACCCGGTCCTGCATCTCGAACAGGCGGGCCCCGGCCGAGGCCGCCGAACCCATGGCCACCTCGGGATAGCGGCCCATCAGCTGGCGCATGGTCGCCACGGTCCAGTAGACCTCGACGCTGTCGACCACCGCGACGGCGTCGGCCGGGAAGGGCTTGCCCATCAGCGCGGCCACCGTGCCGTACATCTCGCCCGGGCCGATGAAGCGGATCACCGACTGGTTGCCGTCGGGGCGGGCCTGGACGATCTTCACCCGCCCGTCCAGCAGCGAATGGCAGGTCACGCCGTCGTCGCCCTGGGCGAAGATCACCCGCCCGGCGGGCAGGCTGCGCACGGTCCCGGCGGCCAGGATGGCCGAGAGGGCTTGGGCGTCGAGGCTGCGGAACATGTCGCCGCCGCGAAGAATTTGAGGGTCGATCGCGGCAGTCATGGCCATAGGCGAGCCTTCGATGGAATCAGGCCATCAGGACTAGGCGCGTGGGCGGTCCAGCTGAATCCCGGTATTCTACCTAGGGCGAACTCCCGAATGTCGGCGGGCCGACGCCTGTTGCTAATCCAATGGTCGACGCAAGCCCGGGGAGCCGCGCCGACCATGAACCTCGCCTTCACCACTCTGCCGCATCCGATCGCGCCGCCGCCCACCATGCTGGGCCAGACGCTTGTTCCGGTCGGCGTGACCATTCGCCGGGCGCCGGGCGAGGAGATCTTCGCCCAGGGCGAGCCGGTCGACACCGTCTATCAGGTGATGTCGGGCACGGTGCGCACCTACCGCCTGCTGGGCGACGGTCGCCGCCATGTCTGCGACTTTCACACCCCTGGCGACCTGCTGGGTCTGGAGACCACCGACGAATACTGCTGCTCGGCCGAGGGGATGACCGACGTCATCCTGCACGCCATTCCGCTGAAGGCCCTTCGGCGCCTGACGACCGAGGATCCGCTCCTGGGTCAACGGCTGCTGGCGATCGCGACGGGCGGGATGCAGCGCAGCCAGAACCACGCCTCGATGCTGGCCCGCCTGGGCGCGGTCGAACGCGTCGCCGCCTTCCTGGTCGACTTCGCCCGCCGCTTCGACGCCGACGACGAGCTGGACCTGCCGATGACCCGCCAGGACATCGCCGACTATCTGGGCCTGACCATCCACACCGTTTCCCGGACCCTGTCCCAATTGCAGGACCAGGGCCTGATCGACGCCCGCGCCTCGCGCCGTGTGCGCCTGCGCCGGCAGGACGAGCTTCTAGGACTTTGCGCATGACTCCTTCGGCCCTGACCCCCGCCCAGCGCGTCCACGCCGAACGCAACCTGCCGCGCTACACCAGCTATCCGACGGCTCTAGCTTTTGACGCCCAGCAAGCGTCCGAGGCGCACGCCTGGATCGCGGGCACGAAGCCCGAGGACAAGCTTTCGGTCTATGTGCACGTGCCGTTCTGCCGGCGGCTTTGCTGGTACTGCGGGTGCCACACCTCGATCGCCCACACCTACGAGCGGGTCGGGACCTTCTTCGAGACGCTGACGCGCGAGGTCGACCTGGTCGCCGCGCGGCTGGGCGAGCATGACGGCCTGGCGCATCTGCACTTCGGCGGCGGCAGCCCCAATGCGCTGAACCCCGAGGATTTCGCGGCCCTGGTCACCCAGCTGAAGACCGCCTTCCGCCCGCGCCCGGGCGCGGAGATCGCCGCCGAGCTCGATCCCGGCATGCTGTCGGAGGCCTTCGTCGACGCGGCCGGTGAGGTCGGCGTCAACCGCGTCAGTCTGGGCGTCCAGACCTTCGATCCGACCGTCCAGGCCCTGGTCAATCGCATCCAGCCCTACGACCACGTGGCGCGCGCCGCCGAGCGCCTGCGCAAGGTCGGCGTGGCGGGGCTGAACTTCGACCTGATGTACGGCCTGCCGGGCCAGAACCCCGAGAACGTCTACGAGTCGGCCCGCCAAGCGGTCCAGCTGCGTCCCGACCGGGTGGCCGTGTTCGGCTACGCCCACGTGCCGTGGATGAAGAAGCACCAGACGATGATCCGCGAGGCCGATCTGGCCGATCTCGACGGCCGCTGGGCCCAGGCCGAAGCGGCCGACGCGGCCCTGGTCGAGGCGGGCTATGTCCGCATCGGCCTCGATCACTACGCCCTGCCGGAAGACGCGCTGAGCCGTGCCCTGGCCGAGGGACGGCTACGGCGGAACTTCCAGGGCTATACCGACGACCCGGCCCCGGTGCTGGTTCCGATCGGCCCCTCGTCGATCGGTCAGTTCCGCGAGGGCTTCGTCGGCAACCACGTCCCGACCGACCAGTGGTCGGCGGCGATCGCCCGGGGGGAACTGCCGCTGAACCGCGCCCTGGCCGTCGACGACGAGGACCGCGTCCGCGCCACCGTGATCGAGCGGCTGATGTGTGACATGCGCGTCGATGTCGCGGCCGTCTGCCGGGCCCATGGTTTCGCCGACGACCATCTGGCCGAGAGCCTGGAGGCGACCGACGCGCTGCAACTGGCCGGCCTGTGCCAGCGGGACGGCGCGGTGGTGTCGATCCCGGAGCCCGCGCGCCGCCTGATGCGCGTGGTCGCCGCCGCCTTCGACGCGCGCCTGCCGCAGGCCGCGACGCGCCACGCCAAGGCCGTCTGACCGGCGAAGGTTGCGCCCCGACAACGTCGCGGGGCGCTCCGGCGCGCATCGTGATCCCCGAAACCGCCGAATGGGAGAGTCCCGACCGGCGAGGGGAAGCGAGATGAACACGCGAAGACTATGGTTCGTCCTCGCCCTGGTCATGGCGGTGTCGTTCACCGTCCTGGGGCTGATGGGACGTGAAATCCACCGGCAGGCGCCGCCGATCCCGACCCGTGTGGTCGACGCGAGCGGGCAGGTGCTGATCACCAAGGCCGAGATCGAGACGGGTCAACTGGCCTGGCAATCGATGGGCGGCCAGCAGGTCGGCTCGATCTGGGGCCACGGCGGCTATGTCGCGCCCGACTGGTCGGCCGACCAGGTCCACCGCGAGGCGACGGCGCTGCTGGACATCTGGGCCAAGCGCGACTTCAAGGCGCCGTACGACGCCTTGCCGGCCGAGCGGCAGGCCGCTCTGCGCGAGCGCCTGAAGGGCGAGGTTCGCACCAACACCTACGATACCAAGAGCGGCGCGATCACGGTCAGCGCCGACCGCGCCCTGGCCATGCGCCAGGTGCGGACGCACTACGAGACCCTGCTGGGCTCGGACCCGGCGCTGGAAAAGCTGCGCGAGCAGTACGCCATCGCCAACGGCGCGGTGAAGGACCCGTCGCGACGCACGGCCATCGCCGCCTTCTACTGGTGGACCGGCTGGGCGGCCAGCACCGACCGTCCCGGTTCGGACATCACCTACACCGCCAACTGGCCGCACGAGGAGCTGATCGGCAACAGGCCGACCACTGCCACGATCGTCTGGTCGGTGGCCAGCGTCATCCTGCTGATCGCCGCCGTCGGCGCCCTGGCCTTCTGGCACGCCAAGACCAAGACCGAGGACCACCTGGTCGCTCCGGCCAAGGATCCGCTGGCGGCGCTGAAGCCCACGCCGTCGATGAAGGCCACGGGCAAGTACTTCCTGACCGTCATCGGCCTGTTCCTGCTGCAGGTGGGTCTGGGCGCGGTCACGGCCCACTACTCGGTGGAGGGCCACGCCTTCTTTGGCGTGCCCATATCGGACATCATTCCCTACGCGGTGACCCGCACCTGGCACACTCAGCTGGCCGTCTTCTGGATCGCCACCGCCTGGCTGGCCACTGGTCTCTATGTCGCGCCGATGATCTCGGGCCACGAGCCCAAGGGTCAGAAGCTGGGCGTGGACCTGCTGTGGGTCGCCCTGGTCGTCGTCGTGCTGGGCTCGATGGCCGGCGAGTGGCTGGGCGTCCAGCAGGTGTTCGACCTGAACACCAACTGGTGGTTCGGCCATCAGGGCTGGGAATATGTCGATCTGGGCCGCTTCTGGCAGATCCTGCTGTTCGTCGGCCTGATGAAGTGGCTGGTCCTGGTCGGCCGCGCCCTGTGGCCGGCCCTGAAGGCGCCGTCCGAGAGCAAGCCGGTCATCATGATCCTGTTCCTGTCGACCGTCGCCATTGGCCTGTTCTACGGCGCGGGCTTCATGTGGGGTAAGCATACCCACATCAGCCTGGTCGAGTACTGGCGCTGGTGGGTGGTCCACCTGTGGGTCGAAGGCTTCTTCGAGGTGTTCGCCACCGCCGTCATCAGCCTGCTGATGGTCAAGCTGGGCCTGGTTCGCGCCAAGTCCGCCAATGGCGCGGTGCTGTTCGGGACCATCGTGTTCCTGTTCGGCGGCGTGCTGGGCACGGCCCACCACTGGTACTTCGCCGGCACGCCGGTCTCGGTCATCGCCATCGGTTCGGTGTTCTCGGCCCTCGAGGTCGTGCCGCTGGCCCTGATCGGCGCAGAGGCCTTCGAGACCTTCAGCCACACCAAGGCCGCGCCCTGGGTCGCGACCTATCGCTGGCCGATCCTGTTCTTCGTCGCGGTTTCGTTCTGGAACCTGCTGGGCGCGGGCGTCTTCGGCTTCATGATCAACCCGCCGGTCAGCCTGTACTTCATCCAGGGCCTGAACACGACGGCCACCCACGGCCATGCCGCGCTCTTCGGGGTCTACGGCATGCTGGGCATCGGCCTGCTGCTGTTCTGCTTCCGAGGTCTGGCGCGTCGCGAAGCCTGGGACGACCGCCTGCTGGCCATGACCTTCTGGCTGCTGAACGGCGGCCTGGCGATGATGATCTTCCTGTCGCTGCTGCCGGTGGGGGTGATCCAGGCGATCGCCAGCATCGAGCACGGCCTGTGGTTCGCCCGCTCGCCGGCGGTGATCCACTCGCCGTTGGTCCAGACCCTGGTCTGGATGCGGGTGCCCGGAGACATCGTCTTCGCCGGCGGTGCCCTGACCCTGGCGGTGTTCGCCGCCAAGCTGGTGCTGGGCATCCGCCGCCCGGCCATGAAGGAAGCCACGACCCCGGTCGCGGCCGAATAGACCCAAGACCCCCGGGCCAGGCGCGCGTTCACCGCGCGCCTGGTTTGCTCGGCCGGACGCCGCAAGCGCGTCCGGCCGTTTTTTATGGCGTGGTCGTCGCCCAGCCGCCGCCCAGGGCCTGATAGAGCGCGATGGCGTTCTGCAGTCGGGCCTCGCGCACCTGCGACAGCGCCAACTCGGTGGCCAGCAGGCCGCGCTGGGCGTCCAACTCCTCCAGATAGGCGACGTAGCCGGCCTGGTACCGCTTGCGGGCGTGGTCGAGGGCCGAGGCGGCGGCGGCGCGCTGGCGGACGGCCGCCTCTTCCTGCTCGGCCAGGCGGCCGGTTCCCTCCAGCGCGTTCTCTACCTCTCCGAAGGCGGTCAGCACGGTCTTGCGATAGCCGAAGGCGGCCTGGTCGCGCCGGGCGGCGGCGGCGTCCGACTGGGCGCGCAGGCGACCGCCGTCGAAGATCGGCGCCAGCGCGCTGGCGCCCAGGCTCCAGACCGTGACCGGATCCAGATGCTCGACGAAGAGGCCGCCGCCGGCCGCCGACAACCGGACCTGCGGCAGGAAGGCGGCGCGAGCCGAGGCCAGGCTGGCGTCGGCGGCGACCACGCTGGCCTCGGCCTGGGCGATGTCCGGGCGGCGCGCCAGCAGCGTCGAGGGCAGGGGCGCGGCCGGCCGCGGGATCGCGAGGGCGTCCAAGGGGCCGCGAACCACCGCGCCGGGCGTGTCGCCGACCAGCAGCGTCAAGGCGTTCTCCTGCCGGCGGATGGCCAGCTCCAGGGCGGGGACGCGCTGGGCGGCGGCCTCCAACTCGCCCTCGGCCTGCCGCAGTTCCAGATCCGAGGTCACGCCCTCGCGGGCCCGCCGACGCGCCCGGGCGGCGGCCTCCTGGCGAGAGCCTAGGGTGGCGCGGGCGGTGGCCATCTGGGCGTCCAGCGAGACCAGGGCGACGTAGGCGCGGGCCACGGCGGCGGCCACCGAAAGGCGCGCGGCGTCGCGGGCGTAGCCGCTGGTCTGCAGGCTGGCGCGAGCGGCGGCGTCGGCTTGCCGGATGCGGCCCCAGAGATCGATCTCGTAGGCGACCTGCAACTCGGGTTCGGCGGCGGTGGTGATGGTGGGAATGCCGAAGGCGTTGAGATCGCGGGTCTTCTGCGCCCCGGCCGTCAGGTTGACCGAGGGCAGCAGCGCCGCGCGGGCCAGGCGGCTCTGGGCCTCGGCCTCGCGCACCCGGGCTTCGGCGACGCCGAGGTCGGTGCTGCGGGCCAGGGCGGCGGCGATCAGGTCGGAGAGGCGCGGGTCGCCGAAGGCGTTCCACCAGTCGGCGGCCAGGGTGGCGTCGCCGGTCTCGCTCGGCGCGCGCCAGGCGGCTGGCGGGGTCACAGCGGCCTGGCGCGGCGGCGCGGTCCGGGGACCCGGCGTCGCGCAGGCCGCCATCAGGCCCAGACAGGCCAGGGCGGGGAGGGCGCGGCGCATCAGCGGCGGCCCTTCGCGTCGACCTCGGCCTCGACCGACATGCCCGGTCGCAGACGGGCGAGGTCGGGCTGGTCGGCGTCGAGCACGATGCGCACGGGCAGGCGCTGGGCGATCTTGGTGAAGTTGCCGGTCGCGTTCTGGGGCGGAAGGATGCTGAATTCCGAGCCCGTGGCCGGCGAGACCTGCTCGACCCGGCCGGTGAAGCGCTGGTCCCCCAGGGCGTCGACGGTGATCACCGCCTTCTGTCCCGGTCGCATGCGGCCCGACTGGCGTTCCTTGAAGTTGGCGATCACCCAGCGCTGCGGCGGCACCAGAGTCACCAGCTGGCTGCCGGCCGTGACGTACTGGCCCAGGCGCACGCCCACCTGGCCCAACTGGCCGTCGGCGGGCGCGACGACGATGGTGTTGGTCATGTCGATCTCGGCCAGGCGCAGGGCGGCCTTGGCGGCCGCTACGGCGGCTTCCAGGCCTTGGCGCGAGACGCCGACCGAACGGACGTCCTGGCGGGCGATCTCCTGGCCGGCGCGGGCCGAGGTCAGGGTCGCCTCGGCCGCGCGCAGGGCGGCGCGGGCCTGATCGCGCTCGCGCAGCGAGACCGAGCCGTCGGTGGCCAGTTCGGCGACGCGGGCCATGTCGGCGCGGGCCCGCTCGACCTGAGCCTGGGCCGAGCCGATGTCGGCCTGGCGGCTGAGCAGGGCCGCCTCGCGCGAGGCGCGGGCCTGGCTCGAATTGGCCAGGTCCGCCTCGCGCGCGGCCAGGGTGGCGCGGGCCTGGTCCAGCCGCTGGGCGTAGATGCGCTGGTCGATCTCGAACAGCGGCTGGCCGGCGCGGACGGTCTGGAAGTCCCTGGCCATGACCTTGGCGACATAGCCGCTGAGCTGGGGCGCGATCACCGTCACCTGGCCACGGACATAGGCGTTGTCCGTGCGCTGCACCGAACGGGCGAAGGGCGGCAGTTTCCAGACATAGAGGACCAGCAGCACCAGCACGAAAGCGCCCCCGATCGTCAGCACGATGGCGCGGGCGGTGGGGGGCGCGGGCCGGGCGGGCGGCGGCGCGGCGGCGGCGGCGCGGTCCTCCGGCTGGGGGGCGGATTGGGGCGAGGGCGGCGGCGAGGGCGCGTCGGTCATGCGGTCTCTCGAGCGGGGAGGGTGGTCGGCGGTGCGGCGGCCGCCATGCGTCGGGCCAGGAGGAAGAACAGGAAGCCGGCGTAGAAGAACTGCAGCAGGGCGACGACGCCGACGACCAGGAACACGTCGTTGAAGGCCAGTACATTGGCCTGCTGGGTCAGCTGCTGGGTAAGGAGCGCGCTGGCGTCCGCGGCGCGGAAGGCCGGGTCGGCCTGGGTCGAGGCATAGACGCCAGCATAGCCCTGCAGCGTGGCCGCGACGCTCGGATCGGCGCCGGTCAAGCGCTCGGCCAGACCCACCGCGTGGACCTGGGTGCGCACGGTCTGGAAGGTGCCCAGCATGGCCGCGCCGAACAGGCCGCCCAGGTTCTGGGCGACGCCGAACATCACCGAGAAGGTGATGATCGAGCCCAGGCCCCGCGTCAGCAGCTGGCCGATGCCGAACATGAAGGACGGGCCCAGGAACATCGCGGCGGCGAAGGCCAGCAGCGCCTGGCTGACGAACAGGTTGACCGGCCCGATCTGCGGCGTGGCGCCGGCGTCGAGGAACGAGCCGACGGCGATCAGCAAAACCGACAGCAGGAACTGCGGCGCCAGGGTCTTCTGGTTCAGGGTCATGGCGCTGATCACGATGCCCGCGGCGGTGGCGGCCAGCACGATGGCGTACAGCAGCCGCTGCTGCTCCTGCGCCAGGCCCAGGGCCGACATCAGGCCGGCGGCGCCGACGCTCTGTTCGGCGAGGATGACCCGCACCAGGGCGACGTTGAGGCAGAAGCGCAGGAAGGCGCCCGTAGCCACCCAGCGAGTGTCGATCAGCGGATGCGCGCGCCGATGCTCGACCAGCACCCCGGCCGCCAGCAGGATGATGGCGGCGGCCAGGCACCAACCCAGCCAGGGCGCCTCGAACCACCAGACGATGCGGCCCAGGCCCAGCACGGCGACGATCAGGCCAAGACCGCCGCCCAGCAGGGCGAAGGTCAGGGCGTCCGTCCCTTCGAAGACGTGGATGCGCACACCCTGGGGCAGGCGGAACAGAGCGACGGCGGCCAGGCAGGCGGCGGCCAGGCAGGCCTCCAGCGCGTAGAGACCGTGCCAGTAGGCCGCGTCGAGCAGGCCCGTCGAGATCACCCGGGCCAGGGGCGCCCCCAACTGCGAGACGCCGACGCCCAGCACCAGCGCGCCCATGCGGAACGAGGCCGGGAAGGCCTGCAGCATGTAGAACATGGCCAGGGCGGTCAGCGCCGCCGCGCCGACCCCGCTGATCGCCCGCAAGGCCAGGGCCATGGGGAAATTGTCCAGCGCCAGGTGCGCGAAGGCGGCCAACGTGTAGATCGAGAGGAACACCAGGGCGAACCGGCGGATGCCGAACTGCTGGCGGTACTTCACCAGCAAGAGGTTCATCGAGATGTTGGTCATCACGTAGATCGTGGTCAGCCAGGCGCCTTGGGTCGGGGTCAGGCCCAGCGATCCCTGGATGGCCGGCAGATTGACCTGGACCAGGGCCGCGCCCAGCGAGCCGGTGACGCCGATCAGCAGGCTGATCAGGCCGTGGACGATGCGGAAGCTGGTCGGGAAATACGGCGTCGACGGCGACCCCGGCAACAGGGGGCGCTCGTGCGGAAGCCAGTCCGGCGTCGGTCCGATCTGTTCGCCGTGTTGGGGCATGCCGCCGGACATTGGGACGGCTGGCGGCGCGGGTCAAACCTTGGGTGTGGCCCACATGGTACGAGTCTGTGGACGCATCCTGGCGGGGCAAATCCCATGCGCGCAGCCTTCGGTGGTGGACGCGTTTGAGCGGCCTCTGGTTCGCGTTGAAGCAAGTTTCGTGATCATCGCGCCGCTTTCGCGGTCGCCGGCGGCTCAACATGCATGCGGCAGGGACATTTTGAGTGAAATGTCAGTCGTCGCGCCTCGCCGCCGGACCAGACCGACCGATGATTGCTCCGAGGCGTCGACCTTGGGGATAACCGCCGCAGGCGGTGGGCGCGACGGCCTCGCATTGAGGACCGCATGTCGAACTACCGGCTACTGATGGCGGGCTGTTCCGCCCTTGTCCTGCTGGCGCACACGCAGGCCGCTTTCGCGGACGAGACCACCGCGCCGTCCGACACCGTCGACGAAGTCGTGGTCAAGGCGCGCGACAAGGCGGGCCTGTTGGAGAAGCAGCCCAGCAACACCGTCTTCGGCATCGACAAGCCGCTGTTGGAGACGCCGCGCTCGGCCAGCTTCGTCAGCGACGTGACGCTGCAGCGCTATGGCATCGAGACGATCGACGGCCTGACCGCCGTCTCGCCCGGCACCTACACGGCCAGCTTCTATGGCGTGCCCGGCGCGCTTAACATCCGCGGCACCCTGGCCGAGAACTATTTCCGCGGCTTCAAGCGCATCGAGAACCGGGGAACCTATTCGACCCCGATCGGCGCGGCCGACCAGATCCAGATCGTGCGCGGTCCGCCGACCCCGATCTACGGCTCGGGCAAGGTGGGCGGCATGCTCAACTTCATCCCGAAGTCGGGCAAGAACGAGGGCGGCTACCTGACCGAGCCGACCGGCGAGGTCACCGTGACCTACGGCTCGTACAACAAGAAGAACGCCACGGCCCAGGTAGGCCTGCCGGCGAACTTCGGTTCGGTCACCGGCGGCGTCTACCTGTACGGCGAGGTCGAGGACAGCCACAGCTACTACAAGGGCATCTATCCGCGTCGCCAGACGCTTGAGGCGTCGTCCGACTTCGACTTGGGCAACGGTTGGACCACCGCGTTCGGCGGCATGTACTACCACTCGGACGGCGACGTTCAGACGCCCGGCTGGAACCGCCTGACCCAAAGCCTGATCGACAATCAGACCTATGTCACCGGCCGCGACACCACGCTGAAGGACACCGACGGCAACGGCCGCCTGACGCCGAACGAGGTCGGCTTCTATCCGTACGGCAGCGCCATGTACCTGGCCTACTACGGCTATCCGGACAGCAACGGTCTGCACACCCTGGACACCGGCGTCGGTACGACCAAGCTGGATCCCCGTACGGTCTACATCAGCGGCGCCGACTTCTCGAAGACCCGCACCAACACGCTCTATTACGACCTGGCCAAGGAACTGTCGCCCGACAGCGCCATCAAGCTGCAGCTGTTCTACGACGACCAGGAGAACAAGCGCTTCGTCAGCTACGGCTACCCGGCCTGGTTCGACAGCTCGGTGTGGGAAGCCCGCCTCACCTACAACTTCGCCTACGACACGGGGATCATCAGCTCCAAGTCTTTCATCGGCGCGTCCTATCGCAGCTTCGATGGCCGTCGTCGCGAGAGCTACAACAGCGGCATGATCGCGCTGGACCGCCGCGACATCAGCTTCGGCGCCACGCCCACCGACATCATCGACAGCCCGTTCTCGACCGAGACCGGCGCCGGCGTGCAGGGCCTGCAGTGGGAGAACGACAACAAGAGCGAATGGACCCAGACCGGCGTCTTCGCGATGACCGACATCAAGGTCGGCGAGCGCCTGAACCTGATGCTGGGCGGCCGCTACGACGACTACGACGTCACCTCGCAGGACACCGGCTTCCTCAGCTACCAGATCGCCGGCAAGCAGAAGGCCAGCAAGGGCAAGTTCACCTACAGCGCCAGCGCGACCTACAAGGCCCCGGCAGGCGTGATGCCCTACATCACCTACGCCAAGGCCTCGGCCCTGGAGATGAGCCAGGCGGGCGATATCGCGCCAGGCCTGGTGGCTGACGCCAGCGATGCGTGGCTGTCCAACAGCGACCTGGCCGAGGCCGGCTTCAAGTTCCAGTGGCTGCGCGGCACGCTGGTCGGCTCGCTGGCGGGCTATCGCCAGAACCGCACCCAACTGACCGGCATCACCGGCACGCCGACCGGCACGCGGGCCAAGGGCGTGGAGCTGGAAGTGCGCTGGCTGGCCAGCGAGAACCTCAGCTTCACCTTCTCGGGCAACACCCAGCACACGACGGTGAAGGGCCCCGACAACTCGTTCCAGTACATCCCGGCCTACACCGCCGGCGTGGCGGGCGCGCAGGCCTATGGCGGCACCTATGTCGTCTGGGCGTTCAGCAGCCTGCCGGGCCGCGCGGGCGACTACGACTACACCCTGATCCCGAAGTCGGTGGTCAGCCTCTACGGCGCCTACACCAGCGACGACCACGACTGGGGCAAGGTCGGCGGCACGTTCGGCGTGACGCACGTGACCAAGACCTCGGGCACCGTCCAGAACGCCGTGACCTATCCCGCCTACTGGGTGGCCAGCGGCAGCGTCTACTACGAATACGGTCCGTACACGGCCACGCTCAATGTCGATAACCTGTTCGACAAGCTCTACTTCACGCCCGACGCGGACAGCTACGCCAACCTCGGTGCGCTGCCCAGCAAGGGCCGCGAGTGGCGCGTGACCCTGGCTCGGAAGTTCTAGTTCCCCTGCGCGGCGCGCCCCGCGAGGGACGCGCCGCGAGCTTGCATGGAGGCTCGATGGCGATGTCGACGATCCAATGGCGTTCCTGGACCCTTCTGGGCGCCCTTTCCCTTCTGTTGTTCCTGATCACCGCCTCGACGTTCTCGTCGCTGGGCGTGGTCCTGCCGGCCATGATCAAGGACCAGCAGTGGAGCTTCGCCTCGGCCTTCCTGGGCTTCACCCTGCTGGGCGCGTTCTGTGGCGGCTCCTCGTGGCTGCCGGCCCTGCTGATCCGCAAGATCGGCGTGCGGGCGACGATCATCGTCGGCTCGGCTGTGATGATCGCCGGCTTCATCTGCCTGGCGATGGCGCGCGGCCTGCCGATCTACCTGTTCGGCACGGCCCTGCTGGGCGTCGGCTATCAGATGATGGCCCTGATCCCCGGCACGCACCTGCTGTCGATGCTGTTCAAGAAGCGCGCCCTGCCGTTCGGGATCTATTTCACCATCGGTTCCCTGGGCGGCGTCGCCGGTCCCTGGATGGCTCTGGTCGGCATGGAGATCGCCAGCGGCGCCTGGCGGCCGTACTGGGCGTGGCAGGCCATCGCCTCGGCGGTGGTCGGCGTCCTGGCCACCGCCCTGGTCCCCGGCAAGGCCTGGCTGGAGAGCGCTGCGGTCGAGACCGACAAGGCCGTGGCCGAGGAGGCCGCAGCCCAGCCCGCCAACGCCCGCGTCTACCGCACCCAGGTCGACTGGACGGTCAAGGAAGCGATCCGCACGCCGCAGTTCTACGTGATCGTCGCGGCCTATTTCGCCCACCTGCTGGGCGGGGTCACCGCCGTCAGCCTGGCGCCCAGCCACTTCAGCGAGATGGGCGTGATCTCGACCGTCGCCGTCGCGGCGCTGAGCCTGGAATCCCTGATGCAGGTCGTGGCCCGGATGAGCGGCGGCCTCTTGGGCGACCGCGTCGACCCACGCTGGCTGCTGGCCGGCGCACAGGGGATGATGGCCGCCGGCCTGATGGCCCTGGCCCATGCCACAACCTGGCCGATGATGGTGGTCTTCGCCCTGGGCGTCGGGGTCGGTTTTGGCATGACCGTGCTGGCCATCAGCATCCTGCTGCTCAACTACTATGGCCGGAAGAACAACCTCGAGCTCTTCTCGATGGTCTGCCTGGTCGGCGCCGTCTCGGCCCTGGGGCCGGTGATCGGCGGTTTCATGCGCGATCGCCTCGGCGGCTTCGCGCCGACCTTCCAGGTCTTCGCCGCCGTGATCGGCGTGATCTTCGTGGCCGCGCTGTTCATGCGTCCGCCGCGCAAGACGGTCGAGGAAAGCACGCTCGCGCCCGTCCCGGCGCCCACCCCCGTCCTGCTGCGCGACGCCGCTTAAGGACCAAGATCAAAGAACAAGGAGAGTAACGCCATGTTCCACCGTCCTTCCCAGCACAAGGATTTCGGGGTGTTCCTGCCGGTCGCCAACGGCGGCTGGATCATCTCCAAGACCGCGCCGGTCCTCGACGGCCTGTACGAGACGAACCGCGCGGCGGCCGTGAAGGCCGACGAGGTCGGCATGGACTTCGTCATGTCGATGGGCAAGTTCCGCGGCTTCGGCGGCGAGACCGACCACTGGGGCACGGCCCTGGAGTCCGTCACCATGATGGCCGGCATCGCCGAGGCCACCAAGAACGTGAAGATCTGGGCGACCATCCACCCGCTGCTGCAGAACCCGGCCGTGGCGGCCAAGATGATCGCTACCCTGGATCACATCAGCGGCGGCCGCGCGGGGCTCAACATCGTGGCCGGCGCCTACAAGGGCGAGTTCGACCAGATGGGCGCGTGGGACGAGTCTATGACCCACGACGACCGCTACGCCCTGACCGAGGAGTGGACGGCGATCGTCAAGCGCCTGTGGGCCGAGGACAGCGTCGACTTCGCCGGCAAGTACTTCACGATGAAGGACTGCCAGTCCAAGCCCAAGCCGTTGTCGCGTCCGCGTCCCGACCTGGTCTGCGCCGGCATGAGCGACCGAGGCTTCCAGTTCTCGGTGCGCGAGGCCGACATCTGCTTCATCGGCGGGCGCACGCCCGACGAGCGCCGCGACGCCTCGCTACGGGCCAAGAAGGTCGCCGAGAGCATGGGCAAGTCGATCAAGACCTTCGCCATGTGCACGGTGATCCACGGCGACACCGACGCCGACGCCGAGGCCAAGGTCGAGTACTACAAGGGCGGCGCCGACATGGGCGCCATCCTGGCCATGCTGGAGAGCTGGGGCGTGCCGGCCGAGAAGCTGTCCACCGTGGCGGCCTCGCAGGGCGCCTTCATGACCCACACGGTGGTCGGTTCGCCCAACACCTGTGGCGCGCAGATCGAGGAATATCTGCGCTACTGCGAGCTGGACGGCCTGATGATGATCTTCCCCGACTATGTCGAAGGGCTGACCATGTTCGGCGCCGAGATCCTGCCCGGCCTGCGGGCGGTGTTCTCGTGAATGCGCAAGTTCTAGAAGGTGAGGGGGCCACGACCTCCGGCGTGGTCGACGGCCTGGCCGTCTGGATCGCGCCGTCGCGTACGGCCGTGGTGGTGATCGACATCCAGGTCGACTTCGCCTCGCCCGAGGGCGCGCTGGGCCAGTATGTCGACATGGCTGCGGTCCAGCCCGCCGTGGCCGCCGCCGAACGACTGGTCGGCGCGGCGCGCGCGGCCGGAACGCCTGTGGTCTTCGTGGGTCTCTTCACCGCGCCCGAGACCGACTCGCCGTCCTGGAAGGAGCGCATGCGCCGTCGTGGTGGCGATCCGGACAACGAGAGCGCCCTGTGCCGCGTCGGCGACCCCGGCTCGGACTTCTACGGACCCAAGCCGCTGCCCGGCGAGGTCGTCGTCCAGAAGGCCCGCTACAGCGGCTTCGTCGGCACCGATCTCGACGCGCGGCTGAAGGATCTGGGCGTCGACACCCTGATCGCGGCGGGCCTGACCACGGAGTGCTGCGTCGACAGCACCGTGCGCGACGCCTTCAGCCTGGACTACCATGTGTTCGTCGCCGCCGACGCGTGCGCCGCCTACGAGGCCGACATTCACGCGGCCTCGCTGAAGGTGATGGAACTGAACAGCGCGATCCTGACCGATACGGCCGCGATCGCCGCCGCCTGGAGCGTTTGACCATGGCTGATGGATTTCCCAACCTGGGCGCGGGCGCCCCGTACACGGTCACCGAGGCCGATCGCGCGGCGATCGCCGCCGCCATCGACGAGGCCGAGATCGTCGAGCTGGCTTTGACCCTGGGCAACATCCCCGCACCCTCCGGCAAGGAGCTGGAGGTCGCCAACTACGTCTACGACTGGATGGCGCGCGAGGGCTTCTCGCCGCGCAAGGTCGGGGCGACGCCGGAACGGCCGAACGTCATCGGCACGCACGGCGGCAAGGGCGTGGGGAAGAACCTCCTCTTCACCGCCCACCTGGACACCGAGGCGCCGACCTGGAACCCGGATCTGGACGTCTACAAGTACAGCCCCGAGACCATGGCCAATCCCGAGTGGGAGAAGTGCTGGCTGGAGGACGGCAAGCTCTACGGCTACCCGATCGCCAACGATCGCGGTCCGATGAGCTGTTTCCTGATCGCGGCCAAGGCGCTGAAGAGGGCCGGCTACGAGCTGGCCGGCAAGATGTACCTGACCGCCTGTCCCGGCGAGATCGGCCCCGAGCCGATCGAGGAGCACCGGGGCGTGGCCTATATGGGCAAGGACATCGGCGCCCACTACCTGTTCCACCACGGCGGCGTCGCGCCGGACTACGCCATCGCCGCCGAGGGCTGCGACTTCGGCCTGACCTGGGTGGGCTGCGGCTATGCGGTGTTCCGCTTCCAGGTGTGGGGTGAGGGGGTCTTCACGCCGCTGCTGGAGCATCCGGCGACGGCGGCCCAGCATCCGAACCCGATCTACAAGATCGGCAAGCTGACCGAGGCGATCCACGCCTGGAGCGGCGAGTACGAGAAGAAGAGCCGCTACGACAGCCCAGGCGGCGTGGCCCAGCCCAAGTCGCAGATCGCCTCGGTGCGTGGCGGCATCCCATTCGCCTTCGGGGCGGGGACCGAGCTGGTGAACCTCTACCTGGAGGTGGGCCTGACGCCCAAGCAGCGCGTCGCCGACGTCCAGCACTCGCTGGAGGCCATGGTCCGCGAGGCGGGCCTGGGCCGCATCGACATCGAGCCGGTCGTGGTGCGCCATGGTTTCGAGGCTGACGCCGCCGAGGTGGCGCCGCTGGTCGGCGCCGTCGACATGGCCACCCAGCTGGGCCTGGGCCATCCGGTGGCGCTGGCCAATCCGGTCTATTCCAGCATGTGGCGCGACCACAACGTCTTCAACATGCAGCGGATTCCGGCCATCACCACCGGCTTCCGCCGCTGGCGTCCGACGCCCAAGGACCTGGTCGACAGCGCCCTGATCTACGCCCTGACGGCCCTGGCTGTTTGTGGGCGCGCCAGCCCCGACGAGAGCGCCAAGCGCCCGGCCTCGGCGGTCTATCCCGACAACCCATTCGGGAACGAGTGATGAGCGCGGCGCTTCAACCCCACGCGCCCGAACCGGCGGACTTCCGCAAGGCCATGGGCAGCTTCCCGGCCGGCGTAACCATCGTCACCGCCTGTCATGACGGCCGCCTGGTCGGCACGACGGTCAGCGCCTTCAGCTCGGTGTCGATGGACCCGCCGCTGGTCATGGTCTGCCTCAAGCGCGACAGCCGCACCCTGGCGGCGCTGAGCCTGGCCCGGACCTTCTGCGTCAACATCCTGGCGCACGAGCAGGGCGACCTGGCCTACCGCTTCGCCAAGAGCGGCGCCGACGACCGCTTCGCCCTGACCGCCGTCGAGGCCGGGGTCTGCGGCGCGCCGCTGCTGGCCGGCTGCGTGGCGGCGGTCGAGTGCGAACTGCGCGCCGCCCATGACGGCGGCGATCACGAAATCCTGGTCGGACGCGTACTGCGCGTCGTGACCGACGAAACCAAGACGCCGCTCGTCTATGTGCGCGGCGGCTTTCTGAACGCTTAGGGGAGGCGGCCGCATGGCCTACGACGTGCTCGACGTGAAGCCCATGACCCGCCGCATCGGCGCGGAGATCTTCGGCGTCGACCTGGGCAAGCCGCTCTCGAACCGCCAGTTCGAGGAGATCCACCAGGCCCTGACCCAGTATCAGGTGATCTTCTTCCGCGACCAGGAGATGTCGCACGAGGCCCACAAGGACTTCGGGCGCAAGTTCGGCGACCTGGCCATCCACTCGGGCGTGCCGGGCCTGCCGGACCATCCCGAGATCGTGGCCATCCATGCCGACGCCAACTCAAAGTTCGTGGCCGGCGAGAACTGGCACTCGGACCTGACCTGCGACCCCGAGCCGCCGCTGGGCAGCATCCTCTACATGAAGGTCCTGCCCGACGATGGCGGCGACACCTGCTTCGCCAGCATGTACTGGGCCTACGAGACCCTGTCGGACCGGATGAAGGCCTATCTGGAGGGCCTTTCCGCCGTCCACGACGCCAACCCGGTCTACAAGGCGATCTTCCCGGACATCGACCGCAAGTATAACTGCTCGACCCACCCGATCGTGCGGACCCATCCGGTCAGCGGCAGGAAGAGCCTGTTCGTCAATCCGTCCTACACGACCCACATCGCGGGTCTGTCGAAGGCCGAGAGCCGCGCGATCCTGGAGTTCCTCTATCAGCACGCCAGCAACCCGGACTTCCAGGTCCGCTTCCGCTGGAAGCCGAACTCGGTGGCCTTCTGGGACAACCGCTGCACCTGGCACCAAGCGATCTGGGACTACTTCCCCGACACGCGCACGGGCTACCGGGTGACGGTCGCCGGCGACAAACCGGTTTGAGAGTTCTCCTGCTGGGCGCGGCTGGCGGCATCGGCTCGGCGATCCGGTCGGGCCTGGCCGGCCGCTACGCCCTGATGCGGCTGGCCGACATCGCGCTGCTGTCGCCCGCGGGCGAGGGGGAGGAGACCGTGAAGGTCGATCTCCTGGACTTGCCGGGCCTGACCGACGCCATGGCTGGGATCGACTGCGTCGTCCACATGGCCGGCGTGCCCGTCGAGCCGGAGACCAACGCCTGGGAGAAGGTGCTGCCGGCCAACATCGTCGGCGTCCACAACCTGTTCGAGGCCGCGCGGATCGCGGGCGTGAAGCGGGTGCTGTTCGCCTCGTCGCACCACGCCGCCGGCTTCCATCACCGTGACACGCCGACGTCCGAAACGCTCATCCCGCGCCCGGACAGCTACTACGGCGTCAGCAAGGTGTTCGGTGAGGCGATGGGCAGGATGTACGCCGACAAGTTCGGCCTGCAGGTGCTGTCCTTGCGCATCGGCGCCTATCGCGAGCGGCCGTCGGACCTTCGCCAACTGGCCGTCTGGGTCAGTCCGCGCGACATGGTCGAGCTGGTCCGCTGCGGGATCGAGGCGCCGGATTTCGGCTATGCCACCGTGTACGGCGTCTCGGCCAACACGCGGAATTTCTGGGATAATTCGGCGGCCGCGTTCCTGGGCTACGAACCGCGCGACAACGCCGAGGACTGGGCGGGGGAGGTCATGGCCTCCAGCCCGCCCGAGGACCCGGCCGCCGCCCCGTTCCAGGGCGGCTGGTACTGCGCCAAGGACTTCGTCGGCGAGCCGGGCCGGGTGGCCCCTTAAATCAAGAGTGGGCTATTCCCGCGTGAAGTCCGCTGGGACCTGCGGATCCGCGCCGGCCTTGCCCCACAGCACGATTTCGTTGCCCCAGGGGTCGCGGAAGGCGTGGTTGTAGCCGTTGAATTCCTTCCAGTAGTGGTTTCGCCACAGGATGGTCGCGCCCAGGTCCTCGGCGGTTCCGAGAATGCGCTCGGCGCTGTCGTCGTCGCTGATCAGCACCCAGACGCGCGGCTTGCGGCCGTCGGCGCTCAGCGCTCGTGGCTCGACGCCCTCCGGCTCGGGGTGGGGGCGCGCGTTGGCGGCCTTGAAGATCCCCAGGTGCAGGTTGCCGATCTCGCTGTCGGTCCCGTCGGATTTCTTGAAGAAGCCCCCCGGCACCATGCGGTGATAGACGCCCTCGGGACGGGCGTCGTTCTGCCAGCCGAAGACCTTGGCGTAGAAGTCGCCGGCCTTGGACGGGTCCTCGGAAGCCAGGTCGACGAAGATCAGGGTGTTGGTCACTTAGGGCTCGCTCGCGTTTCGGGTCAGTCGTTGAAGCCGATGGACAGGCTCAGGGCCTTCCAGGCGTCGATGTCGGCGGCCAGGCCCTGGGCGGCGTAGCCGGCGTATTTCAGGGCGTCCTCACCCAGCAGCAGGTGAAGGGGCGGGTTCTCGGCGTCGGCGATCGTCAGGATGGCCTGGGCCGCCTTGGTCGGATCGCCGGGTTCGTGGCCGGCATGGTCGGCCATGATCCGCTCGGCGTCGCGCGCCAGGCCGTCATAGTCGGCAAACTTCTCGGCCACGATGGTCTTGGAGCCCTGGGCGAAGTCGGTGCGCAGGCCGCCCGGGGCGACGTTGACGACCTTGATGCCGAGTTCCGCGACCTCCTGGGCCAGGGTCTGGGTCAGGCCTTCCAGCGCCCATTTGCTGGCGCAGTAGACGCCGGTGCCGGCCCAGACGGCCAGGCCGGAGACCGAGGTGATGTTGATGATCCGTCCGGCGCGGCGGGCGCGCATGGCGGGCAGGGCGGCCTTCAGCACCGCCAGCGGACCGAAGACGTTGGTCTCGAACTGGGCGCGGACCTCGTCCAGCGAGGCCTCCTCGACCGCGCCGACCAGGCCGTAGCCGGCGTTGTTGACCAGGACGTCGATGGTCCCGGTCACCGCCTCGGCCTTGGCGACCGCGGCGGTCACGGCGGTCGTGTCGGTGACGTCCATGACCACGCCGTAGGCGCGGCCGGGCGCGAGGGCTTCGAACGCAGCGACGGCCTGCGGCTTGCGCACCGTGCCGACGACGACGTCGCCGCGCGCCAGGGCGGCGCGGGCGATCTCGCGGCCCAAACCGCCGGAGACGCCGGTGATAATCCAGGTCTTGGTCATGCCAACTCCACCGAAAGGGAGATCAGTAGGGCTTGTCGCCCTTCACCCAAAGGCGGTGCATGGTCCGGATGTACTTGGTGTCGTCGTACAGCGTGCCGGTGTGCAGGGTGCAGCGATTGTCCCACATCAGGAGATCGCCGACCCGCCACTTGTGGCGATAGACGAACTGGTCCTGGGTCATGAACTCGACGAGTTCATCCAGTAGGGCCAGACCGGCCGGCCCGGGCATGCCGATCACCTCGGTGACCGTGCCGGTCGAGGGCCACAGCGCCTTGCGGCCGTCGGCCGGGTGGGTGCGGATCAGCGGGTGCTCGACGTCGGGATTGGCCGCTTCCAACTCGGGCGAAAGGTTCTGCTGTTGACCGAACTGGCGGGTGGCCATGAAGTGCTTGTAGCTGTGGTGCAGCCGCAGCCCTTCCAGCAGGGCCTGCTTGTCGGCGGGCAGGGCGTTCCAGGCCGCGCAGCCGTCGGCCAGCAGGGTGTCGGAGCCCTCGTCCGGCACCTCGACCGCGTAGAGCATGGTCAGCATCACCGGCTCGGGCTTGTAGCTGTAGTCGGTGTGCCAGCCGACCCCGTCGTTGTGGGCGCCAATCGGCTTTCCGTCCACGACGCGGTTGGAGAGAATGAAGATCTTCGGATAGCCCGGCAGGGTGAAGCGGGTCTGGGTGTGGTCCTCGGGATCGCCGAACCGACCGATGAAGCGCATCAGGTCGTCGGGCGTCATCTTCTGGTCGCGCAGGGCGATGGCGCCGTGGCGATGGAAGGTGTCGACGACCTGGTCCAGGGCCGCGTCCGAGGCCGAAGCCAGGTCGATGCCGGAAATCTCGGCCCCGAAGCCGGGCTTCAGGTCCTGAATGGCGATGTCGGCGGTCAGCGTCATGGCGTCCTCCGTGGTGCGATGGCCTTAAGCTAGGCCTCCGGGAGGCGATGGTCTTGCATCAGCGCGCACGACGGCTTTCTCGTCTGCCGCGCGATTGACCCGCTCTTGGGCGCCGTCCGCGCCATCCGGGCGCCGATCGCCCGCGAATGCGGCGTCGGAGCGCGAAGGGCGTTCGACGACCAACTCTTCGTGCGCGCTGGAGCAAGACCGGCCCACGCTGCGGTCCTAGCGTGATGGTCGACTTCCGACTTCTCAGAGCGCTTCACGATGAGCCTGCGCCCGCCGAACGGCTTCTTCAGCGACGCCTTCTTCGAAGGCCTCTCCCGCTCCATGCTGGACGTGGGGGCCGCCGAGACCTTGCCGCCCGCCTGCTATGTCGACCCCGACTTCTACGAGTTCGAGAAGGAGGCGCTGTTCAATCACGAATGGCTGTGCGTCGGCCGCGTCGACTGGGTCAAGGAACCCGGCGACTTCTTCACGACGCGGATCATCGGCGAGCCGATCATCGTCACCCGCAACCGCGACAACCAGATCAAGGCGATGTCGGCCGTGTGCCAGCACCGCGCCATGCTGGTGGCCGAGGGCAGGGGCAACGCGCGCGGCTTCGTCTGCCCGTATCACCACTGGGTCTATTCGCTGAACGGCGACCTGGTGAACGCCCCGGCCATGGAGCGCACCTGCGACTTCGACAAGAAGGCCGTGAAGCTGCCGACCTTCAAGGTCGAGATCTGGCTGGGCTTCATCTTCATCAACTTCGACGCCGAGGCCGCGCCGCTGGCGCCGCGCCTGACGGCGGTCGAGGCGGCCGTGGCCAACTACGACCTCGCCAACGCCGACGGCCTGTCGCCGCCGATGACCGGCCAGTTCGCCTGGAACTGGAAGGTGATGTTCGAGAACAACAACGACGGCTACCACGCCAGCAAGCTGCATCGCGGACCGCTGCACGACTTCATTCCCAGCGAGCTGTGCAGCTTCCCCGAGGCCGAGGAGGGCTCCGCCGGCTTCCTGCGCTACAACGGCACCCTGCACGCCGACGCCAGCTTCAACCCGACCCAGAAGGCGGTGCTGCCGCTGTTTCCGAACCTGACCGAGGAAGACCGCAACCGCGCGACCTTCGCCAATATCCCGCCGACGCTGTCGCTGGTGATGACCAGCGACATGGTCATCTACCTGATCCTGCGGCCCACCGGCCCCGAGACCATGGAGCAGGACACCGGCATCCTGGTGGCCCCTGGCGCGACCGAGACCTCCGGCTTCGAGGAGCGGCTCGAGATGATCATGACCTCGGCCGGAAAGATCATCGCCCAGGACATGCATGTCGACGAGCTGGTCCAGCAGGGCCTGCGCTCGCGCTTCGCCATCCGGGGGCGCTACTCCTGGCAGGAAGGCGCGCAGGTGCAGTTCAATCGCTGGCTCACGCCGCGCTACCAGAAGGCCTGGGCGGCGCTAAAGACCGGTGGCGCGCCGGCGCCCGCCAATTCGGAGGCCGCCGCATGAGCCGCCTGCCCGTCATCTTCTTCGGTCACGGCAGCCCGATGATCGCGCTGGAGACCAACGACACCACCCGGACCTGGAAGGCCATGGGCGACGCCGTCGGCAAGCCCAAGGCGATCCTCTGCGTCTCGGCGCACTGGCTGACGCGCGGGATCGCGGTGACGGCCATGACTAGGCCGCGCACCATCCACGACTTCGGGGCGTCGTTTCCCAAGGCGCTGTTCGACCAGCAGTACCCCGCGCCCGGCTCGCCTGAACTGGCGGCGCGGGTGCGCGAGATCCTCAGCCCCACGCCCGTGGCCCTAGACGAGGGCGGCTGGGGTCTGGACCACGGGACATGGTCGGTGCTGGGCAAGGCCTTTCCCGAAGCCGACGTGCCGGTGGTCCAGCTCAGCATGGACGCCACCAAGCCGCCGGCCTGGCACTTCGAGATTGGCCAGCGCCTGGCGCCTCTGCGCGACGAGGGCGTGCTGATCGTCGGCACCGGCAACATCGTCCACAACCTGCCGGCCATGGACTGGGGTGACAGGAACTGCGCGCCCTACGACTGGTCGCAGCGCTTCAACGACTACATCAAGACCGCCATCGTCGAGGACGCCCCACAGCGGGCCGTCGACTTCCAGAGCCAGGGCCAGGACGCCAGCCGCTCGGTGCCGACGCCGGACCACTACTGGCCGCTGCTGTACGTGCTGGGCGCGCGCCTGCCCGGTGACGCCCCGACCTTCGCCCCCGACCATATCGAGCACGGCTCGCTGAGCATGACCTCGGTCACGCTCTCCACCCCCCGTTTGGCCAGCGTCTGAGGACCCGATGCCCTTCATCTGCGAACCCGGCCAGACCCGCCCCGACGTCGTTCCCGGCGCCCTGCACACGCTGAAGGCCACACCCCAGACCGTTCACTGGGGCTATTTCGACCCGTCGACGCCGCCCGCCTTGCGGGTCAAGAGCGGGGACCTGATCCAGGCCGAGGCCATCACCCACCACGCCGGCGACGCGCCCGAGCTGATGATGGACGAGGGCGTCACCCGGATCTTCAAGGAGATCCCCGAGGAGGACCGCAACCCCGGCGTCCACATCATGACCGGGCCAATCTTTGTCGAGGGCGCCAAGCCTGGCGACGTGCTGGAAGTGCGCTACCTGCGCATGGTCCCGCGCAACAACTACGGCTCCAACCTCGCGGCCAACTGGGGCTATCTCTACAAGGAGTTCGGCGAGAAGGAGCGGGTGACCATCTACGAGCTGGACCCGAACACCAACACCGCCAGCGCCCTCTATGCCTACGACTTCGAGGGCAAGTACCTGATCCCGGGCACGATCACCCACTGCCCGGAATGCGACCGCCAGCCCGCCCTGAAGGGCGTGCGGATTCCAGCGCGTCCGCACCTGGGCACCGCCGGCGTGGCGCCCGCCGTCGATGGCCGCGTCAGCACCATCCCGCCGGGCGAGCACGGCGGCAACATCGACAACTGGCGCATCGGGGCAGGCGCCACGATGTATTACACCGTGCAGGTCGACGGCGGCCTGTTCTCGATTGGCGACCCCCACGTCAGCCAGGGCGACGGCGAGCTGTCGGGCACGGCCATCGAGTCCTCGCTGAACGTCCTGATGCAGATCGTGCTGCGCAAGGACATCCAAACGCCTGGCCCGCTGCTGGAGACGCCCAAGTGGTGGATCGTCCACGGCTTCAACGAGGACCTGAACCTGGCCATGCGCGACGCCTCGACCAAGATGCTGAGCCTGCTCAGCGATCAGGTGGGGCTGTCCAGGAACGACGCCTATTCGCTGATGAGCGTGGCCGCCGACTTCGGCGTCACCCAGGTGGTCGACGGCACCCAGGGCTGCCACGTCAGGATCCCGCGCGACATCTTCCCCAAGCTCAAGGAGTAAGGCGATGAAGGCCTGGTCGTTCAGCACCGAAAGCCACCCCCGCGCCGAACGCGCCGAGGCCTGGCGCGAGGCGATGGGACGCCTGGGCCTGCCGATCGAGGGGCTGTCGGACGGCGAGCCGGCCGCGGCCTCGGTCATCTGTCTGACCTCGCCTTTGGGGATCGAGTTCGCCCTGGTCGAGGCCGGGGCCCAGACCATCTCGGGTCGTCTCTCGGGGCAGCCGGCGGCCGTGTGGCTGGCGGTGCTGCTGCACGGCGAGGCGACCCTGGTCACCGACGATCTGGCCGTCGGCGTCGCGACCGGCGACATCGCCTTCGGGCCGACCGGACAGGCGGCCGCCCTGCGGCTGGACACCCGCTCGCGCCTGCTGTTCGTCCGCGCGCCGCGCGTGGCCTTGGACCACCGCCTGATCAAGCCGTTCAACCTGCGGGTCGGCTGGCTCGAAGGCTCCAAGGGCGTGCCGCGCATTCTGTCGGACCTGCTGCGAGGCACGGCCGAGGAGCTGGAGAACCTGTCGGTCGACCAGTTGCGGCCGGTGGATCTGGCCCTGACCGAGTTCCTGGCCCAGTGCCTGATCGAGCAGGGCGCGGCCAACGCCGACGCTTTGGACGCCGCCACGCCCACCTCGCACCTGCAGCGGCTGTGCCAGACCATCGAGACCCTGTTGCCCGATCCGGAGCTGTCGCTGCGTCGCGTCGCCAACGAGGAGGGGGTCTCGCCCCGCTACGTGCAGAAGCTGTTCGCCTCGGCCAATGAGACGTTCAGCCGCTATCTGCGGCTGCGGCGCCTGGAGCGCTGCCGCATCGACCTGGCCAGCCCGCAGCATGCGCGGCTGTCGATCTCGGAGATCTGCTTCCGCTGGGGCTTCAACGGCTCGGCTCACTTCAGCCGCGCCTTCCGCGAGCAGTACGGCCAGTCGCCCCGCGAGTTCAGGCAGGGCCGCGACAGCGACGCCTCGCTCCGCTTCGAACCCGCCGCCGATCGCGCGACCTCGACCATTCTCTCGGATTTCAGCGCCGCTTGAGGCGGGCGCGTCGGGCTAAGACGAGACGTCCCGCATCCGGCTCACGCGCCAAGCTTCGCGCCGCGTGGTGGTCGCGCGCGTGTCGGTTCGTCAAATCCGTGGGAGGAAGATGGTGGATGCTGCAGGGATTGAACCTGCGACCCCCTCGGTGTGAACGAGGTGCTCTCCCGCTGAGCTAAGCATCCGCCTTGTCGGTTCGGGCCGCGAGGGACCGATCCGCGAGAGGAGGGGGCCTATAGCCCGGTGTTCGGCGCGGGGCAAGAGGTCAAAAGCGAGATGCAGGCCTCCGGCACGTCCAAAAAGCTGTGGATGACCAGATCGGCCCCCAGCGTCTCGACCGGCTCCTCCGTGTAGCCGAACGAGACCAGCACGCTGGGCACCCCGGCGTTGCGGGCGCCGAGGGCGTCGTTGATGCTGTCGCCGATCATCACCGCGCGCCCGACGTCGCCGCCCACGGCCGCGACGGCGGCGGCGACGTGGCGACCGTCCGGCTTGGCGGCGGGCGCGCTGTCGGCCCCGATCACCGCGTCGAAGAAGGGCAGCAGCCCCACCGCCTCCAGCAGGGCGTCCGAAAGGTTGGTCAGCTTGTTGGTGCAGACCACCAGCCGCGCGCCGGCGGCCTTCAGGTCGGTCAGGACCTCTACCACGCCGGGGAAGGGGGCGCTCTCGTCGGCGATGCGGGTCAGGTAGTGGGCGATGAAGCGCTCGACCAGCGGCGGCGCGCGCTCGGCGTCCAGCGGCGAGCCGGCGGCGGCGAAGCCCCGCTCCAGCAGGGCGCGGGCGCCGCGGCCGACCATCAGCCGCACCTCGTCGAACGGGAGGGGCGGCAGGGATTCCTGGGCGAGGATGGTGTTCAGCGCCCCAACCAGGTCTGGGGCGGTGTCGACCAGGGTGCCGTCGAGGTCGAAGGCGATGGTCGCCCCGTTCAGGTCATGAAGCTGGCTCATGGGACTGGCGTTTCGGCCAATTGCACGGCTAATGCAACGCGTAACGCACTCCAGGGAGTCGTCCGGATATGACTGAACCCGCCACCAAGCCCACCCGCCCTCGCGCCGCCGTGATCCTGGCCGCTGGCCAGGGCACGCGGATGAAGTCGCCGACCCCCAAGGTGCTGCACAGGCTGGCTGGCCGCACCCTGCTGGACCACGCGATCGACGCGGCCGAGGGGCTGGGCTGCGAGCGGATCATCGTGGTGGTCGGCGCGCACAGCCCGCAAGTGGGCGAGAGCGCCCGCAAGCGCCTGGGCCCGAACGCGACGGTCGTCCAGGATCCGCCCCTGGGCACCGGCCACGCCGTGCTGGCGGCCCGCGACGCCCTGGCCGATTTCGACGGCGACGTGGTCGTCACCTACGCCGATTGCCCGCTGACCACCGCGCCGGTGATCGCGCCGCTGTTCGAGCAGAGGGCCAACGGCGCCGATGTCGCCGTGCTGGGCTTCGAGGCCGCCAACCCCACTGGCTACGGCCGCCTGATCCTGGCGCCCGGCCACGTGCTCTTGCGCATCGTCGAGGAGAAGGACGCGGACCTGGCGACCAAGCAGGTCAAGCACTGCAATTCCGGCGTGCTGGCCGCCGACCGCGCCACGTTGTTCAGCCTGCTGGCCGATGTCCGCAACGACAACAGCAAGGGCGAGTACTACCTCACCGACGTCGTTGGCCTGGCCCACGACCGCAAGCTCTCGACCCGCGCGGCCTTCGCGCCCGAGCCCTCGGTGCAGGGCGTCAATTCGCAAGGCGAGCTGGCCGCCGCCGAGGCCGTCTGGCAGGGCGCGCGCCGCAAGGCCCTGATGGTCGAGGGCGTCACCATGCCCGCGCCCGACACCATCCACCTGTCGTGGGACACCAAGGTCGCTGGCGGCGCGGTGGTCGAACAGTTCGTGGTCTTCGGTCCGGGCGTCACCGTCGAGGCCGGCGCCGTGATCAAGGCCTTCAGCCACCTGGAAGGCGCGACGGTGGGCGAGGGCGCGCTGATCGGGCCCTATGCCCGCCTGCGTCCGGGCGCGGAGATCGGTCCCGAGGCTCACATCGGCAACTTCGTGGAAGTGAAGAAGGTCAAGGTCGGCGCGGGCGCCAAGGCCAACCACCTCAGCTACCTGGGCGACGGCTCGGTGGGCGAGAAGGCCAACATCGGGGCCGGCACGATCTTCTGCAACTACGATGGCTTCGAGAAGTTCGAGACCCACGTCGGCAAGGGCGCCTTCATCGGCTCCAACAGCGCCCTGGTCGCGCCCGTGCGGGTGGGCGACGGGGCGATGACCGGCTCGGGCTCGGTGATCACCAAGGACGTCGAGGACGGGGCCCTGGCCCTGTCACGTCCGGAACAGACCACGAAGGCGGGGTGGGCGACCAAGTTCCGCGCCCTCAAGCAAGCCAAGAAGGACGGGAAGAAGACATGAGCGCCGACGATCAGAAGCGCATCTCGGGCGAAGCCGCCGCCGAGCTCGTCGAGAACGGCATGGTGGTGGGCCTGGGCACCGGCTCGACGGCCGCCTGGTTCGTCAAGGCGCTGGCCGCCCGCAACCTGAGCGACATCCGGGGCGTGCCGACCTCGGACGCCACCGCCGCCCTGGCGCGCGAACTGGGCATCCCGCTGGCGGCGCTGGACGACGTCAAGACCATCGACCTGACCGTCGACGGCGCCGACGAGGTCGGGCCGGGCCTCTCCCTGATCAAGGGCGGCGGCGCGGCCCTGCTGCGCGAGAAGCTGGTCTGGGAGGCCTCCAGCCGCTGCGTCGTCATCGCCGACGCCGCCAAGAAGGTCGAGGCCCTGGGCAAGTTTCCGCTGCCGATCGAGGTGGTCCGCTTCGGCCACGTCCACACCAGCTGGCGACTGGCCGACATCGCCGCCGAGTTCGACCTGCCGCCGCCGCGCCTGCGCACGGCCGAACGCGGCGTGGTGGTCACCGATGGCGGCAACCTGATCTACGACATGGCCTCGGGCCGCATCGACGAGCCGGCGGCCCTGGCCACGGCCTTGAAGAGCATCACCGGCGTGGTCGACCATGGCCTGTTTCTGGACCTGGCCGACGAAGCCCTGATCGGCACCGATCAGGGTGTGGTGCGCCACGTTCCCTGACGTCCTACATAGAGCCGCACAAAGCTAGAGTTTCCCGGAGGCCATCGTGGCTGACTACGACTTCGATCTCTTCGTCATCGGCGCCGGTTCGGGCGGCGTGCGGGCGGCGCGGCTGGCGGCCATGAGCGGCGCCAAGGTCGCCGTGGCCGAGGAGTATCGGGTCGGCGGCACCTGCGTGATCCGCGGCTGCGTGCCCAAGAAGTTCATGGTCTACGCCAGCGAGGTCACCAGCCACCTCAAGACCGCCAAGGGCTACGGCTGGACGATCGGCGAGGCCAAGTTCGACTGGAAGGGCTTCATCCACGACAAGGACGTCGAGATCGCCCGCCTGTCGGGCATCTACGTCACCAACCTCCAGAAGGCCGGGGCGAACCTGCTGCACGGCCGCGCCCAGATCGTCGACGCCCACACCGTCGAGGTCCTGCCCAAGGACGGTAGCAAGGACGCCGGGACCTACACGGCCAAGAAGATCCTGATCGCCACGGGCGGTCGCCCCGTGAAGCCTGACTTCCCGGGCGCCGAGCTCGGCATCACCTCGGACGAAGCCTTCCACCTGCCCAAGCTGCCGAAGAGCATCATGATCGTCGGCGGCGGCTACATCGCCGTCGAGTTCGCCGGCATCTTCGCGGGCCTGGGCGTGCAGACGACGCTGCTCTATCGCGGCGCCAACATCCTGCGCGGCTTCGACGACGACGTGCGCTCGCACCTGGCCGACGAACTGGGCAAGCGCGGCGTCAAGGTGGTGCTGGGCTGTTCGCACACCAGCATCGAGAAGCAGGAGGACGGCACGCTGCTCAGCACCCTGACCAGCGACCTGACCTTCGAGACCGAGGCGGTGATGTTCGCCACGGGCCGCGAGCCCTACGTCCAGGGCCTGGGTCTGGAGAAGGCCGGCGTGAAGCTGAACGAGCGCGGCGCGATCGCGGTCGATGAGTATTCCAAGACCAACGTGGCCAGCATCTGGGCCGTCGGCGACGTCACCGACCGCATCAACCTGACGCCGGTGGCGATCCGCGAGGGCGCGGCCTTCGCGCAGACCGAGTTCTATGGCAACCCGACCAGCTTCGATCACGACATGGTTGCTTCGGCGGTGTTCTCGCAGCCGCCGGTGGGCGCGGTGGGCATGACCGAGGCCGAGGCGCGCCACGCGTTCGGGACGGTCGACATCTACCGCTCGGTGTTCCGTCCGATGAAGATCACCTTCTACGGCGGCCAGGAGCGGTGCCTGATCAAGCTGGTGGTCAAGGCCGACGACCAGAAGGTGGTCGGCGTCCACGTCGTCGGGCCGGACTCGCCCGAGATCATCCAGATGGCCGCCATCGCCGTGAAGATGGGCGTGACCAAGCCGCAGTGGGATTCCACCTGCGCTGTTCACCCGACCCTGGCCGAGGAGCTGGTGACGATGCGCGAGAAATACGTCCCGGTCGAAGTCGGCGGGGTGGGATGACGCAGGCGGTCGTCTCGCCGGCGGCCTCGGAGCGGCGCACGCGCTGGCTGGGCGGGCTCGCCGTCTTCATGATGGTGATGACCCCGCTGATCGGCTACGCGATCCCGCTGTGGTTCGCGGGGCTGGTCAGCCTGGTCGGCCTGCTGGCCGCGCCGCGCCTGGCCCGTTCGCGGCCGCCGCTGCTGCCGATGTTCGCCCTGCTGCTGCTGGTGCTGTGGGCGCTGGCCAGCCTGAGCTGGAGCCCGGCGGCGCCTCACCTGGCGGACCTCAAGAAGAACGTCGACAAGTTCACCGCCCTGAAGCTGCTGATGCAGCTGGCGCTGTACGGAACCGCTGTCGCGGCGCTGGGCGAGATGTCGCGGCGCTCGGCCCGCCTGGCGGGCAGGGTGATGCTGGTGGGCATGATGGTGCTCGCCGTCGTCACCTGCCTGGACGCGACGCTGAAGGCGTCGATCTACATGGTCCTTCACAAGGTCACCGGCGAGACCATCCGGCCAGACCAGGCGATCGTGAAGATCGCCTCGGGGACCTATGTGCTGGTGCTGCTGTTCTGGCCCTGCGCGCGCCTGCTGGACGACTGGAAGTTCCGAGGCCGCAATCTGGTGATCGCCGCGATCGCCCTGATGACGCTCGTCGCGGCGCACCTGAGCGGCGCGGACGCGCCGATCGCGGCCCTGATGCTGGGCGGCCTGACATGGCTGGGCGCGCGATTCATCGGCAAGCCGTTCGTCCGCGCCCTGATCCCGCTGGTCTCGGCGCTGTTCATCTTCGCGCCGATGGTGGTGCTGTGGGGCGTGCGCTCGGGCTTCTTCGGCTGGCTGCACGCAATGGCCCCGCCGTCCTGGGATCATCGCCTGAACATCTGGGCTTTCGCGGCCAACCAGATCGTCGAGCACGCCCTGCGCGGCTGGGGGATCGACGCCTCCCGCACGTTCGGCGACGCCATTCCGCTGCACACCCACAACGCCGCCCTGCAGCTGTGGCTGGAACTGGGCGCGCTGGGCGCGGCCATGGCGGCGGCCTTTTTCGCCTGGATCCTGTACCGGATCCTGGGCTGGACCGAGATCGACCGCCGCGACGGCGCCATGGCGACCGGCAGCCTGGTCGCCTATGTCGTCATCGGCGGACTGAGCTTCGGCGTCTGGCAGGAGTGGTGGCTGGCGCTGGGCGCCATCGCCGTCATCGCCTGCGGCATCGCGCAAAAATCGAGCGTGCCGGCCCGTTAGCGCGACAACGACTTTCCCGTCTCGGCTGATCGGCGGTGTTCAGCCGCATGATTTTGCCTTTTTGTTCCATTCGCGGTATCTACGCCGCCCTTTCAGTTATCGAGCCTGTCATGACCACCCGCTGGACCCCCGCGACCTGGAGAGCCAAACCCGCCAAGCACATGCCCACCGACTATCCGGACATGGGCGCCGTGGAACGGGTTGAGCAGACGCTTCGCCAGATGCCGCCGCTGGTCTTCGCGGGCGAGGCGCGCCGGCTGAAGAGCCTGCTGGGCGAGGTGGCCGAGGGCCGGGCTTTCCTGCTGCAAGGCGGCGACTGCGCCGAGAGCTTCAAGGAATTCCACGCGGACAACATCCGCGACACCTTCCGCCTGATCCTGCAGATGGCGGTGGTGCTGACCTTCGCCGGCGGCAAGCCGGTGGTGAAGGTGGGCCGCATCGCCGGCCAGTTCGCCAAGCCGCGCTCGGAGCCGGTCGAGACGATCGACGGGACGACGCTGCCGTCCTATCGCGGCGACATCATCAACGGCATGGACTTCACCTCCGAGGAGCGCGTGCCGGATCCGGACCGCCTGCTGAAGGCCTATGGCCAGTCGGCCGCGACCCTGAACCTGCTGCGCGCCTTCGCCAGTGGCGGCTATGCCGATCTCCACAACATCCATCGCTGGACCCTGGGCTTCGTCGGCGACAGCCCGCAGGGCGCGCGCTATCGCGAGCTATCCGACAAGATCACCGAGAGCCTGGCCTTCATGGCCGCGATCGGCGTCACGCCCCAGAGCCATCCGGGCATGCACCAGGTCGAGTTCTTCACCAGCCACGAGGCCCTGCTGCTGGGCTTCGAGGAGGCCATGACCCGCGTCGATAGCACCTCGGGCGACTGGTACGACACCAGCGCCCACCTGCTGTGGATCGGTGAGCGCACCCGTCAGCTGGACGGCGCGCACATCGAGTTCATGAAGGGCGTGAAGAACCCGATCGGCCTCAAGTGCGGTCCGACCATGGAGGGCGACGACCTGCTGCGTCTGATCGACGTCCTGAATCCCAACAACGAGCCGGGCCGCCTGACCCTGTACGGCCGCTTCGGCTCGGACAAGATCGCCGACCGCCTGCCGCGCCTGATGAAGGCGACCAAGGCCGCTGGCCGCTCGGTGGTCTGGGCCACGGACCCGATGCACGGCAACACCCTGAAGGCCTCGACCGGCTACAAGACCCGCCCGTTCGACCGCATCCTCTCGGAAGTGAAGAGCTTCGTGGAGATCGCCCAGGCCGAAGGCGTGCATCCGGGCGGCGTCCACCTGGAGATGACCGGCCAGAACGTCACCGAATGCCTGGGCGGCGCCCGCGCGGTCTCGGAGACGGATCTCGCCGACCGCTACCACACGCACTGCGACCCGCGCCTGAACGGCGAGCAGGCGCTGGAGCTGGCCTTCCTGGTGGCCGAGAAGCTGAAGGCCGCCCGCGACGACCAGCGTCGTCTGGCCGCCGGCTGACGCGAGAACCGGAGCCGGCCCCGCCGGCTCCGACGCTCATCCTAAACTTGCGCCGAGTGGCGCCGTTTGACCCACGGGTATAGCGTTCTCCGGGAACGGAGGAAGCGCGATGGGCCATGGACCGATCTCGCGTCGGCGCGCCTTCAGCCTGGCGGCCGGTCTGGCCGTCGCGCCTGGCCTGGCCATGGCGCTGACCACGCCCGACCCCGTTCCATCCAGCGAGCGGTTGCGCTTCCTCGATGAGGCTCGTCGCCTGACCGTCCAGACCTACGTCAACGGCGCGGGGCCGTTCCCCTTCATGGTCGATACGGGCGCCAACAGCTCGGTGATTTCGCGTGAACTGGCCGACGACCTGGGGCTGGAGCGACGGGGGCAGACGGTCCTGCACCATGTGGCCGGCTCGGCCGTGGTCGATCGGGTCGGTGTCGCCTCCCTGAAGGCCGGGGATCGCGAGCAGCGCGACCTGGCCGTCTCGGTGGTGCCCGAGGCGACCCTGGGCGCGCGGGGGCTTCTGGGGCTGGACTGGCTGGGGCGCAGCAGCCTGACCCTGGACTACGCCCGGGGCCGCATGGTCGTGGGCGCGGCCTTGGAGCCGCCCGGCTCCCTGACCTTCATCGCGCCCGCCCGCACCAAGCGCAACGGCCTGACCCTGATCGACGCCTACATGCCCGGCGGCGCGCTGCTGACCTTCATCGACAGCGGCTCGACCACGACGATCGGCAACCTGGCCCTTCTGGAAGCCGCGCGCAAAGGCAAGGCCATTGTCGGCGAGACGGTGAACCTGAACCTGCGCAGCGTCACCGGCGAGATGCTGCCCTGCACGGTGGCGGTGCTGTCCAGCCTGCGGATCGGCGGCCTGCTGATCCGATGGATCCCGGTCGTCATGGGACCGATCCACACCTTCGACTTCTGGGGGCTGGGCGGCGAGCCGGCCATCCTGGTGGGGACGGACGTCCTGCAGAAATTCAAGTCGGTTGCCCTGGACGTAAGGCGCGGTGAGGTGCGTTTCAGCATCTCCGACCGGCCCTCGACACCCGCGATCTGATCGAACGACGATAGGTGCTGCATTGCGGCACACACTGGCTTGACCGGCCGCTCGGCGCTCTCCAATGGTTGTTTGAAGGGAGAGCCATACATGCGTTTGCGTCAGAAGATCCGGCGGGAGATCAAGTTCCTGAAGGGACTGTCCCGGACGCTCAAGCGTGTGAAATCCATTGCTCCCGACAGCGCCAACCTGATTTGCGACGACCTGGAGGCCGCGGTCGACAAGTGGCGCGACCGCCCGGCCATCACCTTCGAAGGCAAGACGATCAGCTACGCCGAGCTGGACGCGATCGCCAACCGCTACGCCCACTGGGCCAAGGGGCAGGGGCTGACGCGCGGCCAGACCGTGGCGCTGTTCATGCCCAATCGCCTGGAATACCTGGCCATCTGGTACGGCCTGACCAAGGTCGGCGTGGCCACGGCCCTGATCAACAACCAGCTGACCGGCGCGGCGCTGGCCCACTGCCTGAACATCTCCCAGGCCCTGCACTGCATCGTCGACCCAGAGACCTCGCCCTGTTTCGAGGACGTGAAGGGCCAACTGGACCGCCATATGCACCAGTGGGTGCTGGGCCCGGCCCATGGCGAGCAGCGCGACCTGGTCAAGGCGCTGAAGAGCTGCAGCCAGCTGCGTCCGGACCGCGAGACGGCCCGCAACGGCATCACCGCCCGCGACACGGCGCTGTTCATCTTCACCAGCGGCACCACCGGCCTGCCCAAGGCCGCGCGCATCACCCACATGCGCGCCCAGCTGTACATGCGCGGCTTCGCCGGCTCGACCGGCGCCAACCAGAACGACCGCATCTACGTGACCCTGCCGCTGTACCACGCCACCGGCGGCCTCTGCGCCCTGGGCGCGGGCCTGCTGAACGGCGGCTCGATCGTGCTGCGCAAGAAGTTCTCGGCGACCCACTTCTGGCCGGACGTCGTCAACGAGAACTGCACGATGTTCGTCTATATCGGCGAGCTGTGCCGCTACCTGGCCAACCAGCCGGAACACGAGCTGGAGCGCGCCCACAAGATCCGCCTGATCTTCGGCAACGGCCTGCGTCCGGACGTCTGGGACGACATGCTGGACCGCTTCAAGGTCGGCGAGGTGCTGGAGTTCTACGGTGCGACCGAGGGCAACGTCTCGCTGTTCAACTTCGACGGCAAGCGCGGCGCGATCGGCCGGATCCCGAGCTATCTGCGGAAGAAGTTCAACATCCGCATCGTGAAGTTCGACGTCGAGGCCGAGATGCCCATCCGCGGCGTGAACGGCTGCTGCGTCGAGGTCGCGCCGGGCGAGGTGGGCGAGTGCATCGGCCACATCGCCGGCGACGCGCGCTCGAACTATGTCGGTTACGCTGACAAGGCCGCCACCGAGAAGAAGGTGCTGCACGACGTCTTCGAGAAGAACGACGCCTGGTTCCGCACCGGCGACCTGATGAAGATCGACGGCGACGGCTACATCTATTTCGTCGACCGCATCGGCGACACCTTCCGCTGGAAGGGCGAGAACGTCGCCACCAGCGAGGTGGCCGAACGCATCGCCGGCCTCGAGGGCGTGCAGGAGGTCAATGTCTATGGCGTGAAGATCGGCGACCTGGACGGCAAGGCCGGCATGGTCTCGCTGGTCACCGACGAGGGCTTCGACATCGCCGCCCTGAGCAAGTACGTCGACGAGCACCTGCCCAGCTACGCCCGTCCGATCTTCGTGCGGCTGCAGCAGGCGATCGAGACCACCGGCACCTTCAAGTACCGCAAGATCGACCTGGTCAATGACGGCTTCGACCCGACCAAGACCAAGGATCCGCTGTACTTCCGCGCTCCGGGCAAGGGCTATGCGAAGATCACCAAGGCGCTGTTCGCCAAGATCGAGGAAGGCGCCTACAAGCTCTGACATCGGCCCGATGTTGCGGTGCGATTGAACGGGTCCGGGTTCGTGTTATATGGCGGAACCTGATCGACGGGCCTTGTGTGTGGCGGCCCGGAAGTCTCCAACACATTCAAAGGGATAGATATCCCAGCCATGCTGCTGACCATGCTGAAGGCCAAGTTGCACCGCGCCACGGTGACCCAGGCCGATCTCGACTACGAAGGTTCGATCGCCATCGACCGCGACCTGCTGGACGCCTCGGGCATCCTGCCGAACGAGCAGGTCGACGTGCTGAACATCACCAACGGCGCGCGCTTCACCACCTACGCCATCGAGGCCCCGCGCGGCTCGAAGGTGATCGGCGTCAACGGCGCCGCCGCCCGCCTGGTGCAGAAGAACGACCTCGTCATCGTCGTCACCTACTGCCAGCTGCCGGCCGAGGAGGCGCGTAACTACGCCCCCACCGTCGTGCTGCTGGAAGAAGGCAACCACATCAAGAAGGCGGCCTGATGCGCCGGGTCGCGCTCGCGGTCCTGGCCGTCACGGCGCCCGCCTTCCTGGGCCTGGCGGCCTGCGCCCCGAAACTGCCGCAAGGCGTGGATGAAGGCGTCCTGACCCAGGCGGTCGGCAAGTCGATCGGCTCGCCCTCGACCTGCGTGGTGATCGCCGACGCCAAGGGCAAGCTGGTCTGGCGCGGGGGCGGCTATATCACCTGCTCGCGCAACCTGCCCGACTGCGGGGGCGGCCAGACGACGGCCGAGACGCTGCTCAAGGCCAGCATCGGCAAACCGGCGCGTTTCCTCAGCTGCCCCAGCGGCTCGGCCCCCGGCGCCACGGTGGGCTGGACCCTCGGTCCGGTGCCGACCGGCGAGGGCAAGCCGTCGCGCGGCCTGACCTATGTCGCGGTCATGGAGGGCGATCGCGCCCTGCCGGGCCTCGAGATCAAGGATCGCGTCGAGCGGGCCTTCGAGAAGGCCGGCTTCTAGGCCCTGAAACGACGAAGCCGCCGCCGGGCTCTCCCGGCGGCGGCTTTTTCAGATCGGTTCGGCCGACGCTACTTCATCATTTCGTACGTGGCGTTGACGTCGATCCGGACCTTCAGTTCGCCGCCGGCGATGCTGGTCGAGTCCGCCGCCTCGCGCTTCGACGCGAAGGCCATCATCGGCACGGGCGGCGGAGCGGGGGTGTAGCCGCCGCCCTCGTTCAGATTGACCAGGCGCATGTCCTTGTAGCCGGTGGCCCGGGCGTAGAGCGCGGCCTTGGCCTGCAGGGCCTTCACGGCTTCCAGGCGGGCGGCGTCCTCGGCGGCGCGCGGGTCCGCCAGGCCGAAGCTGATGCCGTTGACGGTGTTGGCGCCGGCATTGACCGTGGCGTCGACGCTCGCGCCCAGCTTGGCCAGGTCGCGCACCGTGATCGTCACCTGGTTCGAGGCCTGGTAGCCGGTCAGCTTGGGCGGCTGGTTCTGCTCGTAGGCGTACTGGGCGTTCAGGTTCAGGTTCGAGGTCTGGATGTCGCGCTCGGCGATCCCGGCCTTCTTCAGCGCGGCCATCACCTGGTTCATGCGCGCGCCGTTGGCCTTCAGGGCCTCGGCGGCGGTCGGCGCGTCGGTCTGGACGCCCAGGTTGATGGTGGCCATGTCCGGGGCCACGCGGGTCTCGCCATAGGCCGACAGGTTGAAGGTCGTGGCCTTGAAGGCCGCGTCGGTCTGCGCCAGCGCCGGCGCGGCCGCGCCCAGCAGCAGGGCGCCGACCAGGGCGGGGGCGGCCAGGGCGGCCAGGGCGCGGGCGGGGCGGCGAGCGATGTGCGTCATCTTTTTTCTCCAAGGCGGTCTGGCGCAGGAAGCGTCGCCGAACCGCTATGGTTCCTTGGTGACAGCCCCAACCTGAACCGGAGCTTTAAGCCGCGTTCGGCTCATGCTAATCCGCCGGCTCTCGCGTACGCTCACACGTATTCGCGCGGGCCTGTAGCTCAATGGTTAGAGCCGACCGCTCATAACGGTCTGGTTGGGGGTTCGAGTCCCTCCAGGCCTACCACCACCGCCTCCGGGGGGGCTTACACAACCGGATAAGCATCCCCGATCTTCGTGCCGATCTTGTAGTGGACGTTCGGCTGGGCGGTGAAGCTGATGTTACTTTTGGCCTCGAACAGCACGATGATGTCCGAGCCGCCGAACTGGAAGTAGGCCAGTTCCTCGCCCTTGCGGACGGTGACGCCGACCTCGGCGGTGACGATAACCGACGAGACTTGGCACATGCCGATCGGCAGCACGGCGACCAGGCCGATGGGGGTGTCCAGCACGATCAGGCCGCGGGCCTGGGCGAACTGGTAGCCGGCCGCGTCCGGAGCGTCGAAGGCGCGGACGGGCTTGAGCCTGTGCACGCCGTTGGCGTCGCCGGCGACCTTCTCGGCCACCACCTCCAGATAGACCTGACCGGGGATGGCGCGGGACTCCAGCACCGTGCCGCCGATCGGCGCGTGCTGGCGGTGATAGTCGTTGGGGCCCAGGAAGGCGTGCATGAAGAGGCCGTTCCTGAAGCGGTCCTTGTAGGGACTGCCCTGCATCAGCTCCTCGATCTTCCAGTGCAGGTTCTTCACCGTGACGTGGCTGTCGGTGCGGATCTCCCACTGGCCGGCGAAGGTGGAGTCGGCGGGTGAGACGACGACGCTTTGGTCGGCGATCGCGGCCACGGGCCGGTAGCCCGGTTTGAAGTTGCGGGCGAAGAACTGGTTGAAGGTCTTCCAACCGCCGTGCGGCTCGATGTAGTCGCCCAGATTGTAGTTCGGCGACTTGCGAAAGGTCTCCAGCGAGGCCGGCGTCAGGGATTCCGGCGTGTCGAGGAAGGCGCCCAGGGCGTCGGCGTATTCCACCAGCCAGGCCGACAGCGGCGTCAGGGGCGGGGCCTTGTCGTGGGGGACGACCTTGTTTTGCAGGTCCTTCACCGCGTCCTGGTCGAGCACGAAATAGAACTTGCAGAGCTTGTTGTAGACCTCGCGCCCTGGATCGTTCTCGCTGGGGACCCAGCGCAGAAAGTCGTTGATGTAGACGTAGTAGCTCTCGAGGTCCTTGAGGTCGGACAGCTCGGGGATGTTCCATGCGCGGGCCTGGGCGACGGCCTTCTCGAACCGCGCCTCCCAGCCGTTGTCCTTGATCAGTTTCTGCAGCTTCAGGACCACGGGATGCCATTTGCTCATCGTCTGTCCTCCAACGGGGATGGGGTGCGGATGCGGCGAGGCTCTCTATTCGTGTATCGAGCGATATAACTTCTCATAGTTGTATATCGCCGCCGTTCGCGCGTAAAGCGTGGGGCTGGGCTGGGCCGATGTTTGCGTTTCATGCAAAACCAAGCTCGCCTTCAGGATTTGCATCTTGTGCAAATATTGACATGCGTCAGACTCGGACGCATGCGCCGTCGCGACCGATCGACTCACGCGCAGGAGGCGTGCAAGGTGGTCGCGTTGAAGGCGGAGGTTGTCGTGTTCGCGGTGACGCGTTTCTGCGTGCAGGCCTTCGGAAGGCGGGGTGGAACGCTCATGCCGACCGAGGTCAGGGAGTGCTATTTCGAGGAGGACGCGCGGCGCGAGATGGAGGTCCTGGCTCGGCGCTCGTCGGGTGTGGCGCTGTATCGCGTGCGCGGCGAGCCGCTGTCGGGTCTGTGGGGAAAGCCCAGGCTGATCGAGCGCCAGGGCGAGATCCTGGCGCTGGATTGAACGGGAATTATCCTACCTTCTTGAGGGTTTGTCCTATCTCGACGAGCTGGATCCGCTGCACGGGCTGGAGCTGGTCCCAGATCGACCAGATCCCCTCGGAGGCCTCCGGATCGCGCATGATCAGGTCGGCTGGCTCGCAGCGATAGATGGTCGCCAGGGCTTCCAGCACGTCTTGGGAATAACCGGTCTCGCCGCGCTCGACGCGCGAGAGCTGGGCCACCGAATACGGATAGCCGACCTCGAGCTCCAGGCGTTCGACGGCCTGTTCCAGGTTCATGTCGCGATGCTTGCGCCAGGCGCGGATGAAGGTCTTGCCGCGTCGCTTCGCCTTGGCCTGCCGGTCGGGTGTCATGCAAATCCCACGAGGGAGCGAATGGGGAATGTCCGGCCATTAAACACAAAATTTGCTTGCCATGCAAATTTGTATTTGGTACAAATTGGATATTCCGAGAGTTCCGCCCTGGCGACGCGAGCCGGGCGGGATCTCCCCGAAATTCCCATCCATCGGCTCAGCCGCAGGAAGCTCCAGATGATTCCGATCCACGGGACCGGTCCGGCCGGTCATGCGACCTTTCATGTCTATACGGCCCGCCGCACCGAGGCCGATCGCCGGCCGCCGCGCGCCATTCTCACCGGCCTGCTGATGGGCGATCCGCGCCCCGACCGCTACGCGCTGTCCGAGGCGATCCGCACCCGCCTGTTCGGCGTCCTGCCAGAAGAGCCCGTCGTTCCGTCCAAGGTGCTGGCCGTGCTGGAGGCCCTGGCCGACGGGCCGCTGACCCTGGCCGACCTGGCCGACGAGATGGCCGTCAGCCTGTCGGCCGGCAGCGACCGCGCCCAGGCCGCGCGCCTCTCGGGCCTGGTCGAGCGCCTGGGCGGGCGTCCTTGCCGGATCAGCCTGACCATCGCCGGCCGCGCCGTCCTGGAGGAGCAGGGCGGGTGAGCGGCCTGCACGACGAGGTCGCCGAGGGCGCCATTGACCGGGCCGTCCGCGACTGCGGACCGCGCAAGCCGATGCTGTGCGCGATCATCCGCGCCGCCGGCCGGATGCTGGCCGAGAGCGACGGCCACGACGTCGTCACCCAGGTCTGCGCCGGCGAAGCCCGCCGCCACGCCCTGGCCCAGAACCGACGCGGCGTCCGCTCCGGGCGCTGACCACATCCGAAGGAAAGAAGGGGACGCACCATTTCCGTGCAAGTCATTCGGCCCGAGGGGCTGACCTCGACCGAGCTGGCCGACCTAGCCCGCGCCGACCGCGCGGCGGCTCTGGCTATCAGTCCGGCCACCCGCCAGGCGGCGCGCGAAGCCATGCTGCGGATCGCCGACGCCCAACTGGCCCGGACCGAACAGGCCGAGGTCGCCGCCGGCTTGGTCGAGAGCCTGACCCTGGCCTCCGCGCGGGGCGAGACCGTGGAGATCCCCGAAGCGGCGGTCGCTGGGCCCGTGCGGATCTCCAGCCGTGACGGCCTGCGCGGCCTGCGCCAGGGCGGCCACATCACCGACGCCCACTACGCCGTCGGCCTGCTGTACCGCGCCGGCTTCGAGGCCCGAGGTCGCGACCTGCGCATCGCCAGCCTGGAGCCCGGCCATAGGGGCGGCCACGACAACGACCGCTTCGTCGCCGCCCGGCTGCGGCGCGCGCGCATGCTGGACTTCGTGGCTCGCGCTGACCGCGCCGTGGCCATGGCGCTGGCCGACAAGCCCATGGCGCTACGCTTGCTGCGCGCGGTGGCGGGGGAGGGGACCAGCCTGTCGGCCTGGGGCGCGGGCCGCGTCTTCACACGTAATCGCGAAGTCCTAACCCAGGCTCTGGACCTTGTCGTGGCGCTGGCCAAGCAGATCGCCCGTGACCGCAAGAATAAGAACGTTTAGTGAACAAAATGATTGACCGCCGGGAAGGTAGAGGGTCTAATCTGATCATTCTCGGAGATGTGTCCTTGGCGACCCCATCGACCTCCGGAGACTGAAATTCAAACCCTCGATCTCTTTCGGATCCGGCGCTCGACTTGAGCCGCCTGGCCGGTCGCTTTCGAACCCGTCCTGCCCTTCGAGGGACGGGTTTCTCGTCTCGCCTGTTCGGGAACCCAGACATGATCCTCGATCCCGCCACCGGGAGCCGTTCGGCTCTCGGATCGCCTTCGCGCGCCTCGATCCCGCCGTTCCCGACTTCGGCGAGCCGCCGATGAGCGTGCCGAAGATCCGCGCGGCGCTGGAGACGGCGCTGGCCGCGATGAGTCCGCCCCTGGCCACGGCCTGGGAGAACACGGCCTACACGCCGACGGCCGGAGCGCCGTACCAGCGCGTGTCGATGATCTTCGCCGAGCCGGTCAACACCGAGTACGGCCGAGGCTTCCAGCAGGGCGGCATGTTCGTCGTCTCGCTTTGCTGGCCGCAGGGCGCGGGCATGGCGGACATCACCGTCCGCGTCGAGCTGCTGCGCTCGACCTTCTATCGCGGCGCGGCCTTCACCGCCGATGGTCTGACCACGACCGTCGCCCGCACCCCTCTCATCCTGGCCGCGATCCTGGAGGGCGACCGCTACGTCATGCCCGTCCAGGTCCCGTTCCTGGCCACGATCACCAGCTGACGGCGGTCTCCGCCCGAAGGGACGGCCCAAGCGACTTTTGGGACTTCGTCCAGCCCTCCACCCATTCCGATAACTTCCCAGGAGAAGATCCCCATGGCCGTCGCCCAGGGCATCAACAAGAAGACCGTCTACAAGAAACAGACCGGCCTCGGCGCCGCCGCCGCGGGTGCAGGCGGCCAGGTCGTGCGCCGCACCAGTTCGGTGTTCCAGGCCCCGCCGGATACGTTCGAAAGCAACGAGATCGTCAGCCACCAGCAGTCGACGGGCGTCGGCCTGGGCGTGGTCAAGCCGGCCGGCAAGATCGACGGCCTGCTGTCGCCGGGCACCTACGGCGCCCTGCTGGGTTCTCTGCTGCGCAAGGACATGACGGCCGGCGTCTCGGCCACCGGCGCCACGATCAGCGTCGCCGCCTCGGGCCAGAACTGGACCCTGACCCGCTCGGCCGGCTCGTACCTGACCGACGGCTTCAAGATCGGCGACGTCATCCGCCTGACCGCCGGCGCCTTCAACGCCCTGAACACGCAGAAGAACCTGCTGATCATCGCCCTGACCGCCACGGTCGCCACGGTGAAGGTGGTCAACGGCTCGGCGATGTTCGCCGAGACCAACATCGCCAGCGCCGCGGTCGCGGTGACGGGCAAGAAGTCGCTGGTGCCGCTGACCGCCCACACCAACGACTACTACACCTTCGAGGAGTGGTATCCGGACCTGGGCCGCTCGGAGACCTATGCCGACCAGCAGGTCGGCCAGGCGGCGCTGAACCTGCCGGCCACCGGCAACGCCACCATCAGCCTCGACACCGTCGGCCGCACCCGCACCCTGGGCGCGGCCCAGGTGCTGACCTCGCCCAACGCCGAAACCGTCACCGACATCCTGACGGCCGTGAACGGCGTGATCCTGGTCAACGGCGCGCCCGTCGCCAACGTCACCGGCGCCCAGGTGACCATCAACGGCAACGCCGCCCACAGCGACGCCGTGGTGGGCTCGAACGTGGTCGACGACATCCAGCGCGGTCGCGTGGCCGTATCTGGCAGCTTCACCGCCAAGTTCGATGGCGTGACCCTGCAGACGATCTTCGACGGCCGCTCGACCACCTCGCTGGTCCTGGCGATCACCGAGGACGCCACGGCCAACGCCGACTTCGTGGTCGTCAACCTGCCGATGATCAAGCTGACCGGCGACACCCCCGACGACGGCGAGAAGGCGGTGATCCGGACCTATCCGTTCACGGCCCAGATCAACGGCGCCGGCGGTGCGGCCCTGGCCACCGATCAGACCATCATCGCCATCCAGGACAGCGCCGCCTAACCGCGCGGCGTCCGTCCCTCTCCCTCCGAAGTCCCCTCTCAACTTAGCGGCCGGGTCGCGCCCGGCCGTCCTTTTCCCAAGGACAGACCATGACCAAGTTCTCGACCGAAACCCTGTTCGACCTCAACGACCTGGACGCCGTCGCCGCCGGCGACACCCCGTTCGAGGTCGAGTACGTCCGCGCCGACGGCTCCGGCTCCGGCGTCTTCCTGCTGGTGCTGGGCGGCCAGTCCGAGAAGGTCCAGGCCGAGGTCAACCGCCTCGTCAACGACCGCCGCAAGCGCCAGGCCGTGGCCGCCGCCATGACCGGCCGCGCCAATCCCGAGAAGGCCGACTTCACGCCGATCGAGGACGACATCGCCTTCGGCCACCGGCTGACCGCCGTCCGACTGGTCGGCTGGCGCGGCATCAAGCAGGAGTGGTCGGCCGAGAACGCCTTCCGCCTGGTCAGCCGCAATTCCGAGATCGCCGAACAGGTTACCGCGGCGTCGAACAACCTCGGAAATTTTATGCCGGGCAAGTCCGCGGCCTGATCGCCTACGGCCGCGAGCAGTTCGAGCTCGCCGGCCGGCAGGACGACGGCGAGCCGCTCAGGGTCCACCTCGAGAGCCTGGCCCGACAGGGCGATCCCGAGGCCACCTGGCGGCTCGCCAACCCGCCGCCGCTGTCGTCGCACGTGGCCCACCTGTGGGCCTGGTACGCCGACCTCTGCCAGACCCGCCAGAGCGGCGGGTTCGGCCCCTCGCGCCTCTCGCGCCTGGAGATCCAGGCCTGGGAGCGTGACGAGGGCGTGCGGCTGGAGCCGTGGGAACGCCGGGCCCTGATCGCCCTGGACGCCGAGCACCTTCTGACCATGACGGCCCCCGCCAAGGGCGGCTGACCACCACCGGGCTGCGTCTTCGCAAGGAGGCGCGGCCCGAACTTTTTGGGAGAGCCGTTGTGGCTGACAAGGATCTGAACGAACTCGTCGCTGGTCTGAAGGGGGTTTCGGTCGCGGTCGGCGCGCTGGGCGTGGTGCAGTCCAAGGTCGTGAAGGACCAGGCCTCGTTCGGCGCGGCTCTCAAGGCGGGCGGCGAGGCCGCGCGTCTTCAAGGCGAGGAGGTCAAGAAGCTCAGCGGATTGGTCACCGACACCTTTTCCGCATTCGCTTCGGGCGGCGACCCGCTCAAGGTTATCGCGACGCAGGGCATGGGCGCGGCTGAAGCTCTGGCGAGCGCGGCCAGTCGAGGCGTAGGCCTTAAAGGGGCTCTGGCGAGCGTCGCGGAAGAACTCGCCGGCGCGGGAGGAGCGCTAGGCCCCTACGGCCGAATCGCCGAGGTCCTGCTGCAAGTCACGCAGGCCGTCTATCAGTATGGCCAGGCTCAGTCGCAGGTCGAGCAGATGACCTATGGCCTGGCGCGCGCTACCGGTCTCAGCGGGCAGGAGCTTTCCGCTCTCGCCGAGCGTTCGTCGGCTGCGGGCAACGTTTCGATCTCGGCCGCGCAGGGCATGGTGGAGTCGTATCTGCGGCTTGGCGTGACGAGCGCTCCGATCCTGCAAAGGGCGATCGAGCTCACAGACGACTATGCGGCGGCGACGAAGCAAGATGCAGCCGGGGCGCTGCAGGAACTTGGCAAGGTTCTCGTCGACCCCGTCCAGAACATGAATCTGCTGAACGGGAAGGTGGAGGGTCTCGACGGCAAGACCCGTGAACTCGTCAAGACACTGGTCAAGGAGAACGATCTCGCTGGGGCGCAGGCCATCATCCTTGATCGCGTTTCCAAAAGCGCGGGTGGTACGGCCGACAAAGTTCTGGATTTGGACAAGGCTTTTCGTTCGGCGAAGAACGGCGCTTCGAACTTCTTCGAGAAGATGCAGCAAGGGGCGTGGAACTTCTTCAATCCCAGCGATGAGCAGGTCGCGAACACCTATGGGGGTCTTGGGTCGACACTGGTGGACCGGGTCAACGCCCAGAAGGCTGAAGGGAAAAGGCGCGCCGACGCCATTGCTCGCGACAACCGCTCCGTCGAGGCCACTAACGCTGTAAACGCAAAGACCGGTGACTACGACATCCTCGCCGATCTGAAGATCCAAAAGAAGAAAGTCGACCGAGGCATTAGGGAAAACAATCTCCCTGACCTCGCGCGAGCCAATAGGGCGTCTGAAGCCTACGCTCGCGAAATCAAGGAGCTTGAGACGAAGATCAATGCGCCGGCGTCCGCTTCGAGGGGGCAGGCCGCCACCCATCTTCGTGTGACGGCCCCGGCGCAGGATCCTCGCGCCGAACATCAAGCGCAGTTCGAAAAGGAAGTCGAAGCGACGAAGAAGGCGACGGAAGCCAACTGGAATCTCGCGGAGGCCTACGGAAAATCGGACCAGGCGGCCATGGCCGCGCAAGCCCGGTCGGACGCCGTAAGCAAGGGGCTCACCGACGAAGCGGACATTACTCGGTACGTGGCCGGTCAGTACGACTTGGCGATGTCGAAGGCGGCGGCCTCCACCGCGCAACAGGCGGCGAACCTGACGGCGAACGCCGCAGCGCAAAGAGTCGTAAACGACCAGGTCGCAAATGGAGTTCTAACTAGCGCGGAGGCTTCCGAGCAACTGCGCGACGAGGCCGTCGGCCGGCAACTCCTGGCGTTTGCAAATCGGGCGGAGGGGGAGACCAAAGACAAGCTGCAGGCCGCGTATCGCGCTCTCGCCACCGCCCAGGCCGAAAGTAATGAGCAGGCGCGTCGCGCCCAGATGCTGACCGCCATCGGGCAGCAAAGGGATACGTTAGACACGCTCAGCGAGGAGGCGCGACTTGTCGGTGCGGGCAATATCGAGCGTTCGGTCGCCCTGGCCCAGCTCAAGGCCGAACAAGAGTTGAGAGCCAAGGGGTTTAATCGTGATGCCGCGCACCCCGAAGAGATCGAGTTGGCTGACAAATATGTTGATAACGCCAAGGATGTCGCCAAGAAGACTGCTGTCCTGAAAACAATCCAGGACGAATACAATGCTTCTCTGACTCAGTCAGTAGATCTTTGGACTCAGCTGCAAGCCAAGGCCCAGGCCACCGCGCAGGGTCTTTCGAGTTCTTTTGGCGATGTCGGCAAGGCGGTCGGCGGCCTGCTCACGGTTTTCTCGTCCTACGAACTGAACAGCGCGAAACTGACGAGCAGCCACACGGCGAAAGCCAAACAACTGAATGAAGTTATCAACGCAGCTGCCGTCGACTCCAAGGAGCGGGGGCAGGCCGAAAAGCGGCTTGCTGACGAGACGATGCGCTACGATCGGGAGACCCTCGCGATCCGCCTGCAGGGCTACGGCGATGCGGCGGCGGCGGCCAAGGGTTTCTTCAAGGAACACAGCGCCGGATACGCGGCGATCGAGGGCGTCGAAAGGGGTTATCGCCTCTGGCAGGCCGCTGCGACGATCCAGGCAATGGCCCTGGACACCGCCGCGACGAGCCAGGGCGTGGCGAACTCCGCTGCCCGAGGTGTCGCGGCCGCAGCTGGCGGCGCGGCCAAGATCTTCGAGGAACTAGGCCCCTGGGGTTTCCCGATTGTCGCGGCCATGATCGGCGTGCTGGCAAGTCTGGGTCTGCACACTGGTGGCGGCGGCTCGGTCCCCGGCGCCAACGACATGAAGGCCCGCCAAGACGCCCAGGGCTCCGGCTCGATCCTCGGCGACTCTAAGGCCAAGTCCGAGAGCCTGGAAAAGGCCCTGACCCACGCCCAGGCCTATGAGAACAAGGACCTGGAATACGGCAACGCCATGGTCCGGTCGCTGAAGTCGATCGACGACCAGATCGGCGCCGTGGCGGCCGCGCTGGCCAAGGCGTTTGGGGCCGGCGGGATGCTGAGCACCGAGGGGCTAAACCTGGGCAAGACCGGCTCGACACCCACCCTGTCGAACCTGGGCTTCTCGAAGTCCACCACGCGGACCCTGCAGGACCAGGGCATCCAGTTCGACGCCGCCACCCTGGGCGCGATCCTCGAGGGCGGCCTGTCCGGCTCGACCTACCAGCAGGTGCTGGAGACGACGAAGAAGAAGGCCTTCGGGATCACCACATCCAGCAAGAGCAAGGTGATCACCGAGACCGGCGCCCTGGACGGCGACTTCCTGGATCAGATCACCAAGCTGATCACGTCGCTGGGCAAGGGCGTCACCGACGCGGCGGGCGCCATCAAGGCGACCGGCGTCGAGGAGGCGCTGGCCAGCTTCAAGGTCGACCTGGGCAAGCTGTCCTTCAAGGACATGACCGGGACGCAGATCGAGGAGGCGCTGAACGCGATCTTCGGCAAGCTGGGCGACGACATGGCCAAGGCCGCCGTCCCGGCCATCGCCCAGTTCCAGAAGGTGGGCGAGGGGGCCTTCGAGACCCTGGTCCGGGTGGCGCGCCAGTACGAGGTGATCGACACGACGCTGAAGTCGGTCGGCATGATCTTCGCCACGGTCGGCGTGGCCTCGCTCGAGGCGCGCGAACGGCTGGTCGATCTGGTCGGCGGGCTGGACAACCTGACCGACCAGGCGGCCTTCTTCGCCGAGCACTTCCTGTCGGACGACGAGCGGCTCAAGCCGGTCCAGGACTCGGTGGCGGCCGAGCTGAAGCGGTTGGGCCTGTCGCCCGACCTGACGCGCGAAGGCTTCAAGGATCTTGTCCTCAAGCAGAATGTCTCGAACGAGGACGGGGCCAAACTCTACGCCGCCCTCATGGCTCTGGCCCCGGCGTTCGACAAGGTCGCCACGGCGGCCGAGAACGCCAGGGCGGCGGTCGAGGACAAGCGCGCGTCCATCCAGGACCAGATCGACGAGCTGACCCTGTCGTCCGGCGCGCTGCTGGCGAAGTCGCGGGCCAAGGAGATGGAGGCCGTCGAGGCGCTGGACGCCTCGCTGGCGCCGCTTCTGAAGACCCTGTGGGGCCTGCAGGACGCCGCCGAGGCCGCCAAGCTGGCGACCGATCGCTCCAACATGTACGCCGATCTTCTGGAGGCTCAGGGACGAAGTGAGGAGGCCAAGGCGCTGCGCCGGGCCAACGCCCTGGCGGCGATCACCGACCCGATCCAGAAGCAGTACCAGGAGCAGATCTGGGCCGCCGAGGACGCCGCCGCCAAGGTCGCCGCCGCGCGCGACGTGCTCACCCAGGCCTATCAGCGCGAGCACGACGCGCTCCAGGCGACCAAGGATAAGTTCGCCGACCTGTCCAAGTCGCTGCGCGCGTTTAGCACCAGCCTGTCGGGTACGATCGCCGGAGCGGATCTGGCCGGCCGCTATCGCACGACGCGGCAGAGCTTCCTGACGACGGCGTCCCTGGCCCGCCTGGGCGACCCCGACGCGATGGGGCGGCTGCAGGCCGAGGGCGAGGCGTTCACGGCGGCGTCGCGTGACTACGTCTCGACCAGCCAGGACTATCTGCGTGACGTCGGCCTGGTCCGCGCCGCCGTCGACGAGGCTGCCGACACCGCCGATCGCCAGGTCTCGATCGCCGAGGCGCAGCTGGAGGCGCTGGACGCCTCGGTGCAGGGGCTGATCCAGGTCAACGCCAGCATCGTCTCGGTGCGGGAGGCGATCGCCGGGCTGCAGGCGGCCAACCAGGCCGCGGCGGCGGCGGGCGTGGTGTCGGTGGGGGGCGTCCCCGTCAATGGCGCCAGCTCGGGCAGCGGCGCCGCCAGCACCACGCTCACCCAGGCCCAGAAGGATTTGAACAACGCTTCCTGGAACTGGGGTCTGGTCAACAGCATGGCCGGGCGGGGGAGCGGCAACGCCGACTCGACGGATCCGGAAATTCAGGCGGTCTACACCAGCGCCGCCCGTTACCAGCCCGGCTACATGGACATTGTGAACACTCAGGGGATCGACGCGGCCAACGCGTTGGTCGCCCAGGGAAAGCTGTCCTTCTTCCAAAGCGGCGCGCTCAAGTACGCTACCGGCGGCAGTTTCGAGGTCGGTGGTTCCGGTCCGCCCGACTCCAAGCTCTTCAACCTGGCGCTCAGCCCCGGCGAGGCGGTCAACGTCCAGCGCGCCGACCAGAAGAACGACAAGTCCCTGATCAACGAGCTGCGCGCCCTGCGTGACGAGCTCGCCGACCTGCGCGCCACGAGCGCCCGCATCGCCACCAGCAACGACAAGATGGAGCGCACCTTGACCAACGTGACCGAAGGCGGCCGCGCCATGCAGACCCAGGCGGCCGCCTGATGCGCGCGCTTCCGCCCATTACCATCACGCCCGCCATGCTGACTGGCGCCTCCCCCGCCGAGCCCTCGGCGGGGGAGGCGGTCTGGAGCGCCGCCCTGCAGTATGGGAGCGGCAACAGGGTTATCAGCGCGACGACTCACCGCATCTACGAGTCACTGAAGGGCAAGGCCTCGTCGGTGACGATCGTGACGGGCTCATCCGTGATCACTTGGCCGAACCATGGCCTCGCCCCTGATACTCAAGTCGCTTTTGCTACCACGGGCTCGCTGCCGAGCCCCTTGAGTACGACCCAGACCTATTTTGTTGTCACCGACACCGCCAACACCTTCAGGATCTCAAGCAATCCGGGGGGAGCTGGCCCGATTTCGATTACGGGGTCGCAAAGCGGCGTGCATACCGCTGGGGTTAGCTCGAACGTTAACAAGGCGCACGATCCGACGACCGATGACGGAACCTGGTGGATCGACGTCGGCCCGACCAACCGCTGGGCGATGTTCGACCTGCTGCGCAACACCGGCACGACAACGACCTCGCCGCTGACGGTCTCGATCACGCCAGGCCAGCGCGTAGACTCGATCGGCGTCGTCGGCATGGTCGCCGACGCAGTGACCGTCACGGTCAAGGTGGCCGGATCGACCGTCTACACCGCCTCGGCCGACCTGCTGAACCGGCCGACCAGCGGCTGGTACGACTACTTCTTCGGCGCGTTCCGCTACCGGCAGGAGTTCGCCCGCTTCGACCTGCCGCCCTACACCGACGCCGTCGTCACCATCACCCTGACCAAGGCCAACGACGACGTGACCTGCGGCGGGGTGGTGCTGGGCTCGTCGGTCTATCTGGGCCGCACCCTGCATGAGGCCGAGAGCGACGCGCTGAACTTCTCGAAGATCGACCGCGACGACTTCGGGACCGCCACCCTGGTGCCGCGCCGCTCGGTGCCACGCACCGTCCAGAGCCTGCGCTGCAAGAAGTCCGACGTCGATCGGATCCTGCAGCTGCGCGACGACCTCAACGCCGTGCCCGCGCTGTGGTCGGGCCTGGACGACCAGGACAGCGGCTACTTCTCGGCCCTGCTCATCGTCGGCGTCTACAAGCGGTTCACGATCACGATGGACCAGCCCGAGGACGCCCTGATTTCCCTCGAACTCGAAGAGGTCTGATCCGTGCCCGCTCAAATCACGGCGCTCCCGACGCCGCCCTCCACCAACGATCCCGCCAACTTCAACACCCGCGCCGACGCCTTCCTCGGCCAGTTGCCGACCTTCGTGACGCAGGCCAACGCGCTGGCCGGCGAGGTGAACGCCAATACGACACAGGTGGCCGCCGACCGGGTCCAGACCGGGGCCGATCGCACGGCCGCCGCCGCCAGCGCCGTCAGCGCCCTGAGCGCCCCGGGCACCAACGGCGCGTCGACGACTTCGCTGGCCGTCGGCACGGGGACCAAGACCTTCACCACCCAGGCCGGCAAGGCTTGGGTGGCGGGGCAGGGCTTCTTCCTGGCCAGTTCTGCCTCGCCGACGAACTGGATGACCGGCGTCCTGACCGCCTACAACACGAGCACCGGGGCGGCGACCGTCCAGGTCGACACCATCGGTGGTTCGGGTACGTTCGCAGCCTGGAACTGTGGCTTGTCCGCCGGTCGGCCGCTCCCCGTCGCGACCCAGGCGCAGGCCGAGGTCGGCGTCGACGGAGGGACCTGGATGACGCCCGAACGCACCGCCCAGGCGGCGCCGATCCATGCCTATCCCGTCGGCACGGCGGTCCAGGCAGCCGCCAATCCGGGGACGCGATGGCTGCCCTGCACGGGCCTGCTGTACGCGATCACCAGCTATCCGGCGCTCGCGTCGGTTCTGCCACCGTACGTCAATCCGATGGTGCTGCGTGCGAGCATCTACCAGTCGGGCCTTGTGGCCTATGGGGCAGGTCTTTTTCTAGCCTGGGCTTACAACGCTTCGGCCTGGATCACCCTGACCTCGCCGGACGGGGTGACTTGGACGCAGAGAGCCAACCCATTTGGTACGGGGGCGCTTCCCAACAAGCTTGTCTTCGCGAACGGCCTATTCCTAGCTTGTTCGCATACGACGGCGTTCAGTTCCGTTGATGGGATCAGCTGGACGGCGCGTGCTCATCCTCTCGGTGCGACAAGCCAGGATCTGTATAGCCTTACCCGCAGTGGTTCATTCTGGATGGCAAGCGGACGAAGCAATGACGCGCCTTATCTCGCGACGTCTCTGGATGGCGTGACGTGGACCCAGAAATCCAATCCTGGAGGCCAGTATATTTCCGCTAGCGCGTACAACGCCACGCTTTCACGCTGGTTTGTTTCGAGCGGCTGGTCGGCGAACTGGATTTCCGATGACAACGGCGCGACCTGGCAGTCCGTGACGGCTCCAACGGGTTACAATTTTTCCCAGGTCGTCGGAGGGGGAAACCGTTTTGTCGCTTACAGCAACAGCACGGTGTTCTCATCCTCGACCGGCGCGGATGGCTTCGGACAAGGGACGAATCTCGGCTTTTCCGTTCAGTCGCTGATCTTCGATGGCGCTCAATTTCTCGCTGCTGGATCCGGCGGCGGGCTGGCGAGCTCAACCGATGGTGTGTCGTGGAAGGTGCTGGCGACTGGCCTGGCAAGCACGGATTGGATCGTCGGTGTGGCCAGGGCCAGCGGGGCGCTGACCTCGCCTATCGTCATTTCCGTACAGAACGCCGGTCTACGGTCTGGCCTCGACGTCTCCACCACGCAGTTCCAGACCCCCGCCGTCACCGGCTGGGGAACCGGTCTTTCCCCCTACATCAAGGCGCTCTGACATGCTGACAATCCATAATATCGACGCGCTGGGGCAATGGACCGGGGTTTCGCGCGAGGTCGAGGAGCACGAAGGCTGGGACGAGGCCTGGACCCTCGCGCCCCTGCCCCCTGAGGCTGAGCCGGGCCAGTCGGCGGTCTGGGCGTCCAACGCCTGGCATCTGCGGGACTGGATCGATCCCGAGGCCGCCCTGGCGCCCGCGGAAGACCCCCTGGCGGAAAACTAAAGGCCCCGCATGGACATCCCCACCGTCATCGCCAAGTCGTGGCCCTACCTCGTCGTGGCCGCGCCGGGGGTCTATGCGGTGATCAAGGACCTCCTCGGCCGGCGGGCGATCGCCCGCAAGGCCGAGGCGGATCTGATGCAGATGGCGCAGGACGCCGCCTCGGGGGTGATCCACACCCTGCGCGAGGAAGCCGATCGCCTGGCCCAGCGCCTCGAACAGGTCGAGGCCGAACTGAGCGACCTGCGCCGCGAGCATAGCCGCATGATCCTCGACAAGGATGCCCGCATCGCCCAGCTGGAAGGCGAGAAGCGTCAGTTGGAGGCCAGGGTCTCGGCCTATCGCCGGATCCTCGCCGCCCACGGCCTGGCCGACGAGCCGGCCGCCCCGGCGGTCGCCTGACCGCCAGGCCTTCAAGAGAAGCGGTCGCCTGACCGCCTGACCCCAACACGAAAGGAAACCCACCCATGCCCACGCCTCCGGCGCGGGATGTTCCCGCCTGCGCGCTCGCGCTGATCCAGCGGTTCGAGGGGCTGCACGACGGCGATCGCGGGACCGCCGTGCTGGAGCCCCAGGCCGACCCGGTCGGCATCTACACCGTCGGCTGGGGCCATGCCCTGTTCGTCGGCGGACGGCCGGTGAAGGACCGTGAGGCCGCCTATCGGCTGTGGCGGGCGCGGTGGCCGGCCGGGATGATCCGGGCCGACGCCGACGCGCTGCTGAAGGCCGACGCGCAAGCCGTCTGCGACAAGGTCCTGGCGCTGTTCCCGGCGACCCGGCTGACCGACGGCCAGCTCGGCGCCATGGTCTCGCTCGCCTACAACATCGGCGTCGGCGAGGTCGGCGGCGGGCCGGACTTCGCCGACAGCAGCGTGCGCCGACGGCTGATCGCCGGCGACGTGCAGGGGGCGGCCGACGCCTTCCGAATGTGGCGGTTCGCCGGCGGCCGCGAGCTGCCCGGCCTGGTCGCCCGCCGCGAGGCCGAGCGCGCGGTCTTCCTGGGGCGCTGAGCCCCGTTTCCAACCATGAAGGAGCGTTCGATGAAACACGTCATCGGCCCGATGGCGGGTCTTTTGCTGTCCGTCGCCCTGTCGGGCTGCGCGGGCCTGGCCGCCGATCCCGTGGCCCTGGCCCAGGCCGTTAAGATCCTGGACGAAGGCTGCGAACGGACCGTCGACCTGACGCTGGACAGGAGCCAGCCCGGCGGCGGCTCGCTGAAGGTCACCCGCGCCTGCGCGCCGGCGTCGGCATCGGATCCGAAGCCCTAGCGGCCAAAAAAGAACCCCTGTCGGACAGGTCCGACAGGGGCGCCGCAGGCTTTGGGGAAGGAGAGGCGACTAGAACTTGTAGTTCAGGCCCACCAGGAAGGTGCGGCCGTAGTTCTGGTAGTCGATGACCTGGCGCGGGTCGTTGTTCTGGTAGGTCACGAAGGGCTCGTTGGTCAGGTTGTTGACCTGGGCCAGCAGCGACAGGCCGTCCATCGGGCCGTCGCTGAAGGTGTAGCCGATCTGGCTGTCGACCACGGACTCGCCCTTGACCATCCGGTAGTTGCGGCCGTTGCCGAAGCCCGAGACCTCGCCCAGGAACTTCGAGCGGTAGCGGTCGCTGATCCGGAACGAGAAGCCGTTCTTCTCGTAGTAGACGGTCAGGTTGGCCACGGTCTTCGACAGGCCCGGGATCGGGGTGGCCGCGTCGCTGGGGTTCGGGTGGATCGAGCTCTCGGTGTACGAGGCGCTGAAGGTGGCGCCGAAGCCGTCCAGGATCGGGGTCAGCAGCGCGCCCGGCATCGAGGCCGCGAACTCGACGCCCTTGACCGCGCCGCCCTTGCCGTTCTGCGGCGTGGTGACCAGGCCCAGGCGCGTGGCCGGCTCCGGGTTGCCGCCGGTCGGGAAGCCGGTGAAGTCGAACACCACGCTCTGGTCGTAAACGTAGGTCTTCAGGTCCTTGTAGAAGGCGGCCAGCGAGATGTAGGCCTGACGGCCGAAATACTTCTCGTACGACACGTCATAGGCGTCGGCGCGCCAGGGCTCGAGCTCGGGATTGCCCCCCGTGCCGCTCCACGGCGAGAAGTTGATATTGGTGTTGGCGCCCTTGGCCGGGTCGAAGCTGAAGGTCTTGCTGGCGCGCATCTGGTCCATCCGCGGACGGGCCAGGGTGCGGGCGACGGCGAAGCGCAGGCTCTGCTCGTTGGGCAGGGCGAACTGCAGGTTCATGCTGGGCAGGAAGTCGACGTACTTCTTGCCGCCCGACAGATTGGTGCGGGTCACGCCCGTACCGGTGCCGCTGGCGCCCAGGGCGGTCGAGCCCTGGTCGGTGTGGACGATCTGGAAGCCGAAGTTGCCGGTCACCGGCACGCTGCCGACGGCGGCGTCGATATTGGCCTTCAGATAGCCGACCGCGACCTTCTCCTCGACGTCCCAGCTCTTGACCAGCACGTCGGCGTTCGGGTTGCGGACCAGGTCGTAGGTCCCGCCATTGACCAGGGCGAACGGGTCGTAGCTGACCATGCCCGGGATGCCGATGAAGGCCAGGGAGGTCGTGCCCACGAGGGCCGAGGAGGGGATCGTGACGCTGGCGGGCGAGCCCTTCACGCGCAGGAACCACTCGTCGTTCACCAGGCCCTTGGAGCGTTCGCTATAGTTGAAGCCCAGCTCGACGCTGGAGAGGCCGTCATCCAGGGCGCGGTTGACCGAGAAGCGGGCCGCCTTCAGCTCGTCCTCGATGGTCGGCTTGTTCAGATAGCCGTCCTGGCCGCCGGTGATGATGTCGCTGCCCCAGCCCTGCGAGCTGGTCAGCTTGATCACGTTGGGATCGGCGTAGTTCAGCGTCGACTTGAAGATCGCCACGCCGTCGCCGTTCATCGTGAACGTCATGTTGTCGGTCGCGCCCGTGCCCGAGCGGCCGGTGCCGGCGTAGGTCTCGAGAATCTGGTCGGTGCGCTCGACCTTCGAGTACGAGAGGTCGCTGATCAGGGTCCAGCCGTCGCCGACTTCCAGCTTGTTGTTCCAGCCGACCGACTTGATGGTCGCGTCGCGATCGTTGCCGTCGTTGCGGACGACGCCTTTGACGCCGTTGAACGTCCCGCTGTTGACGAAGCCGCCCGAGGCCTGGGCGTTGGTCAGCGGCACGCCGCCCCAGACCAGCGGCAGTTCGATGCCGCGCTGGATCTGGTGGTTCTTGAATTCCGAATAGAAGACGTCCAGCGACGAGCTGAAGTTGTCGGTCGGCTTGAATTCGAGGACGCCGATGACGCCGTCGCGCTTCAGCATGCTGGACTGCACGTACGGCTTGGCGCCGCCGATCACCAGGTTGCCGGCCGCGTCGGTGGGATAGCCCCACGAGTTCCAGCGCTCGGCCTGATAGGGCGACTCCATGTGGGCGTAGCCCAGGGCCAGGCCCAGCTTCCCGTCCATGAACTGGTCGATATACGAGATCGACAGGCGGTTGCCGTGCGCCTTGGTGCCGGCGTTCAGGGCGCCGATGTCGTTCCACTCGTAGCGCGCGCCGATGGCCAGGGCGCGCTTGCCGTAAGCCAGCGGGCGGACGGTGCGCATGTCGGCGGTGCCGGCCAGGCCCTGACCGATCAGGCTCGCGTCCGGGGTCTTGTAGACCACGACGGCGCTCAGCAGTTCCGACGGATACTGGTCGAACTCGACGCCGCGGTTGTCGCCGGTCGAGACTTGCTCGCGGCCGTTCAGCAGGGCGGTGGTGAAGTCGGGGGCCAGGCCGCGGATCGAGATGACCTGGCCGCGACCGTCGAGGCGCTGTGCAGTCAACCCAGGAAGACGCGCGATCGACTCGGCGATCGAGACGTCCGGCAGCTTGCCGATGTCCTCGGCCGAGACCGCCTCGACGATCGAGGTCGAGCTCTTCTTCAGCGAAATGGCGCCTTCGATGCCGCGACGGATGCCGGTGACGACGATCTCCTCGACCTTGCTGTCGTCCTGCGCGGTGGTGGCGGTGTCTTGGGCGTGGGCCGCGCCGCCGAGGGCGAAGGCCAGGGCCAGGCCGGTGGCTCCACCGGTCATCAGCCAAGCGCGACGGCGCGCGAATTCAGTGGTCATGAGTCTCACCCTCCCTGGTCCGGCTCTGCGCGTTTTGATCGTGTCGCGGGCCGTTGGTGCAAACTACTGCAAATTAACGAGCTGTAATCAACCCAAAAAATTGCAAACACGCTGAGCTGGGTTCCGCGCTCGCAACGGAATTGCGCCGCCTGTGGCCTCTTTGCGTCACTCATTGGCGACATTTTCCGAAGAGTAGGACGCAAATCCCTTCAACAAGGCGGATTGACAGCCTGCGATCGGCTCTGCAAATTCTTGCAAAGAGTTGCAATGGCGATCCGATCATCGAGGTCGCCGCCAACGGGAGGGGAGCGATGTCGGCCTTGACGCCCTGGCGAAGGACGCTGCTGACCATGATGGTCGCGAGCGCGCTGGCGACGAGCGCCGTGGCGGCTCCGCCCACCCAATCCCTGGCCTCGTACCGGCTGCGCAAGCCGCAGGACGAGGTGATCTATTTCGTCCTGCCCGATCGTTTCGAAAATGGCGACGCGACCAATGACCACGGCGGGATGAAGGGTGGCCCGCTGGTCGACGGCTTCGACCCGACGCGGGCGGGCTTCTATCACGGCGGCGACATCAAGGGCGTGACCCGACGGCTGGACTACATCCAGGGCCTGGGCGCGACGGCGGTGTGGCTGGCGCCGATCTTCAAGAACCGCGCGGTGCAGGGACCGCCCGGCCACGAGTCGGCCGCGCACCATGGCTACTGGATCACTGACTTCACCGATGTCGATCCGCATCTGGGGACTAAGGCCGACTTCAAGGCCCTGGTCGACGCGGCCCACGCCCGAGGCATGAAGGTTTATATGGACATCGTCGTGAACCACACGGCGGACATCATCCAGTATCGCGAGTGCCCGGAGAGCCGCTGCGTCTATCGCGGAGTCGCCGACTATCCCTATACGCGGCGGGGCGGGGTCGGCGGCGCGCCGATCAACGACGGCTTCGACGGCAAGGACTTTTCCAAGCTCAAGCGGACGGACTGGGCCTACACGCCGTACATCCCGGCGGGGCAGGAGCACGCCAAGGCGCCGGCATGGCTGAACGACCCGATCTACTACCATAACCGGGGCGAGAGCACGTTCGCCGGCGAGAGCTCGCTGACCGGCGACTTCGCCACCCTGGATGACGTCTTCACCGAGAACCCGCAGGTCATCCAGGGCTTCATCGAGGTCTACGGCCGGTGGATCGACGAGTTCGGCGTCGACGGCTTCCGCATCGACACCGCCCGCCACGTGAACCCCGAGTTCTGGCAGGCCTTCGTCCCGGCGATGCTGGCGCGCGCCAAGGCCAGGGGCATCCCGAACTTCCACATCTTCGGCGAGGTGTTCGATCCCGATGTCGCGATCCTGGCCAGCCACACCCGCGTCGACAAGCTGCCGGCGGTGCTGGACTTCGCCTTCCAGTCGGCGGCGACCGACGTCGCCATTGGCCGGACCGGGACCGACCGCCTGGCCCGCGTCTTCGCCGCCGACCCGGCCTATGAAGGCGGCGAGGCCGGCGCGCGCCAGCTGCCGACCTTCCTGGGCAATCACGACATGGGCCGCATCGGCTGGTTCATGCTGAAAGCCAAGCCCGCCATCTCCGACGGCGAGCTGCTGGCGCGCGTGACCCTGGCCAACGCCATCATGCTGACTGCGCGCGGCGCGCCCACCATCTATTACGGCGACGAGCAGGGCTTCACCGGCGACGGCGACTATTCCGACAGCCGCGAGGACATGTTCGAAAGCCAGGTCGCCAGCTACAACGACAACCGCCTGGTCGGCTCGACCGCCAAGGGGCCGATTTCGGCGTTCAAGACCGACAGCGTCCTCTACCAGCGCATCGCCGAGCTCTCGAAGCTGCGCGTCGCCACGCCGGCCCTGCGCGACGGTCGTCAGGTGGTCCGGGCCGCCGGCGACCAGCCGGGCCTTCTGGCGGTCTCGCGCATCCTGGGCAAGACCGAGGTGCTGGCCGTATTCAACACCAGCGACCAGCCGCTGAAGGCCAATGTGTCGGTCGAGGCCGGCTCCGTCGCCTGGCGGACCCTGCACGGCGCATGCGCCGCGACCGCGGCCGCGCCGGGCAGCTATGCCATCGCGCTCAAGCCGCTCGACTACAAGATTTGCGTTTCCGAGGGACGATAGTGACAGTTCAGGTTCTTGCTCGCCCCGGTGCGGAGACGTCGATGAACGCCGAATGGTGGCGCGGCGCGGTCATCTACCAGGTCTATCCGCGCAGCTACGCCGACTCGAACGGCGATGGCGTCGGCGACCTGCCGGGCGTCACGGCGCATCTCGACCACATCGCCTCGCTGGGCGTTGACGGGGTTTGGCTGTCGCCGTTCTTCACCTCGCCGATGAAGGACTTCGGCTACGACGTCTCGGATTATCGCGACGTCGACCCGATCTTTGGGACCCTGGGCGACTTCGACGCCCTGATCGCCAAGGCCCATGCGCTGGATCTGAAGATCATCATCGACCTGGTCTTCTCGCACACCTCGGACGAGCATCCCTGGTTCGCCGAGAGCCGCCAGGATCGGACCAACGCCAAGGCCGACTGGTTCGTCTGGGCCGACGCCAAGCCCGACGGCAGCCCGCCCAGCAACTGGCAGTCGGTGTTCGGCGGGCCGGCCTGGACCTGGGACGCCCGTCGCGGCCAGTACTACATGCACAACTTCCTGGCCTCGCAGCCGCAGCTGAACCTGCATAATCCGGCGGTGCAGGAGGCCCTGCTGGCGGTCACCCAATTCTGGATCGACAAGGGTGTGGACGGCTTCCGCTTCGACGCCATCAATTTCTCGATGCACGACCCGAAGTTCACGGACAACCCGCCGCTGCCGCCGGGCGGCAAGCGCACGCGGCCGTTCGACTTCCAGGACAAGATCCACAACCAGAGCCACGCCGACATCCCGAAGTTCCTCGGCCGCCTGCGGGCGCTGACCGACGCAGCGGGCGGGCGGTTCTCGGTGGCCGAGGTCGGCGGCGACCACGCCGATCGCGAGATGAAGCTGTTCACGGCGGGCGATGATCGCCTGAACAGCGCCTACGGCTTCCTCTATCTCTACGCCGACAAGCTGGCGCCCGCGATGATCCCGCAGGGCGCGGCCATGTGGCCGGGCGCGGACGGCGAGGGCTGGCCGTCCTGGACCTTCTCGAACCACGACGCGCCGCGCGCGGTGTCGCGCTGGGCCGAGGGGCGCGACCGCAAGGCCTTCGCCGAGATGTGCCTGCTGCTGCTGATGGGCCTGCGCGGCAACGTCTTCGTCTATCAGGGTGAGGAGTTGGGCCTGCCTCAGGCCAATGTCCCGTTCGAGCGCCTGGTCGATCCTGAGGCCATCGCCAACTGGCCCCAGACCCTGGGGCGCGACGGGGCTCGCACGCCGATGCCGTGGGTGTCGGGCGCGGTCAATGCCGGCTTCTCGGCGGTCGAGCCGTGGCTGCCGGTCGATCCCGAGCACCTGCCACTGGCCGTCGACGCCCAGGAGGCGGACCCGACCTCGACCCTGCATGTCGCCCGCCGCCTGATCGGCCTGCGCAAGGCCTATGCCGCCCTGCGCACCGGCGCGATCAGCTTCGTCGACACCAACAGTCCGCTGCTGATCTTCCAGCGCGGCGAGGGCGAAGGCGCGCTGCTGCTGGCCTTCAACCTGGGCCACGAGGCCGTGAGCTGGTCGCTGCCCGAAGGCTGGGCGATGATCGACGGCGTCAACCTGGGCGGCGAGGGTGACATGCCGCCCTGCGCGGGGCTGATCGCGCGGCGAGGCTAGGTCTCGGCGGCCGGCGCGTGCTGGCCGCTGCGCTGGGGCAGGACCAGGATCAGCGCGACGATCGCCGCCGCCAGCGCGGCCGAGGCGAGCGGCCGGCTCAGCGCCAGGCCGCCGTGATCCAAAGGCTTGTCCAGGAAGTCGCCGACCGCCGCGCCCAACGGCCGGGTCAGGATGAAGGCGGCCCAGAACAGCACGACCTTGCTGGCCCGGGTGCGGAAATGCAGCGCCGCCACGAGGGCCAGCATTCCCGCGAAGATGATCGCCGCGCCGATATAGCCCAGGTTGGCGGTGTCGGCGGTCCAGTCGCCCAGCGCCGTGCCCAGGGTCTGGGAAAAGGTGATCGTCACCCAGTAGAATAGCTCGGCCCTGGGCGAATGGATGTCGTCGGCGTCGATCCGGCCCAGCGCGGCGCGCCACGCCGCCAGCGACGCCAGCACGCAGCCCAGCAGCAGCAGGGAGCCGCCGGCATAGCCGATCGCCAGTGAGCGCGTGGCGAAGTCGGCCATGGTCGTGCCGGCGGTGGTCGAGGCCACGATCGTCGCCCAGTACAGGAGCGGGTGGAAGCGCCGCGCCGTGACCTGGCCCGCGACGAAGGCCAGCAGGATGGTCAGGAAGATCGCCGAACTGAGCAGGTAGCCCAGGTTCAAGGTCATGCTCAGCGTATCGCCGCCGGTCTCGCCCAGGGTCGTGGCCAGAATCTTGATGACCCAGAAGCCCAGGGTGACGGCCGGGGCCTTGCTGGCCGCCGCTTCCAGATCCTCATCCCGCATCGCCGTCTCCGTGCCGTGGATTTTCGGGCGTTAGGCGTCGCGGTTGATGGGGCTCCACACCGAAATCCGCACTTCAAGCGGTCAGCCGCCGCAGCTTTCCCGGATGATCAGGTCGGTCGGCACCCGTTCCGACCGGCTGGCGCGTTCGCCGCTGTCCAGGAGCTTGGACACCATCAGCCGGCCGGCCTTGGCGGTGTCCTGGGCGATGGTGCTGAGGGCGGGGCTGGCGTAGCGGCTGAAGGGCACATTGTCGAAGCCCATCACCGAGACGTCGCCCGGGACCGACAGGCCCGCGTGCTTCAGCGCGCGGATGGCGCCCAGGGCGATCAGGTCCGAGGCGGCGACGACGCCGTCGAAGGTCACGCCGTGGTGGATCAGGCTGTCGACCGCGGCCTCGGCCGATTCGACCTCGAAGTGGGCCGGCACGATCAGATCCGGATCGACGCCCAGCTTGGCCTGCTCCAGCGCTTCCAGATAGCCGCGATGGCGGTGCATGGCCTCGGGCGCCTCGGTGTCGCCCAGGAAGACGATGCGCTTGCGGCCGAGGCGCGCCAGGTGGAGCGTGGCGCGGCGGCCGCCCTGGATGTTGTCCGAGCCCACCGAGCAATAGGCCTGGTCGGGGAACTGCGCGCCCCAGACCACGAAGCGGGTCTCGGTCTCGGCCAGGCGGTTGAAGGCCGCGTGCAGCGAGCTCTGGCCGAGGAAGATCACGCCCTCGGCCCGGCTGGTGGTCATGGCCGCCGACAGGTCCTCGAAATTGGCCGGGGCGATGTGGCTGAGGATCACGTCGCAGCCGCGCTCACGCGCCGCCTCGCCAACGCCGGCCAGCAGCTCCAGGAAGAACGGGTCGGACATGCCGCTGTCACGCCCTTGTGGACGAGGCGTGACGATGGCGATCGTCGCCTCGGCCCCGATCGGGCCGGCGGGCATGTAGCGGCGGAACGGATAGTCCATCTCGCGCGCCAGCTTCCAGATCAGCTGCTTGGTGCGCTTGTTGACGGCCGGGCTGTCGTTGAGGGCCCGCGACGCGGTCGAGATCGAGACCCCCGCCAGCTTGGCCAGATCCTCCAGTCGCGTCGCCCCCTTGCTCACCTACGCCGTCCCCAATGCAAAGATTTCTGCAAACTTTTTCAATCGCCCATAAGGCGCCGTTCGGGCGGGTTTGCAAGCCGGGCGAGGGTGGCTCCGGTTGAAATTTCGTCGTGAAAACTACTGCAAATAATGTTGAAGCTCAGGGCGCGAAGCGCGGAAGTGGCGGGCGAAGGACCGCCCGGACTGAACTCGAAAATCCAATAAAGTATGGAATTTGCGTTGCGCGTGACGGCGACGCGTGCGCAAATGCCGACCAGGTCAGTTTATGAAAAAACTTGCGAACCAGCCGGAAGCAACCGGCGGTCGGAGTGGGGCGGAGGATCCATGGCCAGGCAGAGGCTCAGTTTCCTGCAGATCTGGAACATGTGCTTTGGCTTCTTCGGAATCCAGATCGGTTTCGGCCTGCAGAACGCCAACACCAGCCGCATCTTCCAGACCCTGGGCGTCGATGTGAACCACCTGGCGATCCTGTGGATCGCCGCGCCGGCCACGGGCCTGCTGGTCCAGCCGATCATTGGCCACCTTTCCGACAAGACCTGGGGCCGCCTGGGCCGTCGTCGGCCGTACTTCTTCTGGGGCGCGATCCTCACCACCCTGGCGCTGGTCGTCATGCCCAACTCGCCGACCCTGTGGGTGGCGGCCGCGGCGCTGTGGATCATGGACGCCTCGATCAACATCACCATGGAGCCGTTCCGGGCCTTCGTCGGCGACAACCTGCCCGACGCGCAGCGGGCCACCGGCTACGCCATGCAGAGCTTCTTCATCGGCCTGGGCGCGGTGCTGGCCTCGGCCCTGCCGTGGATGCTGACCAACTGGTTCCAGGTGGCCAACACCGCGCCGGCCGGCCAGATCCCCGACGCGGTGCGCATCGCCTTCTACACCGGCGGCGCGGGCCTGCTGCTGGCCGTGCTGTGGACGGTGTTCACGACCAGGGAATACAGCCCCGACCAGCTCGCCGCCTTCGAGGTCGCCGAGCACGAGGCGCTGGGCTTCGGCCCGCATGAAGAACCCGAGCCCTCGGTCAACGCCTACGTCGCTCTGGGCGTTGGCGGCGTGCTGGGCGGGCTCGCCCTGGCCTTGCTGGTCTGGGGCGCGGGCCTGGAGAAGGAACTCTATGTCCTGGCCGGCCTGATCTTCGTGTTCGGCGTGGCGGGCGTCGCCGGCGCGCGGTTCAAGCGCATCGGCCGGACGGACAACGGCTTCTCGGAAGTCCTGTCCGACGTCTTTCGGATGCCCAGGACCATGCGCCAGCTGGCGGTGGTGCAGTTCTTCTCGTGGTTTGGCCTGTTCGCCATGTGGATCTACACGACCCCGGCGGTGGCGGCGGTCCACTTCCACGCCACGGACGCGGCGTCCAAGGCCTATAACCAGGGTGCGGACTGGGTGGGCGTGCTGTTCGCCGTCTACAACGGCGTCGCGGCCCTGGCGGCCCTGCTCATTCCGCTGATGGTACAGGCCACCAGCCGCCGCGTCAGCCACGCGATCTGCCTGGGCCTTGGCGCGCTGGGCCTGTTGTCGTTCCTGCTGATCCGCCAGCCGGGCCTGTTGTGGATCGGCATGGTCGGCGTCGGCTTCGCCTGGAGCTCGATCCTGTCGGCCCCGTACTCGATCCTGGCCGGGGCCCTGCCGGCGCGGAAGATGGGCGTCTACATGGGCATCTTCAACTTCTTCATCGTCATCCCGCAGCTGTTGGCGGCGACGGTGCTGGGCCTGCTGCTCAAGACCTTCTTCGGCGGCCAGGCGATCTTCGCCCTGGTGCTGGGCGCGGCCTCGTTCGCGATCGCGGCGGCCGCGACCTTCGCCGTTCGCGACACCGACACCCAACGCCGTCCTGACGCCGCCAAGCCGGCCTGAATTCCTTTCCCTTCCAGCCTGACGAGTCCTCGCCATGCGCAGCCTGAAACTTCTCGCCCTGGCCTCGGCCGCCCTGACCGCCAGCGCGGCGCACGCCGCCACGCCCACCACCTGGGCCTATTCGGCCAAGACCGGCGTCGGCGCGTCCTACGAGGCCTATGTGAACGGGGCCTACAAGGCCGGCGGCAAGACCGGGGCGGTGTCCAAGGTCTGGTTCTCGATCGCCGACGGCGTGCTGACCGAGACCATGTACGGCCTGATCCACGAGGCCCAGATCAAGCAGATGCGCATCGCCGTCCAGACCGCGACGGGCCTGGCGGTCGAGGGCGCGGACACGACCTCGAAGACCGAATATCTGCACGTCGACGCCGCCGGCCGGCCGCTGTCGCCGGCCTACAAGATCACCACCACCGACCGCCAAGGCCGCTTCGTCATCGAAAAGCGGATCTTCACCGATCCCGACCGCGACAGCCTGTTCGTGCGCGTCACGGTCAAGGCGCTGAAGGGCCCGGTGACCCCGACCCTGGTGCTCGAGCCGCACATGGCCAACACCGGCGGCGGCGACACGGGCGCGGCCTCGTCGACCGCCCTGACGGCCTTCGAAGGCAAGGCGCATCTAAGCTTGAAGGGGGCCAAGCCGTTCGCCAAGGCTGGCGCCAGCGTGCTGAAGGACGGCGACGCCCTGGCGGACCTGAAGGCCACGACGACCTCCGCCAAGGGCGCGATCGTCCTGACCGGCCAACTGTCGGCCGTCGCCAAGGAAGCGACCTTCGACTTCGCCTTGGGCTTCGGCCCCGACGCCAAGGTCGCCGACGCCGCGGCTTCGGCCACCTTGAAGACCGGCTACGCCGAGGTGCTGGCCCGCTTCAACGGCGAGGGCGCGCGCGTGGGCTGGGAGGACTACCTGGCCTCGCTTACCGAGCTGCCGCGTCTGCGCGAGGCCTCGGAGGACGGAGGCAAGCTGGTCCAGGCCTCGGCCCTGATGCTGAAGGTCCAGGAGGACCGCACCCACGCCGGCGCCCTGATCGCCTCGCTGTCGAACCCGTGGGGCGACACGGTCGACGCCACCAAGTCCTCTACGGGGTATAAGGCCGTCTGGCCGCGCGACTTCTACCAGTGCGCCATGGCCCTGGCGGCCCTGGGCGACAGGGACACGCCCCTGGCGGCGTTCCACTACCTGCCCACCGTGCAGGTCGGCCCCAAGACTCCGGGCAATACGGGCGACGGCGGCTGGTTCCTGCAGAAGTCGCATGTCGATGGCACGCCCGAATGGGTCGGCGTCCAGCTGGACCAGACGGCCATGCCGATCATGCTGGGCTGGAAGCTCTGGAAGCTGGGCTGGCTCTCCGAGCCCGAGCTGAAGGCCTATTACGGCAAGATGCTCAAACCTGCGGCCGACTTCCTGGTCAAGGGGGGCAAGGTCGACCTGGGCTGGAACCACTCGACGATCACGCCGCCGTTCACCCAGCAGGAGCGTTGGGAAGAGCAGGGCGGCTATTCGCCCTCGACGACCGCCGCCGTGATCGCGGGCCTGGTGGTCGCCGGCGACATCGCCGAGACAGCGGGCGACAAGGCCGGCGCCGAGCTCTACCGCAAGACCGCCGACGATTACTCGTCCAAGGTCGAGGCCCGCATGGTCACGACCAAGGGCGCGTTCGGCGACGGCCACTACTATCTGCGCCTCAACGGCGACCAGGATCCGGACAACAAGAGCCCGGTCGAGGAGCGCAACGGTCAGGCGGCCGTGCCGGAAGACAAGATGCTGGACGCCGGCTTCCTCGAGCTGGTCCGCTACGGCGTGCGCCGCGCCGACGACCCGGCCATCGTCGCGACCCTGCCCAAGCTGGACGACGAGGCGATGGAGGACCTCTATCGCGTGCGCTACAGCTTCACCTTCCTGGGCGTTGAAGGCCGCTTCCCCGGCTGGCGGCGCTATGGCGTCGACGGCTACGGCGAGGACACCAAGAGCGGCGCGAACTATGGCGAGGGCGACCAGATGCGTCCGGGCCAGCGCGGCCGGGTGTGGCCGATCTTCACCGGCGAGCGCGGCCACTACGAACTGGCGCTGGCCGGCCTGTCGGGCAAGCCCGATCCGGCGGCGGTCAAGAAGATCCGCGACACCTACGTCAAGGCCATGGAGCTGTTCGCCAACGAGGGTCTGCTGATCCCCGAGCAGGTCTGGGACGGCGTCGGCGCGGAGAGCCCGCATGCGTACACGCGCGGCGAGGGCACCGATAGCGCCACCCCGCTGGCCTGGAGCCACGCCGAATACGTCAAGCTGCTGCGCTCGGTCAGCGACGGTCAAGTCTGGGACAACTACGCGCCCGTGAAGGCCCGCTTCTCGCGTTAGGGTGGCTGTTCCAGCGCGCGGATTGTCGCAGTTCGCCGCGTCCACGGCATAGTTAACGAGCGCTTTAGGATTCGGCCGCGAAGACATGGTTAACAGCCATCCTCGTGGCCGGAGACCTCCTGAAATGCCAGCGTTCCGCCGTTTGACCATCGCCTGGAAACTGATCCTGGTGGCGGGCCTGGCGATCGGCCTCCTGTTGATCGGGGCGGCGGTGGCGGTGTCGTCGCACACCAGCGCAATCGTCTCGGGCCTGACCAACCGCTACGCCGGCGCGGTGGCCGATGACGCGATCCAGAGCGTCCAGGCCGACATCGGCAAGGTGCAGTCGACCGCGCGGGCCATGGCCGTCTCGATCGGCGCCGCCCACGAGGCCGGCATGACCGACCGCGCGACAGTGGTCGGCATGCTCAAGCCCAACGCCGAGTCCTCGGACATGGTCCTGGGCAGCTGGTTCATGGGCAAGGACTTCGACGGCAAGGACGCCGAGTTCGCCGGCAAGACCGAGACGGGCTCCAACAAGATCGGCGCCTTCACCCCGTACTGGGTGCACGACGGCGACAAGGTGATCTTCGAGCCGCTGAACGGCGTGGATGACTTCGCCGAGGCCTATTTCACGATCCCGCAGCAGACCGGCAAGGCGGCGGTCGTCGAGCCCTATCCCTACACGGTGGCCGGCAAGTCGGTGCTGATGACCTCGGTCGTCTATCCGGTGACCTCGCACGGGCGCTTCATCGGCGTGGCCGGCCTCGACATGGCCCTGGACAGCGTCTCCAGGAAGCTGGGCACCCTGAAGCCGCTGGGCGGTGGCCGGGTGATGATGCTGTCGTCGACGGGCAAGTGGGTCGCCCATCCCGACGCGGCCAAGCGCATGCAGCCCTATGCCGACGCTGGCGCCGACCAAGTGCCGGGCGTGCTGGCCGGCGGCGAGGCCGTCGAGGTTAAGGGCGTGATCGCTGATGGCGTCCCGATGGCCCGCATCATCCGTCCTGTGCCGATGCCGGCCCTGAACACCACCTGGGCCCTCGTGATGGACGTGCCGGTGGCCGCCATCACCGGCCCGGCCGACCGCCTGGCCCGGATCCTGTTCATCGGCGGCCTTGTCATCACCGCCGCCGTGCTGGCCGCGCTGTTCTTCGCCAGCGCCGCGCTGGTCAAGACGCCGCTGAACGGCCTGACCCGCAGCGTCGACAAGCTCAGCGCCGGTCGCTACGACGAGGCCGTCCCGGGCGTTGAGGGCGGCGACGAGATCGGCGCCATCGCCCGCGCCCTCGACGGCTTCCGCCACGACTTGGCCGACGGCCAGCGCCGCCGGGCCGAGCAGGAGGCCGAACGCGCCGTGGCCGAGGCCGAGCGCCGGCGTCACGAGCAGGAGGCGCAGGCCTTCGCCGCCGCCCAGGCCAAGGCCGTCTCCGCGCTCGGCGAGGGTATGGAGCGTCTGGCCGACGGCGACCTGATCTGGCGCATGGGCGAGGACGACTTCCAGGGCGACGCGGTCAAGATGCCGCGCGACTTCAACGCCGCCGTCGAGAGCCTGCAGGCGACCATGGCCGGCATCCTGACCGCCGCCCGCAGCATCCGCGGCGGCTGCGCCGAGATCAGCAGCGCCTCAGACGACCTCGCGCAACGCACGGAACGCCAGGCCGCGGGCCTGGAGCAGACCGCCGCCGCCCTCGACCAGCTCACCGCCACGGTCAAGCGCAGCTCGGAAGGCGCCGAGCGGGCCCGTCAGGTGACGATCAGCGCCAAGGCCGCCGCCGAACGCAGCGGCGCGGTGGTCAAGGAGGCCGTCCAGGCCATGGGCGGCATCGAGAAGTCCTCGCGGTCGATCACCCAGATCATCGGCGTCATCGACGAGATCGCTTTCCAGACCAACCTCCTGGCCCTGAACGCGGGCGTCGAGGCGGCGCGGGCTGGGGACGCCGGTCGTGGCTTCGCCGTCGTCGCCCAGGAGGTCCGGGCCCTGGCCCAGCGCTCGGCCGACGCGGCCAAGGAGATCAAGGGCCTGATCAGCGCGTCGACCGACCAGGTCGGCAAGGGCGTCAAGCTGGTGGGCGAGACCGGCGAGACCCTGGAGCAGATCCTCACCCAGGTGGCCGAGATCAACGATCTGGTCGGCGAGATCGCCGCCTCGTCCAAGGAGCAGGCCGTGGGCCTGGCCGAGGTGAACCAGGCCGTCAACCAGATGGACCAGGTCACCCAGCAGAACGCCGCCATGGTCGAGCAGTCGACCGCCGCCAGCCATGCCCTCTCCACCGAGGCCGCCGAGCTGGAGCGCCTGATCGGCCGCTTCCAGGTCGGGGTGGTGGTCCACGAGATACCCGCGCGCGTCGAGCGCCGCCCGGCGGCCCCCGCGTCGCGTCCGGCGGCGGCCCCGACCCGGGAGAGCTTCCGTCAGCGGTACGTGCAGGGCGGCGCCGCGCTGAAGGTGCAGCCCGGATCGCGTCCGGGCGAGTGGCAGGAGTTCTGAGGCCGGGGCTGCGACGCCGCGCCCCATTGGCCGATGGCGCGTCTTTGCGGAGACTCCTACTGTGCGACGCGCGACCGTGCGCGCCGCGTGTCCGCCTGGCGTCGACGATTGGGGAGATCAAGTCATGACCGACCCGAGAGACCAGATCCCGCACATACTGCTGGCGGACGTGAACGGCCTGCGCGCGAGCATCGCGTTGGTCGAACGCGGCGGGACGCCGACGGACGTCAAGACGGTGGACTGCGCCAGCCAGGACGAGCTCATCGCGCTCCTGGTCAAGCTCCGCGACGGCTTCGACGGGCCGGTCCTTGGCGTCGGCGTCGCCGCGCCGGGCCCCAACCTGGACGGCGTCATCCAGCTGACCCACTCGCCCATGCGACTGGAAGCCGACGTCATCGCCGAGCGACTGGATCTGCACCGTCTGCATCTGGTCAACAATTTCACCGCCAGGGCGATGGCCGTGCCGCTGCTGGACGGGCCGGCCCTGGAGCAGATCGGCGGCGGCGCGCCGCATCGCGACGCCCCGGCCGGCGCCATCGGCCCCTCCGAGGGCGGTGTCGGCATGTCCATTCTCAATCCGGACGGCTTCGTCGGCTGGATGGCCGCGGCGGCCGAGGGCGGCCACGTGGACCTTGCGGCGGCCAACGCCCGTGAGGCCGAGGTGATCGGCGTGCTGCGCGACATGCACGGCCATGTCTCGACCGAGCACGTCCTGTCCGGGCAGGGAGTTCTGGACGTCGCCTACGCGCTGTCGGTCCTGGCCGGCGCGCCGGCGCGGCCCATCGACATGGCGGCGCTGCTGGCGGCGGCGCGTCAGGGAGATCCGATCGCGCGCGAAACCTTCGCCCTGGTCTCAGGCTGGCTGGGCGCGGTGTCCGGCAACTTGGTCCTGATGGCCGGTGCGCGCAGCGGGGTCTACATCATCAGCGCGACGGTGCTGTCCTGGGCCGAGATGCTGGATCGGGCGCTCGTGCGCGAACGCTTCGAGGCCAAGGGACGGATGGCCGCCTATCTGCGGGACGTGCCGCTCTACCTCGTCAACGAACCCAATTGCGGCCTGTTGGGCCTGACCGCCTTCTTCAACTGAACGCCCGGTCGATCGTGGTCCGGAGCCGAGGTCGGCTCAGGTGCGATAGGGCAGGTTGAGGGCCGGACAGGCGACCTCTCCGGCCGGGACGGCGGCGAGCGGGGCCACCATCGGACCGCTGAGGAATGGCGCCTTCAGGCGACGGCACAGGTCCAGCTCCTTCAGGCTGTTGACCATCGCCACGCCCTGCCAGGTGCGCTTGGCGCGATAGACCTCGGGATCCTTGAGAAAGCGGGTGATCGCCGCCAGGCGCGCGCGTTCGTCCGCGCCCTCCAGGACGAGGGTGATGCTGTTCACCACCCCGGCCGGCAGGCTTTCGATCCGGAAGCCCGGATCGCGCACATGCAGGTCGATCAGCGAGAAATAGGGGCTCAGGAAGTTCCGGATCTGGCCGATCGCGCCGTAGGACGGCTCGCGCGGGACATCGTGGACGCTGGCCGCCATCCGGGGACGCAGCCCGCGCGGCAGCTTTTCGATGCGCGACCGGTACTGCTCGCGCACCGACGGCTTGATCAGGGACGAGAAGCAGAACGGTAGGAACATGTAGCCCGGGCGCGGGTGCGCCATCTGCTCCCGCGCGGCGTCCAGGCAGGCCAGGTCGCGGGCGGTCACGTCGGCGTCCTCGATCGCGCCGAAGGACAGGTCGTCCCAGGCCATCCGCCAGTCGACGCCGCTGCCGACGAAGCGTTCCTTGTTCAGATAGTAGATACCCCACCAGCCGGTATTGGGCTTGGGCGCGTCCAGAAGGTCGTTGATGTCGCCCGGCGGCGGCTCGGGCTCGATCGCGGCCAGCTCCTCTGCCGGCGGCGCGCCTTCCAGCGGACCGCCTGGCGGCTTGATGCTGGTCACGGTGCTCGGGGTGATCCTGCAGACGCGACCGGCGAACGCGCCGTCGTCCACGCCGGCCAGCAGGGCCTTGAGCGCGTCGCCATGCATACTGGCGAACCGCATGACGTCGGTCTGGTCGCCCTCGAACATCAGCAGCGCGATTTCGCCGTCGCCCCTGTCGCCGAACATCTTGATCTGCAGGTCCCGCGCCATGGCTTGCAGTTCGTGCGCATCCAGCCGCGTGGCGCGCGGATCGGCCAGGACGAAGGAATAGGGCGCGACCAGGCCATAGCGCCTGGGCCAGGCCCAGGCGGTTTCCAGGTAGGCGCTGGCGACCTTGGCCACGAGCGCGGCCATGGCTTCGGAACTGGCGAACCGCAGGTCCTCGCCGACGAATACCTTCAGGCAGGCGATCGCTGTCATGCCCGTAGGATGGCGATTTTACTGACTAAAATCCATTACGAGTACGGCCGTGGCGGCGCGACCAGGCGTCGCAAGGTCAACGGGCTCCCGTCATACGAAACCCCTCGCATCCGCCGCGCGGCGCGCTATATCCCCGCCATGGCCGAAGCATTCAACGACCTCACCCTCTCCGCCGACAAGGCGACCCGCTATGCCGAGGTCGCCGACGAGATCGCGTCCGTGCTGGACGGCGAGGGCAATGTCACCGCCCGCATGGCGACAGTGGCCTCGATGCTGGCCAACAGCTTCGATCATTATTTCTGGACCGGCTTCTACGTCGTCGATCCCGCCAAGGAACGCGAGCTGGTGGTCGGGCCCTACCAGGGCACGCTGGGCTGCCTGCGCATCGCCTATGGCCGCGGGGTCTGCGGGACGGCGGCGGCGACGGGCGAGACGCAGCTGGTGCCGGACGTCCACGCCTTCCCGGGCCACATCGCCTGCGACGGCCGCTCGCAGAGCGAGATCGTGGTCCCGGTGTTCGGCCCCGACGGCCAGCTGATCGCGGTGTTCGACGTCGATTCCGACAAGCCGGCCGCGTTCGACGAGACCGACCAAGAGTGGCTGGAGAAGATCCTCAAGGCGACCTTCGCTTAGGCCATGCCCATCGGTCGGGCGTTTTACTTGATCAACTTCAAGCCTGGTTCTTGCCGACCGCTCGGCTTTGCCCCACTGCTTAGACAATGAGTAAGGCGGTTACGATCGAACTGGGGGAGGGCGCCGAGCATGACGCCCGGGCCCTGCGCAACGCGTTCGGGTGTTTCACGACGGGGGTGACGGTGGTCACCACCGTCTGCGAGGACGGCCGCAAGGTCGGGCTGACGGCGAACTCCTTCACCTCGGTGTCGCTGAAACCGCCGCTGGCCCTGATCTGCGTGGACCTGAAGTCCAGCAGCCTGCCGTGGCTGGACGCCGCCGGACGCTTCGCCGTCAACGTGCTGCACGCCGACCACCAGCAGCTGGCCCGCCAGTTCGTGCAGAAGGACACCGACCGCTTCGCCGGCATCGAGACCGAGACCTGGCGCACGGGCGTGCCGATCCTGCCCAACTGCATGGCCAATTTCGAGTGCGAGACACATCACGTCTTCGACGCCGGCGACCACCGGGTCTATGTCGGACGGGTGGTGAAGCTGCGCTACGACCCGGACCACGAGCCGCTCGTCTATCTGCAGGGCCGGTTCCGCCGGGTGCATGTCGACGCGGAGTAGGCGCGATGAGAGGCCTGGTTCGACGATCCTTCCTGGTTCTCGCCGCCGCCTTCGCGGCGCGACCGGCCTTCGCCCAGTCCAGGGCGGGGTGGGCGGCCATCGGCCAGTACGGCGACAAGGCCGCGCCCTTCACCGTCTTCGAGCAGGATGAGGCGCTGTATGTCGACGGGGAGGGGTTCAAGTCGGCCCGCCTGACGCCTTTGGGCGCCGATCGCTACGCCATCGGGGGCGGCGGCGAGCTGGCGCTGGAAAAGGGCGCGGTGCACCTGAACGGCAAGACCCTGGCCTTCCACGATTTCGGGGCCGAGACCCAGGCGGCGATCCACAAGGCCGTCCGCGCCGATCCGGCCGCCCTGCGCCAGCGGGCCCTGGCCGCGACGCCGCCGGTCGAGACCGAGCCGCGCCTGCCGTCCGACCTGGTCGACCTGACGACGATCGATCCGCGCATCAGGCTCGACATCCGCTACGCCGGCGCCAACAACTTCATGGGCATTCCGCTGTACGAGCGCGCCGCCGCCTATTTGCAGCGACCGGCGGCCGAAGCCCTGAGGCGGGCCCAGGCGACGCTGGCGGACAAGGGCTATGGCCTCTTGATCCACGACGCCTACCGGCCCTGGTTCGTCACCTGGATGTTCTGGGAAGCGACCCCGCCCGAGGACCACGCCTTCGTCGCCGACCCGGCCAAGGGCTCGCGACACAATCGCGGCTGCGCGGTGGACCTGACCCTTTACGCCCTGAAGACCGGCGAACCGGTCGAGATGCCCAGCCGCTACGACGAGTTCTCGTTCCGAGCCTATGCCGACTTCATCGGCGGCACGACCAGGCAGCGGGCCCTGCGCCAGATCCTGCGCGACGCCATGGTCGCCGAGGGCTTCGAGGTCTATCCCGAGGAGTGGTGGCACTTCGACTACAAGGACTGGCGCGGCTATCCGATCGGGACCCGGACCTTCACGCAACTCGCCAAGGCCGGCTAGGCGATCCAGGCGAACTCGACGACCGCCCAGCCGTAGGAGCGGATCCGCCAGCGGTCGCCCTCCCGCACCTGCACGAAAGTCCAGCCCCCTAGCTCCTTGAACGGCGCGCCGTCGCGCACGCCGCTCCAGCGGGTCGGCAGGGTGAAGTGGACGATGTCGCCGGTGACGCCGAAATCCTGCGGCCGCTCGAACGTGTGCCGCAGCTCGTTGATCGCCCCGACATGCTTGGCCATCGTCGCGCGCCATTGGGCCAGGCCGGCCTGGCCCTGGAAGACATGCGGCGGGAAGTTCTCCAGGATGGTGACGTCGCCGTCCGAGAAGACGCCGTCCAGCAGGGCCTCGTCGCCGGTCTCCAGGAAGCGGGCGAGGGCCTCGGGGCCGTCCATCATGGTGGGGTCGAAAGCGGACATGAGCGTTTCCTAGGGTGTCATCCCGCAAGCGCGTAGCGCTATCCGCGACCCGGGGGCAAGCGCGACGCGGCGACCCTGGGGCCGGGCGCTCGGCTTCGCTAAGGCCGGGATGACACGATGGCTTTCACCGCCAGCGCGTCCCGCGTCGCCGCGCCGAACTTGGTGTTGTCGAAGACGCACCAGGTCTCGCTCTCCTGAGCCAGCCGCGCCGCCAGGCGCTCCAGCGTCTGTGGCGGATAGGCGCTCTCGTAAATCACCGGCGAGCCGTGCCAGCGGCGATAGGTCAGGCCGCGCCAACCGCCGGGCTCGGCCGCCTCCGGAACGACCGCCGGGTCGGCGGCGACGCGCGCGATCCGGAAGTCCGCCAGCATCCGTTCCGGCTGGTCGGCGAACCAGCTGGCGTGTCTCGGCTCCAGCACGGTCGGCGCCTCGGTGCGGCCGCGCCAGGTTTCCAGGAAGACCGCGACCCGCTCGACCTCGAACCTCAGGCTGGGCGGCAGTTGCACCAGCAGCGGCCCGCGCTTGCCGCCGAGGCCGTCGGTCTCGTCCAGGAAACGCGCCAGCAGGTCATCGACGGCCGTCAGCCTTCGCTCGTGGGTGATCGTCTGCGGGACCTTCACCGCGAAGCGGAAATCCGCCGGCGTGCTGGCCGCCCAGCGTTCATAGGTCTTGCGCTGATGCGGCCGGTAGAAGGACGAGTTGATCTCGACGCCGTCGAACCGCGCGGCGTAGCGCTCCAGCCCCGAGCCCTCGACGGGGAAGTCGAGGTCGCGCGGAAAGCCCCAGCCGGCCGTGGCGATGCGGATGGTCATGCTCCGATCAGCGCACGAATGTGTGTCAGGTTCAGTCGCCCAAGCCTATCCACGCGGCCGCCAGGCCAGGACATCGGCGCTGTGGCCGACGCCGGCCTTGGCGCACATCGCCTTCACCGGGCACGCCCCGCATCGGGGCCCCTCGTGCGGGCACAGCATCTGGCCCAGGCCGCGCTTCATCAGCCAGTGCAGCTCGAACAGGTCGTCGGCGGTCCACGCGTCCGGCGCCAGGCCCATCAGGGTGTGATAGGTCTGGGTCGCATCGCCCGCGCCGACCAGGCCGATGCGCTTGGCGACGCGGTGGACGTGGGTGTCGACCACCAGGGCCCGCATGGCCAGGTCGCTGAAGTTCAGCACGCACGCGGCGACCTTGACCCCGACGCCGGGCAGGGCCTGCAGCTCCCAACGCGCCTGGTCGACCTCCAGGCCCTTCAGGTGGCTCAGCGACAGCCAGCCGACCTTGTCCTGGATCATCTTCAGCGCGGTGGTCAGGTGGCGGGCCTTGTCGCCCGGGAAGGTGACATCGTCGATGATCCGCGCCACGGCCGCGACCGGGGCGCTGGCCAGGTCCTCCCAGCTCCTGAAATCGGCCCGCAGGCGCAGGAAGGCGCCCCACGAGACGGCGTCCTGGGTGCGGCCGCTGATCGACGACTTCACCAGCTGTGAGATCGGATCCATCCGCGTCACGGGCCGCTGCGGGCCGAATTCGCAGAGCAGGGCGTCGCGCACGCTTTCCAGCGGGGATCGGGCCAGGCCTAGGGACAGCTGCATGGGATCTCGCCGCGCCGGAACATAATGAGAACATTATGCGCGCGACGAGGACTTGTCCACAGGTCTCGTTCGGTCAGGGATCAGGGGCGGTAGCGGCCCCACAGCGCCGTCACGCGGCGGCGCAGGCGCTGGAAGGCCACGCGCACCGGCGTGGGGGCCAGGTGAGGCGAGGGGCGCTCCTCCTCGGGCAGGTCGACGCCGGCGAAGCGGGCGATCAGGTCACGCAGGTCCGGCTCCTGGACGGCCAGGGCGGCCTCGACGGGGGCCATCCATTCCAGGGTGCGCTGGCCCTTCTCGGGCCAGCTGGCGTGCTCGCCGGTGACCCGCAGCGGGAAGACGTCGACCTTCACCAGCCGCGCCGCGCCGCTCTTCATTTTCTTGAGGTACTCGTACTCGCCGACCGGCGTCTCGGCTATGACGCCGTCCAGGCCGGCTTCCTCATAGGCTTCCTGGGCGGCGGCGGCGAAGTCGGTCTTGTCCTTCATCGGCCAGCCCTTGGGGATCACCCAGCGGCGGGTCTCGCGGGAGGAGACGAGCAGGATGCGCAAGGCCTCGCCTTCGCCCCGCCACGGCAGGGCGGCGACCTGGCGGCGCTTGCCGCCGGACTTGCGTCCCTCCTGCTTTCCCCCCGTCTCGGTCACTTCATCCAGAATCCCAGGTAGTAGAACAGCGCCGCCGTGAGAGCCGCCGCCGGCAAGGTGACGATCCAGGCGATGACGATGTCCTTGGCCACGCCCCAGCGCACCGCCGAGACCCGGCGCGAAGCGCCGACGCCGACAATAGCGCCCGTGATCGTGTGAGTCGTCGAGACCGGAACGCCCACATGGGTGGCCAAAAACAGCGTGATCGCCCCGCCGGTCTCCGCGCAGAAGCCCTGCATCGGGGTCAGGCGGGTGATCTTGCTGCCCATGGTGTGGACGATGCGCCAGCCGCCGAACAGCGTGCCCAGGCCCATGGCGGTCTGGCAGGCCAGCACCACCCAGAACGGGATGTGGCCCGGCTGGTCGGTGGCGCCGTGGGCGAACAGCAGGGCGGCGATGATGCCCATGGTCTTCTGCGCGTCGTTGCCGCCGTGCCCCAGGCTGTACATCGCCGCCGAGACGAACTGCAGCTTGCGGAACACCCGGTCGGCGAAGAACGGCGAGCTCTTCACGAAGGTCCACGAGACGATCAGCACCAGAACGAGGGCCAGCAGGAAGCCCATGGTCGGCGAGACCACGATGCCGGCGGCGGTCTTGCCGAGGCCGGCCCACTGGATGGCGCCGATGCCGCCGACCTTGGCGATGGCCGCGCCCACCAAGCCGCCGATCAGGGCGTGCGAGCTGGACGAGGGGATGCCCGCCCACCAGGTCAGCAGGTTCCAGCTGATCGCGCCCATCAGCGCCGCGAAGATCAGGCGGTCGCTGATCACGTGCGGGTCGACGATGCCCGAGCCGACCATCTTGGCCACGTGCAGGCCGAAGAACAGGAAGGCGATGAAGTTGAAGAACGCCGCCCAGATCACCGCCCAGCGGGCGGACAGCACCCGGGTGGAGACGATCGTGGCGATCGAGTTGGCGGCGTCGTGCAGGCCGTTCAGGAAGTCGAACGCCAGGGCGACGAAGACCAGGAAGACCAGGATCAGGAGCGTGGGGTCCACGGTGATCAGACCTGTTCGACGACGATGCCGCTGATGCGGTTGGCGACGTCCTCGAAGCGGTCCATGACCTTCTCGAGGTGGCTGTAGATGTCGACGCCGATCACGAAGGCCATCGGGTCGGCCGTGCGGTGGGCCAGGAACAGGTCCTTGCGGCCCTGGTCGTACATGTGGTCGGACTGCTCCTCGATCTGGGTGATCTTCACCGCGATCTCGCTGAGCTTGTGCGCGTTCAGCCGCATCTTGGGCAGCAGGCCGACGGCTTCCTCGGTCAGCTTGGCGGCCTCGACGATGATGCGCGTCATCTCGCGCATCTGCGGCTCGAAGGTCTTGACCTCGAACAGGCTGACCACCTTGGCGGTCTTGCGCATCTGATCGATGGCGTCGTCCAGCGAGGTGGTCAGGTCCTGGATGTCGCTACGGTCGAACGGGGTGATGAAGCTGCGGCGCACGGCGACCATCACCTGGCGGGTGACCTCGTCGGCCTCCTCCTCGTGCTGGTAGACCCGGGCGCTGGCGGCCTCCACCGCGTCGCCGCCGGCGGTCATGTCGTGCAGCGCCTTCGCGCCCGCGACCAGTGTCCGCGCATGGGCGGAGAACAGGTCGAAGAAGGCGTCTTCCTTCGGCATGACGGCCTTGAACAAGCCCAGCATCAGCGTCTTTCCTTGCTGCGAAATGGCGTTTGTCCGTAAACGGATCGCGCGCGGCGCACCGGAACCACGGAAGGATTTGCCCGTCAAATCCTATCTGTGAAAGTTATGTGACACCGTCTCGCGCGAACGGCGACGTTAGGGCAGGATGGCGCAACCTCTGGGTATGGGAGCGGCGTCATGGCCTTCACGCTGACCGTCAACGGCGAAACCAGGACAGCGGACGTCGATGGCGACACGCCGCTGCTGTGGGTGTTGCGCGACACGCTGGGTCTGGTGGGGGCCAAGTTCGGCTGCGGCGCGGCCCTGTGCGGGGCCTGCACGGTGCACCTGGACGGTGCGCCGGTCCGCGCCTGCGTCACGCCCGTCACCCGTGTGGGCAAGAAGAAGGTCACCACCATCGAGGGCGTCGGCAAGACGCCGGTCGGCGCCAAGGTGCAGGAGGCCTGGAAGGCGATCGACGTGCCCCAGTGCGGCTACTGCCAGGCCGGTCAGATCATGTCGGCCACGGCCCTGCTGACCGCCAAGCCCAAGCCGACCGACGCGGATATCGACGCGGCGATGAACGGCAACCTGTGCCGCTGCGCCACCTACATCCGTATCCGGAAGGCCATCAAGGTCGCCTCCGGCCAGGCGGAGGCTTGATCATGGACGGCGAGATCCTGCGCGACCCGACCCGCCGCTTCGTGCTGAAGAGCGGCGCCGCCACCGGCGGCGGCCTGCTGCTCAGCTTCACCATGGCGACCGAGGGGGGCGCCGCGGGCGCGACCCAGGTCAACGCGCCCCAAATCAACGCGTATGTCCGCATCGCACCGGACGGCAAGCTCACTATTGCTTCAAAGGTCCCGGAAGTGGGGCAGGGGATCAAGACCTCGCTGCCGATGCTGATCGCCGAGGAGCTGGACGTCGACTGGTCGGCCGTGACGGTCGAGCAGGCCATCGCCGACAGCAAGGTCTATGGCCGCCAGGTGGCCGGCGGCAGCATGGCCACCACGCTGGAATATGACGGCCTGCGCCGCGTCGGGGCCACGGTCCGGGCGCTGCTGATCCAGGCCGCCGCGACGCGCTGGAGCGTCCCGGTCGAGAGCTGCTCGACCGAGCGGGGCTTCGTGATCTCGGGCAGCCGCCGCGCCGCCTATGGCGAACTGGCCGAGGACGCCGCCAAGCTGACGCCGCCCGATCCCAAGACCCTGGTCCTGAAGGACCCCAAGGCCTTCCGGATCATCGGCCAGAGCCACAAGAGCCAGAACCTCGACGCCATCACCACGGGCCAGCCGCTGTACGGTATCGACACCCGCGTTCCAGGCATGCTGTTCGCGACCTTTGCAAAAGCCCCGGTCTTCGGGGCCAAGGTCGCCTCGGTCGACCTGGCGCCGGCCAAGGCGGTCAAGGGCGTAAAGGACGCCTTCGTGATCGAGGGCGGGACCAGCCTTCAGGGCCTGCTGCCCGGCGTGGCGGTGGTGGCGACCAGCTGGTGGGCGGCGCGCAAGGGGCGCGAGGCCCTGGACATCAAGTGGGCCGACCACCCCACCTCGGCCCAGAGCAGCGCGGCCTTCGCCGCCAAGGCCGCTGAGCTGGCCAAGGGGCCGCCGCAGCGGGTCGACCGGGCCGACGGCGACGTCGACGGGGCCCTGAAGGGCGCGGCCAAGACGGTGGAGGCGACCTACAGCTATCCCTTCATCGCCCACGCGCCGCTGGAGCCGCAGAACTGCACCGCCCTGGTCAAGGACGGGAAGGTCGAGATCTGGGCCCCGACCCAGAACCCCGAGCCCGGCCGCAAGCTGGTCGCCGCCGCCCTGAACGTGCCCGAGGACGCGATCACCATTCACCTGATCCGTGGCGGCGGCGGGTTCGGTCGGCGGCTGAACAACGACTACATGGTCGAGGCCGCCGCCATCGCCGCCAAGGCCGGTGCGCCGGTCCAACTGATCTGGACGCGCGAGGACGACATCCAGCACGACTTCTACCGCCCCGGCGGCTGGCACAATCTGACGGCCGGCCTGGACGCCTCGGGCAAGCTGGTCGCCTGGAACGATCACTTCGTCAGCTTCGGCGAGGGGAACGGCTTCGCGCCTAGCGCCGGCTTCAACGCCACTCAGTTCCCGTGCCGGGCCGTCGACAACTATCGAGTCCAGGTGTCGGTGATGCCGTTGGGCGCGCCGACCGGGCCGCTGCGGGCGCCGGGCAACAACGCGTTCGGCTTCGTCCTGCAGAGCTTCACCGACGAGGTCGCCATCGCCGCCGGCAAGGATCCGGTGGCCTTCCGCCGAGACCTGCTGGGCGAGCCGCGCCTTCTGGGGGCGGCCAGCGAGCGCGACAGCTTCCACACCGGCCGCATGCGCGGGGCGCTGGACCTCGTCGCCGAGAAATCCGGCTGGGGCCGCAAACTGCCCAGGGGTTCGGGCCTGGGCGTGGCCTGCCACTACAGCCACATGGGCTATGTGGCGGTGGTCGTGCAGGTGACCGTCAAGGACGGCGCGATCAAGGTCGACAAGGCCTGGGCCGCCGTCGACTGCGGACGCCAGATCATCAACCCCAAGGGCGCCGAGCAGCAGGTCCAGGGCTCGGTGCTCGACGCGATCGGCGCGGCGCTGCACCAGCAGATCACCTTCGAGGGCGGGGCGACGACCCAGAGCAATTTCGGCGACTTCCCGCTGCTCCGCATGGCCGACGCCTTCGACGTCGAGGTTCACTTCAAGCTGTCGGACAACAACCCGACGGGCCTGGGCGAGCCGGCCTATCCGCCCGCGCCGGCGGCGCTGTGCAACGCCATCTTCGCCGCCACCGGCAAACGCATCCGATCCCTGCCGGTCGGCGACCAACTGGCTTGATTTCGAGGGGGCGTGCTAGGAGCGTGACGGTACGCTCCCAGCAAGGCTCTTCCATGTCCCAGGTCACCGTCGTCAGCCACCCGCTCGTCCAGCACAAGCTGACCAAGATGCGGGACAAGCAGACCTCGACGAAGACCTTCCGCGCCCTGATGCGCGAGGTCGCGACCCTGATCTGCTACGAGATCACCCGCGACCTGCCGATGGATCCGGTCCAGATCGAGACCCCCGTCGCCCCGACCACGGCCTACGAGATCGCCGGCAAGAAGCTGGTCTTCGCTCCGATCCTGCGGGCGGGCCTGGGCATGTGCGAGGGGATGCTGGACCTGGTCCCGTCGGCCCGCGTGGCCCACATCGGCCTCTATCGCGACCACGATACGCTCGAGGCGGTCGAGTACTACTTCAAGGCGCCCGAGGACATCGCCGGCCGCCTGGTGATCGTCGTCGACCCGATGCTGGCCACCGGCCACTCGGCCATCGCCGCCATCTCGCGCCTGAAGCACTACGGCGTCACCAACCTGCGCTTCGTCTGCCTGCTGGCGGCGCAGCCCGGCGTCGACGCCCTGCGCGAGGCCCATCCGGACGTGCCGATCTGGACGGCGGCGGTCGACGCCAAGCTGAACGAGCATGGCTATATCGTGCCGGGCCTGGGCGACGCGGGCGACCGGACCTTCGGGACGCGGTAAGCGGTCGCGGCTACTTCTTGGCGTCCTTGACCGCGTCCTTCAGGTCGCCCTGCTTGATGTTGCCGGCGACCTTGTCCTTCTTGCCTTCGCTCTTCAGGTCCTTGTCGCCGACGATCTTGCCCACGCCGGACTCGACCTTGCCGACGGTCTCCTGCTTGCGGCCGGCTTCCTTGTCGCAGGCGCTCAGGCTGGTCAGCGCGATCGTGGCGGTTAGGGTCAGGACGAGGGGACGCAGCAGGTTCATGGTCTAGGGCTCCGATACCGCGAGGCGATGAGCGCCTCCTGGCTGCCTGAAACGCAAACGGAGCCGTAAGCGATCCGGCGCCTAGTTCGGCAGCGCCTTCACGAAGGCCTTCACCACCGTTGCGGAGTTGTCCGAGGCCAGGGCCATGAAGGTGTGCATCTCGTTGGCGCCCGCGCCGCCGCCGGCCAGGTCCGAGAGGCTGCGGAAGGCGATGAACGGGGTCTTGCTGACCAGGGCCACATGGGCGACGGCGGCGCTTTCCATGTCGACCACGCGGGCCTCGAACGTGGCGCGCAGGTATTTGCGATAGGCGGCGTTGTCCAGGAACACTGGGGCGGATACGCCGTTGCCGCCGACCACCACCTTCGGCGGATGGACTAGGCACTTGTCGGCGGCGCAGCGCTGCAGGGCGACCTGCGCAGCGACCTCGCGGGCGGTGTCCAGCAGGGCCGGATCGGCCGGGAACCAGACGCGGGCCGGCGCGCCCAGGGCGTCGCCCGGCATGTGGATGCCGCGCGGGAAGATCATGCCGAAATTGGCCAGTTGCGCAGTGCGGATGCTGGGCGCGAGCTCGAAGCCCTTGTCGGTCTCGCGGGCGAAGGCGCTTTCCAGGTTCTGGGCCCACTGGTCGGCGACCACGACGTCGCCGATATCCAGGCGCTCGTCGACGCCGCCGGCGATGCCGGAGAAAACGATGCGGGTGATGTTGAAGCGATCCAGGGCCATCTGGGTGGTCATGGCCGCGTTGACCATCGACACGCCGCTCAGGAACACCACGACTGGCTTGCCCTCCAACTGGCCGGTCATGAACGTCACCCCGTTCACGTCGAAGGTCTTCTGCTGGCTGGTCGCCGCGTTCAGGGCGACGATCTCGGGCGGGAAGGCTGAGATGACCGCGACGCGGGGCGTCTCGTCCAGGCGCTGGGCCCAGGCCGGCGAACCGAAGAGGGGAGAGGCGATCAGGCACAGCAGGGCCAGGACGAGGGCGGGCAGGCGCATGGCGACTCCTTGGAACGGCGAGCTCTGCTTATCCGCCGCGCGGCGCGGACCCAAGGGCCATGCGCATACGGCGCGCCGAGTTTTGCTTTGTGATCAAGGTCGCATCCGAGACGCCTGTTAATTGCTAAGACAGACGTGACCGGCAGTATGGACGAAAGATGGACGACCGCCCCGAACCTCGACCAGGCCCGAGCCGCTTAGGCGAGCTGGCGGCCGCGCTCGGGCTGGGGCTGGCGGTCTTCGCCCTGGCCTATGTCTGCATCGAGCTGCCCCGGCGCCTGGGTCACAGCGCGCCGATCTGGCTGTCCAACGCGGTGGTGCTGACCGTCCTCTTGCGCACGGAGACGCGTCGCTGGCCGCTCCTGGTCGTCGCGGCGGCGACCGGAACCTTCCTGGCCAGCTTCTGCCTGCGGGCCAAGCCGGGCCTGGCCGGCGGCCTGATGCTCGCCAACGCCGCCGAATATGTCTTCTGCGCCTGGGCGTTGCGTCGGACGGTGGGGCGGGAGATCGCGATTGGCCGGCCCCGAGACCTTGGCCTGCTGGCCCTGTTCGCGGTCTGCGGCCCGCTGATCTCGGGCGTGATCTCCACCGCCACCTTCGCCGTCCTGGGCGTGGACAGCCTGTGGCTGCGGGCGATGAGCTGGATCCTGTCCAACGCCCTGGGCCTGATGGCCTTGGTTCCATGCCTCCTGGCGTTGAGCCAAGCGCGGGAACTGCTGGCCGAACGGCCCCTGACTCGCCGAGGATGGCTGGCCTTGGCTGCGCTGGGCGCGACCGCCCTGCTGGTGTTCGGTCAGAACCGCTATCCGCTGCTGTTCCTGCTGCCGCCTGTCCTGGCCTTCGTGGCCCTGGAGCTGGAAGTGCTTGGCGCGGCGGTCGGCGTGGTCATTGTGGGCGCCGTGGCGGTGGTGTTCACGGCGTTTGGCTCGGGACCAATCGGCCTGGTCAGCGGCGACCTGACCGAGCGCGCGCTGTTCCTGCAGCTGTTCCTGGTCGTCGCGATCTTCTCCGCCCTGCCGCTGGCCTCGACCAGCGCCCAGCGCCGCCGCCTCAAGCTCGAGGCCGAGGCGGCCGCGCACGTGAAGGCCGAGTTCCTGGCCAATATGAGCCACGAGCTGCGTACGCCCCTGACCGCCATGCTGGGCTTCACCCAGCTGGTCGAGCGGCAGCCCGAGCTCAGCGCCGAGACCCGGGCCTACGTCCAGCGCGTGGCTAACGCCGGCAAGGCCCTGCGCGCGACCGTCAACGACATCCTGGATTTTTCCAAGCTCGAGGCGGGGCAGGTCGAGATCAAGCCGCAGGCGATGTCGCCCGCCGAGCTTACCCGCGAGACCGTCGAACTGTTCACCGCCCAGGCGCGCGACAAGGGCGTGGCGCTGCGGAGCGTGGGCCTGGGCGACCTGCCGCCACTGGTCGAGGCCGACCCCGACCGCTTGCGCCAAATCCTGCTGAACCTGATCGGCAACGCGGTGAAGTTCACCGACCACGGCGCGGTGATCGTCGCCACGCGTTTCGAGACCCGCGGCTCGCGCCTGGTGTTCGAGGTTTCCGACACCGGGCCGGGAATCGCCGCCGAGCAGTCCGGCCAGCTGTTCCAGCGCTTCTCACAGGTCGACGGCGGCTCGACCCGCCGGTCCGGCGGTACGGGGCTGGGCCTGGCCATCTGCAAGGGATTGGTCGAGGCCATGGGCGGCGAGGTCGGGGTCGAGAGCACGCCCGGCGCCGGCTCGCGCTTCTGGTTCGAGGTTCCGGCCTCCCCCGTCGAGGCCCCGGCGGTCGAGGAGGAGGACCAAACGGCGGTCGGCCTGCCGCCGGGCTGCCGGGTGCTGATCGTGGACGACAACGCCGCCAATCGGCATCTGGTCCGCGCCATTCTGACGCCGTTCGAGGTCGATCTGACCGAGGCGTCCGACGGCGACGAAGGCGTGGTCGAGGCCGAGGCGCGCGCCTTCGACATCATCCTGATGGACCTGCGCATGCCGCGCGTCGACGGAAGAACGGCCACCCTTCGTATCCGCCAGGGGCGGGGGCCCAACCGGACGCGGCCGATCCTGGCCTTCTCGGCCGACGCGTCCGCCGTGCCGGTCGACGACCTGTTCGCCGGACACGTGGCCAAGCCTCTGTCCGCGCTGGGATTGATCGCGGCCATGGCGACGGCGATCGCCGACGGGGAACCCCGGCCAGAGCCGGTCTGATCCGCCGTCAGGGACGCCGGACGACCTGGCCGCCCTTCATCACGAAGACCACGTCGCGGGTCGCTTCGATCGCCTGGGTCGGGTCGCCCTTCACCGCGACGATGTCGGCCAGGTAGCCGGGCCTCAGCTGGCCCAGGTCGCCCGCGCGGCCCAGCACCTTGGCGTCGACCGCCGTCGCGGCCAGCAGGGCCTGGGCCGGGGTCAGGCCTTCCTTGACCAGCCAGACCAGTTCGCGGGCGTTGTCGCCGTGCCGAAAGACCCCGACGTCGCTGCCCATGCCGATGGTGACGCCGTTCTTCACGGCCAGCTTGAAGGCCCGCTCGGCGTTGGTCATCGCGGCCGTCGGCGGCGTCTTGCCGGCGACATAGCCGCCGAAATAGGTCGAGGTGCTCTCGACCGCCGTCAGGGTGGGGAAGAAGACGACGCCCTTCTCGGCCATCAGCTTGAAGGTGGCGTCGGATCCGCCGTAGCCGTGCTCGATGGTGTCGACCCCGGCCAGCACCGCCCGGCGCATGCCCTCGTCGCTGGAGGCGTGGGCCGAGACCGGCCGGCCGCTGGAATGGGCCGCCTCGACCAGGGCCTTCAGCTCCTCGAGACTGAAGGTCGGCTGGGTGGAGCCGTCCGGACCCACCCGATAATCCGCATAGACCTTGATCCAATCGGCGCCCGCGCCGGCCTGCTCGCGCACGGCCTTGATCACCTCGGGGACGCCGCTCGCCTCCTGGGCGCCCTGGGGCAGGTCGGCCTCGGGATTGTAGTTCTTGCGGGCCGGGCCATACGAGCCGGTGGCCACGATGGCCTTGGTCGCCACGAACAGGCGCGGACCCGGGATCAGGCCGTCGTTGATGGCCTTCTTCAGCGGGACGTCCGCCGCGCCGACTCCTTCGGTGCCCAGGTCGCGCAGGGTGGTGAAGCCGGCCTCCAGCGTCGCCTTGGCCTGCACCGCCGCGCGCAGGGTGCGGTAGGTCGGCGTCTCCTTCAGCACCTGATCGTCCCACAGGGTCTCATTGTAGGGATGCAGGAAGAGGTGGCTGTGCAGGTCCATCAGGCCCGGGACCACCGTCGCGCCGGGCAGGGCGACGACCTCGGCGCCGGCCGCGTCGATCTGAGACGCGGGGCCGACGGCGGCGATCTTGCCGTCCTTGACCAGCACGGCCCAGCCTTCGCGCGGCGGGCCGGCGTTCTCGGCTGTCCAGACCCGGTCGGGCTTGAGCAGGATTGGCTGGGCGGCTTCGGCCAGGCCGGGCGCCAGGATCAGGGTCAGGGCGGCAAGAAGACGGCGCATGGGGCGACTCGCGATGGAACGCCGCCAGCTAAGCCGAAAACCGCTTCAGACGCCAAAGCGCAGGTGGATCAGCGGATAGGGGCGGCCTTGGCCGTCGGTCGCCGACCAGCCGGTGCGCTCGAAGCCCATGTGCTCGTAGAAGCCGACAGCCTGCTGGTTCTGTTCGTTGACGTCGGTGGTCAGGACGGGATGAACGGCCAGGGCGTAGTCGATCAGGATCGCGCCAATGCCGGCGCCGCGATGCTCGGGATCGATGAACAGCGCCTGCATGTGGCCGTTGTCGATCAGCATGAAGCCCAGCGGGCGGTCGCGGTCGTCGACGGCCAGCATCAGCGGCGCGCTCGGCAGGAAACCGCGCACCTCGACATCGATCGCCGCCTTGTCCTCGGCCGAGAGGAAATCATGCGTCGCGTCGACCGCGGCGCGCCAGATCTCGACGACGCGTTGGCCGTCCTCGGGCCGGGAAGGGCGGAGTTTGATCATGGGCGGTGACCTAACCCGACGTCGCTTCCCGCGCCAGCCGGTCGGCTATATCGAGGCCCCCCCTGATAAACGCGGCCGTGGCTCCCCATATGAGGCTCAGTCGCCGTCGGAAGCGAACCGCTTCGCGGTCAACGCTTGGGCTTGGCGACGCTTGAGATCTCCCCAATGGACTGGCTCTTCCAGCTTTCCGTCGCCTGCATCCTCGCCGCGGCGCTGATGCTTCCTGTTTTCCGCCTTTTCGTCGTCACACCGAGCCAATCACGGTCGGCCTATCGCCGTTCCAAGGTGGCGCCATGAAAACCTATTCAGGCACGCAGCCTTCGCCGCTTCGGGGGCTGAACGATCCGCGCTCTACCGGCGGCCCTCCGCCGTCGAAGCCGGTCGACACGCTGGCCCGTCGCGGAACCAGGACGTCCTAGCTCAGGGAGATCCGCATGACGGACGACATCGCACGTCTTGAACGCGAGAACGCCTATCTGAAGCAGCGTTGCGCGCAGCTGCAGGGCGACGTCACCGACCTGAGCGCCCAGGTCAGCCGGCTGACCGAACAGCTGGACCATCGCCTGGCGCGCGGAACGACGGTGGGGCCAAACCCGCTGTCGGGCGGCCAAGGCGCCTGAGCGCTGACGACTGAAATTCAGACAATGAAAGGGCCGGGATCATTCCCCGGCCCTTTGCTTTATGTAGGCCGCGAGCCGGCTCAAATTTCCTGGTTGTATTTGCCGACGCGGTCGCCTAGGCGCGGCTTCACCTCTTGTCGGAAGAGGGCGCGCATGTCGTCCTCTGACTGGGTGCTCTCGACCACGACCACCACCTCGGGCTTGTTCGACGAGGCGCGGACCAGCACCCACGAGCCGTCTTCCAGGTGGACGCGAACGCCGTTGACGGTGATCACCTCGGTGATCTTGCGGCCCAGGATCGATCCGCCGGCGGCGAACAGGTCCTGGTATTCCTTCACCACCTCGTCGACGACGCCGTACTTCACCTCGTCGCCGCACTTGGGGCTCATGGTCAGCGAGGTGAAGGCCACCGGCAGGGCCTTGCGCATGTCCGACAGCTTCACGCCCGGATTGCGGTCCAGCATGGCCAGGATGGCCGCCGCCGCCGTCAGGCCGCAGTCGTAGCCGTACCCCAGCTCGCCGTTCATGAAGAAGTGGCCGCTCTTCTCGAAGCCGGCCAGGGCGCCCAGCTCGGCGCTCTTGCGCTTGATGTAGCTGTGGCCGGTCTTCCAGTAGATCACCTTGCAGCCATGCTCTCGCAGGATCGGGTCGGTGGCGAAGAGGCCGGTCGACTTAACGTCGACGACGAAGGTCGCGCCCGGATGCAGCGGAGCCAGGTCGCGGGCCAGCATCAGGCCGATCTTGTCGGCGAAGACCTCCTCGCCCTCATCGTCGACCACGCCGCAGCGGTCGCCGTCGCCGTCGAAGCCGAAAGCCAGGTCCGCCCTGGTCTCACGGACGGCGTGGGCCATCGCGTGCAGCATCTCGGCGTCTTCCGGGTTCGGATTGTATTTGGGGAAGGTGTAGTCGAGGTCGGTGTCCATCGGGACGAGGTCGGCGACGCCCATCTTCTGCAGGGCTTCGACCACGAAGGCCCCGGCCGTGCCGTTGCCGCAGGCGGCGACCACCTTCAGCGGACGGGTGATGCTGGCGCGCTTGGCGACGTCGTCGATATAGCGCTGGGCCTCGCCCTCGACGCGGATCAGCTTGCCGCCGTCGCGCTCGACGAACTGGGCGCCCAGCACGATGGCCTTCAGCCGGCTCATCTCGTCGGGGCCGAAGGTCAGCGGCTTCTGGGCGCCCATCTTCACGCCGGTCCAGCCGTTCTCGTTATGGCTGGCGGTGACCATGGCCACACACGGGATGTCGAGGTCGAACTGGGCGAAATAGGCGGTCGGCGACAGGGCCAGGCCGATGTCGTGCACCTCGCAGCCGGCGCTGATCAGGCCCAGGATCAGGGCGTTCTTGATCGACGACGAGTATGAGCGGAAGTCGTGGCCGACCACGATCCTCGACTGGCCCAGCTCGTGGATGTAGGTCCCCAGGCCCAGACCCAGGGCCTGGACGCCCAAGAGGTTGATCTCCGGCCCGAACAGCCAGCGCGCGTCGTATTCGCGAAAGCCGGTCGCCTTGACCAGCGGTTCGTTCTCATAGGCGGCGGTGTTCGCGACCAGATCGGCGCGGGGAGCGGTGAACATCGGAGACTCGCTTGGGTCAGAAAGACGCCGCCCGATCGGCGGGCGGCGCTTACGCGGACTTCAGATCACGCCGGCGCGGAGCAGGTCGTGGACATGCAGCACGCCGACGGGGCGGTCGGCTTCCACCACGAACAGGACGGTAATGCGGCGCTCGTTCATGATCTTCAGGGCCTCGGCGGCCAGGGCGCCGGGGGCGATCGTCAGCGGACCGCGCGTCATGACCTCGCCGGCGGTGTGCTGAAGCAGGCCGTCCATGTGGCGACGCAGGTCGCCGTCGGTGATCAGGCCGGCCAGGCGGCCCGCGGGATCGACGACGCCGACCGCGCCGAAGCGCTTTTCGCTCATCACCAGCAGCGCGGCGGGCATCGGGGCGTCGGCGGCGATCAGCGGCAGCTCGCCGTCGCCATGCATCAGGTCGGCGACCGTGCGCAGCATCGCGCCCAGCTTGCCGCCGGGATGGAAGACGCGGAAGTCGCTGGCCGTGAAGCCGCGCCGCTCCAGCAGGGCCACGGCGAGGGCGTCGCCCAGGGCGATCTGCAGGGTGGTCGAGGTGGTGGGGGCGCTGACTTCCGCCGTGGCCTCCGGCGCGTCCGGGAGCAGCAGCACGATGTCGCCGCCGCGTCCCAACTGGCTGTCCGAGAAGGCGGTCATGGCGACCAGCGGGATCGAGAACCGGTTCGCATAGGCGATGACGTCCGACAGCTCGCGCGCCTCGCCCGACTTCGACAGCGCCAGCACCACGTCGTCAGGACCGATCATGCCGAGGTCGCCGTGCGAGGCCTCGGCGGGGTGGACGAACATGGCCTGGGTGCCGGTCGAGGCCAGGGTGGCGGCGATCTTGCGCGCCACGTGGCCGGACTTGCCCATGCCGGTGCAGACGATGCGGCCCTTGGCGTCGAACATCGTCTCGACCGCTCGGGCGAAGGCCTCGCCCAGCGACTCGGACAGCGTGGCCAGGGCGTCGGCCTCGATGCTCAGCACGCGGCGGGCGACCGCGACGGCGTCGAAGGCGCTCATTGCGGCAGCGGGGTCGAGGCCTCGACGGCCTTCTTGGCCGCCGCGTCGCGACGGGTGGCGGCGTCCTTCTCACGCTGGATCCTGGCCTTCATCTCGGGCGTCTGCTGCTCAGGCGTATGGCCGAACGGGCCCCAGGAGCGGTCGCCCTGGCCTTGCGGCCAGACGAGCGAGAAGGTGATCAAGGCCAGGGCGATCAGCCCCATCAGCGGCATGAAGATGCGATCAGGCATGGCCCGCCTATAGCACGGGCGGCGGCGCGGGGGAGGGGCGATGAAGGCGAAGGGCGAGGCTAAAGACGGCTTCCGTGCTTGACGCTGCCGTCGGCTGGCCTTAGCCCGCGCCTGACATTCGCCCGATCTACGAAGGAAGCCCGATGCCGACGCTCGTCCTGCTCCGCCATGGCCAAAGCCAGTGGAACCTGGAAAACCGCTTCACGGGCTGGGTCGACGTCGACCTGACCGCCGAGGGCGAGGCCCAGGCCCGCAAGGGCGGCGAGCTGATCGCGGCGGCCGGCATCCAGATCGACCACCTGTTCACCTCGGTCCAGACCCGCGCCATCCGCACCGGCAACCTGGCCCTGGACGCCGCCAAGCAATCGTTCGTGCCGGTGACCAAGGACTGGCGTCTGAACGAGCGCCACTACGGCGGCCTGACCGGCCTGAACAAGGCCGAGACCGCCGAGAAGCACGGCGAGGCCCAGGTCACCATCTGGCGTCGCTCGTACGACGTGCCGCCGCCGGAACTGGCCCCGGGCGGCGAGTACGACTTCAGCAAGGACCGTCGCTACAAGGGCGCGGACCTGCCCTCGACCGAGAGCCTGGCCACGACCCTGGTCCGGGTGCTGCCGTACTGGGAAAGCGATATCGCCCCGCACCTGAAGGCCGGCGAGACCCTGCTGATCGCCGCCCACGGCAACTCGCTGCGCGCCATCGTCAAGCACCTGTTCAACGTGCCGGACGACAAGATCGTCGGCGTCGAGATCCCGACCGGCAACCCGCTAGTCATCGAGCTGGATGCGAACCTGAAGCCCACCAGCGCGCGCTACCTGGACGAGAAGCGCGCCGAGGCTCTTCCGCAAGTCGGTTAATTTTCAAGCTTCACCAGAAGCCCTTGGAAAGACGACGTTAATTTTGGCCGGTGCATGGTGAACCCTCACTTTGGGATTCCAGGCCTGCCATGAGCGCCGCCGCGCCGACGACACAGGACTACAAGCGCCTGACGCAGCAGGATGTTGATCTCATCTGCGCCAAGCACGACCGCCTGTGGTCGGCCCGGATGGGCGGCGCGCGCGCCGTCTTCGCCTTCTGCGATATTTCCGGTCTCTCGCTGACGGGCCGTAACCTGTGCGACGCCGATTTCACCGGCGCGGTCATGGTCGGCTGCGACCTGCGCAAGACCAAGCTGGACAACGCCAACTGCTACGGCGCCGACATGCAGGGGGCGGACCTGACGGACGCCAGCCTGCGCCGCGCCGACCTGCGCGGCTCCAGCCTGCGGGGCGCCAACCTCACCGGCGCCGACATGTTCGAGGCCGACCTGCGCGAAGGCACGATCGCCGCCGCCGACCGCAAGGAAGGCTACAAGGTCATCGAGCTGACCCAGCGCGAGGCCTACGCTTCCAGCACCAACCTCTCGGGCGCCAATCTCGAGCGCTCGCGCCTGTCGGGCATCGTCGCCACCAAGGCCGACTTCAGCGACGCGATCCTCAAGGACGCCAAGCTGGTCCGCGCCAATCTCAAGCAGGCCAATTTCAACGGGGCCAACCTGGCCGGCGCCGACCTGTCGGGCGCCAACCTGACCGGCGCGGACCTGCGCAACACCGTGCTGGTCGGCGTCAAGACGATGTCGTGGAACATCAACGACACCAACATGGAAGGCGCCCTGACCGACAAGCCGTCGGGCAAGAGCGTCTCGGACCTGCCCTACGAGCAGATGATCGCCGACCACGCGCGGTGGATCGACACGGGCGGCGTCGAGGGCAAGCCGTCGGTGTTCGACAAGGCCGACCTGCGTAACCTGCGCTCGATCCGCGGCTATAACCTGACGGCCCTGTCGGCCAAGGCGGCGGTGTTCTACGGCCTCGACATGGAGGGCGTGCAGATGCAGGGCGCCCAGCTGGAGGGCGCGGACCTGCGGGCCTGCAACCTGCGCCGGGCCGACCTGCGCGGGGCGCGGCTGAAGGGCGCCAAGCTGGCGGGCTCGGATCTGCGCGACGCCCAGCTGGGCCCGTTGCTGATCGCCGCTGACCGCGTGCTGCCCGTCGACCTGACCGGGGCCATCCTGGCCAACGCCGATCTGGCCCGCGCCGACCTGCGCCAGGCCCGCCTGACCGGGGCGGACATCTCGCGCGCCAATTTCACCGGGGCCCAGCTCCGCGACATCGACCTGACCGGCGCGATCCGCCTGGGCGCGCGCGGCCTGGAAGACGTGATCTGATATTTCGCGACAAAGCGACGCGGGCTTAACGGTTCGCTCGTCGATCGCCGTTACGCTCCCGCGCAACTGATAAAAGAACTCCACGGGGAAAGCGTTATGAACGCCGCGCAAAGCGTGGCCGGGCGTCGTCGCCTGAGCCAAGCCGAGCTCGACATGATCGTAACGGCGCACGAGAAATTCGTTACCGGCAAGCAGGGCGGCAAACGGGCCTCCCTACGCTTTTTGCAGCTGTCGGGCCTTGATCTGTCGTTCCGGAATCTGACCGACGCGGACCTGTCCGCCTCGATCCTGGAAGGCTGCCGCATGGTGCGCACCAAGCTGGACCGCGCCAGCCTGTTCGGCAGCGACCTGCGCAAGAGCGACATGCGCCAGGCCTCGCTGGTCCGCGCCGACCTGCGCGGCGCCTGCCTGCGCGGCGCCAACTTGGCCCAGGCCGACCTGACCCAGGCCGACTTCCGCGAAGGTCAGGTGGCCATTCCCCATCCGCGCAAGGGTCTCGACACCCTTCGCCACGAGACCCGTCAGGGCGAGGTGGACGAGGTCAACTTCTCGGGCGCCACCCTGGACGGCTCGCAGTTCGAGGGCGTCTCGGCGTTCAAGGCCGACTTCAGCGACTGTTCGCTGCGCGGCGCCAAGCTGTCGGGTGCCAACCTCAAGGAAGCCAACCTGGTCGGGGCGATCCTCGACGGGGCCGACGTCAAGGGCGCGAACCTGGAGGGCGCGAACCTCTCCGGCGCGGTGATGGCCAATGTCGACACCTCCACCGCCCGCGTCGGCGGCGCCAGCATGGACGGCGCGCTGAAGACCTCGACCCGCGAGGCCCTGGCCAAGGCGCAGGAGCTCTATCAGCGCTGCCTTGACAATCAGCGCTGGTGCCAGACCGGCGGCAAGGAGGGCGCGGCCGCCCGCCTGGACGGCGAGGACCTGCGCCCGCTGGGCGACAAGCTGAGGGGCCTGCGCCTGACGGCCATGAGCGCCAAGGGCGCCTGCATGGTCGGCCTGGACCTCTCCGGCGCCCAGCTGCAGGGCGCGAACCTTCAGAACGCCGACCTGCGTACGGCCAATCTGCGCGGCGCGGACCTGCGTGGCGCCAAGCTGACCGGCGCCAACCTGACCAAGGCCGACCTGCGCCAGGCGTTCCTGTCGCCGCTGCCGCTGGGGCCCGATCGCCGGACCCGGGCCAGCCTGCAATCGGCCCGCCTGCGCTATGCCCTGGTCCAGACGGCGGACCTCAGCGAGGCGATGCTGGACGGCGCCGACCTGCGCGGCGCGGACTTCACCGGCGCGCGCGTGGCCAGAGCCAGCTTCCGCGAGGTCGACC